>NZ_CP063117.1:648750-1297500 GCF_014931375.1 Haemophilus parainfluenzae
TAAACCAGGTGAGAAAAGCAAGACCAAGCGGTAAAACAATCCAAACGGCGAGAGGGTATTTGGCAGACCAATAGGCATTAAATTCAAGTCCGATATCGGCTAGCTTGGCAAATCCAAAGGAAAAAAGGGCAACAAATGTCGCACCAATCAGTAAACATACGAATTCGAGTGTTTTATGAGAGATACGATGCGTTTGTCGAAGTTTTTTGTGATAGAAATAACGTAAATGAAAAATGAATGAACGTAACATAATGATTGCCAACAAAATAATTCTGCTTGAAATTATAAAACCCTGGCTTCAGGCAGGCAATTGATTTGGAAAAGAGAGGTAAAACTAAATGAATTAAATATCTTGAAGATAATGTATGAAATGTAAAGATGGGATGGAATAAATTATTTTAAAATCATATAATTGTAGAAGATCTCTTAAGCTAAGTCAGAATTCACTACACTTAGATCAATAATTATAAGGATTCTATTATGAAAAAAATACTATTTATCTCTATGTTTAGCTGTTTCCTAACTTGTACTGAAGTACAAGCATCTATAGCAAATTCCACCAGTTCGAGTAGTCAATTTAATCAAATTTCGACTAATTTAAGTAATGAAGAATTTGGCAAACATATTCTCAAAAAAGTTTATCCGAGAGCTGTATACGATAAATGGAGTAAATCTTGGGAAGATGATAGTTTTTTTATTGATTATGATTTAAAAGATATTCAAACCAGTGAAGGAGAAAAGCGTTATTTTGCACTGAATTATGGAACTGCAGGGTATAATGAGGAACTGTATTTATACATTTTCAAAAAGTCATTAGATAAATGGGTTTTAGAAAATCAGGAATATATAAATTCAGAAAACTTTGATCAACAACCATTATTTAAAAATAAAAATATAGAGTTTCTTGGTAAGGCAGCGGTCGTTAAGCTAGGAAAGGATACACTGGGTTTTCAATTAAACAGCCGTGATGGTGGGAGTGGCGGTGAGAAAGGTGATATTAGTTGGGTTTATCTAGTAGATAATAAAATGAAAATGGTGGCTGGGTGTCATTATGAAGAGTGGCGTTTTGGGCCTCTTGGTGTTGAATGCGAGCCTAAAATCAATTCAAGCCTAAAGCCAACAGAGGCATTTTATCCGATTGAATTGAATTATAAGCTTGTGAAATATCAGCTTAATGATAAGGCTCAGAGTGGGTCAGAAGAATGGGATATAAAGAGCATAGGTAACAAGAAAGGTAAGGTAGTAATTTTATTTAATCCACAAACTCAAACTTATGAACTACCAGTTGGTTTTGAAAAAATTAGTACGGATGCGAATAAACTATGGGAATACTTTAGTAGCTCAGCGGCATCTAAAAAATAAGTAAATAGTAACCAATTAATAGATTTGGCAGATTTTCTAGTTATTGATGAAAATGATAAGCCACCACCAAAAGTAAAGATCATTTATGAAAAGAAGGAAAGTCTTTTTCTAGACTGTCAGTTATAGGGGATGGGTGTCAAGTACAAAGAATGCGATACTTGACATTCCCAAGGGAACTCTTTAGAATTTAGCGTCTATTTCTTCTGTCTATTGGATGGAGAGATAGATTTTGTAACAAACATTCTATTATGAATAACATTTAAACTGGAGCTTTTTTAATGGCAACTATCAACCAGCTAGTACGCAAACCGCGTGTGAAAAAGGTTGTAAAAAGTAACGTTCCTGCATTAGAGGCTTGCCCGCAGAAACGTGGTGTGTGCACTCGTGTATACACAACTACACCTAAAAAACCGAACTCAGCATTACGTAAAGTATGTCGTATTCGTTTAACTAATGGCTTTGAAGTAACTTCTTACATCGGCGGCGAAGGTCACAACCTTCAAGAGCACAGTGTTGTGCTTATCCGTGGTGGTCGTGTTAAAGACTTACCAGGTGTTCGTTACCACACTGTACGCGGCGCATTAGACTGTGCAGGCGTTAAAGATCGTAAACAAGGTCGTTCTAAATACGGCGTTAAACGTCCTAAAGCTTAATGGAACTCCGTTAAGTAAGGCCAAACGTCTAAATTAGTAAAAATTTAAATCAGAAACTCCAGTATCACATTAGCTCACTTTAAAGTGCGGTTAATTTTTATAGAGTTTTGGATATCCTGAAGATTAAATATACGGAGAAATTCGCAATGCCACGTCGTCGTAGTGTTGAACCACGCAAGATTCTTCCAGATCCGAAGTTCGGTTCAGAGTTACTTGCAAAATTTATTAATGTATTAATGGTAGACGGTAAAAAATCCGTTGCTGAAACCATCGTTTACGGTGCGTTAGACAAACTTGCAGAACGCACAGGTAAAGAACCTTTAGAAGCATTTGAAATTGCACTTGAAAACGTTCGCCCAACCGTTGAGGTTAAATCTCGTCGTGTTGGTGGTTCTACTTACCAAGTGCCAGTTGAAGTACGTCCAGTTCGTCGTAACGCATTAGGTATGCGTTGGATCGTTGAAGCTGCACGTAAACGCGGTGATAAATCAATGGCTTTACGTCTTGCAAATGAATTATCTGATGCATCAGATAACAAAGGTGCAGCTGTGAAAAAACGTGAAGACGTTCACCGTATGGCTGAAGCTAATAAAGCATTTGCTCACTTCCGTTGGTAATACGCTTTTAAAATTTAAGGGCTTCATCCTCGATGAAGCCTTACCCTTATATAAACAGATATTAAACTTAACAAGGTTATAATAATGGCTCGTACAACCCCTATTGAAAGATATCGTAATATCGGTATTAGTGCGCACATTGATGCTGGTAAAACTACTACCACTGAACGTATCTTATTCTACACTGGTGTAAGTCACAAAATTGGTGAAGTACACGATGGTGCAGCAACAATGGACTGGATGGAACAAGAACAAGAGCGTGGTATTACCATTACCTCTGCAGCAACTACCGCATTCTGGTCTGGTATGTCACAACAGTTCCCACAACACCGTATCAACGTTATCGATACTCCGGGACACGTAGACTTTACTGTTGAAGTAGAACGTTCTATGCGTGTTCTTGATGGTGCGGTAATGGTTTACTGTGCGGTTGGTGGTGTTCAACCTCAGTCTGAAACTGTATGGCGTCAAGCTAACAAATATCAAGTTCCACGTATTGCGTTCGTAAACAAAATGGACCGTACTGGTGCTAACTTCTTACGTGTTGTTGAACAACTTAAAACTCGTTTAGGTGCGAATGCTGTTCCTCTTCAACTTCCAATCGGTGCAGAAGAAAGTTTCACTGGTGTTGTTGATTTGATCAAAATGAAAGCGATCAACTGGAACGAAGCTGACCAAGGTATGACCTTCACTTATGAAGATATTCCAGCAGATATGCAAGCAGCGTGCGAAGAATGGCGTCAAAACCTTGTTGATGCAGCAGCTGAAGCAACTGAAGAATTAATGGAAAAATATCTTGGTGGTGAAGACTTAAGCGAAGAAGAAATCAAAGCAGGTCTTCGTCAACGCGTATTAGCAAACGAAATCATCTTGGTAACTTGTGGTTCTGCATTCAAAAACAAAGGTGTTCAAGCGATGCTTGATGCAGTTGTTGAATACTTACCAGCACCAACTGATATTCCAGCAATCAAAGGTATCAACCCAGATGAAACTGAAGGTGAACGTCACGCAAGCGATGATGAGCCTTTCTCTTCATTAGCATTCAAAATTGCAACTGACCCATTCGTAGGTAACTTAACCTTCTTCCGTGTGTACTCAGGTGTAATTAACTCTGGTGATACAGTATTAAACTCTGTACGTCAAAAACGTGAACGTTTTGGTCGTATCGTACAGATGCACGCTAACAAACGTGAAGAAATCAAAGAAGTTCGTGCGGGCGATATCGCTGCAGCAATCGGCTTAAAAGATGTAACTACGGGTGATACATTATGTGCTATCGATGCACCAATCATCCTTGAGCGTATGGAATTCCCAGAGCCAGTAATCTCTGTAGCAGTAGAACCTAAAACTAAAGCTGACCAAGAAAAAATGGGTCTTGCATTAGGTCGTCTTGCTCAAGAAGACCCTTCATTCCGTGTTCACACTGATGAAGAATCTGGTGAAACCATTATTTCTGGTATGGGTGAGTTACACTTAGACATCATCGTTGACCGTATGAAACGTGAGTTCAAAGTGGAAGCTAATATCGGTAAACCACAAGTATCTTACCGTGAAACTATCCGCACTCGTGTTAACGATGTGGAAGGTAAACACGCAAAACAATCTGGTGGTCGCGGTCAATATGGTCACGTTGTTATTGACTTATACCCATTAGATCCAGAAGGTCCTGGTTACGAATTTGTAAACGAAATCAAAGGTGGTGTAATCCCTGGTGAATACATTCCTGCAGTTGATAAAGGTATCCAAGAACAGCTTAAATCTGGTCCATTAGCGGGTTATCCGGTAGTAGATATTGGTGTACGTTTACACTTCGGTTCATACCATGATGTTGACTCATCAGAATTAGCGTTTAAATTAGCAGCTTCTTTAGCATTTAAAGCAGCGTTCGCTAAAGCAAACCCAGTTCTACTTGAGCCAATCATGAAAGTTGAAGTAGAAACTCCACCTGAGTATGTGGGTGATGTAATCGGTGACTTAAGCCGTCGTCGTGCTATGGTTAACGGTCAAGAAGCGAACGAATTCGTTGTTAAAATCGATGCAGAAGTTCCACTTTCTGAAATGTTCGGTTATGCAACAGACTTACGTTCACAAACTCAAGGTCGTGCATCATACTCAATGGAACCGTTAAAATATGCTGAAGCGCCAACAAGTGTTGCTGCTGCAGTAATTGAAGCGCGTAAAAAATAATTTTTTGTAACAATCCGCTCTATAAGTCGAATGGCTTATAGAGCATTTTCTAGGAAACTAAACAAATGTCTAAAGAAAAATTTGAACGTACAAAACCGCACGTAAACGTGGGTACAATCGGCCACGTTGACCACGGTAAAACAACTTTAACAGCAGCAATCACAACCGTATTAGCAAAACACTACGGTGGTGCAGCTCGTGCATTCGACCAAATCGATAACGCGCCAGAAGAAAAAGCGCGTGGTATCACAATCAACACCTCACACGTTGAATACGATACTCCAACTCGTCACTACGCACACGTTGACTGCCCAGGACACGCGGACTATGTTAAAAACATGATTACCGGTGCGGCGCAAATGGACGGTGCAATTTTAGTAGTAGCAGCAACAGATGGTCCTATGCCACAAACTCGTGAGCACATCTTATTAGGTCGCCAAGTAGGTGTACCTTACATCATCGTATTCTTAAACAAATGCGACATGGTAGATGACGAAGAGTTATTAGAATTAGTAGAAATGGAAGTTCGTGAACTTCTTTCTCAATATGACTTCCCAGGTGACGATACTCCAATCGTACGTGGTTCTGCATTACAAGCATTAAACGGCGTTGCAGAATGGGAAGAAAAAATCCTTGAGTTAGCAAACCACTTAGATACTTACATTCCTGAGCCAGAGCGTGCAATTGACCAACCGTTCCTTCTTCCAATCGAAGACGTATTCTCAATTTCAGGTCGTGGTACAGTAGTAACAGGTCGTGTTGAGCGTGGTATCATCCGTACTGGTGATGAAGTTGAAATCGTTGGTATCAGACCAACAGCGAAAACCACTGTAACTGGTGTTGAAATGTTCCGTAAATTACTTGACGAAGGTCGTGCAGGTGAAAACATCGGTGCATTATTACGTGGTACTAAACGTGAAGAAATCGAACGTGGTCAAGTATTAGCGAAACCAGGTTCAATCACTCCACACACTGACTTCGAATCAGAAGTTTACGTATTATCAAAAGATGAAGGTGGTCGTCACACTCCATTCTTCAAAGGTTACCGTCCACAATTCTATTTCCGTACAACTGACGTAACTGGTACAATCGAGTTACCAGAAGGCGTGGAAATGGTAATGCCTGGTGATAACATCAAAATGACAGTAAGCTTAATCCACCCAATCGCGATGGACCAAGGTTTACGTTTCGCAATCCGTGAAGGTGGCCGTACAGTAGGTGCTGGCGTTGTTGCGAAAATCATCAAGTAATTGATGTATTAACTGTAACAAGTTAGATTAAGAAGGCGTATCGAAAGATACGCCTTTTTGTTTGCCTAAAATTCAGTGAAATTATAATGAAAGTTCAAATTAAACATGTGAATGTTAGGGAGAGAGAAATATTCTTTGGAAGAAAAGAGTGGCGGAAGGTCATGGGAGTTGAACCCACCCGGGAACGCTGGCGTCCCCAACAGGATTTGAAGTCCTGCCACCTCACCGGAGATGACGACCTTCCGTTATTGAAATTGCGGTTACTTTAGCGTAAATTAGTTCGCAATTCAACGCCATTTTGAAATAGGAATTAAAAATGACCGCACTTTTTCAACAACTTCCTTCGGTAGATAAATTTTTAAAAACACCAGAAGGTGAAATGCTTTTAACTGAATTTGGTCATTCAGCTGTCGTGCGTGAATTGCGCCAATTATTGTCTGAAGGGCGCGAGTTTATTAAACAGCATCAAAATTTACCGCACTTTTTTGCCGATCATCTAAGTACATTGCATTATTTACAAGAACGATTGACTCAACAAAATCATGTACAAATTAAATCAGTTCATAATTTAACAGGCACGGTATTACATACAAATTTAGGACGAGCATTATGGGCTGAAAGTGCACAACAAGCGGCACTTCATGCGATGAAAGGTAATGTTGCGCTGGAATATGATTTGGAAGAAGGAAAACGCAGTCATCGAGATAATTATATTAGTGAACTACTTGCGCAACTCACAGGTGCAGAAGCTGCATGTATTGTGAATAATAATGCGGCAGCCGTACTCTTGATGCTGGCAACCTTCGCAAAAGATAAAGAAGTGATTATTTCCCGCGGGGAATTGATTGAAATTGGCGGAGCATTTCGCATTCCAGACATTATGGCTCAAGCAGGCTGTAAACTTGTTGAAGTCGGAACAACAAATCGCACACATTTGAAAGATTATCGTCAAGCAATCAATGAAAACACGGCTTTCTTAATGAAAGTACATTGCAGTAACTATCATATTAGTGGGTTTACCGCTTCGGTTTCAGAACAAGAGCTAGTTGATCTTGGACGAGAATTTGATATTTCAGTGATTACGGATCTGGGTAGCGGTGCATTGATTGATCTAAGCCAATATCATTTACCGAATGAGCCGACGGTACAAGAAAAAGTCACACAGGGCGTAAACTTGGTGTCATTTTCAGGCGATAAATTATTGGGTGGAACACAAGCCGGTATTATCGTCGGTAAAAAAGAGTGGATTGCTCAGTTACAAGCTCACCCATTAAAACGCGTGTTGCGTTGTGATAAAGTGATTTTAGCCGGGCTTGAGGCAACATTACGCCTTTATCTCCAACCCGAAAAACTCACTGAAATGTTGCCAACTTTACATTTACTCACCCAATCGATGGATGTATTAAAAGAAAAAGCCGAACAACTTAAAGTCTGTTTAGCAAACCGCTTAAAAGATTACCAGGTTGAAATCGAAGAAAGTTTTGCTCAGATTGGGAGTGGATCTCAACCGATGGCGACGATTCCTTCTATTGCGGTAACGATAGCTGAAAAAACAGAGGCAAAATTGACCGCACTTTTAACGGTATTCAAAGCGTTAGAACAACCAATAATCGGCCGCGTTGAGAAAGGAAAAATTTGGTTAGATTTACGTAGCGTGGCTGATTTTAAGGCATTATTAGATACGGTGGAAAAATTATGATCATAGTAACATCAGGGCACGTCGATCATGGTAAAACAGCCCTTTTAAAAGCACTGACAGGTACGAATACCGCCCATTTGCCGGAAGAAAAAAAACGTGGCATGACCATTGATTTAGGCTATGCCTATTTACCTTTAAAAGAGAAAGTGCTTGGGTTTATTGATGTACCTGGCCATGAAAAGTTTCTCGCCAACATGTTGGCCGGGCTTGGTGGTGTGCATTATGCCATGCTTATTGTTGCAGCCGATGAAGGGATTGCCGCACAAACTAAAGAACACTTAGCGATTTTACGTCAGCTTCAATTTACTGAAATCATGGTAGTGATTACCAAGGCTGACCGAGCAAAAAATGAGCAAATTGTGGCACTAAAAACACAAATTCAGACAGATTATCCATTCTTAGCTGAATCTCATTATTTTATTACATCGGCACAAACAGGCTTAGGTATTGATGCGTTACGCGATTATTTAGCCAATTTACCTGAATTAGCTGAAATAGATAAACCGTTCCGTTACGCCATCGACCGTGTTTTTAGCGTGAAAGGGGCGGGGACAGTGGTAACAGGGACAGCATTTGCGGGAACGGTGGCCATTGATGATGAACTCTTCCTTTCTACGGGACAAAAGGTTCGCGTAAAAAATATCCATGCTCAAAACACACCAAGTGAGAAAGGTGTCGCAGGTCAGCGTTTAGCGCTCAATTTAAACGTTGATTTAGATCGTATTCCAATGCAGCGTGGCGATTGGTTGTTAGCCTCAGAACCGCTTGAACCAACCGATCGTATTACTATTGAAATTACACCTGAAGTGAATTTGAAAGACAGTCAGCCTGTACACATTTATCATGCGGCAAGCCGTACAACGGGTAAGCTCACCTTACTTGAAAGCAAAAATGCAATGAAAAATGACCGCACTTTGGCTGAGGTCATTTTAGAACAGCCATTATTTTTAGCTTTTGGGGATAAATTAATTTTACGTAGTGGTGATGCGAAAGCGTTAATTGGTGGTGCCAAGGTACTCGAAATTCACTCACAAAAACGTTATAAGCGCACAGAGGCTCGTCTAGCGTTCTTGGCTAAACTTAATCAGGCTCAAACCGCCACACAACGCATCGGATTGACCTTACAAAAAGAGGCGATTTCAGCTCAAGCTTTAATGTGGAGTGAGCAACTAACCGAAAATCAACTGGCTGAAGTATTAGCCGAGAATGGCGATATCCGTTTCCAAAATTGGTGTTTTAATCGCGATTATCAACGTGAAAAAACGCAGCAAATTTTGACCGCACTTGCCACCTATCATGAGCAACATAATGATCAGCTAGGTTTGAGTAAGGCCCGCTTATACCGTATTGCGACACTAAACCAACCGGAAAATCTGATTTATCATTTTATTGAAGAAATGCTTGATGAAGGCCAATTGCAGCAGACTCGTGGCTGGTTGCATTTGCCTTCACACAAAATCCAATTTTCAGCCGAAGAGCAAAGCTTATGGCAAGCGGTGTTTGCTGAATTTGAGAAAGCGCATGGTCAAGCCATTTGGGTGCGTGATATGGCAACAGCCTTGGCGCAAGATGAAAGTGTGATGCGTAATTTTATGTATAAAGCGGGTAAATTGGGCTATCTTACGCCAATCGTAAAAGATCGATTTTTCCTGACTGAGAGCATTTATGCTTATGCTCGCTTAATTAAGCAAATAGCAGGTGAAGAAGGTAAGATTGCGGTAAATGAATTACGTGACAAGCTTAATTTTGGTCGAAAACTGACCGTACAGTTAATGGAGTATTTTGACCGTACCGGCTTTTTACGCCGCAAAGGCAATGACCATATTTTACGTGATAAAGATACATTTGATTTATAGGTAATACATGAAAAAGACACTGATTTCAGCCTTAATTTTAACCGCACTTTTTGTGGTAACAGGCTGCGAAGATAAAGAAATGAAAGCAACCATTGAGCAACAAACACAGACAATTGCACAACTAACGGCAGAAAATACGCAATTAAAAGCTGAAAAAGAAAAGGCGGAGAAGGTTATTCCAGCAATTATTGCTCAAGATGATGTGATTTTTGATAAAGAGGAAACCATCAAATATCCTAAATCGCTCAAAGAAGATGAATATGTGCCTGTAGAAGGTAAACTTCATTACAGCATTTCTACACTAAAAACGAATATTGAATGGTTAGATACACTACTTTTAGAACAAATTTCAAAAAATGCAGATGGCAAACCAAGAAGTCGCGAGCAGCTTATTACGGATTACCAGAAAAAATATGATGAAGCTAAAAAAGAGATGTTGGAATTCCCGATAATTGGTGTTGATGAAACTTTAGAGTTAGCATTTAGTCACCAAAGAGGTAAGCTTGCTGTATTTTTAATAAATTATTACAGCTATGGCGGTGGCGCTCATGGCGTTGGTGGTTATCATTATCTTAATATTGATTTAGAAACGAAAAAACTGCTCTCATTTGATGATGTGTTTAAACCAAACCAACAAGCTAAATTAAAAGAGCTACTTTGGGAACGTTACACTCGATATGGCGAGGTAAAAGATGAGGAAGCATTTACATCAAAAGACGCTTTTGAAGTGACCGATAATTTCTATTTAGATCATGATGGGATTCACTTTGTGTATAACGTGTATGAAATTGCGTCTTATGCAGAAGGACCACAGGAGCTTGTGATTGAGTGGTGGAATGCCTCTGCGTTATTGAAGCCTGAATTTCTTCAGAAACAGTATTATCCCGTTTCGAGTAATACGGCAGAATAACAAAGTGCGGCCAATATTGGCCGCATTTTTATTGGCCTTTTTTCACCCAGTATTTAAAAGGGGTGTCTTGGGTTTCACTCGCTAAAAGAGTATGTTCCATAAATTGGCAGAAGCTGGGAATATCGCGAGTCGTGGCTGGGTCGTCAGCCAAAATAAGCAGAACTTCACCTTCATTCATGTGGCGAATGTTTTTTCTCACAAGCATTACAGGTTCTGGACAACGTAAACCAACGGTATCAAGGGTTTTATCGACAGTAATTTCAGTCATGGTTATTCATTAGTTTTATTGGAATTGAGCTACATCATACAATAATTATGGGGAAATTTCGATAAATCCGCTATCAATGATAAACTACGCAACAAATTTACTTGAATAATATTCCATGGCTGAATACCTTATCCCCAAAAGTGCGGTCGTTTTTGAAGAAGAAATTAAGAAAAGTCGATTTATCACGTATTTGCAACATACGGAAGGACTTGAACAAGCCAAAGCTTTTTGGGCAGAAATTAAAGCGCAGCACCCTAATGCCCGCCATCATTGTTGGGCTGCAGTGGCCGGCAAGCCAACGGATTCGCAGCAATTAGGTTTTTCCGATGATGGTGAGCCAGCTGGCACTGCAGGGAAACCGATGCTATCCGCTTTGCAAGGTAGCCAAATCGGTGAGATTAGTGCCGTAGTTGTTCGTTATTATGGTGGCATTTTATTAGGCACTGGCGGTTTAGTTCGTGCTTATGGAAATGGTGTGCAGCAAGCTTTAAAATTATTAGAAACTGAACGAAAAGTAGAACGTCAGTTATTCCAAGTTCATTGTGATTATGCACAATTAAATTGGATCCAAATTTTATGTGAACAGCATCAAATTGAAATTTATCAACAAGATTTTCAAGTACAGATTACATTGCAGTTAGGCATTAGTGAAGATCAAATTAAACCTTTTGAACAAGCATTAATTGAGCGTTCGGCAGGAACGTTGAAATTAGAAGAAATGAATTAAGCGAGATATTGTGCATATTTTATCCATTATTCGGATTATCGGCATTTTGATCATGTGTTTTTCCGGCACGATGCTGATTCCAGCCTTTGTGGCGCTTATTTATGGCGATGGAGGCGGTAAAGCGTTTATGCAAGCTTTTGCATTGAGCTTAACCGTGGGCATGTTGCTTTGGTGGCCTTGTCATCACCACAAACAAGAATTGCGATCTCGTGATGGTTTCTTAATTGTGGTGGCATTTTGGTTCGTTTTGGGTGGTCTAGCAACCTTGCCATTGCTATTATTTGACTCACCTCATTTAACAGTGGCTTCCGCCGTGTTTGAAGCATTTTCTGGGCTAACAACCACGGGTGCTACCGTCATGACAGGATTAGATAATTTACCGAAAGCCATTCTGTTTTATCGTCAATTCCTACAATGGTTAGGCGGGATGGGGATCATCGTACTTGCGATTGCGATTATTCCTTTATTAGGTATTGGTGGAATGCAGTTATACCGTGCAGAAATGTCAGGCCCAATGAAAGATCAGAAAATTCAGCCTCGGATAGCGGAAACGGCAAAGGCATTGTGGTTTGTTTATTTCTTTTTAACCATGTCTTGTGCTTTGGCTTACTGGCTAGCGGGTATGACACCATTTGATGCGATTACACATAGTTTCTCAACCGTATCTATTGGCGGCTTTTCTACTCATGATGCTAGTATCGGCTATTTTAATAGTTCGGCGATTAATTTTATCACCGTCATTTTCCTGTGGATTTCGGCTTGTAACTTCGCATTGCACTTCAGAGCATTTTCGACCTTAGGACGAGAAAATATTTTGAAGATTTATACAAAAGATCCAGAATTTCGCTTCTTTATGAGTATTCAAATTTTGCTTATCGTGGCTTGTACATTGGTAATGATAAGCCATCAATATTTTGATTCCTCATGGCAAGATTTTGAGCAAGTCGTATTCCAAGCCGTATCGATTTCAACCACAACAGGTTACACCACATCAAATTTCGCTGAGTGGCCTTCTTTTGTGCCAATGTTATTAATTATTGCCTCTTTTATTGGGGGCTGTGCGGGCTCAGTTGGTGGCGGTTTGCGTGTTGCACGGATTTTAGTGTTATACCTTCAAGGTGCAAGAGAGCTAAAACGATTTGTTCACCCAAATTTAGTGTATCCAATTAAATGGGGTAAAAATGTTCTTGATGAACGTGTGATTGGAAGTATTTGGGCCTTTTTCTCTGCATATCTATTGGTATTCACGATTTGTTTGTTAAGTGTGATTGCCTGTGGTGTCGAACCTTTTGATGCATTTAATGCAGTATTGGCAAGTATTAATAACCTTGGACCAGGCTTAGGTTCAGTAAGTAGTAATATGACAGCGATGCCAGATAGTGCTAAATGGGTACTAACTATTGCGATGGTGTGCGGCCGTTTAGAAATATTCACACTATTGGCGCTTTTCACACCGGCATTTTGGAAGGAATAATGAAAACATTAATTTTATATTCAAGCCACGATGGGCAAACAAAAAAGATTGCTGAATTTATGGCTCAGTATCTTGAAGAAGAAGTAGTGGTTTCACCGTTAACGGAGGAACCGGATCTTCTATTTTTTGATCGGGTGATTATTGGGGCATCCATTCGCTATGGTCATTTTAATAAACAGTTATACCATTTTGTGGAACGCCATCATGAATTACTGAATGCAAAAAGAGCGGTCTTTTTTGGCGTAAATTTGACAGCGAGAAAAGAAGGAAAAGATACGCCAGAGGGAAATGTCTATGTGCGTAAGTTCCTTCAACGTATAAAATGGACGCCGGAAAAAGTTGGCGTGTTTGCAGGGGCATTGTTATATCCGCGCTATAAATGGATTGATCGTGTCATGATCCAATTGATTATGAAAATTACAGGTGGTGAAACAGATACGACCAAAGAAATTGAATATACCGATTGGGGAAAAGTAAAGACATTTGCAGAAAGCCTGAATTCGTAGAATAAAACACCATAAAAATTGTGTTTTTTAGACGATTTGATTAAAAGATCTTCAACTAAGAAAAAATTTACATTTTTTTACAAAAAGATCTTGCAAAGGCATCTGAAATGCCTATAATACGCTCCACACAACGACGCGCTGTTGTGACTCTTA
This sequence comes from Haemophilus parainfluenzae, assembly GCF_014931375.1. Lineage (NCBI taxonomy): Bacteria > Pseudomonadati > Pseudomonadota > Gammaproteobacteria > Pasteurellales > Pasteurellaceae > Parahaemophilus > Parahaemophilus parainfluenzae. Next base: position 662,413 of record NZ_CP063117.1, read on the forward strand.
AGAAAAACCGGTGCGTCGTTCTTTTTTGCTCTTTAACAATATATCAGACAATCTGTGTGGGCACTTGTTGATTGACTTGTTTTAAAAATATTTTTTAATTTTGAAGTCTTAATAGGTGCTAACTAGAAATTCATAATACTTTTTTAAGTAGTGACATTTTATGTCAGCAGTATTGAGCGATTGAACTTGAATTGAAGAGTTTGATCATGGCTCAGATTGAACGCTGGCGGCAGGCTTAACACATGCAAGTCGAACGGTAACATAAAGAAGCTTGCTTCTTTGATGACGAGTGGCGGACGGGTGAGTAATGCTTGGGAATCTAGCTTATGGAGGGGGATAACTACGGGAAACTGTAGCTAATACCGCGTAGTATCGGAAGATGAAAGTGTGGGACCTTCGGGCCACATGCCATAGGATGAGCCCAAGTGGGATTAGGTAGTTGGTGAGGTAAAGGCTCACCAAGCCGACGATCTCTAGCTGGTCTGAGAGGATGACCAGCCACACTGGGACTGAGACACGGCCCAGACTCCTACGGGAGGCAGCAGTGGGGAATATTGCGCAATGGGGGCAACCCTGACGCAGCCATGCCGCGTGAATGAAGAAGGCCTTCGGGTTGTAAAGTTCTTTCGGTAGCGAGGAAGGCATTTAGTTTAATAAACTAGGTGATTGACGTTAACTACAGAAGAAGCACCGGCTAACTCCGTGCCAGCAGCCGCGGTAATACGGAGGGTGCGAGCGTTAATCGGAATAACTGGGCGTAAAGGGCACGCAGGCGGTGACTTAAGTGAGGTGTGAAAGCCCCGGGCTTAACCTGGGAATTGCATTTCATACTGGGTCGCTAGAGTACTTTAGGGAGGGGTAGAATTCCACGTGTAGCGGTGAAATGCGTAGAGATGTGGAGGAATACCGAAGGCGAAGGCAGCCCCTTGGGAATGTACTGACGCTCATGTGCGAAAGCGTGGGGAGCAAACAGGATTAGATACCCTGGTAGTCCACGCTGTAAACGATGTCGATTTGGGGGTTGAGCTTTGAGCTTGGCGCCCGTAGCTAACGTGATAAATCGACCGCCTGGGGAGTACGGCCGCAAGGTTAAAACTCAAATGAATTGACGGGGGCCCGCACAAGCGGTGGAGCATGTGGTTTAATTCGATGCAACGCGAAGAACCTTACCTACTCTTGACATCCAGAGAACTTTCCAGAGATGGATTGGTGCCTTCGGGAACTCTGAGACAGGTGCTGCATGGCTGTCGTCAGCTCGTGTTGTGAAATGTTGGGTTAAGTCCCGCAACGAGCGCAACCCTTATCCTTTGTTGCCAGCGATTAGGTCGGGAACTCAAAGGAGACTGCCGGTGACAAACCGGAGGAAGGTGGGGATGACGTCAAGTCATCATGGCCCTTACGAGTAGGGCTACACACGTGCTACAATGGCGTATACAGAGGGAAGCGAGAGTGCGAGCTGGAGCGAATCTCACAAAGTACGTCTAAGTCCGGATTGGAGTCTGCAACTCGACTCCATGAAGTCGGAATCGCTAGTAATCGCAAATCAGAATGTTGCGGTGAATACGTTCCCGGGCCTTGTACACACCGCCCGTCACACCATGGGAGTGGGTTGTACCAGAAGTAGATAGCTTAACCTTCGGGGGGGCGTTTACCACGGTATGATTCATGACTGGGGTGAAGTCGTAACAAGGTAACCGTAGGGGAACCTGCGGTTGGATCACCTCCTTACCAAAAACGAGAGACAATAAGTGTCCACACAGATTGATTGATATATTGTAGACAATATCGAGCAGAAAACCGTTATTCCCTTGGGTCTGTAGCTCAGGTGGTTAGAGCGCACCCCTGATAAGGGTGAGGTCGGTGGTTCAAGTCCACTCAGACCCACCACTCAAACTGAGTGAGTGATAAAGGTGAATAAGGTGATAAATAAACGATGACATGGGGATATAGCTCAGCTGGGAGAGCGCCTGCCTTGCACGCAGGAGGTCAGCGGTTCGATCCCGCTTATCTCCACCACTTATCATCGTTAAGTAAATTGACTGATTTAATGCTTAAAATGCTTTAATGAGTTTATTTAACGATGATAACTGAAAATGTTATTTCTGTTCTTTAACAACCAGAAAACAAGCTGAAAAACTGAAGAGACTTTCAAGTCCTTTTAAGGATAAGAAAAAGTCTGAGTAAGAAGAAAATCTTGATTGAACAAAAGCAATCAAGTGTTTAGTTGAAAACGCAACATCAAGAATTTTTGAGGTTGTATAGTTAAGTGACTAAGCGTACAAGGTGGATGCCTTGGCAATCAGAGGCGAGGAAGGACGTGCTAATCTGCGAAAAGCTTGGATGAGTCGATAAGAGGCGTTTAATCCAAGATGTCCGAATGGGGAAACCCAGTAGATGAAGAATCTACTATCACTTACTGAATCCATAGGTAAGTGAGGCAAACCGGGAGAACTGAAACATCTAAGTACCCCGAGGAAAAGAAATCAACCGAGATTTCGTTAGTAGCGGCGAGCGAACGCGAAGGAGCCTGTTAGTGATAATGACAGAGACAGAGGAACAAGCTGGGAAGCTTGGCGATACAGGGTGATAGCCCCGTACTCGAAGTCCAGGTCATGGTACTAAGCTAACGACAAGTAGGGCGGGACACGTGATATCCTGTTTGAAGATGGGGGGACCATCCTCCAAGGCTAAATACTCCTGATTGACCGATAGTGAACCAGTACTGTGAAGGAAAGGCGAAAAGAACCCCGGTGAGGGGAGTGAAATAGAACCTGAAACCTTGTACGTACAAGCAGTGGGAGCCCTTTAAGGGTGACTGCGTACCTTTTGTATAATGGGTCAGCGACTTATATTTTGTAGCGAGGTTAACCGAATAGGGGAGCCGAAGGGAAACCGAGTCTTAACTGGGCGAATAGTTGCAAGGTATAGACCCGAAACCCGGTGATCTAGCCATGGGCAGGTTGAAGGTTGGGTAACACTAACTGGAGGACCGAACCGACTAATGTTGAAAAATTAGCGGATGACTTGTGGCTGGGGGTGAAAGGCCAATCAAACCGGGAGATAGCTGGTTCTCCCCGAAATCTATTTAGGTAGAGCCTTGAGCGGACACCTTCGGGGGTAGAGCACTGTTTCGGCTAGGGGTCCATCCCGGATTACCAACCCGATGCAAACTACGAATACCGAAGAGTGATACTCAGGAGACACACGGCGGGTGCTAACGTCCGTCGTGGAGAGGGAAACAACCCAGACCGCCAGCTAAGGTCCCAAAGTCTATATTAAGTGGGAAACGAAGTGGGAAGGCTTAGACAGCTAGGATGTTGGCTTAGAAGCAGCCATCATTTAAAGAAAGCGTAATAGCTCACTAGTCGAGTCGGCCTGCGCGGAAGATGTAACGGGGCTCAAATATAGCACCGAAGCTGCGGCATCAGACGAAAGTCTGTTGGGTAGGGGAGCGTTCTGTAAGCGGATGAAGGTGAATCGAGAGGTTTGCTGGACGTATCAGAAGTGCGAATGCTGACATAAGTAACGATAAAACGGGTGAAAAACCCGTTCGCCGGAAGACCAAGGGTTCCTGTCCAACGTTAATCGGGGCAGGGTGAGTCGGCCCCTAAGGCGAGGCTGAAAAGCGTAGTCGATGGGAAACGGGTTAATATTCCCGTACTTGGATAAACTGCGATGTGGGGACGGAGCAGGTTAGGTTATCGCACTGTTGGATATGTGCGTTTAAGTTGGTAGGTGAGAAGTTTAGGCAAATCCGGACTTCTTTAACACCGAGAGATGATGACGAGGCTCTACGGAGCTGAAGTAACCGATACCACACTTCCAGGAAAAGCCACTAAGCTTCAGGTTTATCTAAACCGTACTGAAAACCGACACAGGTGGTCAGGTAGAGAATACTCAGGCGCTTGAGAGAACTCGGGTGAAGGAACTAGGCAAAATAGCACCGTAACTTCGGGAGAAGGTGCGCCGGCGTAGATTGTAGTCCCTAGCGGGCGAAGGTTGAACCGGTCGAAGATACCAGCTGGCTGCAACTGTTTATTAAAAACACAGCACTCTGCAAACACGAAAGTGGACGTATAGGGTGTGATGCCTGCCCGGTGCTGGAAGGTTAATTGATGGTGTAATCGAAAGAGAAGCTCCTGATCGAAGCCCCAGTAAACGGCGGCCGTAACTATAACGGTCCTAAGGTAGCGAAATTCCTTGTCGGGTAAGTTCCGACCTGCACGAATGGCATAATGATGGCCAGGCTGTCTCCACCCGAGACTCAGTGAAATTGAAATCGCCGTGAAGATGCGGTGTACCCGCGGCTAGACGGAAAGACCCCGTGAACCTTTACTATAGCTTGACACTGAACATTGAATTTTGATGTGTAGGATAGGTGGGAGACTTAGAAGTAGTCACGCCAGTGATTATGGAGTCGACCTTGAAATACCACCCTTTAACGTTTGATGTTCTAACGAAGATTACGAAACGTGGTCTCGGACAGTGTCTGGTGGGTAGTTTGACTGGGGCGGTCTCCTCCCAAAGAGTAACGGAGGAGCACGAAGGTTTGCTAATGACGGTCGGACATCGTCAGGTTAGTGCAATGGTATAAGCAAGCTTAACTGCGAGACAGACAAGTCGAGCAGGTACGAAAGTAGGTCATAGTGATCCGGTGGTTCTGAATGGAAGGGCCATCGCTCAACGGATAAAAGGTACTCCGGGGATAACAGGCTGATACCGCCCAAGAGTTCATATCGACGGCGGTGTTTGGCACCTCGATGTCGGCTCATCACATCCTGGGGCTGAAGTAGGTCCCAAGGGTATGGCTGTTCGCCATTTAAAGTGGTACGCGAGCTGGGTTTAGAACGTCGTGAGACAGTTCGGTCCCTATCTGCCGTGGGCGTTGGAGAATTGATTGGGGCTGCTCCTAGTACGAGAGGACCGGAGTGGACGCACCACTGGTGTTCCGGTTGTGTCGCCAGACGCATTGCCGGGTAGCTAAGTGCGGAAGAGATAAGTGCTGAAAGCATCTAAGCACGAAACTTGCCAAGAGATGAGTTCTCCCTGTTTTTAAGACAGTAAGGGTTGTTTAAGACTAAGACGTAGATAGGTCTGGTGTGTAAGCGGTGCGAGCCGTTGAGCTAACAGATACTAATTGCCCGAGAGGCTTAACTATACAACGCTCAAGGGTTTTGGGTGTTGAGAAGACGAAAGAAACTCAGAGAAGAAAGAGAAAGTTTTGAAGTTTAATCAGCTTGTTTGGTTGTGAGACACTAGAGATAGTGAGAGCAGAAAGAGATAGAAGAAGTTATTAAAGGAATAATCCTGGCGGCGATAGAGCGGTGGTCCCACCTGACCCCATACCGAACTCAGAAGTGAAACGCCGATGCGCCGATGGTAGTGTGGGGTTTCCCCATGTGAGAGTAGGACACCGCCAGGTACTTTTTATTTTGTTAGTTTATTTTTAGAGTAAATTAACAAAATAAAAATTTTGGCAGCAACAGTGCAATGGTACCACCTGAATCCATACCGAACTCAGAAGTGAAACATTGTTACGCCGATGGTAGTGTGGGGCTTCCCCATGTGAGAGTAGGTCACTGCCAATTATACCTCATTTAGCGGAGTGGTAGTTCAGCTGGTTAGAATACCTGCCTGTCACGCAGGGGGTCGCGGGTTCGAGTCCCGTCCATTCCGCCAATTCTTAATACCAATAGGGGCGTAGTTCAATTGGTAGAGCACCGGTCTCCAAAACCGGGTGTTGGGAGTTCGAGCCTCTCCGCCCCTGCCATTATTTCTTATCAATTTATCTTTAATTTTTGTAAGAATATTGTCTATTTTGTTATTCGTTTTATACTAATTGCATTTTAGTATTTCAGAGATATTCTTATGCGTTATTCTATTCAAGATTTTATTCAATTAATTGCACAATTACGCAATCCTAATGGCGGTTGTCCTTGGGATCTTAAACAAAATTATGACTCCATGATTTCTTGTTTAACTGAAGAAACTTATGAAGTTATTGATGCCATCCAAAAGAAAGATATTGCGAATTTAAGAGAAGAGCTTGGTGATCTTTTATTACAGGTAGTATTCTTCAGTCAGCTTGCTTCAGAGGATGGTTATTTCACATTTGATGATGTTCTTAATGATGTTTCTGAAAAGATTGTACGTCGCCATCCTCATGTATTTGGTGATGCAACAGCAGGAAATGAAGAAGAAGCTTTAGCCCGTTGGAACAGCATCAAAGCTCAAGAAAAATCAGCTCAAAAACAACAGTCTATTTTAGATAATGTTCCGAATGCTTTTCCTGCATTGTTAAGAGCACAGAAAATTCAAAAACAATGTTCAAAGATTGGATTTGATTGGGATGATGTTGAACCTGTATTAACAAAAGTTGAAGAAGAATTGCAAGAAGTAAGGGATGAAATCAATCAAACTCTTCGTAATCAGGAAAAAATAGAAGAGGAAATTGGGGATTTATTTTTTGCAACGGTTAATTTATCTCGACATCTCAAATGTAATGCAGAAGAGGCTTTGCGTAAGGCGAATAATAAATTTGAACAACGTTTTCGTAAAGTAGAAGAAAAAGCATTGGAACGAGGTTCATCAGTTAAAGATCTTTCTTTAATTGAAATGGATATCCTATGGGATGAAGTGAAAAGAGAAGAAAAATAATTGAAATGGCAGAGGGAGTTTTCCTCTGCCATTTTTTTATTTTATAGCATGGATAAGTAACATATAGGCACTTATCACCAATAAAATAATGCCTAATAGTTTTTTGACTAAGTGTGGCGATAATTTACCTCGAATTTTCATCGAGAAAAAACCTGTTACAAAAGCACTTAGCACGACAATAATCACGATCGAAAAATTAACGTAACCGATTTGCCAACCAAAGTGATGCGGTGAGCTTTTTGAAAGATAGCCATAAAGGCTGCCTAATCCACCAATAAACATCATTGCATTGGTATAAGGGGCAATTTGATGGGCTTTAACGGATTTTAGCTGACCAATTAAAGGTGCCATGATTGAGCCTCCTCCAATACCCGTCATACCAGCAATAAATCCCCCAAAAGTCGAAAGGCCCATTCCTTTTATGGTTTCATCAGCTGTTGCTTGCTGATTCATAACACTTTCTTTACTAAAAATAGTGCGAATTGCTAATAGAGAAAGGGTGATAACAAATACACTGATGATGGCAATATCTGGCACGTAAAAACTTAATTCAAATCCTAGCTGTACACCAATAATCATGCCCACAGACCAAATGAGCATCGCTTTGTAATTAATTGATACTTTTTGTTTATAGAAATAAATCAAGTTAATAAAGGATGATCCCATGACAATCGTCAACGATGTTGCAGCAATCATTTGCAAAGGAAATTGTGGGAATAAGGTATAGAGAATAGGTACCATCAATACACCGCCACCAATACCAAAAATGGCCGACATGATATTCGTCATGACACCACATAAAATCAAAATAAGAATTAACTGTAAGCTCATTTCAAACCCCTTTTGTGTGGGAGTACGGCATTATTATTTTTTTGGATAAATAAATAATTTATGATCTTGCTCATAATTATCTATAAAAATAGACTTTATTTTAATTTTGTGATCCTTCTCACACAATCAGTATGACAATTATCATATGCTCTTTATACACCTAGCAGTAGTCTATAAATGGAATTTAATAATGGCTTCTACAAGGAGGAGCGTATGCTATTAACAGTTTCGAGTTTCCTCATCGTAACAGCTTTGGTGGCCTATATTTCATGGCTACGGACTAAAAACGATGATTTAACCACCTCGAAAGGTTATTTCTTAGCGGGACGAGGATTAAGCGGTATTGTGATTGGTTGCTCAATGGTTTTAACTTCACTTTCTACTGAGCAATTGATTGGGGTGAATGCCGTTTCTTATCAAAACAACTTTTCTATTATTGCGTGGACAGTGCCAACGGTGATTCCGCTTTGTTTCTTGGCGCTTTATATGTTGCCGAAATATTTGCGTAATGGTTATACCACCATTCCTGAATTTTTTGAAAATCGCTTTGACCGTCAAACGCGTTTGATTATGTCTGGATTATTCTTAGTCTTCTATCTTTTAATCGTTATTCCGACCGCACTTTATACTGGAGCGATTGCCTTTAATAAAATCTTCAATCTAGAAACGATCTTCGGATTAAGCTATGCACAGGCAATTGTCTATACCGTGATTGCTATCGGTGTAGTGGGTGCGATTTATGCGATTTTTGGTGGGTTAAAAGCGGTAGCCGTTTCCGATACTATCAATGCCGTGATCTTAGTGATTGGTGCATTGCTTGTGCCTGTATTTGCATTGCTTTATTTAGGTAATGGCAGTATTTCAGAAGGGTTGAATATCATCACTACCACCCACGTTGAAAAATGGAACGCTATTGGTAGTTCAACCGACTCTACCCCTTGGCCAACAATCTTTACCGGTATTATGGTCGTTCACTTCTTCTATTGGACGACAAACCAAGCTATCGTACAACGTTGTTTAGGGGCGAAGGATTTAGCATCCGGTCAAAAAGGGATTTTAATTGCAGCGCTTTTCCTACTCACATTACCGATTATTCTTAATTTACCGGGTTTATTGAGTTTCCATATTTTAGGTGAAGGCTTAAATCCAATTGATACCTCTTATCCATTATTGGTTAATAAAGTGATGCCGACTGCATTGCAAGGCTTCTTTATTGCGGCACTTTTCGGTGCAATTTTAAGTACCTTTAATTCATTCTTAAACTCTGCAGCGACCATTTATTGTAAAGACTTATTACCATCTATTAGTAAAAAACAACGTACCGATCAAGAGTTGATCGTCTATGCGAAAAAAGTCTCAACCATTATGGCGATTGTGACCATGATTATTGGCCCACTTTTGATGTTCGGTACAGATGGTATTTTCTTAATCACTAAACGCTTTGCCGGTTTTGTGAATATTCCAATCGTGGCGTTATTTGCTGTGGGTTTATTTAATAAAACTGTTTCTGGCTTGGCTGCACGTATTGCTTTACTTGTACACGTAGTACTTTATTTCAGTATTGTTTGGGTGTTCAATGTGAAAATCAATTTCGTGTATGTGATGGGTGGATTATTCGTATTTGATGTTGTTTTCATGTTGATTCTAGGTCTATTCTTAAAACGTGAACCTTATGTGGAAAATACCATCAATAAAGGCGATGTAGACTTAACCAATTGGAAATACATTAAAGTAACATCTGTTTCATTAATTCTTGGTTTAATTGCGCTTTATGCATTCTTATCACCAATTGGTATTGCTTCACCAGATGGCAATCCAATGTTAGTGTTGGAAGTGTATGCGGTATTACAACTCATTGTGTTGATTGTCTTTAGACCAAAAAATGAAAAAACAGAACATCAATTACATCTTTCTAACCAACATTAAGCAGTCGGGCGTACATCACGTACGCCCTTAAAATAGATAAGGATTGTGTATGAACATTATCTATATTTTACTCGACCAAGTGCGTAAAGATATGTTGGGGGCTTATGGTCATCAGATCGTTAAAACCCCGAATATTGACCGTCTAGCTAAAGATGGTGTACGTTTTAATAATGCTTTTACGCCAGCTTCCGTTTGTGGGCCCGCTCGGACTTCGCTCTTTACCGGTTTAATGCCATCTACCCATGGCATCATTCGTAATGGTGAAAAAGGCGGTACAGGTGAAGTGAGCGAAGCCGCCCCCAATATTGGTAAACTAGACGGCTATAACACCTATGTTGTGGGGAAATGGCACGTGGGTACAAAATCCGTACCGGAAGATTATGGCATTAAAGGGCATAACTTTGATGGCTATGGTTATCCGGGCAGTGGTGTGTATAAAAATTTAGTGTTCAACCAACCGCCGACACATTCCAATCGTTATAAAGAATGGTTAGATGAAAAAGGCTATGAAATTCCTGAAGTGAGCCGTGCTTATTTCGGTGATAACCCTCATTTACGTGTACAAGAACTGTGTGGTTTGCTTTCAGGCACAAAAGAACAAACTATCCCGTATTTCATCATTGATGAAGCGAAAAGTTATATTCGTGAATCACTTACTGAAAATAAACCGTTCTTTACATGGATTAATTTCTGGGGACCGCATACGCCTTGTATCGTGCCAGAGCCTTATTATTCCATGTATCGAAAAGAAGATGTGGTGCTAGATGAAAGCTTCTTCAAGCCACTAGAAGGTAAACCAGGACATTATCGTACCATCTCTAAAATGTGGGGCATGTGGGAAGCGAGCGAAGATCATTGGAAAGAAGTGATCACAAAATTCTGGGGTTATATCACCTTGATTGATGATGCAATTGGTGAGCTATTTACCTTCTTAGAAAACAACGGTATTTATGATCGCACTTTTATTGTGGCAACCGCTGATCATGGTGATGCGATGGGCGCTCATCGAATGATTGAGAAAGGGGAATTCATGTTTGATACCACCTACAACATTCCGATGATTATTAAAGACCCGAATTCAAATCGTGTTAATCAACAGGATGATAATCTTGTCTATCTCCATGATTTAACCTCAACAGTTTACGATCTCGCTAATCAGCCTATTCCTCAAGCCTTTGAAGGGGAGAGTATTTTGCCGATCGTTCGTCAACATCAAGATAATCAACGCAAAGGGATATTGGCACAGTTAGCAGGGCATTTCGTCTATTTTGAACAACGCATGTGGCACCGTAAAGACTATAAATTAGTGTTTAATGCTTCGGACATTTGCGAGCTTTATGATGTGAAAAATGATCCAGCTGAAATGCATAATTTGTTCTACAAGCCAGAATATGAGGCGGTCAAAAAAGAGATGCTGGAAGAAATGCGCCAAGAAATGAAACGCTTAAATGATCCATTAGAAAACTGGGTATATCGGATTATAAACGAAGTGTAAAACTAATAAAAAATTGACCGCACTTTTAAGGGATGATTATGGAAAATTGCGCAATCAAGCCTACTGAATTGTTACATTGTCAGTTTACTGAGCTGCATCACTTGCCGAAAGGTTCCTTCTTGTATCAACAAGGTGAGTCAGCACATGAATTTTATTATGTGCAAGCAGGCTTGGTTGGCTTATTTCATACCCTTGAAAATGGCAAGGAAAGCTTAGTGCGATTATATTCCAAGGGTGATTATTTTGGTTTTCGAACTTTGTTTTCGATGGCAGATAAACATTATCATTGCAATGCAAAAGTCTTAATTGATGCGGAGATTACTCGCATCAAACCTAATGTAGTGAGTGAATTTTTCACGCATAATACAGTGATGAGCCAATGTTTATTACAGATTTTGGCAGATGAATTACGCGAAGCAGAGGAACGTTTGGCAAAAAGTGCCTATTTGCGTACTTTAGATCGCGTGATGGATAGTTTGTATTTTCTCAAACAACATTTTCCTGATTATAATTGGACATATCGTGAAATTGCAGAATATGCTGGCTGTGAAACTGAAACCGCGATTCGTATTGCAAAAGAACTCAAACAAAATGGCGTATTAGACCGAATATCTGGTCATAAATAATGTTGTAACAAAGGATGGTTGATGTCTGTTTTTCCACCACAAGCTCATTTTCACTTAATGGCAAAACCAAGCAGTTTTCACTGTAACATTCAGTGTGAATATTGTTTTTATTTGGAAAAATCAGAACAGTTGGGGCAACATGTGCCTTTCATGTCGAAAGACACCTTAAAACATTATGTCAAAAACTATATCCAATCTCATGCCGGTAATGTGGTTGAATTTGCTTGGCAAGGGGGGGAGCCGACTCTCTTAGGCTTAGATTTTTATAAACAAGCCGTTGAATATCAGCAGGAATTTGCTCAAGGCAAACAGATTACAAACGCCTTTCAAACCAATGGCATTGCTCTTAATCAGCAATGGGCCGCATTTTTCAAACAACATCATTTTCTCATTGGGCTTTCTATTGACGGTTTAAGCGCTGTGCATAACCGTTATCGTATTTCGGGTAATGGTAATCCCACCTTTGAAAAAGTCGTAAAAGCGTTAAATCTGCTACAAGAATATGGCGTGGAATTTAACACCTTAACCGTCATTAACGATCAAAACTGGCAAAAAGGAAGAGAAACCTATTTAGCACTCAAACAGCTTGGTTCAACTTATATGCAGTTTATTCCTATCGTTGAACATCACGCCCAAACTCAATCAGTAACCGATTTCTCGGTACCATCAGAAGGCTACGGACAATTTCTTGTGGATGTCTTTCATGAATGGTATGCTCATGATGTGGGAAAAGTTTATGTGTCGCAGTTTGATAATTTACTAGGGCAATGGCTGGGTTATCCTTCCACAACTTGCGTTCATCAACCCACTTGCGGGCAATCTCTTGTCTTGGAAGCCAATGGTGATGTGTATGCTTGCGATCATTTTGTGTACCCCGAATACAAGGTCGGCAATTTAACTCAGCAACCTTTAACGGAGATTGTGCTTTCCAGTAAACAGCAACAATTCGGTTTAGAAAAATCACAAAAATTGACCGCACTTTGTCGGCGTTGCGAGTTTCGTAAACTCTGTTATGGCGGCTGCCCGAAACATCGTTTTATTTCTCTCGAAAATGAACCTAATCCACATAATTATTTATGTGCCTCTTACCGTTATTTCTTTGAGCAAACGGCGCCTTATATACAAGCCATGGCTCGTCAAATTCGGTTACATACATCCGCCGCTTAAGGTAGAATGGTGTCTTTCTATTTACTGTTTGATTGATATGAATCCTTGGATATTACTCGCTATTTCGATTTGCCTTGAAATTGTGGCAACAAATTTATTAAAAGTCAGTGATGGCTTTACCAAACTTTTACCCACCGTTGGCTCATTAACGCTATACGCTATTTCGTTTTATTTTGTCTCCATTGTTTTCCGAACACTTTCCGTGGGCTTGGTTTACGCCATTTGGTCGGGCGTTGGCATTGTTTTGACGGCCATTGTGGCGTATTTCGCTTTTGGTCAGAAAATTGATACCGCCGGGCTGATTGGTATGGCGTTGATTATCTGTGGCGTTTTAGTGATTAACTTGTTTTCTCAAACAGGGCATTAATCCTCCAAATGAAATGTGATCAAACTCACAAATTTTATTTTTCTTCAAAATAAAATTATGTAAGCAATCGATTCACCGCTATAATTCTCCGGCATTTTTAACCGCACTTTGTGCAACTTTAAAGGAAATTCTATGAAAAAATTACTTTGCTCATTATTTGCGCTTTCTGCTGTTAGCACAGCAATGGCACAAGAAGTGAATATTAAATTATTAGGAACCTCCGATGTTCACGGTCGTATCGTACCTTGGAGCTATGGTGCAGATGTAGAGGACAAATCAGGTTCTTATGCACAAATTGCAACTTATGTGAAAGATGTGCGTAAAAATAATAAAAACGTAGTGTTAGTGGAAGTTGGTGATGCGATCCAAGATAACCAAATCGATGTGTTCGCAAAAGATAAAAAATATTACAAAGATCACCCAATTCCAAAAGTATTAAACGAAATGAATTATGATATTTTCGTATTGGGTAACCACGAGTTTAACTTTGGGATGAAAGCATTAGATGAAATCCTAAAAGATATCAAAGCGAAAAAATTAACCGCAAACTTCTATCATAAGAAAAATGACAAACGTTATATCGATGCGACAACCATCATCGAAAAAGATGGCGTGAAGTTAGGGATTATTGGTTTAAGTACCCCAATGTCAGCAAAATTTGAAGAAGACACGGGCAACTTAAAAGACATGAAATTTACTTCTCCGACAGAAGAAGCACGTACACAAGTTGAGAAATTAAAAGCAAAAGGCGTGGATGCGATTATTGCGGTGACCCACATGGGTATCGATAATGAAAACAATATTCCTGATACTGGTATGCGTGATGTCATCAATGCAGTAGATGGTATTGATGTGGTTATTGCAGGCCACATGCACAAAGATGTACCAAGTGAAACCATTAAAAACACACTCATCACTGAACCACACCGTTACGGTACCGTGGTATCTGAAGTGGATTTAACTTTTGATATCAACGATAAAAAAGAAGTGAAATTAGTGAAGAAAGAATCTAAAACGGTTCCAGTTAAAGCACTTGAAGCAGACAAGAAAATTGTGGAAATCTACAAACCTTATCACGAGAAATTACGTGAATTAAACAACGTAGTAATCGGTCAAACAGCGAATGAAATGGTACCTCAAGAGACTAAACACGGTGTATCTGCTGCATTCTCAAAAGATACTGGTTTATCTTCATTTATTAATGATGTTGAACAACATTACAGTGGTGCAGATGTAGTCACTTTCTCTTTCGACCATCAAAAAGCACGTATGGATAAAGGCGATATCAAGAAAAAAGACATCATCTTTAACTATCGTTATGCAGGTGGCGATGTCACCGTTTATGAAATGACCGGTAAACAATTGAAAGAATATATGGAATGGTCTGCAGACTACTTCGATACCATCCAACCAGGTGATACTGAATACCGTTACAATGCAGAGCGTAAAAAATCAAAATATGTGACTTACGACATTTTTGGTGGCGTAAATTACAAAATTGACTTACGTAATCCAAAAGGTAGCAAAATCGTTGATTTAACCCTTGCTGACGGCAAACCGGTGACAGATGATATGAAATTAAAAGTGGGTATGAACTCATATCGTTTCGCTCAATTAAACGGTAAAGGTGGTATTTGGGAAGGCCAACAAATTCCAGTACTTTGGGAATCTAAAGTAGCAATGGGCCGCGAAAAAGGCACTATCCAAAATATGATGCTCGATTACATCACTAACGTGAAAAAAGGTAAAATCGATGGTCAATCTCACAACCGTTGGGAAATCATTGGATTAAACTAATCAGCCCTTTTTAAATACGATAAAAACAAACCGCACTTTGAGGTAATTGAATCAAGTGCGGTTATTTTTTTCTTTGTTTTCAGCTAAAACTTGTAAATAATCAAGGTAAAATTAAGCCTAACGTAGTAAACTACAAGGACTTTTATCCTTTAGGAGATGACAAATGAAACCTTATTTAATCGCCCCTTCTATCCTTTCTGCAGATCTTGCTCGTCTTGGTGATGATGTGCAAAACGTGTTGAATGCTGGTGCGGATGTGATTCATTTTGATGTAATGGATAATCACTATGTGCCGAATTTAACCTTTGGCCCTGCTGTGTGTAAAGCTTTGCGTGATTATGGCATTAAAGCACCCATTGACGTGCATTTAATGGTGAAACCGGTCGATCGTATTATTCCTGATTTTGCCAAAGCGGGTGCGGATTACGTTACGTTTCATCCTGAAGCCAGTGAACATATTGATCGGTCGTTACAGCTCATTCGTGATCACGGCTGTAAAGCGGGTTTAGTGTTTAATCCTGCCACGCCATTAAGTTATTTAGATTATGTATTAGATAAGGTGGATGTGATTTTGTTAATGTCCGTGAATCCAGGATTTGGTGGACAATCTTTTTTACCGTCAACATTGAAAAAATTACAACAGGCACGTCATCTGATTGATGAAAGCGGTTTAGATATCCGTTTAGAAGTTGATGGTGGGGTAAAAGTGGATAATATTGCAGAAATCGCCGCAGCCGGTGCAGATATGTTTGTGGCAGGCTCAGCGATTTTTGGTAAACCAGATTATAAACAAATCATTGATCAAATGCGCGCACAGTTAGCTTCAGTTAAATAGATGGTAGTAAGAATGAAGACTCAATTTAAAGTTATCGGTTTTGATTTAGACGGTACGCTTGTGAATAGCTTGCCAGATTTAGCGTTGTCTGTGAATTCTGCTTTAGCAGACTTTGGATTACCTCAAGCACCAGAAGAGTTAGTGTTAACTTGGATTGGTAATGGGGCACCTGTATTGATTGCACGAGCTTTAGAATGGGCAAAAGAGCAAACAGGTAAAGATTTTTCAGATGCAGAAATGGAGCAAGTGAAAGAGCGTTTTAACGTGTATTACGCGGAGAACCTTTGTAATGTGAGCCGTTTATATCCAAATGTAAAAGAAACATTGGAAACCTTAAAGGCTCGCGGTTATACCTTAGCCGTGGTAACGAACAAACCAACTCGTCACGTTCAGCCTGTATTGGCGGCATTTGGTATCGATCATTTATTCAGTGAAATGCTTGGTGGACAATCATTACCCGCGATTAAGCCACACCCAGGTCCATTGTATTATTTATGCGGTAAATTTGGCGTAGAACCTCGCCAAGTGCTGTTTGTGGGTGACTCTCGAAATGACATTCTCGCTGCACATTCAGCAGGTTGCCCGGTTGTAGGATTAACTTACGGATACAATTACAACATTCCAATTGCTGAATCAGACCCAGATTGGGTATTTGATGACTTTGCGAAGTTATTAGAAATTCTTTAATCTATCTTAAAGCGTAAAGTGCGGTCAAAAATGACCGCACTTTTTCTTAAACCTCCCACCAAATCAACGCCCATTTACGTTGTCCGTGTTTTATTGGGTCGTTATTAGTTTGTTTTTGTTGATAGAATTGAGCCAAATCTTGTTTTTCTTTTTCAGTGAGATTACCAAGAGAAAATTCCACGGAATTTAATAAATCCTCAAAGGTTTCACCTTGGAAATGGCCTGATTCAGTTTCAATAAAACTCACATTCGCGTGAATGCCTTTTTGGTAAAGGCGATTAACTAAATAAATATAAGTTGGAAAGCCCACATCATCACGACCAATGGCTTCAAATACACCTTCATCGAGAAAATGGCGTTGTGTCACTGAGGTTAAAAAGACCCGTTTTTTCGCCTTGCTTTGTAGCTTTTCAATCATGTCATCCAAATCATCGACAAGCGTTGAGCGAGAGGCGAGTATTACATCTGCTTGAGGTACATCATCCCAGTTATCCGACCATGATTTATGTAGAAGCGTAATATTATTCAATTGATGCTTTTCTTTATATTGCTGAACCATATCCAACATGCCTTGGCTGTAATCGAGGGCATACACAGCTTGGCATTGTTGGGCTAAAGGAATTACAAAAGTGCCAGGGCCACAGCCGATGTCTAATACCGTTTCATTGGGTTGCACATTCATGGCTTTAAGTAAGATCTCGTTATAACGGCTTGGTTTGCCCACTAAGTTCTCAGCCATTTTAGGGGCTTTTTTATCCCATTTTGTCGGTGGAAGATTATAGTGATTACAGGCTTTTAGATGTTGTTGATAGAGATCGTTGAAATTGATGTCGTTGATGATCATAGTGACGCCCCAAAGTGCGGTTAGTTTTAGGATTGTTTTAAATTGCTTGATGATTATATGCTTTCTCCCATTTAAAATCATTTGAAAATGATTGACGCAAACGTTTTCGTTTTGGTGTATTTTCCTTTATAATAGCCCGCGATTTTTACCTCAAACACAACTCAAAGGTACCCGTATGTTTCAAACTTTTCGTGGCTCACCCGCCCTTTCTGAATTCCGTATTCAAGGTTTAATGCAAAAATTCCAACAAAATCAATTACCGGTAAAATCGGTTTATGCGGAATATTTGCATTTTGTGGAATTAAATCGACCGCTTGTTAGCGAGCAGGAAGCAAAACTAAAAGCATTGTTACATTACGGACCAACCTTGACAGAACACGATGCAAAAGGCGAAACCTTCATCGTGATTCCACGCGTTGGCACGATTTCTTCTTGGTCTTCTAAAGCGACAGATATTGCGCATAACTGTGGTTTAAGTGAAGTGGAGCGTATTGAGCGTGGTTTGGCATATTATTTTGAGTTAAGCCAACCGCTTGATGAAAAAACAACAGAAAAATTGACCGCACTTTTACACGACCGAATGATGGAAACCGTAGTGCGCAATCCGCAAGATGCCGAGATTTTATTCCGTCATCAAGATCCGAAACCGTTTAAAACCGTGGATATTCTGAAAGGTGGACGCGAAGCGTTGGTCACAGCCAACGTAGAATTAGGTTTGGCACTAGCTGAAGATGAAATTGATTATTTGGTGGAAAACTTTACCCAATTAGGACGCAATCCGCACGATATTGAACTTTACATGTTCGCGCAAGCCAACTCTGAGCACTGTCGTCATAAAATCTTTAATGCGGATTGGATTATCGATGGCAAAAAACAGGATAAATCCCTGTTTAAGATGATTAAAAACACCTTTGAGAAAACCCCTGATTTCGTGCTTTCAGCCTATAAAGATAATGCAGCGGTGATGGAAGGCTCAAAAGTCGGCCGTTTCTTTGCGGATCAAGATGGGCAATATCGCTATCACAATGAAGATGCACATATCTTAATGAAAGTGGAAACCCACAACCACCCAACCGCAATTTCGCCATTCCCTGGTGCCGCAACGGGTTCAGGCGGTGAGATTCGTGATGAAGGCGCAACGGGTCGTGGTGCAAAACCTAAAGCAGGTTTAACCGGTTTCTCCGTATCAAACCTTGTCATTCCAAACTTTGAACAACCTTGGGAAAATCCACTTTCCAAACCAAACCGTATTGCTTCGGCCTTAGATATTATGATTGAGGGCCCATTAGGTGGCGCTGCATTTAACAACGAATTTGGTCGTCCTGCGTTATTGGGTTATTTCCGTACCTATGAAGAGAAAGTCAACAGCTTCAACGGTGAAGAAGTGCGAGGTTATCATAAACCGATTATGTTAGCGGGCGGTATTGGTAATATTCGTGGCGAACACGTTCAAAAAGGTGAAATTCCCGTTGGGGCGAAATTGATCGTATTAGGTGGCCCAGCCATGAACATCGGCTTAGGCGGTGGCGCAGCTTCTTCGATGGACAGTGGTAAATCAAAAGAAGATTTAGATTTTGCCTCTGTTCAACGTGAAAACCCAGAAATGGAACGTCGTTGCCAAGAGGTGATTGACCGCTGCTGGCAATTAGGTGATGAAAACCCAATTCTCTTTATCCACGATGTGGGCGCGGGCGGTTTATCCAACGCGATGCCTGAATTAGTGCACGATGGCGAACGTGGCGGTAAATTTGATTTACGCTCAATTCTTTGCGATGAAAAAGGCATGTCACCATTGGAAATTTGGTGTAACGAATCGCAAGAACGTTATGTATTAGCGGTTGCACCAGAAAAACTCGAATTATTTACCGCACTTTGTGAGCGTGAGCGTGCGCCGTTTGCAGTCATTGGTGAGGCAACGGAAGAGAAACATTTAACCTTGCACGATAGTCATTTCGACAATAACCCAATTGATTTGCCAATGAATGTGTTATTAGGCAAAACGCCGAAAATGACGCGTGAGGTTTCGTCAAAAACTGTCGAAAATCGACCGCTTGCAACAGAAAATATTCAATTAAAAGAAGCCTTCCATCGCGTATTACGCTTACCGGTGGTGGCAGAAAAAACCTTCTTAATCACCATTGGTGACCGTTCGGTAACCGGTATGGTGGCACGCGATCAAATGGTCGGTCCGTGGCAAATTCCGGTGTCTGATGTGGCTGTTACAACCGCGTCATTAGGCAGCTATCACGGTGAAGCCATGGCAATGGGCGAACGTGCACCTGTGGCATTATTAGACTTTGGTGCATCAGCACGTTTAGCGGTGGCTGAATCCATTACTAACATTGCGGGCACCAACATTGGTGATATTAAACGCATCAAACTGTCTGCAAACTGGATGTCTGCGGCAGGTCATGGTGGTGAAGATGCCGGCTTATATGAAGCGGTGAAAGCAGTCGGCGAAGAGCTTTGTCCAGCGTTAGGCATTACCATTCCAGTGGGTAAAGACTCGATGTCGATGAAAACCACTTGGGAAGAAAATGGCGAGAAAAAATCCGTCACCGCACCGCTTTCTTTAGTGATTTCATCTTTTGCACGCGTGGAAGATGTCCGCAAAACCGTGACACCTCAATTACGCACAGACAAAGGCGCAAGCCGTTTATTGTTGATTGATTTAGGTGAAAGAAAAAATCGCTTAGGCGCGACCGTACTTGCGCAAGTGTATAAACAATTAGGTGATAAACCAGCCGATGTGGTAAACGTAGCTAAACTGAAAAACTTCTTCGATGCAATGCAAGCATTGGTGGCAGAGCGTAAATTATTGGCTTACCACGACCGTTCCGACGGTGGTTTAATTACCACCCTTGCAGAAATGGCATTTGCGGGTAACTGCGGTGTAGATGTGGATATCTCTGCATTAGGCGATAATGATTTAGCCGTGTTATTCAATGAAGAATTAGGTGCGGTAATCCAAGTGTCAGAACGTGAATTAAGCGCCGTGCGTGAGGTATTAAAAGCGTATGACTTGCTTGGTTTAACTTATGAACTCGGTTCTGTAAGTTCAGAAGATCGTTTTGAAATCACACGAGGCAGTAAAAAACTATTAAGCGAAAAACGTTCTGAATTACGTGGTATTTGGGCAGAACTCACTCACCAAATGCAACGCTTACGTGATAACCCAGAATGTGCTGACCAAGAATTTGAAGCGAAAAAAGCAACAGACAACAGAGGCTTATCGGCTCACTTAACTTATGATGTGAATGAAGATATTGCCGCACCGTATATCAGCAAAGGCGTAAAACCGAAAGTAGCCGTATTGCGTGAACAAGGTGTAAACAGCCACGTTGAAATGGCGGCCGCTTTTGATCGTGCAGGCTTTGCGGCGATTGATGTTCACATGAGTGATTTAATGGCAGGCCGTTACAACTTAAACGACTTCAACGCGATGGTGGCCTGTGGTGGCTTCTCTTACGGTGACGTATTAGGCGCAGGTGGCGGTTGGGCAAAATCTATTTTATTCAACCCACAATTACGCGATCAATTCAGCCAATTCTTCGCCAATGAAAACACTCTTTCATTAGGCGTATGTAACGGCTGTCAATTTATCTCCACCCTTGCGGAAATCATTCCTGGTGCAGAAAACTGGCCACGTTTCGTACGTAATAAATCAGAACGTTTTGAAGCGCGTGCTGCGATGGTGAAAATCAACGACACCAACTCATTGTGGTTTAAAGGCATGACGGGTTCACATATGCCGATTGCCGTTTCTCATGGTGAAGGTCGTGTAGAATTCAAAACACCTGAGAATTTGACCGCACTTCAAGCGCAAAACTTGATTGTGGCACAATATATCGACAGCCATTTGAATGTAACTGAAACCTATCCAGCCAACCCGAATGGTTCAGCATTAGGGATTACCGCCATTTCTAACGTGGACGGTCGTATTGCCGCGATGATGCCACACCCAGAACGTGTATTCCGTGCCGTGAGCAACTCATGGTATCCAGAAGATTGGTCTGAAGATGGCGCATGGATGAGAATTTTTAGAAATGCGAGAGTGAATTTCAAATAATGTGAAATTGATCACGGAAAATTAATTAAAAATAAGAGATACTAAGAAATTGGTATCTCTTTTTTTATTGCATAAATCTTAGCAATAAAAAATACCAACAATATTACTCGCTAATATTGTTAATGATTTATATAAATATTTTATATAAAAATTCTTGGACATTATGTCCGTTATATCCATTGAACTATATAAGGAGTTCTGAATGAGTGCATTAGTTACATTGCTAGCTAATATTGTTGCGCCATTGCAACGTCAATTTATTAACTTTATCCGCATTGCGATTTGTGTTGTGATGGTTTGGATTGGAGGTTTAAAAGTTTGCCAGTATGAGGCAGATGGTATCGCACACTTTGTGTCAAATAGTCCTTTTTTAAGCTTCCTTTACAAAAACGGTGCAAATGAAGTGACAAATGATAAGGGTGTTTTAGTAAAAGAATATACCTTATATAAAAACCCTGAAGGCAAAATGGTCGCAAAAAATATCGAATGGCATAAAGCCAACGGCACCTATACCGCTTCTTATATTATTGGCGCAATCATTGTGACAATTGGTATTTTAGTATTAGCAGGAATTTGGTCTCCAACATTAGGTTTATTTGGGGGCTTACTCACCTTTGGCATGTCGATAGTCACGCTGTCGTTCCTGATATTTACGCCAGAAACCTGGGTGCCTAATTTAGGAGGGGACTTCCCAACCCCTAATTATGGCTTCCCATATCTCTCAGGTGCTGGCCGACTCGTGATTAAAGATATTATTATGATGGCTGGTGGCTTAGTTGCTGCAGCAGAATGTGCAAAACGCTATTTAGAGAATAAAAAGCAGTTTGCTTAATTAGTTTATTTAAAAGGCTTGCTGAGATAAATAGCAAGCCTTTTTACTTAGACATAAAAAGAGATGGGTAAATAATGTTCATGTGTCAATCTTGATGATACGATATCAAGAACCTGCACACCACGCATTTAGCAAAATTAATTGCACCTAACAAATTCTGGAAATGATATTAGCTTATTAAGGTGATTACATCATGAAAAAAAACATTACAGCTAAAATATATAAGATAACTGAATACCCAGATGTCAATGAATTGTGTGAGTTAAAGATTAACAATAGTAATATTCTCTTTTTACGTTCTGTTCTATTGTCTAATAATAAGTTTTATGAAGATAAAAATGGAAATTGGTTACTAATGTTTTTTATCGGTGAAAAATATGAACAAAGTATGTTTGTTGATTTTTCAAAAATAGAATTAGATTATAAGAAATATTCTATTTTATCAGTTTCAAAATTAATTATTGATGATTCTTTTTTTCAATGATGCTATTGCAGAAGAAATCTCTCTAGAGATAAGAAAGTCAAAAGCCATAAAGAAAAATGATTTTATAGAGTATCCATCTCATTATGAGCATATTGATGGCAGAGGAATGGGATTCTATTCTCGAATACCAGAGCAAGAATATAATTTTAAACGGAGACTTATTCTGTTAGCGTTGGCTCATGCTTATTTGGGGGCTATTGAAAATATAAGCAATAGGCTTTCTGAGAGTATTTGTTGTCAGGATGATGTTGATAAGTTAAGACAGCTATATATAGAGGCTACAAAGTTTAAGGCGGTATTTTTATTCCATCAGCCAGTTGTTATGAGAAATATTAGTTTGATTGAAACATGGAAGTACTTGGATAATGTTTTTGACATAAATCAAAACTCAGATGAGTTGTTGGAGCAGTTATCTAGTGTGCATTACATCTTGAATTTGGATGAGGATAAAAAGCGGAAAGAAATAGAGAAATTAGCACATGAAAAACAAGATAAATGGAATATGAGGTTTACAATATTTGCTATATTAATTAGTTTGTTGGATTTAATAGAATTGTTTAAGTAAAGTTTAGCTAATTGTAATTATGATATCTACTTTATAAAATTATTGGAAAGTGATCTATTTAACTTTATAAATGAAAAAACGGTCAAAAATCACAACGAATTTTGACCGCTCTTTTTATTACTTTTACTTACGTATTATTTTTGTTTTTTCAAAAACTCAACGCCAGTGTCTGGGAAGTCAGTGAATACACCGGTTGCACCAGATTTATTCAATAACGCATCGTACATTTGATTTACGTCAGTGAAGAATTCAGGTAACGCATCTTTACGCACTGTGTATGGGTGTAATTCCACTTTGTATTGTGCGAGTTCTTTCACTAATGGAGTATACACAATGTTGCCTGGTTTAGATTTTTCTTTATCCACTAACATATACCAGCCTGGGCCAACACCGTCAGCATATTTCACCACTTCAGCCATTGCACCTGGTTTGAACATCCAATCGTAATCGTAGTTCACCCATTTGCCTTTCGCATCTTTTTCTTCAGTTTCATGCCAGTCGGTGTATGCCACTAATTGAACAAGTTTTAAATCCATGCCCATTTTTGGTAGCAATTCGTTTTTGATACGTTTTAACTCATTGAAGTCGAAGGTTTGTAAGTAAACCATGTCAGATTTCTTATCGTAACCGTATTTTTTCAACACTTTAAGGGTTTCAACTGCAATGTCTTTGCCATTTTGGTGGTGGAACCAAGGTGCTTTGATTTCAGGGTAGATACCCACTTTTTTACCGGTAGATTTTTCTAAACCTTGGATGAATTCTAACTCATCTTCAAAAGTATGGATTTTGAAGTGTGATTTCCAAAGTGGGAAACGACCTGGATATACTGCAACTTGTTTACCATCTTTAGTTTCAAAGTTTTCAGTCATATTTAAACTTTGAATTTCTTTTAAGGTGAAGTCGATTACATAGTAGCGACCATCTTTACGATGACGATTTGGGAATTTTTTCGCTACGTCAGTTAAGCCGTCTAAGAAGTGGTCATGGATAACAACCAAACGACCATCTTTTGTCATCGCTAAGTCTTGTTCTAAGTAGTCTGCGTGCTGTGCAAATGCAAGCGCTTTAGACTCAAGTGTATGCTCTGGTAAGTAACCACTTGCACCACGGTGAGCAATGATAATTTTGTCTGATTTCATAGTGTCCACAGAAGAGTGTGCGCTACATCCTGCAAGTACGCCTGCAGCTAATAAAGAAAGCGCTAAAGTTTTGAGTTTCATGGTGTGTTCTCCTTGATTTACTTATTACATCTTGGTTTCATGTCGTAAAAATAGATTTCACTAATTTCACGGTCATATCCTGGATAAAATCCTTTTGGCATCCCTAACACAATTTGTTTGCCTCGGTTTGCATGGACAAGCAGTTGTTTCGTTTTCGGATTCACATTCAAGCCTTCGACTTCGCCGACATCTCGAATGTCATTCAATGTTTTTTCTAAAACAACGCGAGCTTCATTATTTTTATCTGAAATTTCTACACGATAAATATGATCGGGTTCTTTTTCATCTGCCGTACCATCATCAGATGTGACGTAGAGATCACCGTTATAGGCATAAACCCCTTGAATCCATTGTGGAACAGGTTGTAAATGCACTTTACGTTTATATTTACCTGTTGAAAGATCATATTCATATAAATAACGGCCACTTTCTTCACCGACCCAAGATGCCATCCAAACTGAATTGTGAACGGTATCTACGGTGATGCCGGAAACTTCGACTTGACCTGACTCAGGATTAAAATCAACTGATCTTTTTAATGCGAGGGTTTCGGGATCGTGAATCGCAATTTGAATATTTTTACCTACGCCGGCATCAAACCATTCGGAGGAAACATAAAGTTCATTGTTGTAGATATCAATGTCGCCAATGTGATTGGCTTCTTTTTGATAGCCGACAAAAGGATCTTTATTTTCTTTAATCAGTTTTCCATCCATATCGTATTTGGCGAGCGTTTTACTGCCCGATACATATAAATATTTACCATCAGTGGTAATGCCTTGACGTCCATTGACTTCGAGCACCTTGTCTAATTTATAAGTATAAGCGGGGAGGGCTGAACGATAGGGCGCTTCACAAGTTTGATTTGCGAATGCTGCATTTGCCATAACTGCCGCGCCTAACATAATGGTTAATTTATTCAATTTCATCACATTATCTCCTTTTAAAGTGCGGTTAAAAATTCAGTTGTTTTTGTAATAAAAAAGGCGGCAAGCCTTCGCCTGTCGCCTTTAATTTATAGATTATTTACCGTAGGTATCACCTAATTTAGCTTTATGTTTACCTTCTTCAACCATTACGATGAAGAGTAATAACACCGCTAAGACACCACCACCGATCATGACGTAGAAACCGCCGTCCCAGCCATAGTGTTGTGCTGCCCAACCGATAACAGCTGATGCTGATACTGTACCGCCTAAGTAACCGAATAAACCGGTGAAACCTGCTGCTGTACCAGCTGCTTTTTTCGGTGCAAGCTCAAGCGCGTGTAAGCCGATTAACATTACAGGGCCGTAGATTAAGAAGCCGATTAAGGTCATTAAGATGAAGTCAGTTAATTGATATGGGTTTTCATACCAAGCTGAGTAGTTTGCAAGCTCTGCTTCAGGTGTAGCTGGGTTCATCCAGTATGCTACTACTGCTAAAGTAGTTAAGATCATGAAGATGAAACCGGTTAAACCACGTTTACCTTTGAATACATGGTCAGATACCCAACCACAAAGTAATGTACCTGGAACCGCTGCTAATTCATAAATGGTGTATGCCCATGCGGTACCTTTGATGTTGAAGTGTTTTACTTCACTTAAGTAAACCGGAGACCATTTCAATACGCCGTAGCGGATTAAGTATACGAATACGTTAGCAATCGCGATGTACCATAACAATTTGTTTTTCAATACATAGGTTACGAAGATTTCTTTTGTACTTAAATCGTTTTCGTAAGTTTTTTCGTTATAGTCATCTGGGTAGTCATTACGCCATTTTTCGATTGATGGTAAACCACAAGATTGCGGAGTATCACGCATGACGAAGTAAACTGGAATTGCACAGATCATTGCTGCAATACCCGGATAGTAGAGGGATTGTTGCCAAATGTCTTTTGCTTGTGCTTCAATGCCGTGAGTGCTGAAGAACACTGCACTTGCCAATAGCACCATTGCACCCGGCATCATACCACCGATGTTGTGCGCGGTATTCCAGATAGATACGATAGTACCGCGTTCTGATTTAGACCACCAGTGTACCATTGTACGACCACATGGAGGCCAACCCATACCTTGGAACCAACCATTTAAGAAGATCATTACCCACATGATGGCAATGCCTGAAGTTGCCCATGGGAATAAACCCATCATGGTCATACAAAGACCAGAAAGCAATAAACCAAATGGTAAGAATACACGAGGGTTCGAACGGTCAGACATACCTGCCATTACGAACTTAGATAAACCGTAGGCAAGACCAGCCGCTGAGCCGATAACACCTAATTCCGCTTTTGAGTACAAGCCGGCTTGAATTAAACCAGGTTGTGCTAAGTCAAAGTTTGCACGTACAAAATAGTAAGCGGCATAACCAAAGAAGATCCCTGCAAACACTTGCCAACGTAAGCGTTTATACGTGGAATCAATTTTCTCCGCTGGAAGTTCCGCAATATGCGGAGCGGGTTTAAATGGTCCAAACATAATTTCTCTCCAAAATCATTTTAATTATGAGTCCACCCCCATGATGGGGATAGCGTGCATGATAAAATAAAAATAGAAATTAAAAAGAGAAATAATTCAAAAATGTGATGCATTTCACAAAATATTTTTTAACAAATGAGCGAATTCGAAAATTGTGTGATCTATCTCACAAAACAGCTTTCTTTTTCGCTCAGAATGTTGTGAATTTAACCGCTCTCCCATACAATAGCCATGGAATTTGTAACGGTTTTTACGTTTCTTTTTATTAATATTTTGGCTTTGGGGGTAACAATGGGATTATCGCCTAATATGTATCGTGATGTGGGTGATTTTTCACCTATCTCGACGGATGTGATTATCATTGGTGGTGGTGCAACAGGTGCGGGTATTGCTCGTGACTGTGCATTGCGTGGAATTAACTGTATTTTATTAGAGCGTCGTGATATTGCGACAGGCGCAACAGGTCGTAACCATGGTTTGTTACATAGTGGTGCGCGTTATGCCGTAAACGATCAAGAATCAGCAGAAGAATGTATTAAAGAAAATAAAATTCTGCGCAATATCGCTCGTCACTGTGTGGATGAAACAGAAGGTTTATTTATTACCTTACCTGAAGATTCCCTTGATTATCAAAAAACCTTCATCGAAAGTTGTACCAAATCCGGTATTGAAGCTGTCGCCATTGATCCTAAACTAGCCCAAATTATGGAACCATCAGTAAACCCTGATTTAGTTGGTGCCGTTGTAGTGCCAGATGGTTCAATCGACCCTTTCCGTTTAACGGCTTCTAACGTGATGGATGCCACCGAAAATGGTGCGAAAATGTTCACTTATTGCGAAGTGAAAAGCTTAATTCGCGAAGGTGGCAAAGTAATCGGTGTGGATGTTTACGATCACAAAAATCGCGTAAACCGTAAATTCTTTGCGCCATTAGTCGTCAATGCTGGTGGTATTTGGGGACAAGGCATCGCAGAATATGCGGATCTCAAAATCAAAATGTTCCCGGCAAAAGGTGCATTACTTGTCATGGGGCATCGTATCAACAAAATGGTGATTAACCGTTGCCGTAAACCGGCAGATGCGGATATTCTTGTACCGGGTGATACTATTTGCGTTATCGGTACAACCTCTAGCCGTATTCCTTACGATCAAATTGACAACATGGAAGTGACTCCGGAAGAAGTGGATATCTTATTCCGTGAAGGGGAAAAACTCGCGCCGAGCTTGCGTCATACTCGTGTATTACGTGCTTATGCGGGCGTACGTCCGTTAGTAGCGTCTGATGATGACCCATCAGGTCGTAATGTGAGTCGTGGTATTGTGTTACTTGACCACGCAGAACGTGACGGCTTAGACGGCTTTATCACTATCACTGGCGGTAAATTAATGACTTACCGTTTAATGGCAGAATGGGCAACGGATCTCGTTTGTAAAAAACTCAACAAAACAGCACGTTGTACGACAGCTGAACGTCCATTGCCAGGTTCAAGCGAAAGCCGAGCAGAAACCAATCAGAAAGTCATTTCACTTCCAAGTCCGATTCGTTATTCAGCGGTGTATCGTCATGGTTCTCGTGCAACTCGTTTATTAGATAAAGAACGTCTTGATCGTTCAATGGTGTGTGAATGTGAAGCAGTAACAGCGGGTGAAGTCCGTTATGCTGTTGATGAATTAAATGTGAATAACTTAGTGGATTTACGTCGCCGTACTCGTGTGGGTATGGGGACTTGCCAAGCTGAGCTTTGCGCATGCCGTGCGGCGGGTTTAATGAACCGTTTTGAAGTGGCAACACCTCGTCAATCTACCACGCAATTAACCTCTTTCATGGAAGAGCGTTGGCGCGGTATCGAGCCTATTGCATGGGGTGAAGCGATTCGTGAAGCCGAATTTACTTCATGGATGTATAGCAGTGTGTTGGGCTTAAATGATGTTCAACCGCTTGAAATTGACAAACAGCAAGGGACGGATAACAATGAATTTTGATGTAGTGATTATTGGTGGCGGCCTTGCAGGTTTAACTTGCGGCATCGTTCTACAAGAACAAGGCAAACGTTGTGTCATTATTAATAACGGCCAAGCGGCGATTGATTTTGCATCTGGCTCATTGGATTTATTAAGCCGTTTACCAAATGGAGCGTTTGTTAAAAATATTCCTGAAAGTTTGACCGCACTTTCAGCTCAATTACCGCAACATCCATACAGCATTATGGGTGCAGAACGCGTATTAGCGAAAGCGCAAGATTTCGAAAAATTAGCGGAGTCGTTAAATTTAGATTTAGTTGGCTCAAGTGCAGAAAATCATCTTCGCGTAACGGGTTTAGGTAGCTTACGTGGTGCATGGCTTTCACCAAATAGTGTGCCAACCGTACAAGGCGAAACGCCATTCCCGTATAAAAAAATTGCGGTTTTAGGCATTGAAGGCTATCACGATTTCCAACCAGAATTATTGGCAGATAACCTTACACTCAATCCACAATTTGCTCATTGTGAAGTGAAAACGGGCTTTTTAAATATTCCTGAATTGGATCAGTTACGTGCCAATTC
Source organism: Haemophilus parainfluenzae (assembly GCF_014931375.1). NCBI lineage: Bacteria > Pseudomonadati > Pseudomonadota > Gammaproteobacteria > Pasteurellales > Pasteurellaceae > Parahaemophilus > Parahaemophilus parainfluenzae. Next base: position 691,821 of record NZ_CP063117.1, read on the forward strand.
GCGTGAATTCCGCAGTGTGAACATTGCGCAAGTTTTAGAATATAAACTGAAATTTGATGATCTTGTGGCTGAAATGAAAGACGCCGCGAAAGGTACAGAAGCGATTTTCTTACCCGCTTGTTTCGGTTTAGAAAATCAAGAGTTTATGGAGTCACTTCGTAAAGCAACTGGCTTGCCATTATTTGAATTGCCAACTTTACCGCCTTCTTTATTAGGTATGCGTCAACGTATTCAATTACGCCATCGTTTTGAGAAATTAGGCGGATTAATGATGAATGGTGATAGCGCATTAAAAGCTCATTTTCATGGCAACAAAGTTCGTGCTATTCAAACGCGTTTGCACGAAGAGGAAGAAATCACGGCTGAGCATTTTGTCTTAGCTTCCGGCAGTTTCTTCAGTAAAGGTTTAGTCTCTGAATTCGATAAAATCTACGAGCCGGTATTCCATTCAGATATCATCGGTGTAGAAGGTTTTAACGATACTGATCGCTTTACTTGGACTGATCATCGTTTCTCAAATCCACAACCGTACCAATCTGCGGGCGTGGCGATTAATGCGAAATGCCAAGTTCAAAAGGGCGGTCAATTTTTAACGAATTTATATGCAGTGGGTAATGTGATTGGTGGTTTCAATGCACTAGAACTCGGTTGTGGTTCAGGCGTGGCAGTGGTAACAGCGCTTGCTGTTGCTGATGAAATTCTTCACAACACACATTAAGGAGGCGTTATGAACATTCAACAATTAATTGAAAATGCAAAACAATCCCTTAATGCACCACAGCATCATCATGCTTTTGATGAAAGTTTTGAGAGCTGCATTAAATGTACGGCGTGTACAGCAGTGTGTCCGGTTTCGCGTCAAAATCCAAACTATCCGGGTCCAAAACAATCAGGCCCGGATGGTGAGCGTTTACGCTTAAAATCAGCCGAGCTTTATGATGAAGCATTGAAATACTGCACTAACTGTAAACGTTGTGAAATTGCGTGTCCGTCTGATGTAAAAATTGGTGACATTATCGTTCGCGCAAGAAACAAATACCTTGCTCAACAACACAAACCAGCCGTGCAAAAATTACGTGATGCGATTTTAAGTAACACCGATATTATGGGGTCACTTAATACACCACTTGCGCCGATTGTTAATACCATCACCGGTTTGAAAGCAACAAAATTTGTGTTGGAAAAAGCGTTAAAAATCAGCCGTCATCGTACGTTACCAAAATATTCCTTTGGTACGTTCCGTAGCTGGTATATGAAGAAAATGGTGGAAAGCCAACAAAAATTTGAACGCAAAGTGGCGTATTATCACGGCTGTTATGTGAACTACAATAATCCACAATTAGGTAAAGAATTTATTCAAGTGTTCAATGCTATGGACATTGGTGTGGTGTTATTGGAAAAAGAAAAATGCTGTGGTTTGCCATTGAGCGTGAACCAATTCCCAGAACGTGCGAAAAAAATCGCACAATTTAATACCGATTACATCAGCAAAATGGTGGATGAAAATGGCTTAGATGTGATCAGTGAAGCATCAAGTTGTTCCCTAAATTTACGTGATGAATATCATCATATTTTAGGTATCGACAATGCCAAGGTTCGTCCGCATATTCACATGGTTACACCATTCTTATATCAACTCTTTAAAGAAGGTAAAACCTTACCACTTAAACCACTCAAATTGCGTGTGGCTTATCACACTGCATGTCACGTGGATAAAGCAGGTTGGGCACCATACACCTTGGAAGTGTTAAAACAAATTCCAGGTTTAGAAGTTGTGATGTTACCATCACAATGTTGTGGTATTGCAGGAACATACGGTTTCAAAGAAGAAAACTACGAGGTTTCCCAATCTATCGGTAAAAACTTATTCGATAACATCAATGCAGGTGGATTTGATTACGTGATTTCTGAATGCCAAACTTGTAAATGGCAGATCGATATGTCATCTAACGTGACTTGTATCCATCCATTGACGTTATTGTGTATGTCGATGAATCAAGCTTAGTGAAAAGAGCGGAAACTGATAAAAAAGTGACCGCTCTTTTTGTTATTCAATCCAATATGGAGAATTAATTATGCAAAAAATCTTCAAGGTTTCTTTACTTGCTGTGCTTTCATCTCTTGCAGTAAACAGCTTCGCCAGCACGGCAGAAGTGAAAGTGCTTGAGCCTCAATTAAATTATCAACAACTTCTTACTCAAAGACAGGTTGTGGATGAGTTGCTTGAACAAGCGGTGAAAATCCAAAACTCACCGGCTCGTGTTTCAAATGCAGGTTTTACCGCGAAACTTCCTTCCAATATGGAGCGTATTGCGGATCTTTTATTAGAAGCGTATAAGCTTGAGCCTTATCGTGTGGATTTTTTGTTTGGTGCAGCGAATGCCAATATTTATAACGGTAATACAGATAAAGCCATTGAGCTTTACCAAAAAGTGCTTGATGTGGCGCCAGATGATGTGAAAGCACACACTTACTTGGCCGCATGGAATCGTTTTAAAGGCGATCAAGCGGAAGCGACAAAACATTTAGAACGCTTAAAACAACTTTCACCTGAAAGTGCGAGCAAATTAGAGAAAGTTTTTGCCGTAATTGACAAAGCAGCTAATCAACCAATTACCGACAAACTCGAAACCAAGTTACCAGAGCAATCGGCGATTATTACATTGGGCTATGCGTTAAATCCAGACGGCAGCATGCATGATATTTTAGTGCAACGTTTAGAAAAAACCTTAGAAATTGCGAATCAAAATCCAGATGCGTTAATTATTGTGACAGGCGGTGTGCCGCAAAACAATAAAACAGAAGGGGATTTGATGAAACAATGGTTGATTGAGAAAGGCGTTGATGCAAGCCGTATTTATTCTGATAACTATGCACGTTCAACAGTCGAAAATGCGCTTTTCTCTCGTTACTCTTTAGCGAAACACAAAATCAAACATGCCGTGTTGATTAGCTCAGGTAGCCATGTTCGTCGTGGACAAGCATTATTTGAAATTGCCACACAAGAATCCGGTCCACAAGGTCTTGTAATTGAAACGGTCGCCGCATTAGATAAACCGTTAGATCAGTTACAAAAAATTACGGAGAAAGACTTGCTGGGTATTTATCGCGATAGCTTAAAAACCATGGGATTGCCAATGTTTAACAGTGGGGCATTACAAGATTAATTAATTTCCTAAAAACAAAAGTGCGGTGAAATTTCACCGCACTTTTTTATTTTCTCTTTTGATTAAAGAATATGTTGATATTGTTCTAACATTTCTTTTGGCCATACGCTTGATTGCACTTCACCAATGTGTTTTTTGTGAAGTAAAAGCATTGCCATACGAGATTGACCGATACCGCCACCGATAGTGAGAGGTAATTTACCGTTTAATAAATCTTGGTGCCAATCCATTTTTAAGCGATCTTCATCACCGGTTAAACTAACTTGTAAACGTAACGCGGATTCATCCACACGAATACCCATTGAAGAAAGCTCAAATGCTTTACCTAACTCAGCGTTCCACACCAAAATATCACCGTTTAAGCCTTTGTAGCCGTTTTCAGATTCTGTTGTCCAGTCATCGTAGTCTGGGGCACGGCCATCATGTGGTTTACCGTCTGACAATTTGCCACCGATACCAATTAAGAACACGGCGCCATATTCTTTACAAATGGCGTTTTCACGCTCTTTGCTTGAAAGATCTGGGTAGCGTTTCACTAAATCTTCACTGTGAACGAAGGTGATTTCTTTTGGCAAGCTTGATGGGATATCAAAGCGAGCTTCTACGGCTAATTCAGTTAAACGGATTGCACGATAGATAGAACGTACCGTTTCTTTTAAATAAGCAAAGTTACGGCGACCTTCAGGAATCACTTTTTCCCAGTCCCATTGGTCCACATAAACAGAGTGAGTTTGATCCAATGAATCTTCATCTGGACGTAATGCTTTCATATGAACAAATAAGCCTTCACCTTCTTTAAAGTGGAAACGAGCGAGAGTATGGCGTTTCCATTTAGCCAATGAGTGAACCACTTCATAAACCGCATTTGGGATACATTTCACGTTTACTTGAACAGCTTTCTCAATGCCTGATAAGTTATCTTGCATACCGTTACCAACTTCACTAAGGATTGGACCTTGTACTTCGATAATGCCAAGTTGTTCAATCAAGTTTTGAGTAAAGGTGTTCTTCACAAAGCTAATTTCTTGTTGTTGTAAAATAAACGTCTTTTTCATATTTATCCTTCTTTTTATAATAACTGGTAAGATTTGTTGAGCATTATTCAATAAAATGACAAATTATTTCAAGTAATTTCTTTACATTGTTTTAAATGTTGAATATTATCAAAAATAAATAAGATATTTTGAAAAAGATCTAATAAGGAGTGTTTTATGAACAATATCGATACACTTGATCGCCAAATTCTCCGTGTGCTGACTAAAGATGCTCGTACACCTTATGCAGAAATGGCCAAAAACTTTGGCGTGAGCCCGGGGACAATTCATGTTCGTGTAGAGAAAATGCGTCAGTCTGGCCTGATTGAAGGCACAAAAGCGATTATTGATGAGCGTAAGTTGGGTTACGATGTGTGTTGCTTTATTGGCATTATTTTGAAAAGTGCAAAAGATTATGAAAAAGTGATTAAAAAGCTAGACACCTTTGATGAAGTGGTGGAAGCCTATTACACCACGGGAAATTATTCTATTTTTATCAAAGTGATGACACACACCATTGCTGAATTACATTCCGTGCTGGCGACTAAGATCCAGTTAATTGATGAGATTCAATCAACGGAAACCTTGATTTCCATGCAAAATCCTATTTTACGAGACATTAAACCTTAAATGTCATCGAAACAATAAAGGCGTGTTTGATACACGCCTTTGCTTTTTTTGATTAACGATAACGATCGAGGAATTTGTAATAGAGTACGCCGATCTTGGTGGCTAAGTTTTTGAGGGATTTTCCACCGTAAAACGAAGGCACTTTCAATCCTTCAAAAATTCTCAAACGTTCGTCATTGCCTAAAATCGCTTCGGCAATAATGCGTCCAGCAAGTCCAGTGAGTGCGACACCGTGTCCAGAATAGCCTTGAGCAAAATAAATGTGCGGTGAGATACGCCCGAAATGTGGGCTTGCGTTGAGTGTCATATCAATCGGTCCAGCCCAGCCATAGTCAATTTTGACGTTTTCCAATTGAGGGAAAACATGCAACATATTGCCACGCATAATTTTTACCATATCTTTTTCAGAACTCGAGTCACTACCAAATAACAAACGGTTATCCGCACTCAAACGATAGTAATCGAGCAAGATATTATTATCACAAACAGACATGCCATTATTGATCACGGAATCAGCTGTAGCTTGATCTAAGGGTTCGGTCGCAATAATAAAGCTTTCTACTGGCAAAATTTTACGATTAATGCCTCGATGAATGGATTTTGGTAGCGCATCAATATAAGCGTTGGTGGCTAAAATAACGTCTTGAGAAATGACCGCACTTTTATCGGTTTTAACTTCAATACAACCTGATTTTTCCACTAAATCCACAACGGGTGATTGCTCGTAAATCTGCACGCCCAAATCTAAGCAGGCTTTTGCTAAGCCTAAGCAATAGTTTAATGGGTGTAAGTGGCCAGAATTGCTATCGTATAAACCGCCTACATAAATATCACTGCCTAGATGTTGTTTCAGTTTGGCCTTATCCCAAAGTTGCATTTTGTCATAGCCAAAAGTCGCGTGGCTGGCTTTTTCCATTTCAATGAGATCGTCCATTCGACGTTCATTTAACGCCAATGTGGCATAGCCTTTTTTCCAATCGCATTGAATACCATATTTCGCAATGCGTTCATCAATAATATCAATGGCTTCTAGCGACATATTCCAAAGTTGTTTCGCTTTATCAAAGCCTACTTGAGCAATATATTCATCAATGCCTTCTTCAAAACCGTTGATGGCTTGACCGCCACTTCTACCAGATGCACCAAATCCGACTCGCGCGCCTTCTAGCACAATCACTTTTTTGCCTTTTTCTGCTAATTCAAGGGCAGCAGATAAGCCAAAGAAACCCGCACCGATGACACAAACATCCGCTTCTTCTTGCTGAGAGAGAGGCGGCAGTTCAAAGGTTTGATTCCGACTATCGAGATAATAAGATTTGACGTGTTCTTGATGAGCAAATTCGAGCATAGTTGATGACTGATTAACATAAAATAGAGATGAGAGAAATCTTACCCTGATGGGAAAATATGTCAAACCTTTTGCAAAAAAGGTGCTATACTCCCCAAGTTTACATAGGTAAACGATTGCTTAAGGTTTGTTTTGATTGTCCTGAGGAGGTCAATAAATTGAAAAAAAATGCTGTTCAATACATTAAATCTCTTTGTCTGTCTGCCGTCGCATTCGTCGCAACCTCTGCGGCATTTGCTGCTGAAAAACTTTATGTTTATAACTGGACTGACTATGTGCCATCTAATTTGGTTGCGGAATTTACCAAAGAAACCGGCATTGAAGTGATTTATTCAACATTTGAAAGTAATGAAGAAATGTATGCTAAATTGAAGCTGACCTCTAGTACAGGTAGTGGTTATGATTTAGTTTTCCCATCAAGCTATTACGTCAATAAAATGGCGAAAGAAGACATGTTACAAGAGCTTGATCACAGCAAATTAAGTAATTTTAAACAAATTCCAGCAAATTTATTAAACAAGGAATTTGACCCAAATAACAAATATTCTCTGCCTTACGTTTATGGCTTAACCGGTATCGGCGTGAATGCGGATGATATTGACCCAAGCAAAATTACGAGTTGGGCTGATTTATGGAACCCAGAATTTAAAGGCAAGGTATTATTAACCAGTGATGCGCGTGAAGTGTTCCACATTGCATTACTTTTAGATGGCAAATCACCCAATACCACGAATGAAGAAGACATTAAAGCGGCTTATGAGCGCTTAGTGAAATTATTACCAAATGTGGTGACCTTTAACTCTGACTCGCCAGAAGTGCCGTTTGTTCAAGGTGAAGCTTCTATCGGTATGTTATGGAATGGTTCGGCTTATTTAGCACACAAAGAAAATCCAAGTATCCAATTTGTGTATCCAAAAGAAGGCGCGATTTTCTGGATGGATAACTACGCGATTCCAAAAGGTGCGAAAAATACAGAGGGCGCTTATAAATTTATCGACTTCTTACTTCGTCCTGAAAATGCGAAATTAGTGGTTGAAAAAATGGGCTTCTCAATGCCAAATGAAGGCGTGAAAGCGTTACTTTCACCTGAAATGGCGAATAACCCAACCTTGTTCCCATCTGCTGAAAACATTGAAAAAGGCATTATGCAAGGCGATGTGGGTGAAGCAGTGGACATTTACGAAAAATATTGGAATAAATTAAAAACCAATTAATCAAATATTGATGAAAAGTGCGGTGAATTTGACCGCACTTTTGCTTTGTAAAGGATGACAAATGAGTTTTCTTGAGCGACTTTTTCATGCAATCTTGTTTGAAACCACGGTTGTGTTGCTTTCTGTTTTCGCTTTGTATTTCTTTACAGAAGAAAGTGTTTCTATTCTCTTTGGGTCCATGGTACTGGTTTCCTTAACCGCCATGCTATGGAACCTCGTCTTTAATTATTTTCTTGATAAAGTCTTTACGGGGCCGCGAGAAAAGCGAGGCGTCATATTTCGTACTTTACATGCCATTTCATTTGAGGGCGGTTTGCTTATTTTCACCGTGCCGATCATTGCTTACTTTTTAAAAGTGGATTGGATAACGGCTTTTATGATGGATTTCAGCTTAACGGTGATGGTGACCGTTTATACCTTTATTTTTAATTGGGTGTATGATCATGCGCGATTGCTGTTTATTAAGCGTGAATGATGCAATAGGTAAGAGAAGAAAGAAAAAAGTGCGGTCAAAATCTAAAATGTTTTTGACCGCACTTTGACTTTTTAGGGCATGAAAAGCTGCCCTTTTCTTTATTAAAGTTTTTCCACTAACTCAATGGCGGCACCAATATAGGTTGCAGGAGTGAGTTGTTGTAAACGTGCTTTTTCATCTGCTGGGATAGCCAGTTTTTCGATGAATTCACGCATTGCTTTTTCATCAACACGTTTACCACGTGTAAGCTCTTTTAATTTTTCATATGGTTTTTCAATACCATATCGACGCATCACCGTTTGAATTGGCTCAGCTAAAACTTCCCAGTTTTGGTTGAGTTCATCACGGAGATGTTGTTCGTTCACTTCTAATTTGCTGATACCTTTACGCGTTGCGGCATACGCAATTAAGCAATAACCTAAACCCACACCTAAATTACGTAATACAGTGGAGTCGGTTAAGTCACGTTGCCAGCGAGAAATTGGTAATTTTTGACCTAGGTGAGTCATCACGGCATTGGCTAAACCTAAGTTACCTTCTGAGTTTTCGAAGTCGATAGGATTCACTTTATGTGGCATGGTGGATGAACCAATTTCACCTGCGATAGTGCGTTGTTTAAAGTGATTTAACGCAATGTAGCCCCATAAGTCACGATCGAAGTCGATGATGATGGTATTAAAACGTACCACGGCATCAAAGTATTCAGCAATATAATCGTGAGGTTCAATTTGCGTAGTGTATGGGTTCCAATCTAAACCTAATGAAGTGACAAATTCTTCACTGAATTTATGCCAGTTAATATTTGGATAAGCTGATAAATGCGCATTGTAGTTACCCACAGCACCGTTGATTTTACCCAAGATTTCATTTTGTTGGAGTTGTTTGAATTGGCGTTTTAAACGGTAAACCACGTTCGCCATTTCTTTACCCACAGTACTAGGTGAGGCAGGTTGGCCGTGTGTACGAGAAAGTAATGGGATGGTTTTGTATTCGTTCGCTAGACGGGTGATTTCATCAATCAGTTTTTGCCATTCCGGTAAGAACACTTCTTCACGTGCTGTTTTTAACATTAGGGCGTGAGAAAGGTTGTTAATATCTTCCGAGGTACAAGCAAAGTGAATAAATTCAGAGACTTTGGCTAATTCTGGTAAAGCTTCACTTTTTTCTTTTAAGAAATACTCAACGGCTTTTACGTCGTGATTCGTGGTGCGCTCAATTTCTTTGATACGTTCAGCATCTTGAAGACTGAATTCTTCCACAATTTTATTAAGGTAATCGTTTGCTTCTTTGGACAAAGAAGAAACTTCTTGGATTTCAGCGGTCGCCGCCAATTTTTGTAACCAACGTACTTCCACGGTGACACGGAATTTGAGCAAGCCAAATTCACTAAAAATACCACGCAATGCAGTGGCTTTATCTTGATAACGACCGTCAATCGGGGAAAGAGCGGTTAATGCGGAAAGTTGCATAAGAGTTCTCCAAGGATTAATTTAAAGTTAAGTAGAGTTGTCGTGCCGCTTGCACTAATTTTTTACGATGAAATAACAGTTGCCATTTGCTGCCGCCGACTTGACGCCACAAAACGGCAGAACGAATGCCGGCAAGTAAACACGCACGAATTTTGTCTTGTACGCTTTGTTGCTGTAAATGATATGCCGAACCAATAATGTGGATGCGTTTGCCTAAAGGGCTAATCGTATCGACGTAAATGTTTGCCATGATAGAAAACATCTCATCATCAAATTGATTGTCGTGATAAGCAAGTTGTTCCGGTAAGCGAGCAATACGGCGGCCAAGTTCTTGTTTGATTTCAGGTTGTTTGTTTAATTTGCTCTCTAACGCTAACAAGCTGCCCCAATAATTTAATAAATTTTTATCGTTTAATTGGGTGAGTTGCTCGATAAGTGTGTTTAATCCCACTTTAAGATGTTGAACATCACCGCCAAATACGGCTAATGTATCTTCGGGTTGAGTAATGAGAAGAGAATGAATGGTGGTTTGAAATGCATCTTGGTTATCAACTTCGCCTTTTTGTGCTAATTGACTGATTAATAAGACTGATTGACAAACACCGGCAAGTGCCAGAGCCATATCATTATAATTTTTCATTGGGATTATAAATTGTGAGCTGCAGAAATTTTTGGCGTAATATAGCATTTTTACACATTGTTTTGAACTCAATCATTAAAAAACGCCCTATCTTTTGTTATCATAGCGCCAATTCAGTTTACAGAATAAAAGGATAACCAATGACAAAACCAATTGTATTCAGTGGCGTGCAGCCTTCCGGCGAATTAACTATCGGGAATTATTTAGGTGCACTTCGCAACTGGGTGAAAATGCAAGAAGATTATGAGTGTATTTTCTGTGTGGTGGATTTACATGCCATCACGGTACGTCAAGATCCTGTAGCACTTCGCAAAGCCACCCTTGATGTGCTCGCCCTTTACTTGGCTTGTGGCATTGATCCGAATAAAAGCACGATCTTCGTGCAATCTCATGTACCAGAACATACTCAATTAAGCTGGGTATTAAACTGCTACACCTATTTTGGTGAAATGAGCCGTATGACTCAATTTAAAGATAAATCAGCACGTTATGCCGAAAATATTAACGTGGGTTTATTTGATTATCCGGTTTTAATGGCAGCAGATATCTTACTTTATCAAGCGAAAAGCGTGCCAGTAGGGGATGACCAAAAACAACATTTAGAAATTACCCGTGATATTGCCGCTCGTTTTAATGCGCTTTATGGTGATATTTTCACTATTCCTGAAATCTTCTTAGGCAAAGCCGGTGCGCGTATTATGTCTTTGCAAGATCCTGATAAAAAAATGTCTAAATCTGATGATAACCGTAATAACGTGGTGACCTTGCTTGAAGATCCAAAATCGGTGGCGAAAAAAATCAAACGCGCGGTAACTGACTCGGATGAACCGCCTGTTGTACGTTATGACGTGAAAAACAAAGCGGGCGTGTCTAACTTATTAGATATCCTTTCTGCAGTGACGGATAAATCTGTGGCAGATCTTGAAAAAGAATTTGAAGGTAAAATGTACGGTCACTTAAAAACAGCGGTGGCTGACGAAGTGTCAAACTTACTTGCGGGTTTACAAGAACGTTTCTATCAATATCGTAACGATGAAGCACTTTTAGACGAGATTTTACGTCAAGGTGCAGAAAAAGCCCGCGCAAGAGCGAAAGAAACTCTTGCCAAAGTGTACGAAGCCGTCGGCTTTGTTGCTGCAAAATAATTTTAAACTTAATAAGCCGTGTTATATCACGGCTTTTTTAGATAAGGAGAAAAAGATGGCCATTCAAACTGAAAAACCAATTGAATGTGTAGGCTGTAATACTTTCGATATGAAATCATTGTTTGATAACAGTGATTGTAGTTTACCTATCGAACAGTTTTACGCGACTCGTCAAGATGCAGAAGGCGCATTGGAATATTTCACATTAAAAGCACGTGATGTAGAAAGTGAACCTTGTCAAATTCAATCTGAAATTCAACAGGTTGAAGAGGGATATGTACTTAAAGCGGTTTTCACATTCTGCTGCCAAGCGGAATTAGTGATTTTCCAAATGAAGCTTGTGTAAGTGATAACTTACTTTAGAAAATAGCGTTTTTTGTGACCGCACTTTCTGATATTTATGTTCCCCTGCATCGTATTATTCCTTTTTCTAATGTAGAAGGGCAGGGGAATCGTACCAGTATTTTCTTACAAGGTTGTAAGTTAAACTGCCTTTATTGCCATAATCCAGAAACCATTCCTCGTTATGCAGAAGGCGCTCATCAAGTCAGCCTGCAGTATTTGTATGAGCAAGTAATGGATGCAGTACCTTTCATTCGTGGCGTAACCGTTTCAGGTGGAGAACCCACCATTCATCATAAAAAGCTTGCTCCATTGTTTCAAAAGCTACGTGAGGAAGGGCTAACTTGCTATTTGGATAGTAGTGGTTTCTTTGAATTTGAAGTAATTCGTCCTTTAATTGAGGTTACAGACAAATTTCTCTTTGATTTGAAAGGAGAAGGACTTGGCTTACAGAGTTTGTGCTTTGATAGACAAAATCGCCAAGGCATTGTCCCGAAAAATATCATCCCCACTCATCAACATATTAAGCAAGAAAACTTAGATCGCAATTTGAAGAACTTGGCGCAATTATTACCATTAAATAAAGTGGAAGAAGTGCGGTTAGTTTATGTGGCAAATTTTTTTGATGCTGAAAAGTTGGTGGAACAGGTCGCTGCCTTATTGAACGACTATCCAGATGTGTTGTTCAAAATTATCCGAATGCACACAAAAGGTGCACGAGATGCCGAAGGGCTCACCCCTTATGTCCCAACTGTTGAACAGACCCAAGCACTTGAAAACTATGCGAAATCTTGTGGTCTGACCAAAATTGTGGCCATTTTATAAGCAAACATACCGAAAAGTAGCAAAAATATTCCGACTTTTTCCCGAAAAACAAGTAGAATAGGACAATTTTATTCACTTACTTATCTAACCAACCTAGGGGAAAAAAATGGGTATTTTAGGTAGCGTTTTAGGCATTGTCGTATTACTGGTCATTGCCGTATTATTTTCAAATAATCGTAAGGCGATTAATTTACGTACTGTATTAGGGGCTTTGGCGATCCAAATCGGATTTGCGGCCCTTATTTTGTATGTGCCGTTTGGTCGTGATGCATTACAAGCGACAGCAAATGGTGTATCAAATGTTATCGCTTATGGTAATGAAGGGATTAACTTCGTCTTTGGTGGCTTAGCAGATCCTTCAAATGCCGGCTTTATCTTTGCGGTGAAAGTGTTACCAATCATCGTCTTTTTCTCTGGTTTAATTTCTGTGCTTTATTACTTAGGCATTATGCAAGTTGTCATCAAAGTGATTGGTGGTGCATTGCAAGCGGCGTTAGGTACATCTAAAGCAGAATCAATGTCTGCAGCAGCGAATATCTTCGTTGGTCAAACTGAAGCACCTTTAGTGGTTCGTCCTTACATTAAAAATATGACCCAATCTGAATTGTTCGCTATTATGGCGGGTGGTACAGCTTCTATCGCGGGCTCAGTCATGGCAGGTTATGCAGGAATGGGCGTGCCGTTGACTTACTTAATCGCAGCATCTTTCATGGCTGCACCAGCAGGTTTATTATTTGCGAAAATTTTATTCCCACAAACTGAACAATTTAACGATAAACAACCTGAAACGGATGATAGCGAAAAACCAACCAACGTGCTTGAGGCCATGGCGGGTGGTGCTAGTGCCGGTATGCAATTAGCGTTAAACGTAGGTGCGATGTTAATCGCGTTCGTGGGTTTAATTGCTTTAGTTAATGGTATTTTAGGTGGTGTAGGCGGCTGGTTCGGTTACGGTGATTTAACATTACAATCAATCTTTGGTTGGATCTTCAAACCATTAGCGTACTTAATTGGTGTATCTTGGGATGAATCTGCAATCGCGGGTCAAATGATTGGTATGAAATTAGCCGTAAATGAATTCGTGGGTTACTTAGAGTTCGCGAAATACTTACAACCAGATACAGCAGTTGTATTAAGTGAAAAAACTAAAGCCATCATTACTTTCGCATTATGTGGTTTTGCTAACTTCAGCTCTATCGCAATCTTAATCGGTGGTATCGGTGGTATGGCACCAAATCGTCGTGGTGATGTTGCGCGCTTAGGTTTAAAAGCAGTTGTAGCGGGTACATTAGCTAACTTAATGAGTGCGACTATCGCAGGTTTATTCATCGAGTTAAGCGGCGTAGCAATGTAATTAAAATGTGGTGAATTTTGACCGCACTTTATCTCTCAACACCACGAATCATTCGTGGTGTTGTACTTTAAAGCAAGCGAAAACGTTTGCTTAAATGACTTTTTATTTATCAACAAGAGGAAAAAACAATGACTCCACATATTAACGCTCCTGAAGGCGCATTTGCAGATGTTGTGTTAATGCCAGGCGATCCGCTTCGTGCAAAATATATTGCTGAAACATTCTTAGAAGATGCGAAAGAAGTGACTAACGTTCGCAATATGTTGGGTTATACCGGTACTTATAAAGGTCGTCGTATCTCTGTTATGGGTCACGGTATGGGTATCCCATCTTGCTCAATTTATGCGAAAGAATTAATTACTGAATACGGCGTGAAAAAAATCATCCGTGTTGGTTCTTGTGGTGCCGTACGTATGGACGTTAAAGTACGTGATGTTATCATCGGCCTTGGAGCATGTACTGATTCAAAAGTAAACCGTATCCGTTTCAAAGATAACGATTTTGCTGCAATTGCTGATTTTGATATGGCACAAGCAGCGGTTCAAGCTGCGAAAGAAAAAGGTAAGCAAGTTCGCGTAGGGAATCTTTTCTCTGCAGACCTATTCTACACGCCAGATTTCGAAATGTTTGATGTGATGGAAAAATACGGCATCTTAGGCGTAGAAATGGAAGCGGCTGGTATCTATGGCGTAGCAGCAGAATATGGTGCAAAAGCACTTTGTATCTGTACCGTTTCAGACCATATTCGTACACACGAACAAACTACAGCAGAAGAACGCCAATTAACCTTCAATGATATGATTGAAATTGCGTTAGAGTCTGTATTAATTGGTGATAAAGCATAATTTATCCGATTGATAGAATAAAAAAGAGCGGTCAATTTTGACCGCTCTTTTGTTTTTCTACTTCGCTATTTTTCATACCAAATTCGGTTCACATAGAGCACCACTTTGCCTGAGGGGGTTTCCACATGAATTTCATCATCAACGCCTTTTCCGATTAAGGCACGTGCGACGGGAGAATCAATGGAAATCCAGTTTTTAGCGGGATCGAATTCATCGCAGCCGACAATGCGGTATTGCTTCACTTCACCTTCTTCATCTTCTAGCTCAACCCAGGCACCGAAAAACACTTTGCCTTCTTGTTTCGGGTGGTAATCCACGATTTGTAACACTTCTAAGCGTTTGGAAAGGAAACGCACACGGCGATCAATTTCACGTAAACGACGTTTACCGTAAATATATTCTGCGTTTTCACTGCGGTCACCAAGCGCAGCAGCATCTGAAACCGCTTGGGTAACTTTAGGACGTTCTTCTTTCCACAAAAATTTAAGTTCTTGGTCAAGCGCAAGCCAGCCTTGACGGGTAATGTAATTTGATTTTGCCATGATAAAAATAAAAGAAATTTTTTTGAATTATATTTGAGCCTGTTGTCTAAAACCAGTATTCTATTCCCGTTTTTATCGAATCCTTTAATAACAAAGAAGTATGACAATGTTAAATCAACAAATTAGCCAAATTATTGCGGCAGAATTAACCGTTCAACCCCAACAAATCCTCGCCGCTATTCAATTATTAGATGATGGCAACACCATTCCATTTATCGCCCGTTATCGTAAAGAAGCCACAGGTGGCTTGGATGACACTCAACTTCGTCATTTTGAAACTCGTTTAATTTATTTACGTGAATTAGAAGATCGTCGTCAAACCATTTTGAAATCTATTGAAGAGCAAGGGAAATTGACCGATGAATTACGTGACAAAATCCATGCAACACAAAGCAAAACCGAATTAGAAGATTTGTATTTGCCATACAAACCTAAACGTCGTACGAAAGGGCAAATTGCGATTGAAGCCGGTCTTGAGCCATTGGCTGATTTACTTTGGAACGAGCCGAAGAATGATCCTGAAACGGCCGCAGCTGAATTTGTGAATGATGATAAAGGCGTAACAGATACTAAAGTCGCGCTTGATGGCGCTCGCTATATTTTAATGGAGCGTTTTGCTGAAGATGCGGGTTTATTAGCGAAAGTCCGTGATTATTTAGCGAAAAATGCCGTTATCGTATCTAAAGTGATAGAAGGCAAAGAAACAGAAGGCGCAAAATTCCAAGATTATTTCGATCACCAAGAATTATTGAAAAATGTGCCTTCTCACCGTGCATTAGCCATGTTCCGTGGACGTAATGAGGGCATTTTACAATTAAGCTTAAATGCGGATCCTGAGGCAGAAGAGGGAAGTCGTCAAAGTTATTGTGAAGAAATTATTCGTGATTATTTAGATGTCCGTTTCACGGGGCAGCCTGCAGATAAATGGCGTGAGCAAGTGATTGCGTGGACATGGAAAATCAAAGTTTCGTTGCATTTAGAAACGGAATTAATGGCAAGTTTACGTGAAAAAGCGGAAGAAGAGGCCATTGATGTTTTTGCCCGAAATCTGACCGCACTTTTAATGGCTGCACCTGCTGGCGCGAAAAGTACCATGGGCTTGGACCCTGGCTTACGTACAGGGGTTAAAGTCGCCGTAGTAGATAACACAGGTAAATTATTAGATACCACCACCATTTATCCACACACGGGTCGTGAAGCCGAAGCGCAAGTGGCGATTTTCAGCTTGATCCGCAAACACAACGTAGAGTTAATTGCCATTGGTAACGGTACCGCTTCTCGTGAAACCGAACGTTTTGCGAAAGAAGTGATTAAAGAAATCAAAGAAAATAAACCTCAAACCGTTGTGGTGAGTGAAGCGGGCGCATCCGTTTATTCCGCCTCTGAATTTGCGGCAAATGAATTCCCGAATTTAGATGTCTCTTTACGTGGTGCAGTATCTATCGCCCGTCGTTTACAAGATCCATTGGCGGAATTAGTGAAAATCGAACCGAAAGCCATTGGTGTAGGGCAATATCAACATGATGTAAATCAAACCCAACTTGCGCGTAAACTCGATGCGGTGGTGGAAGACTGTGTAAACGCGGTGGGTGTGGATTTGAATACAGCATCCGCGCCATTGCTTGCTCGCGTGGCAGGGATGACGAAAACTTTAGCGCAAAACATTGTGGAATATCGTGATGAAAATGGTCGTTTTGAAAGCCGTGCAGAATTGAAAAAAGTGCCTCGTTTAGGGCCAAAAGCCTTTGAGCAATGTGCAGGCTTTATGCGTATTGCAGGTGGGAAAAATCCACTTGATGCTTCGGGTGTTCACCCAGAAGCTTATCCTGTGGTCGAAAAAATCTTGCAAGCGACAGCACAATCTATCCAAGATTTAATGGGCAATGCGGGAGTGGTACGTCAGCTTGATGCAAAACAATTCATTGATGAGCAATTTGGTTTACCAACGGTTCAAGATATTTTCAAAGAACTAGAAAAACCGGGGCGCGATCCGCGTGGTGAGTTTAAAACTGCCGTATTCGCAGAAGGCGTGGAAGAAATCACTGATTTAAAACCAGGTATGATTTTAGAAGGTACCGTCACCAATGTGACTAACTTCGGTGCATTTGTGGATATTGGTGTTCACCAAGACGGTTTAGTACACATTTCATCATTAAGCGATAAATTCGTTGAAGATCCACATCAAGTGGTGAAAACCGGCGATATCGTGAAAGTGAAAGTATTAGAAGTAGATGTGCCGCGTAAACGTATTGCGTTGACGATGCGATTAGATGAAAGTGCGGTCAAAAATGACGGCAAATCTGACCGCACTTTAAGTGCAAAACCAAGAAGTAATGCACCTCGCCAAGATCGTAATCCTAGAGGAAATAGTGCAATGGGTAATGCCTTTGCCGATGCGTTGAAAAATTGGAAAAAATAATTTCGTCATTTAGATGAACATTGTGGCCAAATAGGCGTACAATGAAGGGGATCTGGTCAATCATCCAATCCCCTTTTTTATTTCAACGAAAGGAATATTCTTATGGAAAAAGGTATTCTTGGGCCGCATGAAGGCAAGGAGCTGGAATTAATGTTAAGGGGCGAAAAGCAAGTGGCATTATTCAATCAGGAACTCGGCATTCCTGACGCCTTTCTCCCTTATCTTGAGCTAGGAATGCTTCATTCAAAAACAGTGCAACGTCATGTAAATGATGTTTGCTTAACCGATTTTATTGTCTATTTACCTCAATCTCTTGCACTCGCTGAACAAATGGAAGTGCTACTTCCTGCAAGCACTGTGAATGGTTTTGATCCCAAAGTGGAACGTGAAATCGGCCGAATTCTTGGCTACCCAGAAAAAGATATCGAATACTACATTCAGCATTTTCAAGATAATTTAGAGAAGTATCGGCAGCAGTATAGTTGATTGATAAAATAAAAGTGCGGTCAAAAACATAAGAAATTTTGACCGCACTTTTGTTTCCAAAGATGATTATTCTAAGTAAACCTTATAATTTCACATTCATTTTTCTGTAGAAATATCACTATAGATAGCATAACAAGTCAAAGTGGTAAATTAGGTAATTGTTTAATGTATACTAGATCTAAAGGAACTAATATTATTGTTACTAAGGTAAATTAATATGACTAAACCTAAAGCTGCTTTTGTCAGAATTAATAAAGATTTCTTATTGGTTACCTCTTTTATTAGAGGAATGATTGCGATAACAGATCCAGATCAAGATTTTATTTTTAATGAAGTTGATATTTCTGATTTAGATCTAGGAAGGTTAATTAAAGAAAAGCTTAATGAAAGTAAAGAAATTTCGTTCGAAGAGTTTCAGGCTATCTTTAATTCTGAAAAAATGAAAGGACTACAAAAAAATCTCGAAGAAGAGATGAAAAAACGCTATGGATATAAAAATAAAAAATCGATCTATAAGGATATGTCTTTTTTATCTTTAGAACAGGACGCTAGTTTTATAATTATAGCGCCACTTCACCAGGATTCTCTTGGTGGGTACTCAGGAATTTCACTTCCTGACAATTCACCATTAGAATTTAAATATGATAAGAGTATTTCGGATGAAGAATTAGGGAAAGCCATAAGACAAGC
The DNA here is from genome assembly GCF_014931375.1 of Haemophilus parainfluenzae. NCBI lineage: Bacteria > Pseudomonadati > Pseudomonadota > Gammaproteobacteria > Pasteurellales > Pasteurellaceae > Parahaemophilus > Parahaemophilus parainfluenzae. The sequence continues at coordinate 710,446 of NZ_CP063117.1, forward strand.
CCTGACGTATTGTACGAGTATTTATCGGTAATATATTTCCTCAAAATAAAAGTGCGGTCAAAAACACAAGTGATTTTGACCGCACTTATTATTAGAAGGAAGAATTATTCCGCGTCTTCTTTTGCCCACTCTAATGAGCGTTTCACCGCTTTTTTCCAACCTTTATAACGACGTTCACGTTTTTCTTCGTCATTATCTGGAGTAAAAGTACGTTCTACACGTGCTTTGTCGTGAAGCTCATCTAAATCTTTCCAGAAACCAACGGCAAGACCTGCAAGGTAAGCGGCACCAAGTGCGGTTACTTCTTTCACTACTGGACGCTCAACATTCACATCTAAAATATCCGCTTGGAATTGCATTAAGAAATTGTTGTTGGTTGCGCCACCATCGACACGTAAATATTGTAAGCGTTGACCTGAGTCAGATTGCATTGCTTCTAACACATCACGGGTTTGGTAAGCAATGGATTCAAGGGTTGCGCGTACAATATGGTTACGGTTAGAACCACGAGAAAGACCGAAAATTGCACCGCGTGCATACGGATCCCAATATGGTGCGCCTAAACCAGTGAAGGCTGGTACGACATATACCCCGTTGCTGTCAGGAACTTTTTGTGCGAAGTATTCGGAGTCATGGCTGTCATGTACGATTTTGAGTTCATCACGTAACCATTGGATTGAAGCACCAGCGATAAATACCGAACCTTCAAGCGCGTATTCTGGTTCGCCTTTAGCGTTACACGCGATGGTGGTTAATAGACCATTTTTAGAGGTAATAGCTTTATCACCGGTGTGAAGCAACATAAAGCAGCCTGTACCATAGGTATTTTTTGCTTGGCCTGCGCGTGTACATAGATGGCCGTAAAGTGCTGCTTGTTGGTCACCCGCGATGCCCGCAACTGGAATACGTACACCGCCTTTACCCCCGATATTGGTTTGGCCATACACTTCGGAAGAATTGCGTACTTCAGGCAACATAGAGCGTGGAATATTTAATAATTCCAACATTTTGTCATCCCATTTTTTCGTATGGATGTTAAATAACATGGTACGGGATGCGTTAGTGTAATCCGTTACGTGAACACGGCCTTGGGTTAATTTCCATACAAGCCAGGTATCTACGGTACCAAATAGAAGCTCACCGCGTTCCGCTTTTTCGCGTGCACCTTCTACATTGTCCAAAATCCATTTCACTTTTGTACCGGAGAAGTATGGGTCTACCACTAACCCAGTGGTGTTGCGGATATATTCTTCGTGACCATCCGCTTTAAGTTTGTCTGTAATATCTGCGGTACGACGACATTGCCACACAATCGCATTATAAACCGGTGTGCCGGTTGCTTTTTCCCACACAATGGTGGTTTCACGTTGGTTAGTAATACCAATTGCCGCGATTTCATCTGAGGTAATGCCTGCTTTTGCAACCACTTCGTTTAATGTTGAACTTTGTGTTGCCCAAATTTCCATTGGATTATGTTCCACCCAGCCTGCGCGTGGATAAATTTGTGTAAATTCACGTTGGGCGATTTCGACAACATTCGCATTGTGATCTAATAATACTGCACGAGAGCTTGTGGTACCTTGGTCCAAAGCGATGATGTATTTTTTGTCTGTCATGGTGCTATTCCTTAGAGTGCTTGACACTCTCATTAAATGAATGAAGAAATTTTGAGCTTAAACGAACAAATTGCGAACCTAACTTAATTGAATTCGAACCTAATTGGAACAAGCAATGTTGGGTTTTGTGATAGGTGTCACAGATTTCTCCCCGAAAAAATGTAAACAATTGTGTTAACGCACAAAATAATGTGATCGCTCTCTCATTTTTAGAAAATAGATCGGTTTCATCTATTGAATTAATTGGTAAAAACTAGATAATGGCGCCACTCACTTTGAGTATCTCAATATTTGATCAAACAACGAAACGAATTGCAAAGCAAGATTTCTTTAATGAAATCATTAAGTTAATCATTATTTGGAGATTCTCTTATGAATGCCTATTTTGCAGAATTTTTTGGCACAGCGCTCTTAATCCTGTTAGGTAACGGTGTGGTAGCCAACGTATGTTTAAATAAAACGAAAGGGCAAAGTTCTGGTTGGATTGTGATTACTACCGCGTGGGCATTTGCAGTGTATGTGGCCGTCGTTGTGACAGGTCCTTACAGTGGGGCGCACTTAAATCCAGCGGTAACACTTGGTGTGGCAATGAAGGGTGCATTTGCTTGGGAACTGGTACCAGGCTACATCGCGGCACAAGTTGTGGGGGGCATGGTAGGTGCGTTGTTGGTTTATATTATGTATAAAGATCACTTTGCAGCGACCGAAGAAGAGGGTTTAAAACGCGCTTGTTTCTGTACTGAACCAGCAATTCGTAACTATCCAATCAACTTAGTAAATGAAATCGTTGGTACCTTCGTGCTTGTTTTCGTGATTTTCTATCTTGCGGGAGCAAACATCACTTTACCAGGCACGGCAGAAAGCACGCCAATTGGTTTAGGTTCTATCGGAGCATTACCAGTAGCGATTTTAGTTTGGGCAATTGGTTTGAGCTTAGGTGGCACAACCGGTTATGCGATCAATCCAGCTCGAGATCTTGGTCCGCGCTTAACCTTAGGTCTTTTCCTGGGTGGTACATTAAAAACTAAAGCTGACTGGGGATACAGTTGGGTGCCGGTTGTAGGGCCATTTATCGGTGCGGCTTTAGCAGCAGTATTCTATAATGCGATTATGTAATTTATTCAAATAGAAAGAGCGGTCAAAATTCATGATGTTTTTTGACCGCTCTTTTTATATTTAGGAGGGATTAAATACAATAATCTTCGAATTCCATTGGCATTTTAGCTTGCAATAAGAATTGTTTGGTGCGTTCTTGCTGTGGATGACTGAAGAATTCAGCCGCGGTATTTTGTTCAACTACCTGACCATTTTCCATGAGAATCACGCGATCTGCCACATCTTTGGCAAAATTCAATTCATGAGTGACGATAATCATTGTCCAACCTTCTTGCGCGAGCATTTTGAGCGCTTGTAACACTTCACCGACGAGTTCAGGGTCAAGAGCAGAAGTAGGCTCATCTAACAAGATAATATCGGGTTTAACGGCTAAAGCACGGGCGATCCCGACACGTTGCTGTTGACCACCAGAAAGTTGAGAGGGATATAAATCCGCTTTCGCTTTTAAACCAACTTTTTCCAATAATGCTAAGGCTTTTTCACGTGCAATCTCTTTCGCTTGTTTTTGCACAACTACCATGCCTTCCATCACATTTTCGAGAGCTGTGCGATGGGGAAATAGATTGTATTGTTGGAATACCATTGAAGAACGACGACGCAATTTTAGTTCATCGGATTTGCTGATCTTCTTGCTGAAATCAATAGTTAAGCTTCCATCAGTAAATGCTAATACCCCTTTTTCTGGGCGTTCGAGCAAATTTAAACAGCGTAAAAAAGTCGTTTTGCCTGAACCTGATGGACCCAGAATGGCAACCACTTCACCTTTATTAATTTCAAAATCAATGCCTTTTAATACATGGTGGCCATTAAAACTTTTCTGAATATTCGTGACTTTTAACATAACCAGTCCTTATAAATGGCGAGAAAGGCGTTTTTCTAAACGGGTTTGTCCCATCGACAGCACAAAACAGAAAACCCAATAAATGAGAGCCGCTTCACTATAAATTAAAATAAATTCGTAGTTTTCAGCTGTGATGTTTTGCGCCACACGAAATAATTCCGCAATCCAAACGAGTGAAGCAAGGGATGTATCTTTCACTGTGCTAATAAACGTATTTGATAGCGAAGGGACGGAAATACGTAACGCTTGCGGCATAATGGTACGCACGAAAGCTTGTGTGTAATTCATGCCTATCGCATAAGAGGCTTCCCATTGACCTTTAGGAATCGCAAGAACGGAGGCCCTCACCGTTTCTGCTGCATAAGCACCAATGTTAATGGAGAACGCAATAATTGCGGTTGGAAAAGGTTCTAGCTTGATACCAACCTCAGGTAAACCATAGAAAATAATGAAGATCTGCACCAACATTGGGGTGCCACGAATAATTGAAATATAAGTGCGACAAATGCCCTGCAGAATTTTGGTCATTAAATTGGGATGCGGTAATGTGCAAATCACAGCCACGATAACCGCAATGAATAAACCACAAAAGAAGGAAATGACCGCCAGGGGAATCGTATATAAAATTGCCCCTTCCATCATAGGCCAAAACGAGCTGATTACATAATCAGCTCGTTCTGTGGTCATAAATGGAAGGCTGGCTAACCAATTATTGAGTAATGTCATCGCCAAACCATTTGATTGAAATTTGTTTTAAAGTTCCGTCTTTGCGTAGTTCTTCAAGTGCTTGGTTCACTTTTGCAATAAGCGGTTCTTCACCTTTCAAGAAAGCAAAACCAGTTGGGATTTTTTTATCACTTTCTACAGCAATTTTTAAGCCTGCATTAGGTTGTTTTTTGAAGTAATCTAACACCGCGAGTTTATCATTTACAGTTGCATCAACACGACCTTGTTTTACTGCTTCAAGGTTTTGCGCCAAGCTATCAACGGTCACAATAATTGCACCATTATCACGAGCGTCTTTACTCCAGTTACTGGTTGCAGATTGTGCAGATTTTTTACCTTTTAAATCAGGGAATGATTTAATGCTATCGTTATCGGCTTTCGTCACGATTACGCCAGCAGAGTAGTTATAAGGTGCACTGTAATCATATTTTTTTAAACGTTCTGGGCTTGGATTGGTTTGGTTCGCAATAACATCAAAGCGTTTTGCGTTCAAACCTGCATACATGCCGTCCCAAGCGGTTTCTTTAAATTCGACTTTCCAACCTAATTTTTGCGCCACTTTTTCGATAATTTCCACATCAAAACCGGTTAACTTGCCATCTTTGTCGTGGAAAGTAAATGGTGCGTAAGTACCCTCAGTACCAACTAATAAGGTTTTAGTTTGTTCAACGCGATCAGCAATTTCACCGGCGTTAGCAAAAGTAGAAAGGGCTAATCCTGCCGCTAAAAGTGCGGTGCTAAAAAATGATTTTTTCATAAGTATTCCTTTTTTAGATAAATAACGAAAGTGAAATGAATTATAAGAAGCGAAAAAGAAAAGAAAAGTATTATTTATTTATGAATTATTTCCTTTAGTTATATCAAATAAAATTTGTTTAATTAATAAACAAAAAAGGTCTGTAAAAACAGACCTTAGATTAAATGAATTCAATCAATCGATTAAGCTTCAATACCTTCAAATAACGCCGTACTTAAATAACGTTCTGATGCAGAAGGTAAGATCGCAACAATTAATTTATCTTGGAATTCTGGTAGTTTTGCTAAGCGGTCAGCCGCTGCCACTGCAGCACCTGAAGAAATACCCGCAAGAATACCTTCTTCAGCCATTAAGCGACGAGCGGTCGCAATTGCCGTATCGCTATCTACAGTTTCCACACGATCAATTAATGATAAATCTAAGTTTTTCGGAATGAAGCCCGCACCGATACCTTGAATTTTGTGTGGACCTGGTTTCACTTCTTGACCAGCAAGGGTTTGGCTAATAACAGGTGATTCTGTTGGTTCAACCGCTACAGAGGTAATTTTTTTACCGTGATCTAACTTGATCGCACGAGAAATACCGGTAATTGTACCACCGGTACCCACACCGGCAACTACGACATCAACTTTACCTTCAGTATCTTTCCAGATTTCTTCACCAGTAGTTTGACGGTGAATGTCCGGGTTAGCCGGGTTTTCAAATTGTTTTAGCATCACATAATGATTTGGGTTAGACGCCACAATTTCTTCAGCTTTGGCAATCGCACCTTTCATCCCTTTTGAGCCTTCAGTAAGCACAAGATTCACGCCTAAACCACGTAATAAACGTTTACGTTCAAGACTCATGGTTTCAGGCATGGTTAAGGTGATTTTATAACCGCGCGCTGCTGCTACATAAGCTAAAGCAATACCGGTGTTACCGCTGGTTGCATCTACAATTTCTTTACCCGCTGTTAAAATGCCGTCTTTTTCTGCTTGCCAAATCATATTGGCACCAATACGGCATTTCACGCTAAAGCTTGGGTTGCGACCTTCAATTTTTACGACAACGTTACCATTGTGTCCGAAGTGTTTTAAACGAACTAATGGAGTATTACCGATTGAGTATGAGTTATCTGCATAAATTGTCATTTTACTGTCCTTTTATATTTTGGAATGAGTTGATGCAGTAGTTATAACACCGGCTTTTATATAAAAAAAATAGTTAATAGCTATATTTTATAACTAAATGCTATTTATTCACGATGTTATTTCCTGAAGGCTTAATTTCTGTACTCGTAGAACGTGTCACAATTTGTGTTGAACCTGAAGTGCGGTCAAAATTCATATCAAATTTTAATTGTGAGCGATAATTTTCGACCCACATTACTGTTGCACCACAGACGGCCACAGGAATAATTACTAAGTTCACGATCGGCAATGCGGTACAAAGGGTAATTAATGCCCCGAATATCAGGCTTTGAGAACGTCTTTCGCCTAACGCATTTTTCATAATGCCAAAAGAAATTTTATGGTTATCAAACGGGTAGTCACAGTACTGAATCGCCATCATCCAACAAGTAAATAGGAAGGTTAGTACTGGAATAATGGTTTGTCCAATAACTGGGATAAAACTCAATAAGAACAAGCCCACGAATTTCGGTAAGCTGTACCATAGTTTTTGCCATTCACGATTTAGCATACGCGGCACATCTTTCATAATTTCAGCAAAACCATCATCATTAACAGCTTCGCCAGTCAGCATTTTTTCGACTTTTTCTGCTAACAATCCATTAAACGGTGCGGCAATAAAGCCTGAAAGTGTTGTAAAGGCAAAATAGAAAAATAAGAGAATTGAGCCAATAGACAGCACGAGCAAAATCACACTTAAAAAGCTTAACCAATCAGGAATAAAGCTCATCACCCAGTCGATCATCGTGGAGATTTGTGAAACAAATAGCCAAAATAAGCCAGTGAGTAGGACGACGTTAAGTAAAATCGGCATAATCACAAAACGGCGGAGGCCTTTTTGCGTAATGAAATGCCAACCCATCACGAAATGATTGAAAGCAGATTTTATTTCATTTTGATCGATCATCATTGTTCCTTTAAATTGAAAAGTAAAAAATACAAAATGTCACAGAAAGACAATATTTTTTGAGAAAAATTCCATCTCATCCCTTTTAATATCTTGTTTGCTTTCCTATTTTTTCACCTGTGGAAATGTGGTAGGATTAGCAAAAAATCATTGCGTTAAGGAGCAACAAGAATGGACTTAAATACCATTTTGATTATTTTAGGGGTAATTGCTTTAATTGCCTTAGTGGTACACGGATTATGGTCAAATCGCCGTGAGAAATCAAAATATTTTAAAAGCGCGAATACATTTAACCGCACTTCTAAAAACGGTGAGGTCAATCCTTTTTCGCAAGCTGCTGATCCTAATGCGGATATTCGTTTAACACATCGTGCTCAAGCGGCACAGCCTGTACAACAAAGTGTTCAACCTAAAGTGGCACCACAGGCAGCAAGCCAACAGCAATTTAATTTTGATGAGCAACGTGCTCAAGTGGATGCGCGTCAAATAGAAAAAAGCGTCGATGATATTAAAATCTCCTTACCAAATCAGCCGGTTTATGAGATGAACACGGCGCAACCTGCTCCTGCGCCACAGCCTGAACCTGTGGTTTATCCTGAAACGAATGTACAACCGAAACCACGTTTGGCAGAAATGACAATCGAAGAGTTAGAAGCTCAAAGCAATGATTTTGATGGTGTGAATTCTTCTTCGACTGAATTGCGTGAGCAGTTAGCCGAGATGTCATTAAATCCAACTCAAGAACCTACTCATGAGAACGTACATTTTAACTATCACGAACCGGTAGAAGTGGAAAAACCAAAACAAACCACTGGCTTTGTTCAACTTTATGTCATTTCAAATCAAAATCGTGAATTCTATGGTCCGCAATTATCTCAATCTTTAGAAAACTTGGGATTCATTTTTGGTGAGCGTCAAATGTATCACCGCCACTTTGATTTAAGTGTGGCAAGCCCGGTTTTATTTAGCGTGGCAAACATTGAACAGCCAGGTACGTTTGATTATTACAATATGGCCGAGTTTTCAACTATGGGCGTGGTACTCTTCATGCAGCTACCATCGCCAGGTAATAATTTGGCTAACTTACGTATGATGATTCGCGCAGCGAAAACCATCGCAGAAGATTTAGGTGGCGTGGTGTTGACTGATCAGCAAGAGATTTTTGATGATGTAGCTGAGCAGGATTATTTATCTCGCATCGCATAAAACGCACTAAAAAATAACCGCACTTTGGGCGAGCCGATCGATGGTTCGCCCATTTTAATTCAATGAGTAAACCGTTAGAGAACATTATGAGCCTTCAGCAACAAATTGATACATTACGTCAGGATCTTCGTCGTTATGAATATGAATATCACGTGTTAGATAACCCAACCATTCCTGATGCAGAATATGACCGTTTATTTCATCAACTTAAAGCCTTAGAAGCCGCCCATCCGGAACTCATTACGGCAGATTCACCTACTCAACGTGTGGGTGCAAAACCGCTGTCAGGCTTTGCACAAATTCGTCATGAAATTCCAATGCTCTCTTTGGATAATGCTTTCTCAGATGAGGAATTTTATGCATTCGTAAAACGTATTGAAGATCGTCTTATTCGTTTGCCTGAACCTCTCACTTTCTGCTGTGAGCCGAAATTAGATGGTTTAGCCGTGAGTATTTTGTATGTAAATGGCGTACTGACTCAAGCCGCAACCCGTGGTGATGGGACAACAGGGGAAGATATTACTGTGAATATCCGTACAATTCGAAATATTCCCTTGCAGCTTTTAATGGATAATCCGCCTGCACGTTTAGAAGTGCGTGGCGAAGTGTTTATGCCACATGAAGGCTTTGAGCGTTTAAATCAACAGGCTTTAGAAAAAGGCGAGAAAACCTTTGCTAATCCACGTAATGCAGCCGCAGGTTCGTTGCGCCAGCTTGATCCAAAAATTACGAGTAAGCGTCCATTGGTATTGAATGCTTATGGTCTTGGTATTGCTGAAGGGGTTGATTTGCCGAATACGCATTATGATCGTTTGCAATGGTTGAAGTCTATTGGGATTCCGGTAAACCCAGAAATCCGTTTATGTAACGGCACAGATGAAGTGTTGGATTTTTATCGTGATATTCAAAATAAACGTAGTGCTCTTGGCTACGATATTGATGGTACCGTGCTGAAAATCAATGATATTGCGTTACAAGAGAAATTAGGTTTTATCTCAAAAGCGCCACGTTGGGCGATTGCTTATAAATTCCCTGCACAAGAAGAATTAACTCGCCTAAATGATGTAGAATTCCAAGTGGGCAGAACGGGGGCAATTACACCTGTTGCCAAATTAGAACCGGTATTTGTGGCAGGGGTAACGGTAAGTAACGCCACATTGCATAATGGTGATGAAATTGAACGCTTGGACATTGCTATTGGCGATACGGTAGTGATTCGCCGTGCGGGGGATGTGATCCCACAAATTATCGGCGTATTACACGACCGTCGCCCAACAGATGCGAGACCGATCATTTTCCCTAAAACTTGTCCTGTATGTGATTCGGCCATTGTTCGTATTGAAGGCGAAGCGGTAGCGCGTTGTACGGGTGGTTTATTCTGCGCAGCACAGCGTAAAGAAGCGCTTAAACATTTCGTTTCTCGCAAGGCCATGGATATTGATGGCGTAGGGGGTAAATTAATCGAGCAGTTGGTGGATCGTGAATTAATTCATACGCCAGCCGATTTATTCAAGTTAGATTTAACCACACTGACTCGTTTGGAAAGAATGGGCGCAAAATCTGCTGAAAATGCATTGGCTAGCCTTGAAAAAGCGAAAAATACGACGTTAGCACGTTTTATTTTTGCTTTAGGGATTCGTGAAGTGGGTGAAGCAACGGCATTGAATTTAGCCAATCATTTCAAAACCCTAGAAGCGTTGCAAAATGCAGATTTAGAAGCCTTACAGCAAGTGCCTGATGTGGGCGAAGTAGTGGCAAATCGTATTTTGGCGTTTTGGCATGAACCACATAATGTGTCGGTAGTGAATGATTTGATCGCTCAAGGCGTACATTGGGAAACCGTGGAAACTAAAGAAGTCACAGAAAATCGTTTTAAAGGCAAAACGGTTGTGTTAACCGGAACCTTAACTCAAATGGGCCGTAATGAAGCTAAAGCCTTATTACAAGACATGGGCGCGAAAGTGAGCGGCTCAGTTTCAGCGAAAACGGATTTCGTGATTGCAGGAGATGCGGCGGGTTCTAAACTGACAAAAGCGCAAGAATTAGGCGTGGCTGTTTTAACGGAAGAAGAGTTCCTTGCAGAAATGCAGTCATAATTAAACAGTTAGAAAACAAAATGGGGCGTAAAAATTACGCCCCATTTTTTATCTCAAAAACACGCTCTAAATTGACCGCACTTCATCTCATCTCAAGATTAAGTGCGGTTTAACTTTTCTTCTTAATAAACAATAGCGGACATTTTAAGCTCTTAATTTACTGGCTCCGCGTTCCAGTTGTGTCGCCAAGCATTCTTTGGAGGCAATAATTTGTTTACCAAAACGTTTATATAAACGTTGTTTTAATTTTGCCAATCCTTTCACTTTAGCACTTTTTTCTGCCCCAAATAGCTGCTTAATATGGAGTGTCACCTGGCCAATCTCTTGTAAGGCTACACCTGTTTTGGCTTTTAATTCGTTTAATTGGAACGTGATTTTTTCTTGTACATTCTGTTCCAATCGTTGCGTTAATTCTGTCGTATCGGCGGTTTCATTTTGACACAACTGTTCAAATTCGGCGATTTCTGTACTGAAATCTAGCTGTAACCCTTGTTCCAGTTCAATTAATACTGCCGTGCCGTATTCCAATTGTGACGTTAATTGCTGTTGGCTTTGAACTAATTGATTTTGAATGGCTTCACTTTGCTCAATACATTCATTTAATGACTGTTTTATTTTTGTTTGTTGTTGCATAGCAGAGGCTTTTAGTGAATCAATTCGTTCTTGAATTTGCTGCATAAGATCTGACATTGTTTGTACGTTTTCCATTTTCTTCTCCTTTGGGATTTTTAACCGCACTTAAGAAAAGTGCGGTCATTTTGTTACTTATTTTTTGATGATTTGTTTCACATCAATATCTGTTTTATTCCATTCTTTATCGACTTTACCGATAATTTGAATGTTATCTTGAGGTGCTATCGTTTGACCATTCCATGCTTTTTTGCTGACTTCAATTTGGATTTCTTTTCCACTTGCATCTTTAAATAAGAAATCCTTTTTACCAATTTGTTTTACAATTTGTCCGTCTAAACGAACTGGAGTGTTATCATTGGCATTTAATGCATCAGCGACGGTTTTCACAATGACGCTTTCATCTACAAAACCTTGTTGAGTGACTTGATTCTTGCCATCATTAAATCCTTGCGCCATTGCGGTGTTATATACGGCAACAGAAGATAATGCGATAGCTGCAACAGTAAGTAATTTTTTCATAGTTTGTTCTCCTAAATAAGATAATCATAAAGTAAGTTGAAAGTTTTGCTTTCAGATGTATTAAATCATTCAAATCTTAATCTTTTCTTAAGTGATTAACATTTTTCAGATTTATTTATCGATTGGGTTGTTTGCCTTTCAATGAGTGTATTTAAACAAGAGAATCTTAAGGAAAGATTAAGAGAGGTAAAAAAAATGAAAACTTTTTGAAAATAAAAAAATAGGGCGTTTAAGCCCTACTTTTTATAAGAAAAATGCCTTGAAAATCTACCGCACTTTAGCCTGCCACAGCCGGTAGGTAACCCGCTTGAATTAAGAATGGCACGATCATAATCGCTACACCAATAATTAATGCAATCACTAAAGTCACACTGCCACCGATTACACGATAAGGCAGATTTGGATTCGATTGACGTGTTTTCCATGCTAGTCCGATAGGTAAAATCAAGCAGTAGAACGCACAGAGTAAGCCTGCATAGCTTAATGCGGCAATAAAACCTTCAGGATAATACAAGGCAAACGCAAGCGGTGGAGTGAAGGCGGCAACAGTCAGTGTCAAACGGTTGTGTGGCAATTTGTAACGTTTAAATAAATCGCCTAAACCTTCAAATACCCCGAGCATCACACCTAGGAAAGAAGTGATTAATGCAAGTGCAGAGAACACACGAACGATTTCGCCCATGATGTGGGAGTTCGTGATTTGACGTGTTGCATTGACCAAGCCGTTAAGGGTTGGATCCGCTTGTAACACTTGCACGAATTCATTTTGACTTAATACGCCGTGAGTCGCTAATTGCCACACTAAATAAGCGACGAGTGGAATTGCTGTACCAATTAAAATCGCTTTACGGAATTGGGTAACACTACCATCTAAATAGCTGTTTACGCTGCCCATGATGATGTGGAAGCCAAAGGAGGTAAAGAAAATTGGCGCTGCAGAGATCACGAAAGCATAATTTAAAGGTAAGGCCATCAGGTTATCGACAGACACTTTGGGTAACATCATGAATAACACGAAAGCAAAGGCAATTAATTTACCGATGAACAGAATGCGAGTGGCACCATCAACGCCTCTTGTACCTACAACCACAAAGGCACCGAGTACGACAGTAAATAAAATAATTGAAAGTTCGGAGGAAAAACTTTCAAAGCCAAAAGCGGTAGGTAAACCTGATAATAATGAACCGCCACCGGTGATGTAGGCCGCAGAAAGGGCATAAAGTAAAATGAGCAAGCTAAAAGTCGCTAAGACACGCCCAGTGATGCCGAAGTATTTCTCAGCGAGAGTCGCCACACCATCATTCAAGCGATCGGCAGTTTGATACACTTCAACAAAAAGCAAACCGCTGTAAACCAAAAGTGCCCATAAGCCGACTAATAATAAAACGGTGTAACCAAAACCAATTCCGGCAGAGGTTAATGGCATCGCGAGCATCCCGGCTCCGATGGTCGTGCCTGCAATGATTAAGGCACTGCCGAATGTTTTGTTCTTTAGCATAAAATTGTCCTCCGAGTATAAATTGAAAAATGAGGTTAAAGCTGACCGCACTTTTCTTTGTAATGATAGCGGCAAACCGAAAGATAAGAGTCATTTCCACCGATTTGGATTTGTTCCCCTTCCTTAATGACTTCACCTTGTTCATTTAAACGTAAAACGAAATTGGCTTTACGCCCACAATAACAGATTGTTTTTAATTCTTCTAGTTGATCTGCCCAAGCAAGTAAATACTTACTGCCTTCAAATAGCTCTGCTTGGAAGTCGGTACGCAAGCCATAGCAAAGCACTGGAATTTTCAGTTTATCCACAACATCACTTAATTGATACACTTGTTGTTTCGTTAAAAACTGAGCTTCATCAACCAAAACACAATGAATTTCTTCTTGTTGTAAACGTTGACTCACTTCAGTAAAGAGGTCCGTTGTCGATGTAAATAAATTCGCCTCTTCGTGAATACCAATACGCGATGTGACTTTGCCGACACCAAAGCGGTCATCAATCGCTGCCGTATAAACCATGGTGTTCATATTGCGTTCACGATAGTTATAGGAAGACTGCAGTAAAGTAGTTGATTTGCCCGCATTCATCGTCGAGTAGTAAAAATAGAGTTTTGCCATTATTTAATCACCCATTTCCAGAAATAATAGGCGATGAATCCTGCAACAGGTGGACAGGCAGCTAACATAAAGGTCCCGTAAGTGGCACCGCCTCCTACCATTTTTCCTGCTTCAGCAAGAGCGTCAACAATATCACTGCTTGGCGTGGTAAAAATCCATGCACCAATAATCGCGAGCATCAAAAAACAAGCGATACCGGCTGCACGCATGGCTCTTACTTTAATCATATTTTCCATATTTTTTCCTTAAATTGCAGGGAGTTCGGCCATTGCCCAACGAGGTTTGACATCAATGGCGAGATCGCTGTGCTGACCTTGTTTTAAACGTAAAAAGCCCGTATAGGCAATCATGGCGCCGTTATCGGTACAAAATTGAGGTTGAGGATAAAACACTTCACCGCCAAGATTTTTCATCATAGTGCCAAGGGTTTCACGTAATTTTTTGTTTGCACTCACGCCGCCAGCAATGACTAAACGCTTATAGCCGGTTTCTTTTAAGGCACGTTTACATTTAATGGCGAGTGTATCCACGACGGAATCTTGGAAGGCAAAGGCAATATCAGCTTTGGTTTGTTCGGTTAATTCACCTTCTTGTTTGATCGCCTGATTAATGGTGTTTGCCGCTGAAGTTTTTAAACCTGAAAAGCTAAAATCAAGGCCAGGGCGATCCGTCATTGGGCGAGGGAACACAAAGCGATCTTTTGATCCTTTTTCGGCTAAACGTGAAAGTGCTGCACCGCCAGGATAATCTAACCCTAATAATTTCGCAGTTTTATCAAAGGCCTCGCCTGCCGCATCATCAATGGATTCGCCAATGACTTCATATTTCCCTACGCCATCAACGCGCACTAACTGTGTGTGTCCACCTGAAACTAAGAGAGCAATAAACGGAAAGTGAGGTCGGTTTTCATCAAGCATTGGAGCAAGTAGATGACCTTCCATGTGATGTACGCCAATAGCGGGCACATTCCAGGCATAAGCCAGTGAACGCGCGATCGTTGCGCCCACTAATAATGCCCCCACTAAACCCGGACCGCTTGTATAAGCGATGCCATCAATTTGATCAGCGGTTAAATTGGCTTCTTCTAATGCGGCTTTAATTAATGGCGCCGTTTTGCGAATGTGATCGCGGGAAGCCAGCTCTGGCACCACTCCGCCGTAATCCGCATGCAAGGCAATTTGCGTGTAGAGCTGATTGGCAATTAAGCCCTTATCTTCATCATAAATCGCGACACCTGTTTCATCACAGGAGGTTTCGATTCCTAAAATACGCATTTTATTCTCATTTTATTAAAAAAATTGGCAAAGATTTTACCTTGTTTAGCCCGCTTAAACCAGTTCAAACGCCAAATTTTCAGCAAATAGGCGATCTTTCCTTTGCTTTTGCAGGGAAGATCGATTAGAATTGCGTCCTTTATTGAATTTGCCGTTCATTCGGCAGTAATAAAAATTTAAAATTGCAATTAAATTAAACTCATTGAGGTGATTGGCTTATGCCTGTAATTAAAGTACGTGAAAACGAATCATTCGACGTAGCTTTACGTCGTTTCAAACGCTCTTGCGAAAAAGCTGGTATTTTAGCAGAAGTTCGCGCTCGTGAATTCTATGAAAAACCAACTACAATCCGTAAACGTGAAAAAGCAACACTTGCTAAACGTCACGCTAAACGTAACGCTCGCGAAAACGCGCGCAATACCCGTTTATACTAATTTGTAGTATTTTCTAACTCGAGTTAAGACAAACCGTGAAACCTTTTGGGTATCACGGTTTTGTTGCTTTAAACTCATCGAAAAAAAAGTCACGCAAAATCAACCGCACTTTCGCATCGTATTCAAGGAGGCAAGGCAATGAAAGGCTCTATTCCACGCCAGTTTATTGATGATCTGCTCACAAAATCGAATATTGTCGATGTGATTAATGCACGCGTGAAACTCAAAAAAGCGGGACGAGATTATCAAGCTTGCTGTCCGTTTCATCACGAAAAAACACCCTCCTTCACAGTAAGTGAAAAAAAACAATTCTATTATTGCTTTGGTTGTGGTGCGAAAGGCAATGCGATTTCATTTTTAATGGATTATGACAAATTAGAATTTGTTGAAGCCGTTGAAGAACTTGCTGCTTCGGCAGGAATTGAAGTGCCTTATGAAAAACGCCCAAATCAATTCGGCAATAAACCGGATGTGAGTTATCAGACAAAACGTAATTTATACGATTTGATGCAAGAGATTGCGTCGTTTTATCAAGCGCAACTCCCACTAAATATTCCGGCTCAAAGCTATCTTCAGCAACGTGGTTTATCGCCAGAAATTATTGCTCGTTTTCAAATTGGTTATGTACCCAATGCGATGGATACGGTGTTACGTCAATTCGGCAAAAATCGAGAAGAACAGAAAAAGCTGTTTGATTTAGGTATGCTTTCTCGCAACGATCGTGGAAATGTGTACGATAAATTCCGTAATCGCATCATGTTTCCGATTCGAGATAAACGTGGTCGTACGGTCGCCTTTGGTGGACGTGTTTTAACGGATGAAAAACCCAAGTATTTGAACTCCCCCGAAACCATTACATACCATAAAGGTAATGAACTTTATGGCTTGTATGAAGCCTTACAAATCAATGATGAGCCAGAAAAATTACTGGTGGTTGAAGGCTACATGGACGTGGTGGCATTAGCGCAATTTGGTGTGAATTATGCAGTGGCTTCTCTTGGTACATCGACGACCTCGGAACAAATTCAATTATTGTTCCGTTCAACAGAGCAAGTCATTTGCTGCTACGATGGCGATAGAGCAGGGCGTGATGCTGCTTGGCGTGCACTTGAAAACGCCTTGCCTTATCTGGAGGATGGACGACAAATTAAGTTTATTTTCCTGCCAGATGGAGAAGATCCGGATACTTATATTCGTCAATATGGTAAAGAAAAGTTTGAAGAATATATTGATCAAGCTCAGTCTCTCACAGAATTCTTATTCGCGCATTTAAGTCCACAAGTAGATTTCTCGACGCAAGAAGGACGAGGCAAATTAGTGGCACTCGCGGCGCCTTTAATTCGTCAAATCCCTGGTGATATGCTGCGTCTTTCATTGCGGAATATGTTGGCGCAAAAGCTTGGGATCTTTGATCAATCACAGCTTGAAAGCTTAATACCAAATCAAATAGATAAGGCTGAACCCAAACCTAAAACGCCACAAAAAACCATTAAGAAAACACCAATGCGCATGGTGATTTCGCTGTTATTACAGAATTCACAATTAGTGAATCGTATTTCTGATGTGGGTTTACAAGCCTTAAAGCATGAGGCGGGTTACGAATTACTCGAAAAATTGACCGCACTTTGTCGAGAACGAGAAGGCATTACAACAGGGCAAATCTTAGAGTATTTTCGTGATACAGAATTCAGCAAGCCCCTTGAAATATTAGCCTCTTGGGATCATCTATTAGATGATTTAGAAATCATTAATGCATTCTCTCAAAACTATCGTCGATTGAATATTCAAGCGATTGAACGTGATATTGAGATGCTTATCGCCAAAGAAAGGGCGGAAGGCTTAACTGATCAAGAACGAGCAATTTTAGTGAATTTGCTCAAGGGAAAAGAAGAGCAGAAAAAACAGTTAGTTAATCCGTCATAACAATGGTAAAATCTCCTGTTCAAAACAAGGGATTTTATCTTCCAAAAATAACGCAAAACGGGAATAAAAATGGAACAAAATCAACAATCTACCGCCGATCAATATTCAGAACAAATTGAACAGCTTATGGAATTAGGTCGTACGCAAGGTTATTTAACTTATGCGGAGATCAATGACTTGCTTCCAGAAGATTTGATCGATCCAGAATATTACGATAAGTTGTTGCAAACTTTACAGCATGATGCGGGTATTCCGGTTCTTGATGAAGCACCGGAAAGTGATGAAATGATGTTGAATGACACGATTCCGGATGAAGATGCTGTGGAAGAAGCAACGCAGATTTTATCCAATGTGGAATCTGAAATCGGTCGTACAACCGATCCTGTGCGTATGTATATGCGTGAAATGGGAACGGTTGATCTTCTTACCCGTGAAGATGAGATCAGCATTGCAAAACGTATTGAAGAAGGGATTGATGAAGTTCAAACCGCCATTGCAGCATATCCAGAAGCGTTAACAGAGCTATTAAATAATTATGATCAAGTTGAAGCGGGTAATTATCGTTTAGCTGATTTAATTACCGGCTTTGTGGATCCAAATATTGCCGCAGAGGAAGCAGCAAATATTGATGAGAATTTTGCTGACGAAGAGGAAAGTGTTGAAGCCGCTGCAGCTGCAGAAGTTGATGATGAGAGCGATGAGGAAGATGAAAGCAATAGCAGCTCAAGTTCTGATGAGAGCGATTCTGATAACAGCATCGATCCTGAAGTAGCGCGTGAAAGATTTGCGGCATTAAGAGAGCAACACACTAAAACATTAGCAACTATTGCAAAACACGGACGTAGTGGTAAACGCGCAAAAGATCAAATTGCTCTACTCGCAGATATTTTTAAACAATTCCGTTTAGTGCCAAAACAATTTGATGTACTTGTTTTATCAATGAAGAATATGATGAAACGTGTACGTGCAGAAGAGCGTCAACTACAAAAAGTATTAGTTGATATCGCGGGTATGCCGAAAGATGAATTTGAGGCACTCATTGTTGCTAATGGCAGCAGTGATGCATGGGTAGCAAAAGCATTAAAATCAACGAAAGCTTGGGCAAAACGTTTACCAAAATATGAAGAACGTATCCGTTTATCTTTAGATAACTTAGCGAATATTGAGCAAAATACCAATCTAACCATTCAACAAATGCGTGAGATTTGTGATGCGGTATCTCGTGGTGAACAAAAAGCTCGCCGTGCGAAAAAAGAAATGGTTGAAGCCAACTTACGTTTGGTCATTTCTATTGCGAAAAAATATACAAACCGAGGTTTACAATTCTTGGATTTAATTCAAGAAGGGAATATTGGTTTGATGAAAGCGGTAGATAAATTTGAATACCGTCGTGGTTATAAATTCTCAACCTATGCAACCTGGTGGATTCGTCAGGCAATTACGCGTTCCATTGCAGACCAAGCACGTACAATTCGTATTCCGGTTCATATGATTGAAACGATTAACAAATTAAATCGTATTTCTCGTCAAATGTTACAAGAAATGGGACGTGAAGCGACGCCGGAAGAGCTTGCTGAGCGTATGGGAATGCCAGAAGATAAAATTCGTAAAGTGCTTAAAATTGCGAAAGAGCCAATTTCAATGGAAACCCCAATCGGTGATGACGATGATTCACATTTAGGTGACTTCATCGAGGATTCAACTCTTGAATTGCCATTAGATTCTGCAACTGCGCAAAGCTTGAAAGTGGCAACTCATGAAGTGCTAGAAGGATTAACCCCTCGTGAAGCAAAAGTATTACGTATGCGTTTTGGTATTGATATGAACACCGACCACACGCTTGAAGAAGTGGGTAAACAATTTGATGTAACCCGTGAGCGTATTCGTCAGATTGAAGCGAAAGCATTGCGTAAATTACGTCATCCAAGTCGTTCAGAAACCTTAAGAAGTTTCTTAGATGAGTAATTATTCATTCATGTAAAAAATAAAGGGCAGAAATATCTGCCCTTTTTATTTGATTACATTTTACTATTTACCAAAAAAACACATTCCCTTAAAATACGCGCTTTCATCATTTAAAAAAACAAGGAACTTTATGGAAGAATCTCAAGAACTAGAAAAGCTGCCTAGAGTAGTAACTAGTGTATTAAAAGTGATATTAAGTTTTTCACTTATTGCTTTGGCTTTAGTGTTGATTATTGCTTTAGCTAAAATTACCTATACCTTAGCAATTATGGTGTTCAATACATCAAGCGTAGTGCCTTATGATGTTGCTGAACAAGCCGTGATGTTTTTCTTATATTTCGGTTTTATTGGCCTAATCGTGCAATATTTTAAAAGTGGTTATCACTTTCCTTTGCGTTATTTTATTTACGCGGGGATTACCGCCATGTTGCGCCTGATTATTGTGAATCATGAGAGCTCAGTTGATACTATCTTATTCGCAGGCGCGATTTTAATTATGGTTATTGCACTTTGTTTAGTGTTGTATTCCAATAAAATTAAAATTTAAAAGTGCGGTCATTTTGACCGCGGTTTTGGAATGGATTATTCCGGTATAATCCATTCCACTGTCCAACTTCCCGTACCTTCAGGGACGAGCGTTTGGGTCAAATAAGGCAAAATAGACTTCATTTGTTGTTCTAATTGCCAAGGTGGATTAATCACTACCATTCCACTTGCGGTCATACCACGTTGATCGCTATCAGGGCGAACAGCCAATTCAATTTTCAGAATTTTACGAATTCCCGTTGCCTCTAATCCTTTAAAAATGCGTTTTGTTTGTTGGCGTAGAACCACTGGATACCAAATCGCATAAGTGCCTGTTGCAAAGCGTTTATAACCTTCTTCGATCGCTTTCACCACCAAATCATAATCCTCTTTTAATTCATAAGGTGGATCAATAAGCACTAAACCGCGGCGTTCTTTTGGTGGAAGTGTCGCTTTGAGTTGTTGGAAACCATTTTCTGATTTTGTGGTGATATTCTTAAACTCTTTAAAGTTATTGCGTAATAATGGAAAATCGCTAGGATGTAATTCTGTCAGTAATGCACGATCTTGAGGACGTAATAGTTGGGCGGCAATCATTGGAGAGCCTGAGTAATAACGTAATTCTTTACCACCATAATTGAGCTTTTTAATAAGATCTACGTAGCGTGCAACTTCTTCGGGTAAATCCTTTTTTTCCCAAAGTCTCCCAATTCCCTCTTTGTATTCGCCGGTTTTTTCTGATTCGGTAGAACTTAAACGATAGCGTCCGACCCCAGAATGGGTATCGAGATAGTAAAAACCTTTTTCTTTCAGCGAAAGATTTTCCAAAATTAGCATTAACACAATGTGTTTTAGCACATCGGCATGGTTGCCGGCATGGAAGCTGTGACGATAACTTAACATGGTTTGTCCTTTTGACGTAAAAAAGTGCGGTCAAAATTAACCGCACTTTTAGTATTTAAATCAGGGTTAGAATAATTCTTCTGGTTGCGTTGCTGGAATGGCATCTTTAGTTTTACCTGTTCCACCGTTTAGACGTTGTTGTAACTCTGGTGGAACATAATAACCACGCTCTTGCATTTCCGCAATGTAAGTACGTTTAGGCTCAGTACCGACGATAAAGTATTCTTTGCGACCACCACCTTCAGAAAGTAAACCAGAGTTACTATCAATGGTTTTTTCCATGATGTTTGGTGGAAGTGTGAGTTGACGTTCTGGTACATCAGAAAGTGCCGCTTTCATATAAGCGACCCAAGCAGGCATTGCGGTTTTCGCACCCGCTTCACCTTTACCTAATACGCGTTTGTTATCATCGAAACCGACATAGGTCGTTGTCACTAAGTTAGCACCAAAGCCCGCATACCAAGCAACTTTCGCACTATTCGTGGTACCGGTTTTACCGCCGATGTCACTACGCTTAATGCTTTGAGCAATACGCCAGCTGGTACCTTTCCAACTAAGTCCTTGCTCACCATAAATCGCCGTATTTAATGCACTACGAATTAAGAAGGCTAATTCACCACTAATCACACGAGGTGCGTACTCTTGTTTTGCCGCACCGTCTTTCGCATCCGCCATTAAATCAACAGAACCGTCATTTAATGCTGATGTTTGAAGCTCTGGTAAGTCAGGTACATTCTCAGGTTGCTGATCACCTTCATCTGTATCGGTGTTGCTATTACCTTTAGCAGATTTTAGATTGTCAGGATTAGCCACTTCTGCAACATCTTTAAAACCGTCGATTTTGTCTTTGGTTTCACCATAAATCACAGGAATGTCATTACAAGTGATACAAGCAATTTTCGGGTTAGCAATAAATAAATCTTTACCCGTGTTATCTTGAATTTTTTCGATGAGGTAAGGATCAATCAAGAAACCACCATTATCAAAGACCGCGTAAGCACGTGCCATTTCAAGTGGAGTGAAAGAAGCCGCACCTAATGCAAGCGCTTCACTCGCAAAATATTGGTCACGCTTGAATCCAAATCGTTGTAAGAATTCAGCGGTGAAATCAACACCCGCAGTTTGTAACGCTCTGATCGCAATCATGTTTTTAGATTGGCCTAAACCCACACGTAAACGCATTGGACCGTCATAACGATCAGGTGAGTTTTTCGGTTGCCACAAAGGTTGTCCTGGTTTTTGAATGGAGATAGGACTATCTTGCAATACGCTTGAAAGGGTTAAACCTTTTTCTAATGCCGCAGCATAAATAAATGGTTTAATCGAAGAACCTACTTGCACTAAAGATTGGGTTGCACGGTTAAATTTACTTTGTTCGTAACTAAAACCACCCACCATGGCCTCAATTGCACCATTATCTGAGTTTAATGAAACTAATGCAGAGTTAGCTGCTGGAATTTGGCCTAACACCCACTCACCGTTATCACGTTTACGAATCCAAATCTGTTCGCCCACTTTAACGGGTGATTTACCAGCCCAACGCATTGCATTTGAAGAAAGCGTCATTGTTTCATTATTAGCTAAAAGTAATTCCGCGCCATTTTTACCCAATGCAGTTACCGCTGCCGGAATGAATGGTTCTGAATCAGGTAATTTTTTCAAGAAAGCGACAATGCGTTCATTATCCCATGGGGCTTCATCTTTTTTCCAAAGTGGTGCACCGCCACGCCAGCCATGACGCATATCATAATCGATCAAGTTATTACGTACGGCTTTTTGAGCTTCCGCTTGATCTTTTGAAAGTACTGTCGTGAAGACTTTATAACCTTTGGTGTAAGCATCTTCTTCACCAAAACGTTTTACCATTTCTTGACGAACCATTTCAGTCACATAGTCTGCACGGAATTCAAATTTTGCACCGTGATAACTCGCGACGATTGGCTCTTTGATGGCTGCATCATATTCTGCTTTGGTGATTTTGTTTTCATCCAACATACGACCTAATACCACATTACGGCGTTCTTCCGCACGTTTTGGTGAATATAATGGGTTCATTGTTGAAGGTGCTTTTGGCAAGCCCGCAATCACAGCCATTTCAGAGAGCGTTAATTCATCTAAGTTTTTACCAAAGTAGGTTTGTGCAGCGGCTGCGACACCATAAGAACGATAGCCTAAGAAAATTTTATTCAAATAAAGCTCTAAAATTTCCTGTTTGCTCAAGGTATTTTCAATTTCAACCGCTAATACCGCTTCACGTACTTTACGAATAAGTTTTTTTTCTGGGGTTAAGAAGAAGTTACGCGCAAGCTGTTGTGTAATGGTACTTGCACCTTGAGAGGCTCCACCATTACTGACTGCAACATAAATTGCACGGGCAATACCAATTGGGTCTAAACCATGATGGTCATAAAAACGACTATCTTCCGTTGCTAAGAAAGCATCTTGCAAACGTTGAGGCACATTTTCTAATTTCACCGGAATACGGCGTTGTTCACCCACTTCACCGATTAATTTGCCATCAGCCGTATAGATTTGCATTGGTTGCTGCAATTCAACGGTTTTTAAGCTTTCTACCGACGGTAAGGAGGATTTTAAGTGAAAATAAAACACTCCACCGGCAACTAATCCCAGTATACATATCGTAAATAGGGTACTTAATATTAATTTTGCGATCCGCATCGTAAAATTCTCTCTGGTTTAATGAATATTCAAAAAATCAAAATTATGATCTTGGCTGCTAAGTATAAAAGATTAATCCCTTAAAGAATAGGAAAGAATATGGGAATTGCTCATAGAAAGCAGCGAAAACAACAAATTGGTGTGAGTAAACAACAAGATAACCTCTATTTTGTTTGGCTAGATGAATTCCACAAAGTTCAATCTATTTGCTTGAATGGACAACAAAAGGACATTTTTTCCCAGTTATTGCCTCATTTACCACAAAAAACGAACCAATGTTGTTTTATCGGCGCCATTTCCCCCCATTTAACTTGGTCTAAAACGCTTATTTTACCGCAAACACTCAATGCTCAGGAGTGTGAACAACAATGTCGTTTCATTTTGCAAAAAGAATTACCGATTCCGTTGGATGAATTATGGTTTGATTATCTGACCACGCCATTAAAACAAGGTTTTCGTTTGGATATCACGGCTATTCGAAAAGAAAGTGCCAATGCAGAATTAGCAAAATATTTGCCGCTAAAATTGACCGCACTTGATTTACTGAATCACAGCATTTTGCGTGCATTTTATGCCATTTTAGGGCAAGAGCCGACGAACGCCTTGTTTTTATATCAAGATCAACAAGGTTGTCTCGCCGTTTGTGAACGCTTACAACAACGACAAGTCTTACAATCTCAAAGTGATTTATCTGAGCTTTATCAACAATTTATCCAGCGTTTTCCTGAAACAATAGAACAGATTTATGTGTATCAAACGCCCGATATATTAAATTCACGCACAATCGAATTACTGCCTCAGGATTGGCCACGAATCGAAACAGATTTACCTTTCATCGCTTTAGGCAATGCACTCTGGCAAACCGATTTAAAGCTCGTGGATTTATCCTCAAAAACGACCGCACTTTTGACTCCAAGTAATCGGGAGAGTGGTGATGTTAAGCCTTAATCTATTGCCTTGGCGCTTAGAACAACATCAAAAGGCCTTTCGTCGTTTTATGTGGCAAGGTTTAATTTGGCTAGCTTGTTTAGTTTTGATTGTTGTTGGATTGAACCAACTCAATGAACAACAAGGGCAAGCCCTAAGCCAGACAAAAGAAAAACTGACACAAATTACTCATCAAGTCCATCAGAAACGCATTCAAGTTCAGCAACTACAAAGTAACTTAAAAGAACTGAATGAGCTGACAGAAATGGAGACGGAATATGTGTATCGAATGCTTAATTTATTAACTGAGTTGCCATTACAACAAGGTGAGTTAGATGAATTTACGCTCAATGCTAAGCAAGTTGTCCTTTCAGGCATGACAGAAAGCCAACAAGAGTTTGAAGAGATACATCAATTTCTCAAACGCCATTTTACAGAGGTTAACTTAACTAAGTTTCAACCAGTGCAACAGCAGTTGTTCTTTCAATTTGATATTCATTTATCGGAGCTTGTGCAATGAGAAACCTTATCAACGAGATCGTTCAAAAAAGTGCGCAAAGTTGGTTTGGGCGATGGCTTCGATTACCTCAAATGGTCCATGCTGCCTTTTGGTTGAGTGCATTAAGTGCGGTCATCTTTTTACCTGTTTTTCGTTACGTTGAAAACAGTAATGAACGACATCGACTTGACGCAGAATTGAGTTTGCAACAACAAGAGTGGGAGAAACAGGAAAAGATTTTACAAACCTTAAGACAAAAGTCAGACAGCCGACAACTTTCTCCAGAATTGGCTAATTCTGTGTTGCCGATAAATCAGCATGTGCAGGCGTTGTTAAATGGGCGACTTCGAGCGTTGGATTTGCGTTGGGATTTTTCTCAACATACTTTGTTCCATTTGTCGTTACAAGGCTATTTTGTCGATTTACAGCAATTTTTGATCGCACTTTTAAGCGATGTTCCTACACTTTCGTTAACGCAATTAAACATTGAAAAATTAGATGAAGAGGAAAATGCTTCTATTACATGTGAGTTAATTTTCCAATTAAATAAGGATAAATAATGAAAAAGCTCTTCTTAATCTTGATAGCGTTTTTTTCTGTATCGTCATTTTCGCAAGATCCTTTTGATCGTAAACAAAGAGAACAAACCGAATATCCAAAAGAGGGGCTCACCCTACCGCCAGTGTCGGCTTGCGTATATTCGGAGCCGAGACTGGCGGAGGAACGCCCATTGGCTCAGCTACATATTGTAGGTGTCTTGCAATACGGTAAACAGGCAGAAGTGTTATTTAATGATGATGGGCATATTTTGTTGGTTCAAGTCGGGCAGAGAATTGGAAAGGAAGGCTATTTAATCGAAAAAGTGAGTAAAAACAGCTTGACGCTTCAAGGTTATAAAGCAGGACAATGTGAACAAACGACATCAATCATCATGAGATTTTAAAATGATAAAGCAGAAAATAAAAACAAAGTGCAGTCAGTTTTTAATGTGTTTTTTGATCCTATGGACAACTTACTCTGCGGCTGAAAATCGCGTATTTTCACTTCGCTTAAAACAGGCGCCAATGGTGGCGACACTCCAACAACTGGCTATTGAGCAAAACGCTAATTTAATGATTGATGATGAGCTAGAAGGAACACTTTCATTACAATTAGATAACGTAGATTTTGATCGATTATTGCGTTCTGTCGCAAAAATCAAAGGTCTCTCTTTTTATCAAGAAAATGGTATTTATTATTTGGGTAAACCTTCTCAACATGAACAATATGCAGAGAAAATGACAGAACCGATGGCGATTAGCGGAGAAAGTTTGCCTAGTGAAACACCACTTGTGAGTACAACGGTTAAACTGCATTTTGCCAAGGCCTCTGATGTGATGAAATCTTTAACAACTGGTAGTGGTTCTTTGCTTTCACCTAGCGGCACGATTACATTTGATGACCGAAGCAATGTATTACTGATTCAGGATGATGCACGTTCTGTCAAAAATATCAAAAAGTTAATCGCAGAGTTGGATAAACCCATTGAGCAAATCGTGATTGAGGCACGTATTGTGACGATTACTGATGAAAGCCTAAAAGAATTAGGTGTGCGTTGGGGCATTTTTAATCCTACTGAGGCAGCCCATCGAGTGGGTGGCAGTTTAGATGCGAATGGGTTTAGCAATATCAGTAATAATTTAAATGTGAATTTTGCGACAACGGTCACGCCAGCTGGCTCATTAGCTCTTCAAGTAGCCAAAATTAATGGTCGATTGTTAGATTTAGAATTGACCGCACTTGAACGTGAAAATAACGTAGAAATTATTGCAAGCCCTCGCTTACTCACGACCAATAAGAAAAGCGCAAGCATCAAACAAGGGACAGAAATTCCTTATGTGGTGACAAATGGGAAAAATGACACTCAATCAGTAGAATTTCGAGAAGCGGTGTTGGGATTAGAAGTGACACCGCATATTTCGAAGGATAATAATATTTTATTGGATTTATTAGTGAGTCAAAATTCCCCAGGAAATCGCGTGGCTTACGGGCAAAATGAAGTCGTATCCATTGATAAACAAGAAATCAATACACAAGTTTTTGCCAAAGATGGGGAAACAATTGTATTGGGTGGTGTATTCCACGATACCATCACGAAAGGTGTCGATAAAGTGCCATTATTGGGCGATATTCCTGGTATTAAGCGCTTATTTAGTAAGGAAAGTGAACGTCATCAAAAACGAGAGCTTGTGATTTTTGTGACACCTCATATTTTGAAACAAGGTGAAAGAATGGAAATGGCTAAGAAAGAAAAGCATTTTAAGCAAGTTGAAAAAGCGAAAAAATAAAGTGCGGTCAATTTCTTTTATGTTTTCCCATTTTTTTCAGTTTAGCTGTGTGTATTGCAAGCGATCTATTCATCTTGGTCGAAACGGGTTGTGTAGTCGATGTCAGAAGCAAATTAAAACTTTCCCTTATTGTGGTCGATGTGGTTCACCCTTGCAGCATTATGCAATGGGCTGTGGACATTGTTTGAAAAATGAACCTGCTTGGGATCGCATTGTGATCATTGGGCATTACCTTGAACCACTTTCTTCACTTATTCATCGTTTTAAATTCCAAAAACAGTTTTGGTTAGATCGCAGTTTATCGCGTTTGCTTTATCTTGCGGTGCGACAGGCGAGACGAACACATGGGCTCTCGCTGCCACAGGCGATTATTCCCGTACCGTTATATCATTTTCGACAATGGCAACGGGGCTATAACCAAGCTGATTTATTGGCTAATTGGTTAAGTCGCTGGTGTGATGTGCCTAACTGTCATCATGTGGTGAAACGGATTAAACATACCCATACTCAGCGAGGTTTAACGGCGAAAGATCGACGACAAAACCTTAAAAATGCTTTTACAGTGAATACCCAAAAGCCTTTTCCTTATGAACGTGTTGCGTTGGTGGATGATGTGATTACAACCGGTTCAACATTAGCAGAAATAGCTAAACAGCTTCGAAAATTAGGTGTAAAAGAAATTCAAGTATGGGGCTTAGCTCGAGCCTAAAATCTGTTAAGGATAGGATTTACCTATATCTATAAAAATAGGAATAAATGTAGAAAAAATTGCCGTATAGGAGTATCATTCTTGATATATTGCATCAAGTATTAGGACTTTATTTATGGAACAAATTTTTATTTCAGATGCTGCACAAGCACATTTTCGGAAACTTTTAGATACACAAGAAGAAGGTACAAATATTCGTATTTTTGTCGTGAATCCTGGTACGCCTGGGGCAGAATGTGGCGTTTCTTATTGCCCGCCAAATTCAGTTGAAGCGACTGATACCGAAATGAAATACGATACTTTTTCAGCGTTTGTAGATGAAATCAGTTTACCGTTTTTAGAAGATGCGGAAATTGATTATGTAACCGAAGAGCTTGGCGCTCAACTGACTTTAAAAGCACCTAACGCTAAAATGCGTAAAGTTGCAGATGATGCGCCTTTAATTGAGCGCGTAGAGTACGTGATCCAAACACAAATTAATCCACAATTAGCCAGCCATGGCGGTAAAATCACATTAATTGAAATTACCGATGATGGTTATGCGGTTCTACAATTCGGTGGTGGCTGTAACGGTTGTTCAATGGTTGATGTCACCTTAAAAGACGGGGTAGAGAAACAGTTAGTTTCGCTCTTCCCGAATGAATTAAAAGGTGCAAGAGACGTCACAGAACACCAACGTGGTGAACATTCTTATTATTAATAGAGATAAAAAAGGGCGAATTATTCGCCCTTTTATTTTTTAAGCAGCAGATAATTTCTGTAACAACCGATCCATCGCTCGATATCCTAGCGCTTCTGCTAAATGAGGTTGTTGTATTTCTTTTTCGCCATTTAAATCGGCAATTGTGCGTGAGACTTTTAAAATCCGATGGTAGGCTCTAACAGAAAGCCCGAGTTTATTTAAAGCATTCTCCAGAAATAATGCATCTTTATCTTGTAATTTACAGTCTCGTTCAATTTCTTTGCTTAAAAGATACGCATTTATTTTACCGGCTCGAGCAAGTTGAATTTCTCTCACTTTTAACACTTTTTCTCGCACTTGTTGGCTTGTCTCACCTCTATCTCCCGCATTTTGTAAGCTACCTTGTGGCAGAAGAGGGACTTCAATAGATAAATCAAAACGATCTAAAAACGGCCCTGAAAGGCGATTTAAATAACGCATCACTTGCTGCGGTGAGGTGCGGTTATGTGTTCCGGTATAATGCCCCGTTGGACTTGGGTTCATCGCCGCAACTAATTGAAAGCGAGCAGGGAATTGGATTTTCGCATTGGCACGAGAAATAATAATTTCTCCACTTTCTAAGGGTTGTCGTAGAGCGTCCAGTACTTTACGCTCAAATTCAGGTAGTTCATCAAGGAAAAGTACACCATTGTGTGCAAGCGATATTTCGCCTGGTTTGGGAATGGTTCCTCCACCCACTAAGGCTGGTAATGAGGCACTATGATGTGGTGCTCGGAATGGTCGTTGTTTCCAGTTATGAAAATTTAATTCATTTTGTACTAAACTCGTAACCGAAGCGGTTTCAATGGCTTCTAAATCCGTCATTTCAGGGAGCAATGCCGTGAGGCGACTTGCCAACATGGTTTTACCCGTCCCAGGTGGCCCTAAAAAGAGTAGGTTGTGCTGACCAGCTGCCGCTATCGTTAGAGCTCGTTTAGCATGTTGCTGACCAATAATATCGGTCAAATCCAAGTGATTTTTAGCTGAAAATCCGACCGCACTTTCTTGTGCAAGTAATGAAGCCAAAGGTAATTTTTCTTGATTATTTAAGAATTGCACGACTTCTAGCAGATTTTTAGCGAAATAAGTCTCTTGCTCTGAGACAAGCGACGCCTCATTGGCATTTTGATAAGTGATAATGGGGGCACGTTTGGCTTTTTGTGCCGCTAAAATGGCAGGAATGACACCGTGTACGCCACGTAATTCCCCCGTCAAGGCGAGCTCGCCAACGAATTCAAATTGTTTTAAACGGCTACCGTCTAATTGATCTGATGCAGCTAAAATACCGATTGCAATAGGTAAATCAAATCTCCCTCCTTCTTTGGGTAAATCAGCCGGTGCAAGATTTACGGTGATGCGTTTGGCAGGATATTTGAACTGCGCATTCATTAATGCACTTCTGACACGATCTTGCGCTTCTTTTACGGTTTTTTCGGGTAGACCAACTAAGGTAAATCCAGGCTTTCCGTTACTTAAGTGTACCTCAATGGTAACAAGAGGGGCTTGTACCCCCATTGATGCACGGCTATAAACAATGGCAAGAGACATTCAGATTCCTTAAAGTGCGGTCAAAAATAATCAGATTTTTGCACTATAAAAAAAGCACAGAATGAAATCATACATTCTGTGCCTTTTTTGCGATCGAGATCGCAGAAATCATTTTTTCTTGATAAAAAACTACACGAAAAGTGGCGCAAACCAACTATCTAATTTGCCCGCTAATTTATCAATACCAATTTTATTTTGTGCAGAAAAAGCCTCGACTTGAATATCACCTTGGAAGGGTAAAATCGCTTCACGTACCATTTTAACTTGTTTACTACGCGCACTTTGACTGAGTTTATCCGCTTTAGTTAAAAGTAACATAACCGGTAAATCAGCAGAAACTGCCCATTCGATCATTTGTTGATCGAGATCTTTTAACGGATGGCGAATATCCATTAAAACAACAAGTCCGCCTAAACATTCGCGTTTTTGCAAATATTCTCCGAGGGATTTTTGCCACTCGATTTTCATTTTTTCAGGAACGGCAGCATAGCCATAGCCAGGTAAATCCACTAGTTTACAATTCGGCTCCACCTCAAAAAGATTGATGAGCTGTGTACGACCAGGTGTTTTAGAGGTTCGAGCTAAGCTTTTCTGATTGGTTAATGCATTAAGTGCAGTCGATTTTCCTGCATTTGAACGCCCAGCAAAAGCAATTTCAATTCCAGTATCCTCTGGAATGGAACGAATATTGGGGGCGCTAGTAAGAAAATGCGTTTTATGATAATTCAGTTTAATTTCAGACATAATAGTTCCTTTCATCAATTGCCCTAGCATATCACAAATAGAAAAATTGCTGAAATTATGAGAGAATGCGAGCTTTGCGTGATTTAAAGCATCTTTAATTATATTAATAACTATGGAATCTCAAGAAAATCAATATCGCTGGCCAAAAGAGGAAGCCATTTATCCCGATAGGCCAGGGCGTTCTTATGCGCTTAAGCGCCTACGTTATCGTCTTCGATCTTTTTTACATCAAGGCTCAATTGTTCACTTTGAGCAATTTATTAATCAGCATCCTTTTCTTGTTACATTATTAAATGAGCATGCAGATTATAGCTACCCATTAGTTTATCGTTTTTTAGATAAACGTTTTAATAGCAAACAGCGTTTCCAAGCTATCTGCGACAATCTACTTTTTTTACCTGAAAAATTAACCGCACTTTCAGCTCCCATTTATAAAACGCCATTAAGTTTTGGTGAAGTGATTCCTGATTTTGAAATGACATTATCGATGACTACACACCAACCGATGGAAGGTTATTGGGTATTGGAGTTATGGCATAAACCACGTAATGAATTAGTGTATTTGCTTACTTTTGCCAAACTTGGTGAGGCATTACTTATTTCTGTGGTGCAAGGCCCCAATTTTGAAGGTTCCAAAGAGATGGTGAAGCAATTGACAAAAACGTGCCATGGTTTACGCCCTGCTTATTTGATGGTAGAAGCGATGAAAGCATTGACGAAAGCATTAGGTTTCAAAACGTTATTAGGCATTCCTCAAAAATATCAAAATAAATCGCGTTTTATTCAAAGTTCACATTATGTTGTAGATTATGATGCGATTTTTTCTGAATCAGGTGGACAGTTGAAAGACTATTGGGAATTGCCTTTAGAGATAGACAGAAATCTTGACGATGTGCCGAGTAAGAAGCGTTCTATGTATCGTAAACGTTATGCGATGTTGGATGATTTAGCTAGAGTAATCGAAGAAAAGTTAGAATTGTAAAAGTAAAAAGTGCGGTGAATTTTAACCGCACTTTTGGTTTTATAAGACTTTCAAACATGCCACAAAATGGCTGTTGTTTTGGCTGGTGAAAGGTGGTTTTTGTTTCGCACAATTTTCATCGGCTTTTAGGCAGCGAGTACGGAACACACAACCAGACGGTGGATTAATTGGCGAAGGTAGCTCGCCTTCAAGTAATTCGATAGACTTATTGCGTTCCAATTTTGGATCGGGAATTGGAACTGCAGACATTAAGGCTTTGGTATAAGGATGTTTGGTATTGTTATATACTTCCTCATCGCTGCCTAATTCCATGGCATTACCTAAATACATCACCAATACGCGGTCAGAAATATGTTTTACCACCGCTAAATCATGGGCGATGAAAATTAAGGAAAGCCCCATTTCTTTTTGCAGGGATTTCAATAAATTTACCACTTGAGCCTGAATGGACACGTCTAACGCAGAAACAGGTTCATCACAAATGATCATTTTCGGCTCAATGATTAACGCACGAGCGATACCGATACGCTGACATTGACCACCAGAAAACTCATGAGGATAGCGGTTAATCAAGTTTGGTAAAAGCCCGACTTTTAACATCATCGCTTGTACTTTTTCTTTCACTTCAGCGGCACTTAAGTGCGGTTGGTAGATCTTTAATGGTTCGGCAATGATTTCGCCAATGTTCATTCGCGGGTTGAGAGAAGCGAGTGGATCTTGGAAAATCATTTGAATATCTTTACGAGTATCTTTCCATTGTTTAGCTGATTGTTTTCGTAAATTTTTACCAAGCCACAAGATCTCCCCTTCACTCGCTTCGACTAAGCCGATGATGGCACGTGCAAGCGTGGATTTACCACAGCCCGATTCACCTACTACACCGAGGGTTTCACCTTCATAAAGCTTAAAGGAAACATCCTTTACTGCTTTTAAGGTTTGAGGTTTGGCGAAGAAAAGGGATTTATCATTTTTAATTTTAAAACTGACGCCTAAGTGATTGACTTCAAGGAGTAATTCTTTGTTATTTGAAACTGTCATAGGATAAATTTCTCCACGGGTAACCAACAATTGCGTAATTGACCTTCATTAAATGCGGTCAGTTTTGGCGCAGTTTGGCATTGTTCTGTTGCAAATTGGCAACGGGGCGAGAATGGACAACCTTTTGGCAAATGCAATAAATTCGGCGGATTGCCTGGAATGGTGACCAAGTGTTCTTCATTGCCATCTAAGCGAGGAATCGCATCCATTAAGCCAATAGAATAAGGATGAGTTGGATGATAGAAAATTTGCTCTGCTGTGCCGTATTCCATGGTTCGTCCGGCATACATCACCATCACTTGATCGCAAATACCCGCCACGACACCAAGATCATGGGTAATCATAATAATCGCGGTATTAAACTCACGTTTTAACTCATTTAACAAAGTCATGATTTGCGCTTGAACAGTCACATCCAAAGCGGTTGTTGGTTCATCGGCAATAAGTAGTTTTGGACGGCATAATAAAGCCATCGCAATCATCACCCGTTGACGCATACCACCTGAAAACTCGTGTGGATACATGCCCATGCGTTTTTTAGCTTCTGGCATTTTTACCGCATCCAGCATTTTCACGGATTCAGCAAAGGCGGTTTGTTTATCATAGCCTTTGTGCAACTGCAGGACTTCCATGAGCTGTTCACCGATTTTCATGTAAGGGTTGAGAGACGTCATCGGATCTTGGAAAATCATGGAAATTTGCTCGGCACGGATTTTATTCAATTCAGCCTTCGGTAAATTAACCAATTCTTTACCTTCAAAGATGGCGGAACCTTCCACTGTACCATTGGCCGCCAATAAGCCCATTAAAGCAAAGGCAGTTTGTGATTTGCCTGAACCACTTTCACCCACGATGCCTAGCGTGCTTCCCGCATTAAGCGTGAAGTTTAAATCATTCACTGCAGTGACGGTACCATCGGGTGTTTTGAAGCGAACGTAGAGATTTTTTACATCTAATAAAGGATTCATGATTCGCTCCTATCTATCTTTTGGATCGAGCGCATCACGCAACCCGTCACCGATAAAGTTAAAACAAAACAGTGTGAGACAAAGGAAAAATGCCGGGAAAATTAATAGCCAAGGCGAGACTTCCATTTGTGCTGCTCCATCACTTAATAGTGCACCCCAGCTACTCATCGGCTCTTGTGTTCCTAAGCCTAAGAAACTTAAGAATGATTCGAAAAGAATAAGTCCAGGTACTTCAAGTGAGGCATATACTGCTACTAAGCCCAATACATTTGGAATAATATGTTTGAAAATGATTTGGCGACGTGACACGCCACAAACGATGGCGGCTTCGACGAATTCTTTATTTTTCAAACTAAGGGTTTGACCACGTACGATACGTGCAAGACCAAGCCAAGCAATGGCACCAATTGCGATAAAAATTAAGAAAATGTTTTGGCCAAAAAGGGTCACTAATAAAATGACGAAGAACATAAATGGAAATGAGCTAAGAATTTCCAAAAAGCGCATCATCAACATATCCGTTTTACCACCTACATAGCCGGAAATCGCACCATAAATTGTGCCGATAGTGACGGAAATGAAAGCACCCGCGATACCGACCAATAATGAAATCCGTCCACCGATAGCGGTACGCACCAGTAAGTCTCGACCAGAAGCATCCGTACCGAAGAAGTGATAGCCTTCCATTGTTGGTGGAGAGCTCATCATATTCCAATCGGTATCTTCATAGGTAAAGGGGAAGAACCAAGGTGCTACGGTAATAAATACAATAATAAACGCTAAAATAATCAGACTGGCAACGGCCGCTTTGTTGCGGAAAAAACGGCGTTTCGCATCTTGCCAGAGACTGCGGCCTTCCAGTTGCATTTCTTCAATACGGTCAGCTACTTGTTCCACAAAATCCGCATTTTTCTGATTAATCGGCTGAGTACGATAATCTGTCATAATTTATCCTTAATAACGAATTTTTGGATCGATGATGGCGTATAAAATATCCACAATCGCATTAAATAAAATGGTTAATGTGCCCACTAAAATAGTAAGACTTAAAACTAAAGAATAATCGCGGTTTAATGCACCGTTTACAAATAATAAGCCCATGCCAGGCAAACCAAATACACTTTCGATAACCATTGAGCCAGTAATAATCCCTACGAAAGCCGGGCCTAAATAGGTAATCACGGGTAAAAGAGCAGGACGTAAAGCATGTTTTAAAATGATTCTTGAGGTTGAAAGTCCTTTTGCTTTAGCGGTACGAATAAAGTTGGAATGCAGTACTTCAATCATGGATCCGCGCATGATACGTGCAATCCCTGCAACATAAGCGATAGTTAATGAGGCAACGGGTAAAATAATGTACATTGCTGAACCGCCATTCCAACCGCCAGCAGGTAACCAACCTAAATAAATGGCGAAAATCAGCACTAAGACTGGTGCGAAGACGAAGCTTGGCATAATGACGCCAAGCATTGAGAAACTCATCAAAATATAATCCCAACGGCTATTTTGATTGAGCGCGGCAAGCGTACCCGCTGTGACACCTAATACCACTGCAAAGGCGAAGGCGACCATCCCTAATTTTAAGGAAACAGGGAAGGCTGATGCGATTAAATCATTGACCGATTGATCTTTATATTTAAAAGAGGGACCAAAATCGCCTTTGGAAAGATTTTCCAAATAAAGGAAATATTGTTTATGTAATGGTTCATTTAAATGATACTTCGCTTCGATATTTGCCATGACTTCTGGTGGATAAGCACGTTCCGATGTGAACGGGCTACCAGGGGCGAGACGCATCAGAAAGAAGGAAAAAGTAATCAAAATAAACAGCGTTGGTAAGGCTTCCAACAGCCGTTTAAAAATAAATTTGAGCATAATAACTCCAACCAAAATGGGCGAAAAGTGCAGTCAAAAAACACGATAATTTTTAACCGCACTTAAATACGAGCAACGAATTAATGTTTAATAATATAAAGGTTGCGTAAGTAAATGTGATCTTGTGGATCTTTGCCTGAATAGCCTTTTACGTAAGGTTTCACTAAGCGTGGATTCACATAGTTAAAGATTGGCACGATACCGAAATCTTTTGCAAGAATTTCTTCGGCTTTCGCGTAGGCTTTTGCGCGTCCTTCCGCATCCGTTGCAACGTAAGATTCAGCAATGGCTTTATCATATTCTGGGTTCGCATATTTTGCGGTGTTGTTACTCGAATTAGATAAGAAATAGTTGCCGAATGTTGTGGCTTGGTTGTAATCCGCATTCCATCCTGCACGTGCTGCATCATAACGGCCTGCACGACGGCTATCAATGTAGGTTTTCCACTCTTGGTTTTCTAATTTCACATCAATTAAACCTTTGGTGTTGGCTTTCCACATAGATGCTGCGGCAATGGCCACCTTTTTGTGGTTTTCATTGGTGTTGTAAAGAATGCTGAATTTCAACGGATTTGCTTTGCTGTAGCCAGCTTCTTCTAAGAGTTTAATGGCTTCTTCATTACGCTGCGCCATTGGTTCTTTTGAATAAGCAGGTTGTTGAATGAGCTGACCTTCTTCGATGTAAGTCGGCGTAAATACATAGGTTGGTGTTTGACCTTGACCTAAAACTTTATCGGTGATCACATTACGGTCAAGGGATAAGTTCAAGGCTTTACGAACATTCACGTTATCAAAAGGCGCTTTCTTATTGTTTAACTCATAAGAATAGGTTGCAAGCGTACGTGTCGTGAATACTTCACCAGGCAATTCTTTTTGTAATTTCGCAAATTGTTCTGGTGGTAAGGCGTAGCTTGTTATATCCAAATCGCCTGCACGATAACGCGCCACATCAGTACTTGGGTTTTCAATTGCAAGGAAGGTTGCACTGTTAATGACAGTCTCTTTATCGTTCCAGTAGAGCGGGTTACGTTCAAATTCGATTTTTTCGTTAATAATATGGTTAGCGAGTTTATAGGCACCATTACCCACGTAATTTTCTTTTTTCACCCATGCATCACCCAATTTTTCGACTACTTTTTGCGGTAATGGCAATAAGGATTGGTGAGTCGTTAAACTGACTGCGTAAGGCACAGGATTGGTTGCATGAACCACAAAGGTGTAATCATCTTTTGCTTCAACACCTAATTCAGCCGGTTTTTTCTTACCGTCAATGATGTCTTGTGCATTTTCTACTTGTAAGTAACTTAAGTAACTTGCATAAGGGGCTGCTGTTGCAGGATCCACTAAACGACGCCAAGCAAACACGAAATCGTGCGCGGTAACGGGATCACCATTTGACCATTTGGCATCTTTACGTAAATGGAATGTCCACGTTTTGAAGTCCGGCGTGTTTTCCCAGCTTTCAGCTACACCCGGTTGAAGTTTACCTTCAGAGTCTGAGGTGACGAGGCCTTCAAGTAATTGATAAGCAACGTTAGATTCAGGTACACCTTCAGTTTTTTGTGGGTCAAAACTTTGTGGTTCAGCCCCGTTATTGATCACGATATGTTGTTTTTCATCTAATTGCGTTCCCTCAGGTACTATAACCGCTTGCGCAGAATAGGAAAGAGCAAGAGCAATTGCAGAGAAAAGTAGTTTGTGTTGCATTTGAGCCTCCTTGTCATTAGGCGATATTTTTATAAAGAGTCCTTCTCTTATTAGCTCAAAAATTCATGTTTGTAAAGATTTGTAAGGTGATTATTTAAAGAAAAATAACGTTTTGTGATTTGTATCTAATAAATCGCGAAAAAATTGCTAAAAGTGATGGTATGAGAGGTAAATCTAGAATGTATTGGTTTTTCCTATCGTAAATATTTTCCTGGACGAATTACCCTTTTAAAGCTAATTATGCTATCGTAAGACAGTTGAATTCAAACAAATCCATTCAAGGAGAATATAATGACAACTCAGTTAGATTCACTTCGCAACATGACCGTCGTTGTGGCTGATACGGGCGATATTGATGCAATTAAAAAATACCAACCTCAAGATGCAACAACAAACCCATCTTTAATTTTAAGTGCTTCAGCATTACCACAATATGCCCCATTAATTGATGAAGCGATTGCTTATGCCAAAGCACAAAGTGCGGATAAAGCTCAACAATTAATTGATGCTGAAGATAAATTAGCAGTAAACATCGGTTTAGAAATTTTAAAAATTGTCCCAGGACGTATTTCAACTGAAGTGGATGCACGTCTCTCTTACGATACTCAAGCAACCGTTGAAAAAGCACGTAAACTTATCGCACTTTATAATGCGGCAGGTATTTCAAATGATCGTATCTTGATCAAAATTGCTTCAACATGGCAAGGTATTCGTGCAGCAGAAATTCTTGAAAAAGAAGGTATTAACTGTAACTTAACCTTATTATTCTCCGAAGCACAAGCACGTGCGTGTGCCGAAGCAGGTGTTTACTTGATTTCCCCATTCGTCGGTCGTATCTTAGACTGGTACAAAGCAAATACTGATAAAAAAGAATATGCTCCAGCAGAAGACCCAGGTGTCATTTCTGTAACCAAAATTTATAACTATTACAAAGAATATGGTTATAAAACCGTGGTGATGGGCGCAAGTTTCCGTAATGTCGGTGAAATTATTGAATTAGCAGGTTGTGACCGTTTAACTATCGCACCCGCTTTACTTAAAGAATTACAAGAAAATTCAACCGCACTTGTACGTA
The DNA here is from genome assembly GCF_014931375.1 of Haemophilus parainfluenzae. Classification (NCBI taxonomy): domain Bacteria; kingdom Pseudomonadati; phylum Pseudomonadota; class Gammaproteobacteria; order Pasteurellales; family Pasteurellaceae; genus Parahaemophilus; species Parahaemophilus parainfluenzae. Next base: position 748,972 of record NZ_CP063117.1, read on the forward strand.
AACTAGACTACAAAGGTGAAGTAAAAGCGAAACCTCAACCATTAACTGAAGCAGAATTCTACTGGCAACATAACAGCGATGCGATGGCTGTTGAGAAATTAGCAGAGGGAATTCGCAAATTTGCAGTTGACCAAGAGAAATTAGAATCAATGCTTTCAGCAAAACTTTAATTTTAAGAACATGAAAGTGCGGTTAGAAATAACCGCATTTTTTATTCTTATCATAAAATGTTCTAACTCTTAATAATTAGTTCTTGACTAACAAGTCAAAGTCATTGAAAATCAAAGACAAGTTTTGCTAAAGCAAAATGGGAACCGCGACTTTTGATATAAAGTGCGGTCATTTTTTTTCTTTTTTCGGAGCAAATATATGTCAGGTATTTTTGAGCAAACTCCTGCTAATCGTCGTCGTTATGGCGTAGCAATTTTTGTTGGTATTATTGCAGGTTTAATTTCTGCATTCGTAAAATGGGGTGCTGAGCATCCATTCCCACCGCGTAGTCCAATCGATTTCTTCGCAGCAGCATGTAAAGTAGACATCACAGGTTTAAGCCAAGATCAAATTCTTCAAGTCTGTTCACGTGCATTCTTAAACCCACCACACGTATTCTTACGTGATTATTTAGGTATTGACCCAACTCAAGCAGCATTCACTTTTGCAGATCATGGTTTTGACTGGATTGGGGTGACTCACATTACTTTCTCATTAGTATTTGCTATTGCTTACTGCTTAGTTGCAGAACGTTTCCCTAAAATCAAATTCTGGCAAGGTATTGGTGCAGGTTTAATCGCAGATATTTGTGTGCACTACATCACTTTCCCTGCATTAGGTTTAACACCACCTGTTGCAGAATGGCCGTTATATGAACATATTTCTGAATTAGTGGGACACATTTTCTGGTTCTGGACAATTGAGATTATTCGTCGTGATTTACGTAACCGTATTACTCGCGAGCCAGATGCAGAAATTCCATTAAAAAATGCAACTGAATAATTAATCTATATTGCAAAGAATGCCACCGAAAGGTGGCATTTTTGTTTATGTCAGGAACAAAAGTCATTTTTGGAAAACTAAAAAGCACCATGATTAAACATAGCTAACAGAAAAGTCATTTCTAGGTTTTAATAAATTTTTTGTAGTTATCTTTCAAGTTGGTTAGAATAAAGACAATTTTTTATGATAGGAAAGTGGAATGAAAAAAACACCTTTACTTGCGGTCGGCTTAATGACAACAGTTTTATTAACGGGTTGTGCAACCAAAGCAGATGGTGAACGCAATGATAAATTAGAAAGTTTTAACCGTACGATGTTTGATTTTAACTATAAAGTTATGGATCGTTATGTGTTGGAACCTGCAGCTAAAGGCTGGCGTGATTACGTGCCGACACCGGTCACAAAAGGTTTATCCAATGTGGCAAATAACTTAGATGAGCCAGTGAGCTTTGTGAACCGTTTATTAGAAGGTGAACCGAAAAAAGCCTTTGTTCACTTCAACCGTTTCTGGATTAACTCCACATTTGGTATTGGTGGTTTATTTGATTTTGCCAGTGCAAGCAAAGACTTGCAGGTTTATGATCAACGCAGTTTTGGTGAAACATTGGGCACCTATGGTGTAGATGCCGGCACTTATATTGTATTGCCAATTTATAATGCAACAACACCTCGTCAATTAACAGGGGCGGTGGTCGATGCGGCTTATACTTATCCGTTCTGGAATTGGGTGGGCGGTCCGTGGTCACTGGTGAAATATGGTGTGCAAGCCGTAGATAAACGCTCGAAAACATTGGATCAAACAGAATTGCTCAATCAAGCACAAGATCCTTATGTTACTTTCCGTGAAGCTTATTATCAGAATTTAGAATTTAAAGTAAATGATGGCAAAGTAAAAGAAAGTTCACAGAAAGAATTGTCTGATGATGTATTAAAAGAGATTGATTAAGAATACTCGTATAAGCGATAAAGTCACTTATATGTTAGGATAGCAAGCGTATTTATACGTCAATATTAAAGGAGAATATCATGACTAAAATCATTCATACAGAAAAAGCCCCAGCCGCAATCGGTCCTTATGTTCAAGCGGTAGATTTAGGTAATTTAGTTTTAACATCAGGTCAAATCCCGGTTAATCCAGCAACGGGTGAAGTACCAAAAGATATTGTAGCTCAGGCGCGTCAATCGTTAGAAAACGTGAAGGCGATTATTGAACAGGCTGGTTTGAAAGTGGGTGATATTGTGAAAACTACTGTATTTGTGAAAGATCTTAATGATTTTGCAGCAGTAAATGCAGAGTATGAGAAATTCTTTAAAGAAAATAATCACCCAAATTTCCCTGCTCGTTCTTGCGTAGAAGTTGCTCGCTTGCCAAAAGATGTTGGCTTGGAAATTGAAGCAATTGCGGTAAGAAAATAATAGCAAAGTGCGGTTAAAATCTGCAGATTTTTTCTACAATAGACTTTACAAGAGCGAGATTAATCACTATAATCTCGCTCCTAAATTACGCTTAGCGTAAAATTTCTGGTTGGTGCTTGACCTATTCAAGCCCCGTCCAAGACCGTAGGGAATGGTTAGCAATAATCATCTTAATAATCCTACGTAGATGGTGAACAGAATAAGAATATTTCTTGCTTCTGGGCACCGAAGTCGTCCTAGTCTGAAAGATAACTCTTTCGATGAGGTAAATTAATTCCGAGAAATCGGAGTGTATTCAGGAGCTAAAAGCCAATGGCATTAAATCTTCAAGACAAACAAGCAATTGTTGCCGAAGTAAATGAAGCAGCCAAAGGTGCACTTTCAGCAGTAATCGCGGATTCTCGTGGTGTAACTGTTGATAAAATGACTGAATTACGTAAAGCAGCTCGTGAAGCTGGTGTAACAATGCGCGTTGTTCGTAATACTTTATTACGTCGTGCGGTTGAAGGCACTGATTTCGAATGCTTACAAGATACGTTTGTAGGTCCAACACTTATCGCATTCTCTAATGAACACCCAGGTGCAGCAGCACGTTTGTTCAAAGATTTTGCTAAAGCAAACGATAAGTTTGAAATTAAAGGTGCAGCCTTTGAAGGTAAGATCCAAGATGTTGAATTCTTAGCAACATTACCAACTTACGAAGAAGCAATTGCACGTTTAATGGGCACAATGAAAGAAGCTGCGGCAGGCAAACTTGTTCGCACTTTTGCGGCATTACGCGACAAATTACAAGAAGCAGCTTAATCATTAAGCGTTTCTTACTTCATTTAACTTTATTAATTTTAGGAATTGATTGTTATGTCATTAACTAACGAACAAATCATTGAAGCGATCGCTTCTAAATCTGTAACTGAAATCGTTGAATTAATCGCAGCGATGGAAGAAAAATTCGGCGTTTCTGCAGCAGCAGTAGCAGCAGCTCCAGCAGCTGGCGGTGCAGCAGCAGCGGCAGAAGAAAAAACTGAATTCGACGTAGTTCTTGCTGAAGCTGGTGCTAACAAAGTAGCAGTTATCAAAGCAGTACGTGGTGCAACTGGTTTAGGCTTAAAAGAAGCTAAAGACTTAGTTGAATCTGCTCCAGCTAACTTAAAAGAAGGTGTTTCTAAAGAAGAAGCTGAAGCACTTAAGAAAGAATTAGAAGAAGCTGGTGCAAAAGTAGAAATCAAATAATTTTTGATTCACTTATGTCCTGTTTCTCAGGCTTAATGGCTGGTGGTTTACCATCAGCCATTTTGTGCTATCAAAAACAGCACAAAAAACAGATAGGCATTTTCCGTTTAATGGTATCTGTTTCCACTTAAATTAATCAGACGTTTTAATTTAAGTAGCCCACTACAGAAGTAAGGTTCAGAGTGCGGTATCCGAAACGGCGTCAATCTCCGATATAAATAAAAACGTCAATTAATTTGACCGCACTTTTTTTATATCAACTCGGTCTCACTAAAATTTACAGAGGAAAACCAATAATGGGTTACTCCTATACTGAGAAAAAACGAATTCGTAAAGACTTCGGCAAACGTCCGCAAGTTTTAAATGTACCTTATTTATTAACTATCCAATTAGATTCTTTTGATAAATTCATTCAAAAAGATCCTGAAGGTCAACAAGGCTTAGAAGCTGCATTCCGTTCTGTTTTTCCAATCGTAAGCAATAACGGTTATACAGAATTACAATATGTTGATTACCGTTTAGAAGAACCAGAATTTGATGTACGTGAATGTCAAATTCGTGGTTCAACTTATGCAGCAGGCTTACGTGTAAAATTACGTTTAGTTAGCTACGATAAAGAGTCTTCATCACGCGCAGTCAAAGACATTAAAGAAAGCGAAGTATATATGGGTGAAATCCCATTAATGACTGACAACGGTACCTTTGTCATCAATGGTACTGAGCGTGTTATCGTTTCACAATTACACCGTAGCCCAGGCGTATTCTTTGATTCTGACAAAGGTAAAACACACTCTTCAGGTAAAGTGCTTTATAACGCACGTATTATCCCTTACCGTGGTTCTTGGTTAGATTTCGAATTTGATCCAAAAGATAACTTATATGCGCGTATTGACCGCCGTCGTAAATTACCGGCAACCATTATTTTACGTGCATTAGGTTACACTGTTGAAGAAATCTTAAACTTATTCTTCGACAAAGTAACTTTCGAGATTGCTGGCAATAAATTACTCATGACATTAGTGCCAGAACGTTTACGTGGTGAAACGGCGACGTTTGATATCGAAGCAAATGGTAAAGTCTATGTAGAACGCGGTCGTCGTATCACTGCTCGTCACATCAAAGCATTAGAAAAAGATAATGTGACACAAGTTGAAGTGCCAACTGAATATATCGCAGGCAAAGTAGCAGCGAAAGATTACGTTGATCTTGAATCAGGTGAAATTATTTGCCCAGCAAATGGCGAGATTTCTTTAGAAGTGTTAGCGAAATTATCGCAAGCAGGCTATAAAGTGATCGAAACATTATTCACTAATGACTTAGATTACGGTCCGTATATTTCTGAAACATTACGTGTTGATCCAACTTACGATCGTGTAAGTGCATTATATGAAATTTATCGTATGATGCGCCCAGGTGAGCCACCTACACCAGAATCTTCAGAAGCATTGTTCCATAACTTATTCTTCTCTGCAGAACGTTATGATTTATCTGCAGTAGGTCGTATGAAGTTTAATCGCTCATTAGGTATTCCTGAAGGCGAGGGGACTGGTATTTTAAGTAACGACGATATCATTCGTGTGATGAAAAAACTCATCGATATCCGTAATGGTCGTGGTGAAGTGGATGATATCGACCACTTGGGTAACCGTCGTATTCGTTCTGTGGGTGAAATGGCAGAAAACCAATTCCGTATTGGTTTAGTTCGTGTAGAAAGAGCAGTTAAAGAGCGTTTATCTTTAGGCGATTTAGATGCGATCACGCCACAAGACTTAATTAATCCAAAACCAATTTCTGCGGCAGTGAAAGAATTCTTTGGTTCTTCACAACTTTCGCAATTCATGGACCAAAATAACCCATTATCAGAAGTAACACACAAACGTCGTATTTCTGCATTAGGTCCAGGCGGTTTAACGCGTGAACGTGCTGGCTTTGAGGTACGTGACGTACATAACACTCACTATGGTCGTTTATGTCCAATCGAAACCCCTGAAGGTCCAAACATCGGTTTGATCAACTCACTTTCTGCGTTTGCTCGTACTAATGATTATGGTTTCTTAGAAACGCCATATCGTAAAGTGGTTGATGGTCAAGTAACCGAAGAAATCGAATATTTATCTGCAATTGATGAAGCAAACTACATCATTGCACAGGCGAACTCAAACCTTGATGAGAACAATCGCTTTACAGATGCATTCGTTACTGCACGTGGTGAACGTGGTGAATCAGGTCTTTATAAACCAGAAGAAATTCACTATATGGACGTTTCAACCCAACAAGTTGTATCTGTGGCAGCAGCGTTAATTCCATTCTTAGAGCATGACGATGCGAACCGTGCCTTAATGGGTGCGAACATGCAACGTCAAGCGGTTCCTACTTTACGTGCTGATAAGCCGTTAGTGGGTACAGGTATGGAAAAACCAATCGCACTAGACTCAGGTGTGGCGGTTGTAGCGAAACGTGGTGGTACAGTTCAATACGTTGATGCTTCTCGTATCGTTATCAAAGTAAATGAAGACGAAACCGTAGCAGGCGAAGCGGGTATCGATATTTATAACTTAATTAAATACACCCGTTCTAACCAAAATACCTGTATCAACCAAATTCCTTGTGTGAATTTAGGCGATCCAATTAACCGTGGTGAAGTGTTAGCAGATGGTCCTTCAACAGACTTAGGTGAATTAGCATTAGGTCAAAATATCCGTGTGGCGTTCATGCCTTGGAACGGTTATAACTTCGAAGACTCAATGTTAGTTTCCGAGCGTGTTGTACAACAAGACCGCTTCACAACAATCCACATTCAAGAATTATCTTGTGTGGCACGTGATACAAAATTAGGCTCTGAAGAAATCACAGCGGATATTCCAAACGTAGGTGAATCTGCATTAAGTAAATTGGATGAATCAGGTATCGTTTATGTGGGTGCTGAAGTGAAAGGTGGTGACATCTTAGTCGGTAAAGTAACCCCTAAAGGCGAAACGCAATTAACACCAGAAGAAAAATTGTTACGTGCAATCTTTGGTGAAAAAGCATCTGATGTGAAAGACTCTTCATTACGTGTACCAAATAGCGTAAGCGGTACTGTAATTGACGTTCAAGTCTTCACCCGTGATGGCGTAGAAAAAGACAAACGTGCATTAGAAATTGAAGAAATGCAGTTAAAACAAGCTAAGAAAGACCTTTCTGATGAATTAGAAATCTTAGAAGCTGGCTTGTTTGCTCGTGTGCGTAATGTCCTTATCGCTGGCGGTATTGATGCGGCTCAATTAGATAAAATGGATCGCACAAAATGGTTAGAACAAACCATTTCAGATGAAGAAAAACAAAACCAATTAGAGCAGCTTGCTGAGCAATATGAAGAATTACGTAAAGAGTTTGAACACAAACTTGAAGTAAAACGTAAGAAAATCATTAAAGGCGATGACCTAGCACCAGGCGTGTTAAAAGTGGTTAAAGTTTACCTAGCGGTGAAACGTCACATCCAACCGGGTGATAAAATGGCGGGTCGTCACGGTAACAAAGGTGTTATCTCAAAAATCAACCCTGTGGAAGATATGCCATACGATGAAAACGGTCAACCGGTTGAAATCGTATTGAACCCACTGGGTGTACCATCTCGTATGAACATCGGTCAGATCTTAGAGACCCACTTAGGCTTAGCAGCGAAAGGTATTGGTGATCAAATCAATGCGATGATCAAACAAAAACAAGATGTTGAGAAACTTCGTGGCTATATGCAAAAAGCATACGATTTAGGTCATGGCGCACAAAAAGTGGATTTAAGCACCTTTAGTGATGACGAAATCATGCGTTTAGCAGAAAACCTACGTAAAGGTTTACCGGTAGCTACACCAGTGTTTGATGGTGCTGATGAGCAAGAAATCAAAGAAATGTTGAAACTTGGTGGCTTACCAACTTCAGGTCAGATCACATTATACGATGGCCGTACAGGTGAGAAATTCGAGCGTCCAGTAACTGTAGGTTATATGTACATGCTCAAATTGAACCACTTAGTTGATGACAAAATGCATGCTCGTTCAACTGATTCTTATAGTCTTGTTACTCAACAACCACTTGGTGGTAAAGCACAATTCGGTGGTCAACGTTTCGGTGAGATGGAGGTATGGGCACTTGAAGCATACGGTGCGGCTTATACCTTACAAGAAATGTTAACTGTGAAATCCGATGACGTGAACGGCCGTACGAAGATGTATAAAAACATCGTCGGTGGCAACCAACAAATGGATCCGGGTACACCGGAATCTTTCAACGTAATTATGAAAGAAATCCGTTCACTTGGTTTGAATATCGAGCTAGACGAAGAGTAATCGACAAACCGGTCTTCCCCTGTACACAGGGGAAGCAAAAGGAAGAAATCGCCGAAGTGCGGTTAAAAAACAAAATATTTTTGACCGCACTTTGAAACCCTTAACTCCGACAGGAGACTATTTGTGAAAGACTTAGTTAAGTTTTTAAAAGCACAATCAAAAACCAGTGAAGATTTTGATGTGATTAAAATTGGGTTAGCTTCTCCAGACATGATCCGTTCTTGGTCATTTGGTGAAGTTAAAAAACCTGAAACAATCAACTATCGTACGTTCAAACCTGAGCGTGACGGTCTTTTCTGTGCACGTATTTTCGGGCCAGTAAAAGATTACGAATGTTTATGCGGTAAATATAAACGCTTAAAACACCGTGGTGTGATTTGTGAAAAATGTGGTGTTGAAGTAACACAAACTAAAGTGCGTCGTGAACGTATGGGCCACATTGAATTGGCTTGTCCAGTTGCACATATTTGGTTCTTAAAATCACTTCCGTCCCGTATCGGTTTATTACTTGATATGCCGTTACGTGATATTGAACGTGTGCTTTATTTTGAAATGTACATCGTGACTGAACCGGGTATGACCGATTTGGAACGTGGACAGTTATTAACTGAAGAACAATTCCTTGATGCAGAAGACCGCTGGCAAGATGAATTCGAAGCGAAAATGGGTGCTGAAGCAATTCAAGATTTACTTAAAGGTATTGATCTTGAAGTGGAATGTGAAAAATTACGTGAAGAGTTACAAGAAACTAACTCTGAAACAAAACGTAAGAAAATCACTAAACGCTTAAAATTATTAGAAGCTTTCCAACAATCTGGTAACAAACCAGAGTGGATGGTGATGACTGTATTACCTGTACTTCCACCAGATTTACGTCCGTTAGTACCATTAGATGGTGGTCGTTTTGCAACTTCTGACTTGAACGATTTATATCGTCGTGTAATCAACCGTAACAACCGTTTAAAACGTTTATTGGATTTAATCGCGCCAGATATTATCGTGCGTAACGAAAAACGTATGTTACAAGAATCTGTTGATGCGTTATTAGATAATGGTCGTCGTGGTCGTGCGATTACGGGTTCTAACCGTCGTCCATTGAAATCACTTGCGGATATGATCAAGGGTAAACAAGGTCGTTTCCGTCAAAACTTATTAGGTAAACGTGTTGACTATTCAGGCCGTTCTGTAATCACTGTAGGTCCATACTTGCACTTACACCAATGTGGTTTACCGAAGAAAATGGCATTGGAATTATTCCGTCCGTTTATCTACGCAAAATTAGAAAGCCGTGGTTATGCAACTACAATCAAAGCAGCTAAGAAAATGGTTGAGCGTGAAGACGCGATTGTTTGGGATATCTTGGCAGAAGTTATTCGTGAGCACCCAATTCTATTGAACCGTGCACCGACACTTCACCGTTTAGGTATCCAAGCGTTTGAACCACTTCTAATCGAAGGTAAAGCAATCCAGTTACACCCACTTGTTTGTGCGGCGTTCAACGCGGACTTCGATGGTGACCAAATGGCGGTTCACGTACCATTAACACTTGAAGCGCAGTTAGAAGCGCGTGCGTTAATGATGTCAACCAACAACGTACTTTCACCAGCAAACGGTGATCCTATTATCGTTCCATCACAAGACGTGGTGTTGGGTCTTTACTATATGACCCGTGAAAAAGTGAACGGTAAAGGTGAAGGCATGTTATTGCAAGATCCGCGCGAAGCTGAAAAAGCCTATCGCACAGGTGAAGCAGAGTTACATTCTCGCGTTAAAGTACGTATTACTGAATATGTGAAAAATGAAGCTGGCGAATTCGAAGAGAAAAACACATTAACCGATACCACTATCGGTCGTGCAATCTTATGGATGATCGCGCCAAAAGGTATGCCTTATTCATTGTTTAACCAAACATTAGGTAAAAAAGCAATTTCTAAACTTATCAACGAAGCTTATCGTCGTTTAGGTTTGAAAGAAGCGGTAATGTTTGCTGACCATATTATGTATACCGGTTTTGCTTATGCGGCTCGTTCAGGTTCTTCTGTGGGTATCGACGATATGGTTATCCCAGAGAAAAAATATGAAATTATTTCTGCAGCGGAAGCTGAAGTGGCAGAAATTCAAGAACAGTTCCAATCTGGTCTTGTAACAGCTGGTGAGCGTTATAACAAAGTCATCGATATTTGGGCTGCAGCAAATGAGCGTGTAGCGAAAGCAATGATGGAAAACTTATCTCAGGAAGAAGTTATCAACCGTGAAGGTAATCCTGAGAAACAAGCTTCTTTCAACAGTATCTTTATGATGGCTGACTCTGGTGCTCGTGGTTCTGCAGCTCAGATTCGTCAGTTAGCAGGTATGCGTGGTTTGATGGCACGTCCAGATGGTTCGATCATCGAAACTCCAATTACAGCTAACTTCCGTGAAGGTTTAAACGTACTTCAATACTTTATTTCAACCCACGGTGCGCGTAAAGGTTTGGCGGATACCGCATTAAAAACAGCAAACTCTGGTTACTTAACTCGTCGTTTAGTTGACGTAGCACAAGACTTAGTGATCGTTGAAGATGACTGTGGTACGCACGAAGGCTTAGTCATGACCCCATTAATCGAAGGTGGTGATGAGAAAGTTCCACTTCGCGAATTAGTGTTAGGTCGTGTTGTGGCTGAAGATGTGTATAAACCAGGTACAGAAGAAGTATTAATTGCACGTAACACTTTATTAGATGAAAAACTTTGTGATGTGTTAGATGCAAACTCAGTGGACAGCGTAAAAGTACGTTCTGTTGTAACTTGTGATACTGACTTCGGCGTATGTGCGAAATGTTACGGTCGTGACTTAGCACGTGGTCACCTCATCAACCAAGGTGAAGCAGTTGGTGTTATCGCTGCTCAATCTATCGGTGAGCCAGGTACACAGTTAACCATGCGTACGTTCCACATCGGTGGTGCAGCTTCTGCAGCAGCGAAAGAATCTAGCGTACAAATCAAAAACAACGGTACTTTACACCTTGCTAACGCGAAATTCGTTGTTAATGATGAAGGTAAATTAGTTTTAACTTCTCGTAATACTGAATTAACGGTGACTGATGAATTTGGTCGTACGAAAGAACACTATAAAGTGCCTTACGGTACTGTATTGAACAAAGCTGACGGTCAAGAAGTGTCTGCTGGTGAAACTGTGGCAAATTGGGATCCACATACTATGCCAGTAGTCTCTGAAGTATCTGGTTTTGTGAAATTCGTTGATATCGTGGATGGTTTAACTGTAACTCGTCAAACGGATGAATTAACCGGTCTTTCTTCTATCGTGGTACAAGACGTGGGTGAACGTGCAACAGCAGGTAAAGATTTACGTCCAACTATTAAATTAGTTGATGCAAAAGGTAACGATATCTTCTTACCTGAAACTGACGTTATTGCACAATACTTCTTACCAGGTAAAGCAATCGTAAGTTTAGATGACGGTGCGGAAGTGAAAGTGGGTGAACCACTTGCACGTATTCCACAAGAATCTGTGGGTACTAAAGATATTACCGGTGGTCTTCCACGCGTTGCTGATTTATTCGAAGCTCGTAAACCGAAAGAGCCTGCAATCTTGGCTGAAATTTCAGGTATCGTGTCCTTCGGTAAAGAAACCAAAGGTAAACGTCGCTTGTTAATCACCCCAACTGAAGGTGAAATCTACGAAGAAATGATTCCAAAATGGCGTCAGCTCAACGTATTTGAAGGTGAGATGGTAGAACGTGGTGACGTGATTTCTGATGGTGCAGAGACTCCACACGATATCTTACGTTTACGTGGTGTTCGTGCTGTAACTGAATACATCGTGAACGAAGTGCAAGAAGTTTACCGCTTACAAGGGGTAAAAATTAACGATAAGCATATCGAAGTTATCGTACGTCAAATGTTACGTAAAGCAGTTATCACCAAAGCTTATGACAGCGAATTCCTTGAAGGGGAACAAGTTGAAGTGGCTCGCGTGAAAATTGTTAACCGTAAACGTGAAGCGGAGGGTAAACCACCAGTTGAGTTCGAACGTGAATTACTTGGTATTACCAAAGCGTCATTGGCGACAGAATCCTTCATTTCTGCAGCATCGTTCCAAGAAACCACTCGCGTGCTTACTGAAGCAGCGGTGGCGGGTAAACGTGATGAATTACGCGGCTTGAAAGAGAACGTAATCGTAGGTCGTTTAATCCCAGCTGGTACTGGTTTTGCGTATCACCAAGGTCGTCACAAGAAACGTATTGTAGACGATGTTGTAATTAAATTGTCTGAAGACGATGAAGCAGCAATTGCTGATGAATTCGTGATGACAGCAGATGATGCAACAACTAACTTAGCAGAAATGCTTAATATGGCAGATGATGCAGAGTAATCGCTAATCGATAAAAGAAAACCCGAGTTTAGGCTCGGGTTTTTTATTATCTTAATACAGAAAGGCGGTCAGTTTTTGATGCGTTTTTCGTTTGGAAAAGTATCGTAAAAATGACCGCACTTTCTTTTCATCAATAAAAAAGCCACCTTATCGGTGGCTTTGAAATATTTTGCTTAAGCTGAGATTACCAACCTTTTACAACACCATCTTTAAAGTGTTTTTTCGCTTCTTGGTAAACTTCTTCAGTTTGGTATGCTTTCACGAAATCTTGGATCGCTTTGCTGTCTTTGTTATCAGTACGCGCAACGATGATGTTTACGTATGGAGAATCTTTATCTTCTACGAATACGCCATTATCTTGTGCATTTAAGCCAACTTGACCCGCATAAGTGTTATTTACAACAGCAAGATCAACATCATCTAATGCACGAGCTGCAACAGAGGTATCTACTTCAGAAATTTTTAAGTTTTTCGGATTTTCAACGATATCTGCGACAGTTGAAAGAAGATCGTTAGAATTTTTAAGTTTGATTAAACCTTGTTTTTCAAGAAGGATTAATGCACGACCACGGTTTGATGGGTCATTTGGCACAACAACTTTCGCGCCATCTTTTAATTCATTTACATTTTTGATGGTTTTAGAATAGCCAGCAAGAGGGTAAACAAAGGTGTTACCAACGATCACTAAATTGTTTAAGTTTTTCGCTTTTACATCTTCATCTAAGTAAGGTTTATGTTGCATTGCGTTAGCATCTAAATCACCTTTAGATACAGCAGTATTTGGTAATGCGTAGTCATTGAATAAAACAAATTCAACATTTAAGTTGTATTTGTCTTTTGCCACTTTTGCAGCGGTTTCGGCTACTTGGTGCTCAGGACCTGCCATTACACCAACTTTGATTGATGTTGCTGCAGGCGCAGTTGACGCTGCATCTGCTTTTTTCTCTTCTTTACAACCTGTTAATACTAATGCTGACGCGATAGCGGTGATAGCAAATAAGTTTTTTAATTTCATGTTTTTTCCTTGTTGTGAATAAAATGATATAGAAAATAATTAACGGTGATCCACTCGTTTTGCGAGTGTGTCGCCTAATTTTTGACTGAGCATCACGATAATCACGATAACAATCGTTGCTGCCCAAGTTACTGATGGCATATTACGATAGACACCATAGTTAATGGCGAGACTTCCTAAGCCGCCACCGCCTTGCGTTCCCGCCATTGCGGTATAGCCAATTAATGTCACGAAAGTGAGCGTAATAGCATTAATGAGCGTAGGTAGGGATTCAGGCAAATAGAATTTACGAATAATTTGCCAATTGGTTGCACCCATGGCTTTTGCTGTTTCAGTCAAACCGGTTGGAATCTCAAAAAGCGCATTACTCGTAAGACGTGCAAAAAATGGCGTTGCGGCTGCACTTAATGAGACAATCGCTGCATTAGAACCAATACTACCGCCAGGAAGTAACCAACTGGTAAGCGGAATTAAAGCGAGTAATAAAATAATATAAGGAATTGAACGTCCGATATTAATAATGACGTTTAAAAACGCATTGAGCTTTTTGTTTTCTAAAATCGCCCCTTTATTGGTTAAAAAGGTTAAAAAACCCAGTGGTAAGCCTAATAAAGCGGCAATTAATGTCGATAATACTGACATATAAATTGTTTCAACGGTCGATACCGTTAATAAACTCGCAAAATTATCGGGGAATTGTTGGCTAAATGTTGCCCATAAATCATTGAACATAGCCTAGCACCTCTACTCGAACGTTATTTTCCATTAAATAAACTTTGGCTTGCGTAATCGCATCTTCATCACCTTCAACCTCCGCAATGGTAAAGCCAAATTTTACCCCACCGGCATAATCAATTTGTGATGTTAAGATACTGAGTTCCACGCCAAATTTTTTCGATGCTTGAGAAAGTAATGGCGCATCGACGGAACGACCAGTAAATTCAAATTTGATGATCGGATACGATTTGGCATGTTTTGGTGTATCAGATAAATTTTCTAAATATTCTTCCGGCAACGTAATGTGGAAAGTCGAACTGATAAATTCTTGGGCCAATTCTGTTTTCGGATTAGAGAAAATTTCGCTAACCGTGCCTTGTTCAATCAGACGACCTTTATCAATCACGGCAACTTGATCGCAGATGCGTTTAACCACTTCCATTTCATGGGTAATAAGAAGAATGGTGATACCTAAAGTGCGGTTGATTTCTTTTAATAATTTTAGAATGGATTGGGTTGTTGCCGGATCTAATGCGCTAGTCGCTTCATCACAAAGTAAGACTTTTGGATCGCTTGCAAGTGCACGAGCAATCGCTACTCGTTGTTTTTGACCACCAGAGAGATTAGCAGGATACACATTATGTTTATCACTTAATCCAACAAGTGCTAAAAGTGCGGTCGTTTTTTCTTGAATTTCTGCTTTCGATTTATTTTCTAATTCAAGTGGCAATGCCACGTTTTCAAAAACGGTTCGAGAGGTCAATAAATTAAAATGTTGGAAAATCATACCGATTTGGCGGCGTGTTTTCACTAATTCAGCGTCAGAAAGTTGAGTTAGATCCACATCATCGATGATCACTGCACCGTGAGTCGGTCTTTCTAATAAGTTTACACAACGGATAAGCGTACTTTTACCTGCACCAGAGGCACCAATGACACCGCAAATCTGTCCCTTAGGCACATGTAATGAAACATTATCAAGTGCGGTCAGTTTTTTATCTGGAAGTGTAAAAATCTTCGTAATGTTATTTAGCTTAATCATATAAGCCCTTGTTCTCAGTTAATATTTGAATTTCATTTGTATTCTAGACGTCTAGAATGCTGTGTCAATATCTTCAGGGATCTTTTTTAAACATATCAGTTATGACTTATTATTGCTTATATTAAGGATAAAAGGGATAATTTTGCCTTAAGAAAAAGATAAATGAGAAAATATATGAAGAAAGCTGTTTTTTTAGATCGTGATGGCACTTTAAATATCGACCATGGTTATGTCCATAAAATTGATGATTTTCAATTTATTGAAGGCAGTATTGATGCATTAAAAGAATTGAAGGAAATGGGATACCTTTTAGTTTTAGTAACCAATCAATCAGGCATCGCACGTGGATATTTTTCAGAAGATCAGTTTTTGCAACTGACAGAATGGATGGATTGGTCATTAGCTGATCGTGGTGTGGATTTAGATGGCATCTACTATTGTCCTCATCATCCAGAAGGGAAGGGCGAATATAAAGAAGACTGTGCATGCAGAAAACCAAAATCAGGCATGTTATTAGAGGCGATTAAAGCGCTGAAAATCGATCCTGCACAATCTATTATGGTTGGCGATAAGATTGAAGATCTTAAAGCAGGCATGGGCGCAAAAGTAAAAACAAATATTTTAGTGCGAACAGGCAAACCTATTACAGAAGAGGGAGAGAACCTTGCTGATTATGTTTTGGATTCCATTGCAGATTTGCCAAGAATAGCAAAACGATTAATTAAGTAACAAAAATGATCTATTTTTTGTTCGAATAGGCGAAAAGATCTTCAACTAAGAAAAAATTTACATTTTTTTACAAAAAGATCTTGCAAAGGTGTCTGAAATGCCTATAATACGCCCCACACAACGACGCGCTGTTGTGACTCTTAAGAAAAACCGGTGCGTCGTTCTTTTTTGCTCTTTAACAATATATCAGACAATCTGTGTGGGCACTTGTTGATTGACTTGTTTTAAAAATATTTTTTAATTTTGAAGTCTTAATAGGTGCTAACTAGAAATTCATAATACTTTTTTAAGTAGTGACATTTTATGTCAGCAGTATTGAGCGATTGAACTTGAATTGAAGAGTTTGATCATGGCTCAGATTGAACGCTGGCGGCAGGCTTAACACATGCAAGTCGAACGGTAACATAAAGAAGCTTGCTTCTTTGATGACGAGTGGCGGACGGGTGAGTAATGCTTGGGAATCTAGCTTATGGAGGGGGATAACTACGGGAAACTGTAGCTAATACCGCGTAGTATCGAGAGATGAAAGTGTGGGACCTTCGGGCCACATGCCATAGGATGAGCCCAAGTGGGATTAGGTAGTTGGTGAGGTAAAGGCTCACCAAGCCGACGATCTCTAGCTGGTCTGAGAGGATGACCAGCCACACTGGGACTGAGACACGGCCCAGACTCCTACGGGAGGCAGCAGTGGGGAATATTGCGCAATGGGGGCAACCCTGACGCAGCCATGCCGCGTGAATGAAGAAGGCCTTCGGGTTGTAAAGTTCTTTCGGTAGCGAGGAAGGCATTTAGTTTAATAAACTAGGTGATTGACGTTAACTACAGAAGAAGCACCGGCTAACTCCGTGCCAGCAGCCGCGGTAATACGGAGGGTGCGAGCGTTAATCGGAATAACTGGGCGTAAAGGGCACGCAGGCGGTGACTTAAGTGAGGTGTGAAAGCCCCGGGCTTAACCTGGGAATTGCATTTCATACTGGGTCGCTAGAGTACTTTAGGGAGGGGTAGAATTCCACGTGTAGCGGTGAAATGCGTAGAGATGTGGAGGAATACCGAAGGCGAAGGCAGCCCCTTGGGAATGTACTGACGCTCATGTGCGAAAGCGTGGGGAGCAAACAGGATTAGATACCCTGGTAGTCCACGCTGTAAACGATGTCGATTTGGGGGTTGAGCTTTGAGCTTGGCGCCCGTAGCTAACGTGATAAATCGACCGCCTGGGGAGTACGGCCGCAAGGTTAAAACTCAAATGAATTGACGGGGGCCCGCACAAGCGGTGGAGCATGTGGTTTAATTCGATGCAACGCGAAGAACCTTACCTACTCTTGACATCCAGAGAACTTTCCAGAGATGGATTGGTGCCTTCGGGAACTCTGAGACAGGTGCTGCATGGCTGTCGTCAGCTCGTGTTGTGAAATGTTGGGTTAAGTCCCGCAACGAGCGCAACCCTTATCCTTTGTTGCCAGCGATTCGGTCGGGAACTCAAAGGAGACTGCCGGTGATAAACCGGAGGAAGGTGGGGATGACGTCAAGTCATCATGGCCCTTACGAGTAGGGCTACACACGTGCTACAATGGCGTATACAGAGGGAAGCGAGAGTGCGAGCTGGAGCGAATCTCACAAAGTACGTCTAAGTCCGGATTGGAGTCTGCAACTCGACTCCATGAAGTCGGAATCGCTAGTAATCGCAAATCAGAATGTTGCGGTGAATACGTTCCCGGGCCTTGTACACACCGCCCGTCACACCATGGGAGTGGGTTGTACCAGAAGTAGATAGCTTAACCTTCGGGGGGGCGTTTACCACGGTATGATTCATGACTGGGGTGAAGTCGTAACAAGGTAACCGTAGGGGAACCTGCGGTTGGATCACCTCCTTACCAAAAACGAGAGACAATAAGTGTCCACACAGATTGATTGATATATTGTAGAAAATGAATGAAGAGAGAAAAGTGCGTAAGCAAAATGTAAGATAGAGTATCTTTATTTGTTGTCCCCATCGTCTAGAGGCCTAGGACATCGCCCTTTCACGGCGGTAACCGGGGTTCGAATCCCCGTGGGGACGCCAAATAAAGATAACTTTATTATCTTCTGTTCTTTAACAACCAGGAAACAAGCTGAAAAACTGAAGAGACTTTCAAGTCCTTTTAAAGGATAAGAAAAAGTCTGAGTAAGAAAAAAATCTTGATTGAACAAAAGCAATCAAGTGTTTAGTTGAAAACACAACATCAAGAATTTTTGAGGTTGTATAGTTAAGTGACTAAGCGTACAAGGTGGATGCCTTGGCAATCAGAGGCGACGAAGGACGTGCTAATCTGCGAAAAGCTTGGATGAGTCGATAAGAGGCGTTTAATCCAAGATGTCCGAATGGGGAAACCCAGTAGATGAAGAATCTACTATCACTTACTGAATCCATAGGTAAGTGAGGCAAACCGGGAGAACTGAAACATCTAAGTACCCCGAGGAAAAGAAATCAACCGAGATTTCGTTAGTAGCGGCGAGCGAACGCGAAGGAGCCTGTTAGTGATAATGACAGAGACAGAGGAACAAGCTGGGAAGCTTGGCGATACAGGGTGATAGCCCCGTACTCGAAGTCCAGGTCATGGTACTAAGCTAACGACAAGTAGGGCGGGACACGTGATATCCTGTTTGAAGATGGGGGGACCATCCTCCAAGGCTAAATACTCCTGATTGACCGATAGTGAACCAGTACTGTGAAGGAAAGGCGAAAAGAACCCCGGTGAGGGGAGTGAAATAGAACCTGAAACCTTGTACGTACAAGCAGTGGGAGCCCTTTAAGGGTGACTGCGTACCTTTTGTATAATGGGTCAGCGACTTATATTTTGTAGCGAGGTTAACCGAATAGGGGAGCCGAAGGGAAACCGAGTCTTAACTGGGCGAATAGTTGCAAGGTATAGACCCGAAACCCGGTGATCTAGCCATGGGCAGGTTGAAGGTTGGGTAACACTAACTGGAGGACCGAACCGACTAATGTTGAAAAATTAGCGGATGACTTGTGGCTGGGGGTGAAAGGCCAATCAAACCGGGAGATAGCTGGTTCTCCCCGAAATCTATTTAGGTAGAGCCTTGAGCGGACACCTTCGGGGGTAGAGCACTGTTTCGGCTAGGGGTCCATCCCGGATTACCAACCCGATGCAAACTACGAATACCGAAGAGTGATACTCAGGAGACACACGGCGGGTGCTAACGTCCGTCGTGGAGAGGGAAACAACCCAGACCGCCAGCTAAGGTCCCAAAGTCTATATTAAGTGGGAAACGAAGTGGGAAGGCTTAGACAGCTAGGATGTTGGCTTAGAAGCAGCCATCATTTAAAGAAAGCGTAATAGCTCACTAGTCGAGTCGGCCTGCGCGGAAGATGTAACGGGGCTCAAATATAGCACCGAAGCTGCGGCATCAGTAGCAATACTGTTGGGTAGGGGAGCGTTCTGTAAGCGGATGAAGGTGAATCGAGAGGTTTGCTGGACGTATCAGAAGTGCGAATGCTGACATAAGTAACGATAAAACGGGTGAAAAACCCGTTCGCCGGAAGACCAAGGGTTCCTGTCCAACGTTAATCGGGGCAGGGTGAGTCGGCCCCTAAGGCGAGGCTGAAAAGCGTAGTCGATGGGAAACGGGTTAATATTCCCGTACTTGGATAAACTGCGATGTGGGGACGGAGTAGGTTAGGTTATCGCACTGTTGGATATGTGCGTTTAAGTTGGTAGGTGTGAAGTTTAGGCAAATCCGGACTTCTTTAACACCGAGAGATGATGACGAGGCTCTACGGAGCTGAAGTAACCGATACCACACTTCCAGGAAAAGCCACTAAGCTTCAGGTTTATCTAAACCGTACTGAAAACCGACACAGGTGGTCAGGTAGAGAATACTCAGGCGCTTGAGAGAACTCGGGTGAAGGAACTAGGCAAAATAGCACCGTAACTTCGGGAGAAGGTGCGCCGGCGTAGATTGTAGTCCCTAGCGGGCGAAGGTTGAACCGGTCGAAGATACCAGCTGGCTGCAACTGTTTATTAAAAACACAGCACTCTGCAAACACGAAAGTGGACGTATAGGGTGTGATGCCTGCCCGGTGCTGGAAGGTTAATTGATGGTGTAATCGAAAGAGAAGCTCCTGATCGAAGCCCCAGTAAACGGCGGCCGTAACTATAACGGTCCTAAGGTAGCGAAATTCCTTGTCGGGTAAGTTCCGACCTGCACGAATGGCATAATGATGGCCAGGCTGTCTCCACCCGAGACTCAGTGAAATTGAAATCGCCGTGAAGATGCGGTGTACCCGCGGCTAGACGGAAAGACCCCGTGAACCTTTACTATAGCTTGACACTGAACATTGAATTTTGATGTGTAGGATAGGTGGGAGACTTAGAAGTAGTCACGCCAGTGATTATGGAGTCGACCTTGAAATACCACCCTTTAACGTTTGATGTTCTAACGAAGATTACGAAACGTGGTCTCGGACAGTGTCTGGTGGGTAGTTTGACTGGGGCGGTCTCCTCCCAAAGAGTAACGGAGGAGCACGAAGGTTTGCTAATGACGGTCGGACATCGTCAGGTTAGTGCAATGGTATAAGCAAGCTTAACTGCGAGACAGACAAGTCGAGCAGGTACGAAAGTAGGTCATAGTGATCCGGTGGTTCTGAATGGAAGGGCCATCGCTCAACGGATAAAAGGTACTCCGGGGATAACAGGCTGATACCGCCCAAGAGTTCATATCGACGGCGGTGTTTGGCACCTCGATGTCGGCTCATCACATCCTGGGGCTGAAGTAGGTCCCAAGGGTATGGCTGTTCGCCATTTAAAGTGGTACGCGAGCTGGGTTTAGAACGTCGTGAGACAGTTCGGTCCCTATCTGCCGTGGGCGTTGGAGAATTGATTGGGGCTGCTCCTAGTACGAGAGGACCGGAGTGGACGCACCACTGGTGTTCCGGTTGTGTCGCCAGACGCATTGCCGGGTAGCTAAGTGCGGAAGAGATAAGTGCTGAAAGCATCTAAGCACGAAACTTGCCAAGAGATGAGTTCTCCCTGTTTTTAAGACAGTAAGGGTTGTTTAAGACTAAGACGTAGATAGGTCTGGTGTGTAAGCGGTGCGAGCCGTTGAGCTAACAGATACTAATTGCCCGAGAGGCTTAACTATACAACGCTCAAGGGTTTTTGGGGTTGTAAGACTAAAATAAAAAGACTCAGAGAAGAAAGAGAAAGTTTTGAAGTTGAATCAGCTTGTTTGGTTGTGAGCGCTAGAGATAGCGGAACAGAAAGAAATAGAGTTATTAAAGGAATAATCCTGGCGGCGATAGAGCGGTGGTCCCACCTGACCCCATACCGAACTCAGAAGTGAAACGCCGATGCGCCGATGGTAGTGTGGGGCTTCCCCATGTGAGAGTAGGACACCGCCAGGTAGTGAATGTGAACCCCGAGCTGAATGGCTTGGGGTTTTTATTTTTAGATTTTATTTTAATAAATAAAAAGTGCGGTCAAAATCAGAATAGTTTTATTAAAGATGTTTAAATCTTTTAATGAGAAAATAGAGGTGGAATGGTACAATCACCAAAATTTTTTATAGGATAAATAACACAAATGGCTCGTAAAAAGAAAAGTCGTAAAATTAGCGATATTATGCCAATTCGTAAATCGGACAAGAAACCTGAAGCACCAAAGCTATCAGGTAAGAAATTAACACGTTATGAATTAGACGCTAAGGCAAGAGAAGATAAGAAAAAACGTAAACATAAAGGTTTAGCATCCGGTTCTCGTCATAGTAACGCTGAACAAAATAAAAATAACCAAATCATTGAACAAAAAGATCCGCGTATTGGTAGCCGTAAAAAGGTTCCACTGATTGTTGAATTTGTGAATAAGCCTGAGAAAGGGATGACAATTCCAGCCGTCAAAGAACCGAAAAAACTTGCGCCTGAAGTGGAGTTAGAACGTTTAGAAAATAATGAAATTCTAAATGAATTGTTGGATGCTTTAGATGAAGGCAAAACGATTAGTAAAGCTGATCAACAATTTGTAGATGAATGCTTAGATCGTATTGCTCAGTTAATGGAAGAATTAGGTATTCAAGATGAAGAAGAGACAGAGGATGACCTCTATCGAACCTTCGAGAAGATTGATATCAACCAATTCAGATAATTGTCATGTGGCCGATTATTTTAAGTATTATTGCTTTGGGAATTATTGCTGGCGTATCATTTTATGCCTTTAAATTACTTAGGAAGTTACGCCATCAAAACACTCTCATTAAACAGGCTAAGATAGCACGTACAAAACGCCTAAAAGAGAGTATGGTAATTATCGCTAAAGCGATGCAAAATGGAGATTGTAACCATTCAGAAGGGGTGATTCGTTTATCAATGCTTTTACTCCCTTTTGGACAATCTTTGCAGCCATATCAAGCCATGTATGCACTTTATAATATTGTAAAAGAAATGCCTACGCATGAAGCTCGGAAAGCCTTATTAAAAAAAGAAAGAATGAAACTCGATCTTGAGCGAGAAAGTGCAGAAGCAAAATTTGAAGAAGAAATTATGTTGGAGTTACGTCAGTTTTTAAATGACGTAGAGAAATTTGGGGAAGTTTAATGTCTGAAATTATTTGGGATCTTGCGTTAATTCAAAAATATAACCAATCAGGACCTCGTTATACATCTTATCCAACTGCATTAGAATTTAATGAAAGTTACACAAACGAAGATTTTATTGCAGCAGCTAATCGTTATCCGGAAAGACCACTTTCCCTTTACGTACACATTCCGTTTTGTCACAAACTTTGCTACTTTTGTGGCTGTAATAAGGTAATTACTCGTCATCAACATAAGGCGGATATTTATCTTGATTACCTTGAAAAAGAAATCAAAGCGCGTTCAGAATTATTCAAAAATCGTGTTGCGACTCAAGTGCATTGGGGCGGTGGTACACCGACTTATTTGACAGAAGAGCAATCTGCTCGTTTGATGAAGATGCTTAAAGATCATTTTACGATTGCGGATAATGCAGAAGTTAGTATTGAGATGGACCCACGCGAAATTGAGCTCGACATGCTTGATCATTTACGCAATATTGGTTTTAACCGAATTAGCATGGGTGTACAAGATTTCAATAAAGCGGTTCAAAAAGCGGTAAACCGTGAACAAGATGAAGAGTTTGTGAATGCATTACTTGTTCGTGCTCGTGAGTTAGGTTTCCAATCGACCAACCTTGATTTAATTTATGGATTGCCACTTCAAAATGTGGAAAGTTTTATGTTTACATTACATAAAGTGATTGAATTAAATCCAGATCGTTTGAGTATCTTTAACTATGCTCATTTACCAAGTCGATTTGCGGGGCAGGCAAAAATTAAAGAAGATCAATTGCCGCCACCAGAAACTAAATTAGAGATCTTACAGAAAACTATCGAAACTTTGGGCAATGCAGGCTATAAGTTTATCGGTATGGATCACTTTGCTAAACCCGATGATGAATTAGCGATTGCCCAAGAGAAAGGTGTCTTACACCGAAATTTCCAAGGCTATACCACACAAGAAGAATGTGATTTGCTCGGTTTAGGTGTATCAGCCATTAGTTTATTAGGTGATACATATGCTCAAAACCAAAAAGAATTAAAACATTATTATCATGATATAGAAAATTCAGGTATTGCACTGCATAAAGGTTTAGCGATGACAGAAGAGGATTGCTTACGCCGTGATGTGATTAAGCAATTGATTTGTAATTTTAAGCTTGATTTTGCACCAATTGAAAAACAATATAATATTGATTTCAAAAAGCACTTTGCTGAAGATTTACAGTTATTAAAACCATTACTTGAAGATGGATTAATTTCTGAAACGGAAACAGGCTTACAAGTTTCGCCTAAAGGTCGATTATTAATTCGTAATATTTGCTTATGCTTTGATACCTATTCAAGAGCTGCAGCAAAACGACAACAATTCTCTCGAATTATTTAGTTATATAAAAAACGGTCAAGATGTAAGTCTTGACCGTTTTTTCTTTCTATCTTTTTATTCCGCGATGCTTTCTAGTGCCCATAACTCGCTGAGATTTTCTCTACGACGAATTAAATGAGTTTTGTTTCCATCCACTAATACTTCAGCCGTACGTGGACGAGAATTGTAGTTTGAGGACATACTTGCACCATAAGCACCAGCAGAGCGTTGAGCAATATAATCACCTTCAGCAATGGCGAGTTCACGCTGTTTACCTAAGAAATCAGAGGTTTCGCATACCGGGCCAACAACATCATAAATGGCTTTTTCACGCCCTAAAGTGCGGTCAATTTCAATTATATTCATATAAGCTTCATAGAGTGCTGGACGAATCATATCGTTCATCCCTGTATTGGTAATCGCGAAGTTTCGACTTTCATTACTTTTTAAGTATTGAACTTTTGCCACTAAAATCCCTGCATTCGCCGCGATCGCTCGACCGGGTTCTAGAATAATTTCGAGATCTTCATAATCTTTTAATTTATTCAGTAGCGCAGTTGCATAGTCACTTGGGTGAGGTGGCGTTTCATTAGTATAAGTTACGCCCAAACCACCACCGAGATCTAAGTGTTTTAATTTGATGCCATCTTCTTTTAATTGTTCCATTAAACGAATGAGGCGATCAGTTGCATCTAAGAAGGGCTGTAATTCAGTAAGCTGAGAGCCAATATGGCAATCCATACCCGTAATTTTCACATGAGGTAAGGTTGCTGCTAATTTATATACCTCACGTGCTTCATCTACGTTCACACCAAATTTATTTTCTTTCAATCCAGTGGAAATGTAAGGGTGGGTATGGGCATCAACATCGGGGTTCACGCGTAAAGAAATAGGGGCTACTTTACCCATTTCACCCGCAATTTGGTTGATGTGATGTAATTCCGCAACAGATTCCACATTGAAACAACGAATGCCTATTTCTAACGCTCGCATAATTTCTGTACGAGATTTTGCTACGCCGGAAAAGACAACTTTTGATGCGTCCCCACCTGCTGCCAATACGCGTTCTAATTCACCTTGTGAAACGATATCAAAACCAGAACCTAATTTTGCCATGACATTCAATATTCCAATATTAGAATTGGCTTTAACGGCATAACAAATTAAGTGTGGATGCTTTCCTAAAGCGGAATCGAAGGCATGCCAATGGCGTTCAAGTGTGGCACGAGAATAAATATAAAGTGGTGTACCGAATTCTTCAGCGAGTTGTTTGACGGGCAAATCTTCAACATAAAGTTGCTCGTTTTTATATTGGAAAAAATCCATGACGAATCCTTTGAGTGCAGTCAGTTTTTATTGTGTTTTTTGTGTGTTTTGCGGTTGTTCTTTTTCAGGGAAATATAATGGCCCTTTTACACCGCAACCTGTCGCTAAAGTACAGAATGCACTGAGTAATAAAATAGAAAGTAATTTTTTCATTTTTCAATCTCTCTAATAAGTAAAATCTGCCTTTGCCAACGAGGCGAAAGGCTTTATAATTCACGGCATTCTATCAGATTTAATCGGAAAATTTTATGAATGTTGCAGAATTTCACCAAAATATTGAACAGGTTTGGCAAAAAATTGAAGAAACGTTAGAGAATCAAGATTGTGATGTGGATTGCGAAACGCAAGGTTCGGTATTCACGATCACATTTGATGACCGTTCACAAATCGTTATCAATAAACAAGAACCACTTCTTGAGCTTTGGCTTGCGAGCCGTTTGGGTGGATTCCATTTTGCTTATAAAAATAATGATTGGGTGGCAAATGATGGTAAACGCTTTTGGGATTCTTTAACCGAGGCGGTTGCGGCTCACGGAGAAACGGTAACATTCTAATGACCGAACTCGCGGAACATGCCCCGCAAAAAACAGACTTAAAAACGACCGCACTTCATACGTTGCGGTCTGTTTTTGGTTACCAATCTTTCCGCAAAGGGCAGGAAGAAGTGATTCATGCTGCATTAAGTGGTCAGGATGCCTTAGTGGTTATGGCTACAGGGAATGGCAAATCCTTGTGTTATCAAATTCCAGCACTTTGTTTTCCCGGTCTCACATTAGTGATTTCGCCTTTAATTTCTTTAATGAAAGATCAGGTGGATCAACTCCAAGCAAACGGTATTGAAGCTGATTTTCTAAACTCTAGTCAGACGCCAGAACAACAACAGCAAGTTGAAAATAAGCTGATTTCAGGACAATTAAAATTATTGTATGTTTCACCTGAAAAAGTGATGACAAACAGTTTTTTTCAGCTGATTTCTTATGCTCAAATTTCCTTTATCGCTATTGATGAAGCACATTGTATTTCACAATGGGGGCATGATTTCCGTCCTGAATATACCCAACTTGGCGGCTTAAAAGCGGCTTTTCCAAATGCGCCGATTATGGCATTAACGGCTACGGCTGATTATGCGACAAGACAGGATATTCTCACTCATCTTAAATTAGACCATCCTCACAAATACATTGGCAGTTTTGACCGTCCGAATATTCGTTATACGTTGGAAGAAAAGTTTAAGCCAATGGAGCAGCTTACGCATTTTGTCTTAGCTCAGAAAGGCAAAAGTGGCATTGTGTATTGTAATAGTCGTTCGAAAGTAGAACGTATAGCTGAAACTTTGCGAAATAAAGGTGTTTCAGCTGCGGCATATCATGCGGGAATGGAAACTGCACTGCGTGAACGCGTCCAGCAAGATTTTCAACGAGATAATGTTCAAGTTGTGGTTGCGACGATTGCGTTTGGAATGGGCATTAATAAATCCAATGTGCGTTTTGTTGCCCATTTTGATTTGCCGAGAAGCATTGAATCATATTATCAAGAAACTGGTCGCGCGGGGCGAGATGATTTACCTGCAGAAGCAGTACTTTTCTACGAACCGGCTGATTATGCTTGGTTACAGAAGATTCTGCTTGAAAAACCAGAGACGCCACAACGTCAAATTGAGCAACATAAATTGGAAGCCATTGGTGAATTTGCCGAAAGTCAAACTTGTCGCCGTTTGGTATTACTCAATTATTTTGGTGAATATCGTCAAACGCCTTGCCAAAACTGCGATATTTGTCTAGACCCGCCAAAGAAATATGATGGCTTAATTGATGCGCAAAAAGTGATGTCGACGATTTATCGTGTGGGGCAGTGTTTCGGCGTGCAATATGTGATTGCGGTATTGCGAGGGATGCATAATCAAAAAATTGTAGAACGCCAACATGATAAGTTAAGTGTTTATGGCATTGGTAAAGATAAAAGCAAAGAACATTGGCAATCGGTCATTCGCCAACTTATCCACCTTGGTTTTATTCAACAAGTAATCGGTGAGTTTAATAGTGCAACGCTTCAGCTCACAGAAAGTGCACGCCCTGTTTTAAAAGGCGAAGTGCCGCTTGAATTAGCGATGCCACGTATTTCATCCATTAATAAAATTGTGCATACGTCTCATAAAAATACAGTGGCAAATTATGATAAAGATTTGTTTGCGCGTTTGCGTTTCTTACGGAAGCAGCTAGCGGATAAGGAAAATATTCCACCTTATATTGTCTTTAATGATGCAACATTGCAGGAAATGGCACAGTATATGCCAACAAGTAATATTGAAATGCTACAAATTAATGGAGTCGGGGCGATCAAATTAGAACGCTTTGGGCAGCCGTTTATGGCATTGATTAGAGAACACAAAGCAATTTTAGAAAAGGCAGAAAAAGAATAAGTGCGGTCAAAAAACAAAGAATTTTTCGACCGCACTTTTTTTCTAGCTTGCACTTACATCTTGTTCATCGCGTAATTGGCGGTCAAAGACTTGTGCACAATCATCGGTACCTGAACCATACCAAGTGGTATCACGTAATGCTACTTCACCTTTACGGTATTTTTCCACTTCGCTTTTCTTCACCAAATAACCCGTTACCCGAATCAAATCGGTGTTTTTAAGATAAGTGGTGATATAACGGTAACCTTGCGCAAATGAACCATCGATAATATCAACGACGGCATCTAAATGATCCACATAGGTTTGGTCAAAGGCAAACAAATCTCCCGTACCTGATGGGAAGTATTTATGGAATGGCGCAGATTGTTTTAAATGAGCCAATAACGTTGGTTCTTCACCCACACGAATACGATGCGCAGGCGCATTACGTTTATCTTCTTCATGATTGCTTGCGCCTACTTGCGCATGTAATAAATAACGATTGCCCGTGCGTTCCGCATACACGCCTTCATGGTTATCTGTGACTTCTTTCAATTTATCCATAATCATGGTCGCAATTTCATCACCGCGTTGGCTTTTACCAAAGGTTTCGTTTAAGCCTTCTTGTTGTAGCAAGTGATTCGCTGCATCTGCAAGTCCTACAATGGCAAACATCCCCGTAAAATTAGTGCGTTTGATAAAACCTTCTTTTTCGAGGAATGAGGTATTGAAGAAGTTGCTTTCTTCCACTACAAATTTATGGCGTTTATCCATAGTGGAAAGTGCACATTTTGCTACACGAGGTAAGAGCTCATTGATCATTTCATCCACGGTTTTACAGGCGCGCGCGATAGTCCCTAAGCGCAAGCGAGTGAGGGTATAAGCGCCGCCACATTCAGGCAGTGCGTTATAGCAGCTTGCAATACCATATTGTTCGCCTAAGTCAGAAATGTAGTAAGCATCATTGGCAAAAGACGGTTTGGAAACCAATAAGCACGCTTTTGCCGCCAATTCTGCAAATTCACGACTTGTTTTACTCTTATCATAACGAATGGTCATATTTGGTGTTGGCGCTTCCAATTCAATCACCGCTTTTAAAATCAAACGCCCTGCTTTGGTATCATAAGGACCAATATTGGCGTGGCAAAATGAATCCGGCACAGTTTTGTCTACATGATTTAAGAAACGTTTAATTTTGATGTAGTCTTGTTCCTCATCGGTAATAAACGGATCAAGTAGCACGTCTAAACGACCAATGTAAACTGGGAATGTGGTAATGGAGGGCACGTGGGAATATAAAATCAATAAGCCATCTAATGCTTCATCAAGATCTTTTGGTGGCGGCAATTCAAGGAATTCACAGCCTTTTTTAATATACACATTGTAATCCGGCAAAATATAGCGGGGGCGATAAATCGCATAGCCTTCGTTTAAATCACAGATCATTTGATTTTGAAGGAATTGCCATTCTTCATCCGTGTAGCCTAATAATTCACGAGGATCAAATAATCGCTCGGCGATATTGCCTAAACACATGAGTTTTTGTTGATAGGTGAGTGTATTGGATTTTACGGTATCCAAAATATCTTGAAGAGATGCAAGCATAATCATGTCCTAATTTAAAAGGGTAGCCTATTTTAAGTCAGTGGCTGAATGATGACAATTTTGACAATGTGATCTACATCACATTTATGATATTTATCAGTCAATTCGGTTATATCATATGACGTTAAAATGTTTTGGTTTTATGGGGTTTCCCATTATGATGTAAGCGTTAAATATAAATGGGAATAATATGAAAAAAGCACGGGTGATTCCTCACACCAGTTGGGCCGCCAAATCGCTATGGTCAGTCGAAGGTAAAACCATGTCGATGCTCTTATTTGCTTTGGCAATACTGGGCATTGGAGATGGCTTGATTGTGCTCGCTAATTTGGGTTCTTCACCTTGGACCGTACTTTCTCAAGGCGTGGCATTACAAGCTGGAGTTAGTATTGGTTGGGCATCATTCGGTATTAGCTGTTTGGTGATGTTGGCTTGGATTCCCCTTAGGTTAAGATTTGGGCTTGGCACGATTTTGAATATTATCGTGATTGCTTTTTTTCTGGGTTTAACCGTGAAAATTATACCTGAACCAACCGCACTTTTGAGTCGAATCTTATTCGGCGGAATTGGGCTTTTGCTTTATGGGCTTGGAACAGCATTATATTTAACCTGTCATCAAGGCGCTGGCCCGCGGGATGGATTAATGGTGGGGTTTTGCCAACGCCTTCATTTAAAAGTAGGCATTGTGAGAACAAGCCTTGAAGTGTCGGTTTGTGTGTTGGGTTATCTTCTCGGCGGCACAGTCGGAATCGGTACCGTTGTTTTTGCCGCCGCAATAGGTTGGATTGTACAGTTATGCTTAAACTCAATTGCTCGCTTGCCACATCTTCCGCACGAAGGGGATAATCTCCACTAAGGCATCATCAATAGAAATTAAGCCTAAATTCATTTCGTCTTTCCCTTTTGGCGGGCAGAAAGCAAGGTGTTTGTCTGCATCGTTAATCGGTTTCCAACGACGAGGCTGAGATGAGCGACTATTTGGATAGAACCCGATTGTTGGCACATTGAATGCACTGCTTAAATGCAATGGTCCAGTAGAGCCCGCAATGAATAAATCCGCACAAGCCAGAGAGTGTGCAAAATCAACCAATCCTTTATTTTTATCGTAAACAACCACATTTGGTCTGTCGATTTTTTCCGCTAACTCATGAGATTTTTCACTTTCACCAGGTCCTGCTGTTAAGATAATCTGGCAATCAAATTCGCTTAACAAACCTTGTATTAATTGAGCATATTGTGTCAACGAAAGGCTTGTTGCTGAACCACCTGTTCCGCTATGCACAAACACCCATTTTTTATCAGCCGATATGCCTAATTGTTCTTGCAGAAAAACACGTTGATTTTTAACCGCACTTTCAGGAAGTGAAAGGTAAGGTGGTTTGGGTTCCACAATCGGCATATTGTGTTTTTTTAAGAAAGCACGAGCCAGATCTTGATTGTATTCTGCTTCAGATTTTTCTGAGCGTGAACGGCGTTGTGTTAAACGATGGTTATAAAGGATTTGCACCCATTTTGTCGCAGGTGCAAGACGATAGGAAATTCCACTTTTCCATGCTAATTTACCATTATGGGTATTGGAAAAGAAGCTAATCATGCCATCAAATTGCTGCTCTTTAATTTCTTTAACAAGACGATTAAAATCCGCTTTGTCGTTCTTGGCACTATCAATGATGACATTATCTAAATAGGGGCAAATTTGAGCCAATGGGGCTGTATAAGCCGGCACAAGTGCAGTTAGTTTTAGCTCGGGATTTGAGGCTTTCAACATCGCAAAAGCGGGAAACGCCTGAACAAAATCGCCCAGTTTATCATTACGAATGACTAAAATTTTCATTATTCTGCCTTCTGATGTGTTCGTATTGCAGCATAAAACACAATCGTTAAGAAAAAGTAAAAAATAGTACCTGAATTATGTACCAAGAAACCTTGGCTTAAGCCATAGATCATCACAGATAAAATATGGGCAACGCCTAACGTTGCAATTAGCTTGATCTCATTATTTGCTGTTTTCAGATTTTTCATAAAGCTATGTAGAGGGATAAATAAAACAGCAAGTAAGGCGAGCAAGCCAACAATTCCTCGTTTGGATAGGTCATCTAAATATTGGTTATGAGCATGAGTAAATTGTCCAATGTTACCTGTGGCAATTTTTTCTTTTGTTTCTTGTTTACGTTTTTCTGTTGCCCCTTGAATGCCCCAGCCAAATAGGGGTTTTTCTTTTACCATTTCCAGTGCGCTTTTCCACATTTCAAAACGCGCACCTAGAGAAGTATTGCCATCATGGTTATCCAAGTAAAGTTGGATATCTTTTCGTGCAACGTCAATCCGTTCCATAATTCGGTTATTGGGCATTTGGCTAATTCCAACGCTTGCTACGGCAATGATTCCAAAGAAAGTCAGGAAAAAACGTTTTGAAAGAGAATGGCGATAAATATAAAGGATAACAATAAGTAAGATCGGTAGTGCAACCCATCCTCCACGAGCGGTAGAAAGCAAACTTCCTACGATGCCACATAAAGCACCAATCACACTAAGAGCGGTCAGTTTCCCCTCTCTTTTTTGATAAGCATATAGGGCAACAATCAGGCTCAAAATGCCTAATGACATAGAAATGTCACCGCCTTGAATGTGCATAATTCGAGGATTTTGATCCGGATTAAGATTCAAGATAAATTTATCATAAAGCGCGATGCAGACAGAAACAATACCACCAAGGGGGATAGAGTAACTCAATACACAGGTTTTGATTGGATATTTTAATAATAAAAGTAAAACAGGAATTAAGAAAACAACACGACTTGCCGTATCTAGATCACGCATTTTCCCCCCATTAATACAGAGGGAAAGTACAAAGGTAAGAAAATAAAAAAGGTAGCTGTAAATTAACCATTTATCAACTTTCGATAAGTTTAAAAGCGGTCTCTTGATTAAAGCATAAACGCCATAACCTAAACCGATTAACATCAATAGAGCAGGCGCAGCATTATATCCCCCTTTGACAATAAATATCGAAAGAAAGAAAAGCGTTACCGCAAAGTTTATTAGGGTGGCTAACCAATTTTGTTTTGTTATTTGCATAGATAAGAGCCAACATTCGGGTTATGTAAAACTAAAAAACCGCACTAACAAAGTGCGGTTTCATTTTAGTCTATTTTTATGGATTATAAAACATCAACGCAGTTTAAGTCTTCGAAAGATTGCTCTAAGCGTTTAGACATTGATTCTTCCATTTTACGTAACCAAACACGTGGGTCGTAGTATTTTTTGTTTGGTGCATCAGGACCCTCAGGGTTACCTAATTGACCTTGAAGATAAGCTTCATTTGCTTTATAGAAGTTTAAGATACCATTCCATGCAGCCCATTGAGTATCCGTATCGATATTCATTTTGATTGCACCATAGCTAATTGCTTCGCGGATTTCTTCGCGGCTAGAACCTGAACCACCGTGGAAGACGAAATTGATTGGTTTAGCAGGAAGATTACGTTCTTTTGCAACGAATTCTTGTGATGCACCTAAAATAGATGGTTTTAATTTTACGTTACCTGGTTTGTAAACACCATGCACGTTACCGAATGCTGCAGCAACAGTAAAGTTAGGGCTTACAGGGTTTAATTGGTCGTAAACATAAAGCACATCAGATGGTTGGGTATATAAACGAGATTCATCTACATCTGAGTTGTCCACGCCATCTTCTTCACCACCGGTAATACCGATTTCGATTTCAAGGGTCATACCTAGTTTGTCCATACGCGCAAGGTATTCACGGCAGATTGCCATGTTTTCTTCCATTGGTTCTTCAGATAAATCAAGCATGTGAGAAGAGAATAATGGACGGCCAGTTTCTGCGAAGTGTTTTTCACCCGCTTCAAGTAAGCCATCGATCCATGGAAGTAATTTTTTCGCTGCGTGGTCGGTATGAAGAATAACTGGCACACCGTATTCTTTGGCTAAAGTATGAACATGTTTTGCACCTGCGATTGCACCTAAAACGTCTGGACGTGCACCGCTTGTTGGTTTGATACCTTTACCTGCGTAGAAAGCTGCACCACCGTTTGAGAATTGGATAATTACTGGCGCTTTCACACGTGCAGCGGTTTCCAATACAGCATTTACGGAGTCAGAACCCACGCAGTTTACTGCAGGGATCGCGAAGTTGTTTGCTTTGGCATAAGCAAAGATTTTTTGTACATCTTCACCTGTTACTACGCCAGGTTTTACGATATCTAATAATTTAGCCATAGTTGTGTTTCCTTTTGTTTTGGAGGATTTCTTCCTCTGTTTGAAGAATCAATATTTATCCCCTCTATGAGCACAGAGGGGATTGAAGCCATTTAATTAACCGTTCGCACGTTTTTCAAGAATTTCTACTGCAGGTAATACTTTACCTTCAACGAATTCTAAGAATGCACCGCCACCGGTAGAGATATAAGAGATTTTATCTGCAATACCGAATAAATCGATAGCCGCTAAAGTATCACCACCACCAGCGATAGAGAATGCATCGCTGTTTGCAATCGCGTGAGAAATGATTTCAGTCCCTTTACGGAAGTTAGGGAACTCAAACACGCCAACTGGACCATTCCATAAAACGGTTTTTGCATTTTTGATGATTTCAGCTAATTGTTCTGCAGATTTATCACCGATATCGAAGATAGATTCATCGTCTTTCACTTCGGTTACTGATTTTTCTGTTGCAGGTGCAGTTTCAGAGAATTCAGTACCAACACGCACATCAACTGGAACTGGAATATCCGTGCTTGCTGCTAATTCTTTTGCTACAGGGATTAAATCTGCTTCATATAATGATTTACCTACATTGTGGCCAGCTGCCGCGATAAAAGTATTTGCAATACCACCACCCACGATAATTTGGTCAGCAATTTTTGAAAGAGAGTTTAATACTTCTAATTTAGTGGAAACTTTAGAACCGCCTACGATCGCAACCATCGGACGAGCAGGTTCTTTTAATGCTTTACCTAATGCATCTAATTCTGCTGCAAGTAATGGACCTGCACAAGCAACTGGTGCAAATTCCGCTACGCCGTAAGTTGACGCTTGTGCACGGTGAGCGGTACCGAATGCATCCATTACGAAGACATCGCAAAGTGCGGCATATTTTTTACCTAATTCAGGATCGTTTTTCTTCTCACCTTTGTTTACACGTACGTTTTCTAAAACAACGATTTCGCCTTCTTTAACATCCACACCGTTTAAGTAGTCTTGTACTAAACGCACATTGAAACCTGCGTCTTTTAAGTAATCAACAACCGGTTGTAAAGAGTCTTCAGGTTTGAATTCACCTTCAGTTGGACGACCTAAGTGAGAGGTAACCATCACTTTTGCGCCTTTCTCTAAAGCCAGTTTTAACGTCGGGATAGTCGCACGAATACGCGCATCAGATGTCACTTTGCCATCTTTTACCGGTACGTTTAAGTCCGCGCGAATAAATACACGTTTACCTTTTAAATCTAAGTCGGTCATTTTGATTACTGACATAAGCTTTCCTCTTGGGTTAGTTAAAATTAAACTGGGACATTATACCTAGATCTTACTAGGTTGTAACGATGTAGATCAAATAAAAAAGCGAATTATGCTTATTTAGGGCAATCGATTACTTGCCATTGACGATCATAGCAAATGAATAATTCATTATGGCTCGCGCCTAAATAAGCGCCTTTTAGTTGTGGATTATTCTGCTTCATCCATTGAAATAATTCTTTACGGCTTAATTGTTCGTTTGGCAAGGAGAGTGATTCAAATAATGCTTTCTCTTGTTTGAAATAAGCTTCCGCTGAATCAAACGCACAGCTGCCGTGTTTTTCCCATTCGCCTTGTAATAATTTTGCACCTGGCGAGATTGAAAGGTAAGGTTCGAGCGTTTCAACTGGAAGCGGTGCTAAATCACCCTTACAAAAACGTGGATGATCCGTAACAGAACGTGCATTCGCATTTTGTGGCCATAAACCATGCACTACCCAGCCAAATTGGTTTTTTGTACTACATTGATATTGCGCTGAATCAGGTAAATTATTGCCATATTGCGCACGTTGTTTTTCACAGAATGCAGGCGACCAAGATAAGGCCAACATATAGTAATCAACAGGGGCATTTTTATTTTGTCCAATGGCATCATCGCGCATGATGACATCATAATTTCCAAAATCTTTAGTATTTTTGACCGCACTTTGGGTTTGTTGCTGTGGGGGTGTTGGGGCGGGTTTAGTGTCTTTTTTGTGCTCAGTGAAATATTGCCAAATGCTAAATGCAGCAAGGGCAATAAGGGAAAGAGTGGAAACCTGTTTTTTCATAAAAATCCTGTTTAAATTTTGTCAATTTTGCTTTTGTCGGCTATAATTCGCCGCTTTCTCATATAAAGGAATGGTATGGCGTTACTGATCACAAACAAATGCACAAACTGCGATATGTGCCTCCCCGAATGCCCGAATGAAGCAATTTCAATCGGCGAGGAGATCTATGTGATCGATCCTGTCCTTTGTACGGAATGTGTTGGTCATTATGACACGCCAACTTGCCAAAAAGTTTGCCCGATTACAAACTGTATTAAGCCAGATCCTGAACATCAAGAAAGCGAAGAGCAGCTTTGGGAACGTTTTGTGATGATTCACCATTCGGATAAGTTGTAGAATTTACCTGATCTTTTTCTTTTCGTCCAATGACTATGAATAAAACGAAGTTAATTAAAATCGCCATCATTCTGATTTATCTGTTCAGTCCCATTGATATTTTGCCTGAAGCGGTGCTTGGCCCATTAGGTTTGGTGGATGATGCGGCAGCCATTGCTTTATTGATTCGAATTTTATTGAAAAAATAAAAACTTGAATAAAATCAACCGCACTTTGCTTTTCTCATTCTTGCAAAATCCCTTCAATTTTTCTAAACTACGCATCGGAAAATTTCTTTCCTCATCATTTCACTTTAAACGCTACCCGTGAGTAGCAAAAGGGACTTCAATCATGACAAACGTCAATCAATATGGCTGGAAAGCCTTGATTGGATCTGCTGTCGGCTACGCGATGGATGGATTCGATCTTCTTATTCTTGGATTTATGCTTAGTGCCATTTCGGCCGATCTTAATTTAACTCCCGCACAATCTGGCTCATTAGTCACTTGGACACTTATTGGTGCTGTGGTGGGCGGTATCGTATTTGGTGCATTAAGCGATCGTTATGGACGTGTACGCGTACTGACTTGGACAATCGTACTTTTCGCCGTATTCACTGGTTTATGTGCAATCGCACAAGGCTATTGGGATTTATTAATTTATCGCACCATCGCGGGTATCGGTTTAGGCGGTGAATTTGGTATCGGTATGGCATTAGCCATTGAAGCTTGGCCAGCCAAACACCGCGCAAAAGCGGCTTCTTATGTGGCATTAGGTTGGCAAGTGGGTGTGTTAGCGGCTGCGTTACTCACCCCTGTATTACTTCCACATATCGGCTGGCGCGGTATGTTCGTTGTCGGTATCTTCCCGGCGTTTGTTGCTTGGTATTTACGAGTTCGCTTACATGAACCTGAAATTTTCTCACAAAAACAGACCGAACTTTCAACACAAAAAATATCAAAACTGGAATCTTTCAAACTCTTAGTGAAAGATAAAGCAACCACAAAAGTGAGTCTTGGTGTGGTAGTGTTAACCTCCGTACAAAACTTCGGTTACTACGGCATTATGATTTGGATGCCAAACTTCTTATCTAAACAACTTGGCTTTAGTTTAACGAAATCGGGTTTATGGACGGCAGTTACCGTATGCGGCATGATGGCGGGGATTTGGATTTTTGGTCGCTTAGCCGATAAAATCGGACGTAAACCAAGTTTCTTATTATTCCAACTAGGTGCTGTGATTAGCATCATCACTTACTCTCAATTAACTGATCCAACTGCGATGTTGGTGGCTGGCGCATTCTTAGGGATGTTTGTCAATGGCATGATGGGCGGTTATGGGGCGTTAATGGCAGAAGCCTATCCGACAGAAGCGCGAGCAACAGCACAAAATGTGTTGTTTAACTTAGGTCGTGCCGTAGGTGGTTTTGGACCGGTTGTTGTTGGCGCGATTGTATCCGCGTACTCATTCAGTATTGCGATTGCTTTCTTAGCAGTGATTTATGTGATCGACATGGTGGCGACAGTCTTCTTAGTGCCAGAATTAAAAGGCAAAGAATTAAGCTAAGTGCGGTCAAAAAAATTAATGTTTTTGAAAACATCGGGGTTAAAGCCGATGTTTTTTATTTATGAAAAATCAGCCAATTTCAACCGCACTTTATGCTAAACTATGGACACTTTCCCCAATGTTGAAGAATTATCGTGTACGCTAAACGTTCAGTTTCTACCCGTATTGCTAAATATTTATTTGTGGTCATTATCTTCATGGGCATTATTAGCTCATTGAGTTTGCTCGTGATGGCCAGTAATAAATCGGATGCGGAAGCCATTAATATCTCCGGTTCTTTGCGTATGCAAAGTTATCGACTATTAACAGAAATGGAACGTTCGCCGGATACGGTTGAACAGAATCTGGTGCGTTATCAACGAAGCCTCAATGCTGAGGCCTTGCTTTCTGTGCAGAATCAGCTTTTTGCACCTTCAGGGGTGAGAGAATCCTATCAAAAAATTCTACAACGCTGGGCGGTGATGTCTGATTTCGCCCGTGCGCATCAAATCGAAAAATATCATGCAGAACTGAAAAGTTATGTACAAGATGTCGACGATTTCGTGTTGGAATTACAACGCTTTGCTGAACAAAAATGGATTAGTGCGGTTTCAGTGCTATGCGTGTCGATGTTGTTAATTTTGGCCATGGTGTCTTATGTCATTTGGTATCTAAAGCGCGAAGTAGTGAAGCCTTTAGAGCTGATGACCAAAGCCAGTATGCAAGTGCAAATGGGGCAGTTTAAACATATCCAGCTTGATACAGAAAGTGGTAATGAGCTTGGTGTCTTGGCGAAAGTGTTTACGCAAATGTCCTCGGAATTAGGGCGACTTTATTCACGTTTAGAAGATGCCGTTAATGAGAAAACGCAAAAGTTGCGCCAAACTAACCGCTCTTTAACCACACTTTATCAAAGCTCGCAGTTGCTTACGCCCACAAAGATTAATGATAAAATTCTCAGCCAAGTGCTCAATCATATTCGTGTCAGCGAACATTTACGCTATATTGAGTTAGAAATTTTCGGCTCAGAACATTGGGAAATTTCTTTTGGTCAAAAAGATCCTAAACAATCACTTCAAGTCGAAGAACTTTCTATTGAAAATGAAAACTTGGCTGTGCTCTCATGGCAAGCCGGTTTGCCTTGTCCTGATCCACGCATGATGAAAAACTTAGGGCAAATGGTGGCAAAAGCGTTGTATTCGCACAAAACGCAACGCCAGCAAGAGCAACTCTTATTGATGGAAGAGCGGTCCATTATTGCACGGGAATTACATGACTCGTTGGCACAAGTGCTGTCTTTCTTACAAATTCAATTAACGCTGTTAAAGCATAATTTGAAGAAAGAAGACGAGGAATCAAAAGAGAAAAGCATTGCGATCATTGGCGAATTTGAACAAGCCTTATCAGATGGGTATTCTCAATTACGAGAATTATTAGCGACTTTCCGTTTAACGGTACAAGAAGCCAATCTACAGGTTGCCTTGGAGCAAGTTATCGAAAGTTTACGTTCGCAAACGAAGATGCAAATGACCGTGGACTGCAGTTTGCCATCACAAAGTTTAAATCCACAAGAATTAGTGCACGTTCTACAAATTGTGCGTGAAGCAACGCTGAATGCGATTAAACACTCAAAAGGTACGTTGATTGAGGTAAAAGCACACATCAATGCAGAAGGGGAATACGAAATTCTTGTGCAAGATAATGGCGTAGGGATTCCGACGTTAGACGAGCCAGAAGGGCATTATGGTTTAAATATCATGACTGAACGCAGTCGCCAATTAAATGCTCAGCTTACAATTTTAAAAGGGGAGCAAGGTGGTACGATGGTGAAAATCACGCTCCCTCACACGTTTTTTTAAGGAAAGTTAATGCAAAGTTTACAACCGTTTCACACCTTCAATATTCCAGCAAATGCACGTGAAATTATTGAAGCCACATCGATTGAACAAATCCAACAAGCTTGGCAAAAGGCGAAAGCTGAAAAGCTACCAGTCTTATTTTTAGGTCAAGGCAGCAATATGCTGTTTTTAGAAGATTTCCAAGGTGTTGTAATTGTTAACCGTTTATCGGGTATTCAACATACAGAAGATAGCGATTACCATTATTTGCATGTTAATGGTGGCGAAAATTGGCATCAGTTGGTGGAATGGTCGCTTTCACAAAGAATTAATGGTTTAGAAAATCTTGCACTCATTCCAGGCTGTGCCGGCTCCGCACCAATTCAAAATATCGGTGCGTATGGCGTAGAGTTTAAAGATGTGTGCGATTATGTGGATGTGTTGAATCTTAACACGGGCGAACAATTCCGTTTGCAGGCGAGCGAATGTGAATTTGGTTACCGTGAAAGTATTTTCAAACATCGCTATGCGCAGGGTTATGTGATAACGGCTGTTGGATTGAAATTAGCGAAAAATTGGCAACCGATTTTAAAATATGGCTCATTAGTGAATTTTGATCCTCAAACGGTAACGGCAAAACAAGTGTTTGATGAAGTGTGCCATATTCGCCGTAGCAAATTACCCGATCCAAAAGAATTTGGTAATGCGGGCAGTT
Source organism: Haemophilus parainfluenzae (assembly GCF_014931375.1). NCBI lineage: Bacteria > Pseudomonadati > Pseudomonadota > Gammaproteobacteria > Pasteurellales > Pasteurellaceae > Parahaemophilus > Parahaemophilus parainfluenzae. The sequence continues at coordinate 788,797 of NZ_CP063117.1, forward strand.
TCTTCAAAAATCCTGTGGTGAGTGCAGAACAATTTGTGAAAATCCAAAAACAGGTCGAAAATCTACCGCACTTTCCACAACCGGATGGCTCTGTGAAACTTGCTGCGGGTTGGTTAATCGATCAGTGCCATTTAAAAGGTTTTCAAATCGGTGGTGCAGCTGTTCATCAACAACAAGCGTTAGTACTGATTAATAAAGGTAATGCCACAGGTCAGGATGTTGTGAAGCTTGCGCATCATATCCGTCAAACCGTGGCAGATAAATTTGGTGTGTATTTACAGCCAGAGGTACGCTTTATGGGCGCAAATGGCGAAGTGAATTCAGAGCAAGCCATCAGTTAATTTATAGAGGAAAGCAATCATGAACTTTAAAGACATTTTAGAGACTTTACCAAGCATTGATCATCTAACAGGTTTAGACGTATTAAACGGTGAAACAGTGATTTATCATATTCCCGCTGCGCCAGGTAAGCTTGGCTCGCTCCGTCTTTATCATGCGTTAGCAGAAAAATTTAATGGGAAATTAGACCGCACTTCTGCGCAGCAAGGCATTGAATGGTTTGCCGAACATGTTGAAGATGCGAAGAAAAATCCTGGCAAACACCCGAATATTGATTTATTGTTTAAGGTAACGGCGGAGGATGTCATTTATTCGCTTGTGCCATTAAAATAATTTGAAAATTTTTAGTGATTAATCTGAACTTTCAATCGTTAAAAACTGTCAAATAAAACAAATTGAGGTATAATGACAACAGTTGTTATACAATAACAAATAAGTAATGAGTCGGGGCGTCGCTCCGCATGCTGTGAGGAGAAGAATGAATAAAGAAACTCAAATGATGTTAGTACCTCAAGGTAGCATCGAAGGTTATATTCGAGCAGCAAACGAATATCCGATGCTAACTGCAGAGGAAGAAAAAAGCTTAGCAGAACGTTTGTATTATGACGGTGATATTGAAGCAGCGAAAAAATTAGTTTTATCACACTTACGTTTTGTTATTCATGTTGCGCGTGGTTATTCTGGTTATGGATTGCCACAAGCAGATTTAATTCAAGAAGGTAATATCGGATTAATGAAAGCGGTAAAACGTTTTAATCCGGAAGTAGGCGTTCGCCTTGTATCTTTTGCGGTGCACTGGATCAAAGCTGAAATCCACGAATATGTCCTTCGTAACTGGCGTATTGTGAAAGTCGCGACCACAAAAGCACAACGTAAATTGTTCTTTAACCTACGTAAAACCAAACAACGTTTAGGTTGGTTCAATGAAAACGAAGTGGATATGGTGGCGAATGAGCTTGGCGTGTCAAAAGAAGATGTCATCGAAATGGAATCCCGTATGACAGGGGCTGATGTCGGCTTTGATTTGCCAACAGACGATGACGATGAGGCTTATGTACCTTCTTTATATTTAGAAGATAAAAGCTCAAACTTTGCGGCAGAACTTGAAAGTGAAAACTTTGAAGAACAAGCCACAGAAAAATTAGGTACAGCGTTAGCTAATCTTGATGAACGTAGCCAAGAGATTATCAAAGCACGTTGGTTAGATGATGATAAAGCCACCCTTCACGATCTTGCAGCAAAATATAATGTGTCTGCAGAACGTATTCGTCAGCTTGAAGCCAACGCACTGAAAAAACTTAAAAGTGCGGTTGATTTCTAAGCCGTTTTGATAAAAAGAAAACCTGTCGATAATCGACAGGTTTTTTTATTTATTTCTTTTTAGATTTTCCCCACATTTTATCTTCTTGGCCTCGCCATAAGCGTTGAATATTGTCGTGGTGGCGATAAATTAGTAAGCAACAAACTAAGGCAACGGGGAAGGTAAATTCAGGTTTAAGCCACCAAACATAAAACGGTACAAGAAGTGCAGTGATAACCGCACTTAATGAGGAATAACGGCTAATTAGGAATACTAGCAACCAAGTGCCTAGCGTTGAACCGGCGACGCCCCAAGAGATGGGCGCAATCGCACCGAATGCGGTCGCGACACCTTTCCCGCCTTTAAACTGAAAGAAAATAGGGAAAATATGGCCTAAACATGCGCCTAATGCCACCATGCCTAATTCAAATTGCGTGAGCCCTAAATAATACCCCGCCCAAACCGGTAACATCCCTTTTAAAATATCGCAAATTAATACTGTGAGAGCCGCCCAACGTCCGCCAATACGCAATACATTGGTCGCACCAGGGTTATGAGAGCCATTTTTTCGCGGGTCAGGCAAGCCTGCTACCTTACAAATCAAAATTGCACTGGAAATCGAACCCAGTAAATAAGCAAAAATCATATAAAAAAGGGCAAATAGGCTCATTTTGTGCTCCACAATCTTGATTGTATTTGAAAAACTTGTTCGTTATTTTAACCAAACTTGATAGCATAAGCCCACTATATTTTTACAGGAATGAGAGATGGATCGTATTTTTATTGAAGAATTAGTGGTCTTCGCACAAATCGGTGTGTATGACTGGGAGCAACAAATCAAACAAAAGCTCGTTTTTGATTTGGAAATGGCATGGGATTGTCAAAAAGCCGCAGAAACGGATGATGTGCAATACTGCCTTAATTATGCCGAAGTGAGCCAATTTATTTTAGATTATGTTCAAGCTAAGCCATTTTTATTGATTGAGCGTGTGGCTTATGAAGTAGCAGAGCAATTACAACAACGTTTTGGGATTTCATGGTTACGTCTCAAATTAAGCAAACCCAAAGCGGTTGCTCAAGCAAGTAATGTGGGGATCATTGTAGAGCGCGGTGAGTTGAAATAATCGCTGAAAATTGACCGCACTTTGGAAATATCAAACCAAAGTGCGGTTAATTTTTTAAGTGTTTTTTAATGCCAAGCGAAATGCTCCAATTCCGCTTTTTAATATTAGCATGCTTAATATCATACTTGCCAATGGGTCAACCCATAACCATCCCAGAAAATAGGCACTGATACCCGAAAGAATAGCAATAATGGAACCGAATAAATCGGTCAGTACATGTAGATAAGCCGCTTTGATATTGAGATTATCATGATCGCTGTTCAACATCATCTTTGCAACGAAAAGGTTTACCAATAATCCTAAAGATGCCACACCAAGCATCGGTAATGCCATCATCTCGATGGGATTTTGCCAGCGTTGAATCGCCTCAAATAAAATCATCAATGCCACAACAATCAATGAGCCGCTATTGAGTAGGGCAATGTATCGTTGTTTTTGAGCGGATAGAAACAACGCTAACAAGGCTAAAAATAACGATAAACTATCATTTGCCATGTGTCCGGCATCAGCCATGAGCGCCAAACTGTTAAACCAATAGCCACCAACAAATTCGACAACCATAAAGCTCGTAATGATGGCAAAACTGAGCGCTAAGATTTTTTTATCTTGTGGAATATGCGCATGAGATGAATGGTCATGATGTTCATGGGAATGGTGGACGGACATAATGCTCCTTATTGTGTCTTTGATTAACTTGGGATAAAGTATAAAGTCCGTAGTAACTACAAGGTCAAGGCTTGATTTTAACAAGATGAAGATTCACGAACTCAGCAAACAAAGCGGTATTCATTTAGAAACGATTCGGTATTATGAAAAAATGGGGTTAATGCCAGAGCCTAAACGTCTGGCAAATGGTTATCGAGATTATGATGAAGCCAGTTTGAAGCAATTAAAATTTATTAAAACCTGCCGAGCGTTAGATTTTAGTTTGGCCGAAATTAAATTTTTTAATGAGATGAAAACGCAGCAATCTCAACATTGCAAAGTGGATAGCATGTTGGCGAAACATTTGGTTTCAGTCGAAGAAAAAATTGCCGAACTGACTGAAATTAAACATTTTCTACAAAGTTTAATTACCGAAGATGATCATCAAGCTGCAGATTGTAAAGCTATGGCCCAATTAAAAGCCTATTAAGAGCGGTCTAAAAAATATCAAAAATCCGCACGTTGATATGCGGATTGGTCACTATTCTGGATCATCTGTAAACGCGTTGTTTCGGAATATCGGCACAAAGGTTGCGAGATACAGCACAAACACAATAGCAATTAAAAGAGCCGGAATCGTGATAAAAAACAGCTCGTCCACATACATTAAACAAGCGCGAGAAAGTGCCGCCGTGAAAAGACAAAGCACGGCAAGGCGACAGAGTTTGGGATAATCCAGTTTCGTAAAGCCACTATGCCATAATCCCGCGGTGAGCCAAATCATCATCATGCTGCCGAGAATCCCGCCGAGTGTCACCATGTGTAATGGATCGGCGGTAGGCTCATCAATTAATTTATTTATACCAATCCACAAATAGCCAATCGCGGCGAACAGTTGAAGGAAATAATAAGTGCGTACGTAATGTTTGCGTAGCAGTTCGTGATGATGTAATTCGCGTAACTTGGCAAGCAAGATAAAGCCAACGGCAAAGGCTGTAAAAGCGGCTGTTTGTGCAGGCAACCAAAGCTCTGCTGCGGTATGAAGTAATAAAAATGTAATTGCGATATTTTTATACACGACATTCGGGATAAATACGGGATCTTTCAATATACTTTCTTTCAGTGCCTCTGCGCCTAATAGAATGCTGACTCGAATTGATACAAACATCACTGCCGCCATATTCAAATGCACCTGTGCCCGCAATAATTTCAGACTATCAGTCATGGCGTAAGCCGTCTGACAAACCGTAAATGCAGCAAGTAACATCAGTAAAGTAAAATTGTCGGTATTGCTATCCAACCAAAACAGCCAAGCACAAAAGAGTAACAAAGCGAGCCAATAAGCTGCCACTAAAAACGAGGCGGTTTGCGGGGAAAATGGCAATAATACCAATCCTGCAAGCAAGAGCATCGCTAAAATCGTTGCAATAGGTTTTAAATTACCTTTGTAATTTGTCCATTCGAGCATGGAAGCCGTCAGAAAGCCGCCGTATGCGGCTGGCAGCATAAATTCTAAGAATATTTTGCGGTGTAGGATGAGATCATCGGGGCTGATGAAAAAGCTCAAGGCTCCAACAATCGCAAGAATGGAGGCACCAACAAAAAAGGGTCGCATTGGATGAGTAAAGAAATTATTCATAGTAATGGATTCCTTGAAATTCGCGTGCGACTACGGTTTCTTCAAAGGCTGAATTACGTTCGGATAATGGTGTTGGCAAGGTAATCACATTTTGCACATCCATCCCTTTTGGAGAAAGCTGCATAATCTCTCGGCTTAATCGAGCTGCTTCAAAACGATCGTGCGTCACTAAAATGCAAGCCATGCCTTGCTGCTCAATTTTTTCCACTAACATAGCGGCTAAAATATCACGTAAATCGCGATCCAAACCGACAAAAGGTTCATCCAATAAGGCTAAATCACAGCCACATAGCAATAGACGTAAAAATGCCACGCGTTTTGCCATTCCGCCCGATAATTCGGTTGGGTATTTATTCAAATCACCCGAAGAAAGCCCGATCTTTTCTGCCAGCGCAATGATTTCATGTTCATTTGGTTCATCCATAAAAATGGCGATATTCTGCATAGCCGTGAGATTTTCCAATAGTCGATTTTCTTGAAACAGAAAGCCCGTTTTACGAAATGTATTCTTGATTTCGCCTGATTTTGGTGTTTCCAAACCTGAAATTAAACGCAGCACAGTGGTTTTGCCACACCCGCTTGGACCGAATAAGGTTTTCACTTCACCCGGTTGTAAATCCATACTGAAATCGCGCACGATGGGATCGCGGAGAATTTCAAAACGCACATTCTTTAAACTCAGCATTATCTTCTCCACGGCATAAACAGGATTTCCAATGGCTTGGTAATCAAATATTCAAAGAGGGAAACAAACACAATCACCAACAACACATAAGCCATCACTGTTGATGTATCTAACATGGCTCTGGCATCGGCAATCTTTGCCCCGATACCCTCATTAGCACCCAGAAGCTCAGCCATAATGACGACTTTTACGCCCATAGCCACCGCGACGCCAATGCTGGAAATCGCATAGCCTGTGAGATGGGGAACGTACAAATAACGGATTTTTTTCCACAATCCGAGTTTGTACGCATCAAACAATTCTTCATGTTGTTTGTTGACACTTGCCATGCCCATGGCGGCACTGGCAAAGGTCAGCGGGGCGACTAATACGATAATGGTAAATAGCACACTTGGGTTGCCAAAGCCAAACCAAAATAATGCCATCACGACCCAAATGATTGGCGGCATGGCTAACAAAATCGTAATGGCGGGTTTGAGCAATGCCATAGCAGTTTTAAAGCTTCCCGCAATCAGTCCTGCGGCTAAGCCAGCGACTAATGCAATGGTAATACCCACCACAGAACGCCATAGTGAAATACCGATTTCGTTTTGTTGGAAATGATCGAGTAGCTCAAGGGCCTTTTGAAAAACATCCGCGGGAGCAGGCAGCATAAATTCACCAAATACTGCGCTGCCCCAAGCCCACAAGGCAACAACCATCATCGCCACACTCAAGCCGGTAAAGCCACTCCAGAGATAGTCGATGATGTAAAACAGGACAGGTTGTGGTTTACGGATTTTGTCAGTTTTAATCATGTTATGTGATTCAGTTTCAAATTAAGCCAAGAAGAATTTATCATCTGGTAATTTACCACCTAAGAGTTTTGGATTGAACTCCATCAAGGTTTCATAGAATTGCATGATTTCATTTTTCAGTTCACTGGCTTTGGTTACTGTTAAGCGTGCACCGTCTAAGCCCATTTCAATAGCGGCTTCTGGAGCAGGAAGATAATTAGCGCCAATTTCAGCCGCACTTTTGCGATTAGCCATAATCCAGTTTAACGCATCACTTAAATCTTGGTGAAGTAGATCAAACTCTGCCTTGTGTGTGTGGAAGTATTCTTCGTTAGCAATAATGCCTGCCATTGGAATAAGAGGTTTGGTATTAAACGCTTGTCCCCATTCTTTCACTAAATCAAAGCCGCGTACAATCTCTGTACCGACAATTTTAGCTTTCTGCACAACGGCGCTCGCCATTGGTTCCGGCAAGATGGCTGCATGGAAATCTTTCAGTAAGAACAAACCAATTGCCTCAGTTGGTGTAGCTGCATAGGTGATATCCACTTTATTAATATCAATATTCAGTTTTTTCAGTAGAGCCTGCAATACGATGTCTGGCATATCGTTTTTAAATGGCACAAGGATTTTTTTACCCACCAATTCTTGCGGTGAAGTAATGGCACCACCTTTACACATCAACTGCGTAATCCCATTGGTGAGAATATTTACCATGCCAACTTGTTGCCCCTGATTACGTAAATTCACGCCCACATTACTTGGGCTCATCATCACTTTAAATTGCCCACTTGCCACACCCGCACGCAACTGATCAGGCGAACGCCAAATCTCTAATGATACATCCGCTTGTTTGGCTAATTTACCTTGTGCTGCCGCCACCGCAATGGTTACACTTGGCATTGCTGGTGCGCCATAAATGGTAAATTGTTCTTTTGTTGCCGCAAAGAGAGAAGGCGACATGCCCGCTGCTGTAAGTGCTGCGCTCATTCTTAAAAAATCACGTCTATTCATTGTCATGGTTATCTCCTTATTGAATCAGGGCTAATACCTGTATTTTGATAATAGTTTTCATTAATTATCTTACTGGAGATGACTAAAGTAAAGAAAGACCGTCTGAAAATTGAATTCCAGACGGTCTTTGCCTTAGTCTTAAAACAGCACACATATAAGTGCGGTCGTTTTTTGAGTGTTTTTCTTACTCAGTCACGTAGAAAACTTGTTTTTCAAATTCGTGTTTACCGATTTTGACAGTCAGTACATATTTGCCGATTGGATCTCTACGGTCGAATGTCCAGCAGTTCATCATGTATTTGCCATTTTCTAATGTTGGTCTGGTATAAGTGATGGTATGGAGTTTTTTATTTGGTGAAGACACCACTTTCGCATTTTCAATCGAACTGGCGAATTCACTTTGGGCTTGAGCTTTAAAGGTTTCACTTACCGTTGCTTTTTTACCAAAATGACCTGTTGCGAGCCAGCATACTTTCTCGTTTTTACTGGAACGAGAGGTTTCTTTTTTATTTAAATCAGGTGATGGCTCCTGAGTTCTATCGAACACAGAGAGATAAATAGTGGGCTCATTTGCCATATCTTTAGCTGCGTCTTTTGATTCTGGTGATGCAGCAAATGTGGTGGTTGAAAATAGGCTCGCAATTAAAGCGAATGTTGAGATTTTTTTCATGTTAGATTCCTTTTTATATCATTATTTTATTGAACGATCATTATACCAAGGCACCCCATATCTGCCAGCATTAAATTGGATGAGCCAAATAAGAAGGGATGAGTATTTGACGAAGGTTGTTCAAATTTTACTAAAATTTGTACTTTCTTTTTCACCCAAACTGTGTCTTTCCAAGCAAGTTCCGACGCATCGACCTTGACATCATCTTGGCTTTCAATCACAAATTTTGCGCCTTGAATGGTGAAACCCACTGGCAGTGAGCTGTTGATGATCCAACGTTCGACAGTACCTACTTTAACCGAAACATCAATACGGCGTGGGTCAAAGCGTTGTTTGTTGATTAGACCATTCGTGACATCCAGTTCAAAGGTGCGTTCTTGGGCGATTTTACTTTCGAGCATAGCCGTGGCATCAGTATTGAATGACTCATTCATTTTTTTGCTGAATGCAGAGATTTCACCTTGTGGGCGAAGTTCTAAAACGGTGTTATCTGCAAAATCATTACCTGAACTGAACACATTTTTGATTTTGTCGAAGAAACCACGTTTAGCCCCAGAGATGAGCGATACACCTTCTCCTTCGCTTAAATTGACTAACACTTCTGCACGTTCACCTGGTGCAAGAATAAGAGAATTAATCGCTTTACCTTGTGGTAAAAAACCTAAATCTCTCGCAACAAGCAACATGTCTTGTTCGTTATCTAAACGGAGATCATAGGCTCTTGCCAATGAGGCATTAAGTAAGCGTAAACGTACCCAACCGCGAGGGGCGTCAAGATAAGGCGCTTCTTGTCCATTCACAAGAAGACGATTACCGACAAAGTGCGGTTGATTTTGCTTAAATAATTGTAATCCGTCACCGTTAAATTCCATGTCTTGTAAGATTAATGGAATATCGTCCACGCCGTATTTATGAGGTAGCTGAGATTTTAAGCTTTGATCATCTTCAATTAACCACATCCCGACGATGCCGCGATAGGTTTGATAAGCCGAGTTAGCCAAGGTCGCTGAACGATACCAGCAAGTCGAGGCAGGTTGGTCTATTGGGATAATCGGTGCCCAAGATTCCCCTTTTTTTAGGACTTTTGCAGCACCACCAAATAATTCGCCACTGGCTTGCAGTCCTTGAATGGAGAGGGCAATGCTTTGTGGCAAATTGTTGTGATAATTGAGTTTTGCAAAGGAACCCGATTTGATACGAATAGTGGGGCCAAGATAATTGCCGTTAAAGCCCCAGACACTGACACTATGGGAGCCATCTAACTTATAGCCAGTTTCTTCCATATTAAGGATAATTGGGCGACCACGTTTTGCTTCCATCAATGGAGGAATGGTTAATTTTTCACGGGATGCCGCTAATACCGATTGAGGTGTGGCAGCAAGTGCGGTTGAAATTGCGGTAGTTTTTAATAATTGGCGACGAGAAAGACGCAACATATTATTTTCCTTGTGCAATTTCAGCATCGAGTTCAGCGATGCGTTTTTCCATCAAATCGTGACAGTAAGTAGCAAGTTCGCGAACATTGTCTTTTGTGTATGATGACACATCAATTGGATCCATCATTTCACAAATCACTTTACCGTTATCCCAACGATTCAAATCAATTTTGTTATGCGTCGTCGAGCACACAACGGGCACGATTGGTACGCCAGCCGCAATTGCAGCATGGAATGCACCTGTTTTGAATGGCAATAAACCACGACCACGGCTACGTGTGCCTTCAGGGAACATCCAAATTGACAGGTTGTCTTTATTGATACGGCGAGCAAGTTCTGTCATGGTGCTGTGTGCTTTAGAGCGATTTTCACGATCCAAGAAAATATTGCCGGTTACCCAATATAAAATGCCAAAGAAAGGGATCCAAATCAGGCTTTTTTTACCTACACTTACTGTGCGAGGGAGTACCATGTAAGAGATGGTCACCATATCGAAATTATTTTGGTGGTTACCGATGTAAATACAACGTGGCATATTCTCTTTATTTTGTGGAAAACGGTGTTCTACTTTTAAGCCAAATAAAGGGTATAAACGACCAAACCAGCGAGCCATAACGCCCACATTGCTTGGGTTTTTGAAACGAATAAAGGAATAGATCGTACCGAGCACACAAATTAAAATACAACAAAGTGCAACGATGAGAATTCTGGCGATTTTTAACATAGAAAATACCTAATTAAAATTTTTGGAAAGTATAGCAAATTACACAAAAATGTGTGCTAATCTAATGAAAAAAATGACGGAATAGTTATGAAACCCATTTATTTTATTGCAGATCTTCATTTAAGCGAAACGCATCCGGAATTAACCGCACTTTTTAGCGATTTTATGCAAAATCAAGCACAAGAATCGCAAGCGGTTTATATTTTGGGAGATCTTTTTGATTTTTGGATTGGTGACGATGAAACTTCACCTTTAATCTCACAAGTAAAACAGTTGATAAAAAAACTGACAGAAAAGGGTATAGCTTGCTATTTCATTCATGGTAATCGAGATTTCTTGGTAGGGAAAAAATTTGCACAAGATTGTGGTTTAACGTTATTGCCTGACTATCATTGTGTTGATCTTTATGGTGTGAAAACCTTAATTTGTCATGGTGATACCTTATGTATTGATGATGTGAAATATCAACAATTTCGCCGAAAGGTGCATCAAAAATGGCGACAAAGATTGTTTTTATGCTTGCCATTAAAAGTGCGGTTAAAAATTGCAGAGAAAATTCGCGCGAAGAGTAAACAAGATAAGCAATATAAGTCACTGGATATAATGGATGTGAATTTAGCGTTTACGGCACAAACTGTAAAAGAATTTGGCGTAAATCGATTAATTCACGGTCATACGCATCGAGAAGCCATCCATCAGGAAAAAGGGTACACGCGAATTGTGTTAGGCGATTGGCGAAAGGATTATGCCTCAATTCTGGAAGTAACAGAGAACGGTTATCGGTTTATTTAAACAAAAAGCACAGGATTAAACCTGTGCTTTTTTGCATTAAAACGTGCTGATTTCCAACCGCACTTTATTCTACGGTTACCGATTTCGCTAAGTTACGAGGTTGATCCACGTCGGTTCCTTTAATTAATGCCACATGGTATGACAATAATTGCATAGGAACGGTGTAGAAAATTGGCGCAATAATTTCATTCACTTTTGGCATAGTGATAATTTTCATACCTTCGCTTGGTGTGAAGCCTGCTTCTTTATCAGCGAACACATAAAGCTGACCACCACGCGCACGTACCTCTTCAATGTTTGATTTCACTTTTTCAAGTAATTCATTGTTTGGTGCGACCACGATAACCGGCATATCTGCATCGATTAAGGCTAATGGACCGTGTTTTAATTCACCTGCCGCATAAGCTTCAGCATGAATATAAGAAATTTCTTTTAATTTCAATGAAGCTTCCATTGCGATAGGGTAAAACTCACCACGACCTAAGAATAGTGCATGGTTTTTCTCTGCGAAGTCTTCTGCTAATGCTTCGATATCTTTATCAAATGCAAGGGCTTTTTCAACTTCAGCCGGAAGTGATTGTAACGCTTTTACAATTTCCACTTCTTGTTCGTTTGAGATATTGCCTTTTACTTTACCAATTGCAGTGACTAACATTAATAATGCGGCCAACTGAGTGGTAAACGCTTTAGTTGATGCCACACCGACTTCAACGCCTGCACGAGTCATGAAGGCAAGATCGGATTCACGCACTAAAGATGAACTTGATACGTTACAGATCGTTAAGGCTGCCATGTAACCTTTTTCTTTTGCAAGACGAAGTGCTGCAAGGGTATCCGCTGTTTCACCTGATTGAGAGATAGTCACTAACAAGCTATTTGGACGAGTGACAAATTTGCGATAGCGGAATTCAGATGCGATTTCGACATCACAGCTCACGCCAGCAAGTGCTTCAAACCAGTAACGAGCAGTCATCCCTGCATTATAAGAAGTACCACAAGCCACGATTTGAATGTGTTCAACTTTTTCTAAAATTTCAGCTGCGCCATTACCAATAGCATCCACAATCACGTTGTTGTGAAGGATACGTCCTTCCATTGTGTTGATTAATGCATTTGGTTGCTCATAGATTTCTTTTTGCATGAAATGGCGGAATTTGCCTTTTTCTGCAGCGTCATTTTCAAGGTTAGACTCGTGTACTTCACGTTCTACTTTTTGACCATTCGCATCGTAAATATCCACGGTACGACGTGTGATTTCTGCGATATCGCCTTCCTCTAAATAGATGAAACGACGAGTTACGCTTAATAGCGCAAGTTGGTCAGATGCCAGGAAGTTTTCACCAATTCCTAAACCAATTACTAATGGGCTACCTGAACGCGCTGCCACTAAATGTTCTGGATGCTCACGATCTAGTACAACCATACCGTATGCACCAGTAAGTTGTTTTACGGTTTTTTGGACAGCTTCAAGAAGATTTGAGGCTGTACGCATTTCCCAATTAACAAGGTGAGCAATTACTTCGGTATCAGTTTGAGAATTAAACACATAGCCACGTGATTTAAGTAATTCACGTAATTCTTCGTGATTTTCGATGATACCGTTATGGACGACAGCAAAGTTGCCCGAAGTATGCGGGTGAGCATTAGCTTCAGACGGTTCACCATGAGTTGCCCAACGGGTGTGAGCGATCCCTGTACCACCGATTAATGGTTTTACAGCAGCAGCTTCATCAAGGGCTTTTACTTTACCCAAGCAGCGTACGCGGTGTAATTCATGGTTTGGATCCACAACGGCAACACCCGCTGAGTCGTAACCACGATACTCTAAGCGGTGTAAACCATTAATTAAAATTTCTGCTACATCACGTTGTGCTACCGCACCAACAATACCACACATAGTTTTTCCTTATTTAATAAAATTAAAAGTCTTGTTTTTCTGACCGCATTTTATGCCACATCCACACAAATTACTTCTACGCCTTGCGCCATTATGGCTTCTTTGTCAGCCTGAGATAATTTGTTATCGGTAATCAGCACATCAATTTGCTGCCAGGTTAATTCCACATTTGGCATTTTTCTGCCAATTTTTTGTGATTCCACCATTACAATCACTTCACGAGATACTTCAGCCATCACTTGGCTTAAGCGAACCAACTCATTAAATGTTGTTGTACCACGTTCTAAATCAATGCCATCGGCACCAATAAATAATTGGTCAAAGTCATAAGAACGTAGCACTTGTTCGGCAATATTGCCTTGGAAGGATTCAGAACGCGTGTCCCAAGTGCCTCCCGTCATTAAGAGTGTCGGTTCATTTTCGAGTGAACGTAATGCTGTGGCCACCGAAAGCGAATTCGTCATCACAACCAAGCCTTGCTTGCGATTAAGCTGTTTAATCAATGCGGCGGTTGTGCTGCCACTATCCACAATAATTCGATTGTGATCACGAATACGTTCTGCAGCTGCCTTTGCTAAGACTAACTTTCGTTGCGAAAGTTCATCATCTTGTTCTTCTTCGATGATTTCTTGTGGCATTAAAATGGCGCCACCATATTTTCGAAGAAGGAAACCATTACTTTCCAATGCAGTGAGATCTTTTCGAATCGTCACTTCAGAGGTGTCAAATAACTGTACGAGTTGTTCAACACTGACTTCACCTTGTTCTTGCAGAAGTTGCATGATGGCATGTCTGCGTTGTTGGGTATTTCGGTGTTGAATGTTTCGTTTCATTATTTATATCCCGTAATAAGTTTCGGTTCGGAATTATATCGGCAAAATGATGATTGTAAAGTTAAAATTTAGGCAACAAAAAACCCTGACAAAGCAGGGTTCAATTAAAATTCGTTTTAAGACTAATTATTTGATTGCGTCTTTTAATGCTTTACCAGATACGAATGCTGGAACTTTAGATGCTGCGATTTTGATTTCAGCACCAGTTTGTGGGTTACGGCCAGTACGTGCAGCACGTTTGTTTACTTTGAATGTACCGAAACCGATTAATTGAACAGGTTCACCTTTTTTAAGGCTACCAGTGATAGCTGCTAAAGTCGCTTCTAATGCAGCTTTAGCTTGTTTTTTGTTTAATTCAGCTGCACTTGCAATTGCATCGATTAAATCTGTTTTGTTCATAAATTTGTACCTTCTGTTAAATTAAAATTGACTCTATTCAAATAAGCGTAGCTTTTAACTGCTACGGCTTGGGCAAGTCTAATCGAACTTGGGGGGAAATAAAAGCCCGATTTGCAAAAATTGTGACAAATCTCACGTTATTGCTCAATTTTTATACCAATATTGGAGATTCCCTCCTGCTTTATCTCGTTTCGGAGGGATAAAATCAAGTCTACATCGCGTTTTTCACAGTCTTTAAGTAAGCGATAGATTTGCCATTGAAGGTCAAGTTCTTCTTCAATTTCTTCACGGCTTTTCAGTTCAGTTTCAGAAAGATCTCGATCTTCTTGTGTTTCTAACAAAGAACAAACCGTGCCTAATGAAATTTGGCTGATTTGAATTGCTTTTTCAAGTGTCTCGCCCGCGATAATCGCATGCAACAATTCACCTAGCGCTTCACAAGCATCGAGAGCAGGTACCACACCAAAGAAGTCATAATCATTCACATCAGGAATAATTTCTTCAAGTTTCTCTAATTGGTTCTCGAAATTAATCTTTGCCTCTTTAACCGTTAGAAATTCCCACACTAAGTTTAAAATGTTGTGATAGGTTTTGTCTGCAGGCTTTTGTTCCGTCATTTGGCAGAATAGGGCAAAGTTAGGTGCCATACGCTCGCATAAGCAAGCCATAAAGGTCAGATGTTGCCAGCTTTCGAGATTTTCGAGACGCTTGTGAATCGGATTTCGCATTTTTTTCTCGCTTATTTATGATAGGCTTTAGAGAACTCATGAATCGCATCCACGAAGATTTTTGGCGCACTTTCCGGCACATCTTGGTGAATACCATGACCTAAATTAAACACGTGTCCGCTACCTTGGCCAAAATCAGCTAAAATTGACCGCACTTCTTGCTCAATACGTTCTGCCGGGGCATATAACACGCTTGGATCCATATTGCCTTGTAGTGCCACTTTATGGCCTACTTGTGCTTTCGCATCAGCCAAATTAACGGTCCAGTCTAATCCGAGCGCATCACATCCTGTATTTGCCATGGCTTCTAACCATAACCCGCCGCCTTTAGTAAATAAAGTCACCGGTACTTTACGGCCATCGTGTTCACGAATTAAACCATCGACGATTTTGTGCATATATTGCAGAGAGAAGTCTAAATATTCACGATGACCTAACACACCGCCCCAAGTATCAAATACCATGACCGCTTGTGCACCTGCTTTGATTTGCGCGTTTAAGTATAAAATCACGGAATCCGCTACTTTATCTAATAAAAGATGCAAAGTTTGCGGTTCGGCATACATCATTTTTTTGATTTTATTGAAGGTCTTGCTGCTACCACCTTCAACCATATAAGTCGCCAGTGTCCACGGGCTACCAGAGAAACCAATCAGTGGCACTTCGCCTTTTAGTTCGCGACGAATTGTGCGAACAGCATTCATCACATATTGAAGTTCGCCTTCAGGGTCAGGAATCGGTAAATTTTCGACCGCACTTTTGTTTTCAATTGGATGAGCAAATTTCGGGCCTTCACCTGCACCAAAACTTAATCCTAAGCCCATCGCATCAGGAATAGTCAGAATATCTGAAAATAAAATAGCCGCATCTAAAGCATAGCGACGAAGTGGCTGTAAGGTGACTTCACAAGCTAAATCCGCATTGCGGCAAAGAGACATAAAATCGCCCGCTTCTGCGCGTGTTGCTTTATATTCAGGCAAATAGCGTCCCGCTTGGCGCATCATCCATACGGGTGTCATATCCACTGGTTCACGTAATAAGGCTTTTAAATAACGATCATTTTTTAATTCAGACATGGGCTTTCCTTTATTTATTTTGTTCCGCTTTGCAAAGCTCAAGCGTAGCATTAATTAATTTGAGTGCGATAGTACCTGTTGGCGGTAATTCTGGCAAGGGGGCAGCGCTAGAAAACCATTGTGCATCATGCAGTTCTGTTTCTTGCAGTTGAATTTCTCCACTGTCGTAATCGGCTAAAAAGCCCACCATTTGTGAATTCGGGAATGCCCAAGGTTGACTACCGAAATAGCGAATATTTTTAATGCGAATGCCAGTTTCTTCAAAGACTTCGCGACGAACGGCATCTTCAAAGGTTTCACCCACTTCCACAAAACCGGCTAGCGTGGTGTAAATACCTGCTTTGCCAGGCGTGTAATGGCGTTTATGGTTGGCTAATAAAATCTCTGTACCACGACGAACAGCGACAATAATCGAAGGGCAAATAACCGGATAAATACGATAACCGCAACTTGTGCATTGAACCGCAAGCTCATCGTGAGTTTGTTCCGCTTTTTGACCGCATTTTCCGCAGAATTGGTGAGTTTTCAAAAAATGATTGATTTCCACACCTCGGCTTAATAAATGAAAATCTTCAGTCGGTAATGACAACAAACTCCGTAAGGAAAGGTATTCTCGTTCATCTTGATCATTTTCTGCCACAAGCCATAAAGGTTGTGATTTCCATTTCCCGAGCAACATCGCTTTTTGCGTCGTGAGGCCGAGTTCCTTTGCTGTTCCAAAAGGCAGATCATTTTCCTGCCAATAAAGTGTCGATCCTTTGGTGAACAGCCAATATCCCTGATCTTCAGGCTGAATTGCTTTCATATTTTTCTCTTTTTGTTTCAAAAGTGCGGTCATTATAAAAGGGATTTTTCGGAAAAACGAATTTAATTTCTGTGATAAAAATAGCTAGTCAGTTTTCGTTGTGCTACAGTAGCAACCTGTTTTTCTCTTTAAAATTAGGAATGACAAATGTCTTTTTTCTCTTTTGCTTTTTTAGAAAATGCGATGTCTTTTGAAGGTTATTTTAAATATATCGCCATTTTTGTCTCGTTAGGTGCATTGCTTGTGGTGACAAGCTTATATTTACGTCATCGGTTACAAACCAAATATCGCGATCTCAGTATTATCTTTCTTTTATTAATTATTTTCTTGCTCGGTGTGCAATATAAGCAATATGAGCAAAATGAAGTCTATGCAGCTGATATCTCTAGCGTGGTGACATTTTTAAATTCGGTGAAAGATAGTCAAAATTTACAGAAAGAAGATATTCGTACCAATAGCCGTACATTAATGAACGGCATGATTTTAAATATTCGGGATCAGTATTTCGAAGTCCATTTTAATAATGATTTTTCAGCGTATACCTTATCCCCAATTAACTTAGTAAACCCTAATGTTACTGTGATTGATAAGGAGGATAAATAATGGATGGCTACACATTATTAGGCTTGAAATTGGCCATGGGTATTATTGGACTGGTACTCCAAATTAACTTAATGGGAAAAGGTAACCTTGCACCGACTTCCGCGATGGATCAGGTACAAAACTATGTGCTAGGTGGCATTATTGGTGGTGTGATTTATAGCGATAGTATTGGGGTATTCCAGTTCTCTCTCGTGCTCGTGCTTTGGACATTATTGGTTTTTACCCTCCGTTTTATCAAAAATCATAACAAATTAGTTAAATCTTTGATTGATGGTAAACCTGTTTGGGTGATTTCAAACGGTAAGGTTAAAACCGCTGAATGTATGAAACACAGTATTACTGCTAATGACCTCATGTTTAAGTTACGTGCTGCCGGTATTTATGAAATCAAAACGGTTAAACGTGCGGTATTCGAACAAAATGGGCAACTCTCGATTATTCAATACGGCGATGATAACTTACGTTATCCATTAATTGTTGATGGACAATTAGATGATGATGTTTTAGACATTATTGATCGTGATGAAGAATGGGTTAAAGCTGAGTTAGAAAAACAGAACATGACGATTGAGCAAGTGTATATTGGCGAATACTTGAATGGTCAGTTAGTGGCACATGTATATGAAAACAAATAAAAGAGACCGCACCTTAAAAGTGCGGTCTTTTTTATTAAATATTTAAACCTACAAATTATTATTTTGTGCGATTTAGTAATTAACTTTAATTTTTTTTTAATTGTAGATTTTAATACTTAAAATTATAATAGCTTTGGATTTTTATTATTACTTTTATTTCCTAAGGAACCTATCTTATGAACATTCAAAAAACAATGCTCGCTACAGCGCTATTAGCTTTTTTAACTGGTTGTGGAAGTAGTGGCGGTGGCTCTAGCCAACCGACATCAAATAATGAAGTTAAAAATGATCAAGCAACACAAGCTCAAGTAGAGAAACAGAAAAACGAAGTTCAAGCGTTAAAAACTCAATTAGCCCAAGCACAATCAAATCAAAAGCAAATTGAAGAAAAATTAAAATTAGCGGAACAAAGTCATAAAAAAGATCTGTCTTCTGCAAAAGCTAATCTTGCTTCAGCACAAGATAATCTGAATAAGGCACAAGCAGCCTTAAAACAAGCGGAATTTCAATCAGCGGTAAGCCAAAAAGAAAGAGATTCGCTACAGAAACAATTGCGTCAAGCCGAACAAGATTTATCTAAGGCTCAACAGGAAAAATTATTAGCTGAAAAAGAGCTAAGTAATAAACTTACTGAAGCCAATAAGCTTATGAGCCGTAAAGAGGTGTTAGATTTTGCTTTACATAATGGATTGCATACTCAGGATTCAGAAGAGTTTGCAGATGATTTCCAAAATAAACCAAAATCCTATGTTATCGATCAATTACTTGATGTCCATAAAATCATTGCCATTAAAAATTTAGCAAGAAGATATGGTTTGCCTGAAGCTGATGTGCGTCAATTTGCTAAAGAGAATAAAAATAAAACATTAGAGGAATCAACTAAACTTCTGGATAGTAAAAAAGAAGAAATTGCCCAAAAACGTGAAGCACTTAACAAAGAAGTATTTGAACTAGCTAAAGCAAAAGGTTTAGAGGAGTGGGAAGCTCGTAATTTTGCTTATGGCAGACATCATTCAGATAAAGCGGGAGCGTTAGAGGACTTAAATAAATATCTTACTGAAAAAGCGGAAAGAGAAAATAAAATTAATGAATTAATTAACCTTGCTAAAGAAAAAGGATTGGAGGAGTGGGAAGCTCGTAATTTTGCTTATGACAATCTTAATAATGATCGAGAACAAGTGCAAAAGAATTTGGCTCAAATTGAAAATAGAAAAAGCGTTATTAAGGAATTGACTAAGTTAGCTAAGGAGCATGGTTTAACAGATATTGATGCTAATAGATTTGCTAATGAAAATGTAGATAAGGAAAGTTCAACTATATTAGAACATCTGGAAAAATTTATCATGGATAGTGCAGTTGAACAAGCTAATGAAATTAAGCTTAAAGTTGGAGATAATATACCACAAGGGTTTACACCAAAATATGATGATAAAACTCAATCAATATATAATCAACAGGCAAAAGAAATTGGTAAAGAAAGAACATATAAAGATATTTATAATCAAAGATACTCAATTGTTGCTGCAAAATATGAAAGCTATGATAACTCTCAGAACCCAGAATCATCTGGGGTAGATTATAGTTTAAGTATACAACCTATAAGCGGAAGATTTGGGGGATTTGAAACTAAAATACTACCAACAGAAGGGAGTGCAATATATCAGGGGAAAGCATTTACTATCGAGCGTCAGGGTAACCTAACTTACAATGTTGATTTTGCAAGAAGAGAAGGGGAAGGGAATATTACTGAACTAAAAGATTTAGGAACTTTACATCTTGATAAGGGAAATATTGTTCGTCCATTTAATTATGAGGGCTGGGGATTAGGTATAAATTCTAGTATAACAGCAAAAGAATGGCAGGGACAAAATGTGAAAGGGCAATATCAATTGTTTTTTTATGGTCCAAATGCCGAGGAAATTGCTGGTGTAGCGGGGATAGTTCAAGTCCAATCAGATAGCAATGCTAAAAAACTATCTGATGTGCTTCCTACCTCTGGAGGCTATAGTGGATATTCAGAAAATCTTTTACAAGAACTACCTAATACCTATCGAAATGATCCTAATGGGGGATTCGGAGTTGATATAGGTTTCGGTGGCACTCGCGGCGAAATTCAAAAATAATCTAAATATTTAGTAAAAATGCCGTTTAAATTGGTTTAAACGGCATTTGTTATTAAAAAATTTCAGAATGTATACTTATGCCGATGAGGCTAATAACTTCATTATGATGATTTGATAGATTAACATGAGAAGCCATATAAAAATATGGCAATCATAATAATCTTTAAAGTTTTGGTATTCGCGGTTTTACACCTCTATTTAGAGATCTATCACATGAAAAAAATTATAAATTTCCTTATTTTTCTGCCACTTGTTGGTCAAGCGGAAACCTTTCACGCACCACAACCCGTTTTTTTTGAAAATAACATCTTACCAAAACAGTCCGAGTTGCAAATTAAAACTCAATCTAAAACTGAAAATCTAACAGCACCTTCAATTACACTGTCAGAGCAAGATCACGCAAAGAACAAACTGGAGAAATTGATTAATTATGGCGTTGTAAAACAACAATGGGCTTTGCTAAAACAAGTTTTACCGTTGTATCAACAGCAAGCTAATTATGATGTTACGCTTTATCGCTACGCAAAGGGAGCGATGCTGAGAGCTGAACAGGAGTATGCAGAGGCTATTGCTCTTTATCAACAAATTTTAGTAGATAAACCTGAGTTATCTTATCCTCGCTTTGATTTAGGTGTGATGTTATTTGAGAACAAGCAATATCGACAAGCCGAGATGGAGCTAAAACAAGCGAAACCAATGCTTTTCCCTCAAATGCAACAATTAGCAGATCGTTATTTGCAAGCAATAACAGAACGCCAAAGTTGGCAGCCAGATGTTGAATTGCAATATACGCAAACAGATAATGTGAACAATGCGTCCTCTCAACAAGATATTATTTTAGGTGGTTTACGTTTTAAAAAAGATGAAGAATCCTTACCACAAAAGGCGCATGGTTTTCGTTATGGTTTGGGGCTGAATCGTGAATTGAACCTGGATGGTAATCATTTTATTGCGTTTAATAGCCGTTTCAGTGGAGTACATTATTGGGATAATCAAGATTATAGCGAAAAATCACTTTATGCTTCTCTTGGATATCGACATCGTTCAGCTTTACAAGCTTTTGGATTTATGCCATTTTTTGAACAGAATTGGCTAGGTTCTCCACGTTATAGTAAAAATTATGGGATGGTTGCAGATTTTCGGCGAGAATTAAGCACTTATTGGGCAATTTCAACTTCGATTTCTCATACGCAAAAACGTTATGTTGATCCATCAGTTGCTCGCCGACATAATGGTTACATTAATGGCGTCACACTCTCTTTAAGCTATCAAGTCAAACCGAATTGGCTATTGTTTGGTGGCGTTGAAGGAAGCATTGACCGTAGTAAAGATAAAGCTGAGTCTTCACTTCGCCGTGGCGTAAATATCGGTACAGTATGGGAGCTCAAAGATTTTGTGAATCGTGTGAGTTTACGTTATATAAAACGTGATTTCCGAGCAGAAAACTTTTATTTTCCCGAGAAAAAACGACAAGATAAGGAATATAGTTTGAATGCAACGCTTTGGCATAACAAATTGCAGTGGAATGGTTTTATACCTAAACTGAATTATCGTTATCGTAAAATTGATAGTAATATTCCTGAATTCTATTCACGTAAAAGTAGTGAGTGGTTTGTTTCGGTGGAAAAGCAATTTTAAATTTGATCAAAATAAATAAAAAGTCTTGCTCATTTGCTGTGAGCAAGACTTTTTTATTGAAGTGCGGTCTTTTTTTGTTTCATTTTAACCCACGACAAAAGGTAAGTAACCCGCTCGGATGGCAAAAGGAATCGAAGTAATAATTACCCCAAGCACTAAGACGAGCACTAACAATGCTTTACCGCCCCATACTCGGTATGGCAAGTTTGGATGAATTTTGCGTGCTTTCCAAACTAATGCTACCGGTAAAACTACAGCGTAGAACGCGAACATTTGACCGGCATAACCCAGAGCGAGAATAAAACCTTCCGGATAGAAAAGGGAGAAAAGCACTGGGGGAATAAAGGTCATTAGACCTAATGAAATACGCCCTGCATGAATATCAAAAGATTGTTTGAGTAAGTCTTCAATACATTCTAATAAGCCTAATGCCACACCTAAGAATGAGGTTACTAACGCTAAAGTCGAGAAGATTTTTACTGCATTAGCAATAATTGGGCTTTGGGTGATTTCTAAGGTTGCTTTCACTAAGCCATTTAATGTAGCGTCTTCACGTAAAATTTGTAAAAACTCATTTTGGCTGAGTAAGCCGTGCGTAGAAAGCTGCCATAAAAAGTAAGCAAATAACGTGATGCCAGAACCCACTAAAATCGCAATGCGTAAGGATTTTACATTACCGTCTAAGTATTTATTTAAACTTGGAATGGAACCATGGAAACCAAATGCCGTGAAAAATACAGGGCTTGCAGAAATAATTAAAGCGTTATCAATTGGCATCGCCATTAAGTTATCAAATTTGATGTTCGGTAGCATTAACGCGAGTACTAAGATAAAAGCAGCAATCATCACAAAGAATAACACGCGATTGATTTTATCTACACTGTGTGTGCCGATGACAATAAAACTACCGAAGAAAATGGTGAATACAAGCACCGCGATTTTGTTCATGGTGTCTTTATCGCCCATGGCTGGGAGTAAATCCATTAATAAGGAACCACCACCACTTACGTAAGCAGCAATTAAGGCATATAAGAAGACAATTAAAACCGCGGTGGAAATAATTCGCCCTGCTTTACCAAAATATTGAGCAGCAAGTGTGCCGATCCCCGCATCGCTGTCAGCGGTTTGATACAGTTCCACGAATAAAAGTGCGGTGAAAGTAAGCACTGCCCACAAGCCAATTAATAAGAAAACAGTTGCAGTTAAGCCAATTCCTGCAGAGGTCAGTGGCATTGCCAACATCCCCGCCCCAATCATGGTTCCTGCAACAAGTAAGGTACTTCCCACGGTCTTGTTCATTTTATCTTCCTTAGGTTGTAATAATAAATTTACGTTGATTGTATTTTAATCTTTACAGTGTGTAAAGTAGGGAAAACAAAATTCTTCTACAAAATGTACGGTAGAAATGACCGCACTTTCCCGATAAAATAGCCGGCAAATCAATTAAGACAAGAGACAATAGTAGGAGAGCGCTTATGATTTATAGTATGACAGCCTTTGCACGCCTTGAAATCAAGAAAGATTGGGGCGATGCAGTTTGGGAAATTCGTTCGGTTAACCAACGTTATTTGGAAAACTTTTTCCGCTTGCCAGAGCAATTCCGTGGCTTGGAAAATGCTTTGCGTGAGAAACTTCGTCAAAATCTCACTCGCGGTAAAATTGAATGCTCATTGCGTATTGATAGCAAAAAACAAGCAGCGGCTGAGATCAATTTAAATAAAGAATTAGCGAATCAAGTTATTCAATCTTTACAATGGATTAAGTCGCAAGCTGGCGAGGGCGAAATCAATTTAACGGATGTATTGCGTTATCCTGGCGTGGTGGAAGCGGCTGAGCAAGATTTAGATGCGATCAGTCAAGATTTGTTGACAGCTTTTGATGAGTTGTTGGTGGAATTTATTGCAATGCGTGGACGTGAAGGCGAAAAATTACAAGCTATTATTCAACAACGTTTAGATGGCATTACGGTAGAAGCCGAAAAAGTGCGGTCACAAATGCCGGCGGTTTTACAATGGCAGCGTGAGCGTTTATTGCAACGTTTTGAAGAAGCGAAAATTCAACTTGATCCACAACGTGTCGAACAAGAAATGATTTTATTGGCGCAACGTGTGGATGTGGCGGAAGAATTAGATCGTTTGCAAATGCACGTGAAAGAAACCAATAATATCTTGAAAAAAGGCGGGGCAGTGGGCCGTAAATTGGATTTTATGATGCAAGAGCTGAATCGTGAATCTAACACGTTGGCATCAAAATCCATTAATGCAGAGATCACCGCTTCTGCTGTGGAATTAAAAGTATTAATCGAACAAATGCGTGAGCAAATTCAAAACCTTGAATAGGAAAAATCATGGCAACATTTATTTCATTAAACCACTATGATTTGGTGGAAGTGGCGGGCGTGGATGCAGAGAAATATCTGCAAGGCCAATTAACTTGTGATGTGGTGAATTTAGCAGCTGGCGCTTCAACGCTTACAGCACATTGCGATCCTAAAGGCAAAATGAATTCGTTATTCCGCTTAATTAAGCTTTCAGTAGAGCAGTTTTTGATTTTAATGCCGAAAACTTTATTGGCTCCACTCGATCATTTAAAAAAATACGCGGTGTTTTCAAAAGTCACTTTCCAAGTATTGGATTGGCAAATTGTCGGCTTGATTGGTGAAAAGTGCGGTCGAATTCATGCGCAGATTGAATTAGATATTGATGAAAACCGTGCAATTTTGATCAATCCAACACCGTTAGATGTCACTTTTAATGGCGATGAAAAACAATGGCTTTGTGCGGATATTCAAGCGGGCTTACCAAGCTTGAGCGCGGAAACGCAAAATGAATTTATCCCGCAGGCATTAAATCTACAAGCGATTGAACAAGCGATTTCTTTTACTAAAGGCTGTTATATCGGGCAAGAAACTGTTGCGCGAGCCAAATATCGTGGCGCCAATAAACGTGCGATGTATGTGCTTTCGGGGGAAACCACGGTTACACCGAAAATCGGCAGCGAAATTGAAATGCAGTTAGAAACAGCTTGGCGTAAAACTGGCACTATCGTAAGTGCGGTCAATTTTGACGGCGTTTTATGGTTACAAGTGGTGATGAACAACGATTTAGAAGAAGGGACGCATTTCCGTTTACCTGAAGATGGAACAGTTCTGAAAATTAAATCTCTTCCTTATTCCATAAACAACTAAAGATATTGTCTCTTAATCTATTTTAAACTTAAAAATCCTTGGCGAAGTCAATCTTTGCAAGGATTTTTTTATTATGCCTTTTGTAATGAAAATTTATTTTCTAGCACAATTTCTGTATTTTTGTCAGATTTTTTGAATAGTTAAAAAAATGTTACAAGGATAAAAGGGAAATGTTAAAAAATTATGAGATCTTTGTCACATTTTCAATAAATTTCACTTAATAGGGTATAGGTTTTTTCTTTAAAACCCATAGAATACGCGCAATTTTTAGTTATGTAAGAGGAGTAAGTATGACCCTATCTTTTATTCTTAGTGTTTTTCCGATCATCCTGTTGATCTATTTAATGGTAAAGCGTAATGCATTACCTTCTTATGTTGCATTACCTTGGATTGCAACTCTAGTAATGGGGGTTCATCTTCTTCATTTTAATACCGATATAGTGACAATTAGTGCGAATGTGACTGCAGCAATCGTGGCTGTTCAAACACCAATTACTGTTATTTTTGGTGCAATTCTCTTTAACAAATTTTCAGAAGTATCTGGCGCAACTGATACGATGCGTAAATGGTTAGGCAATATTAATCCAAACCCAGTTGCACAATTAATGATTATCGGTTGGGCATTTGCTTTTATGATTGAGGGGGCAAGCGGCTTTGGTACACCAGCAGCGATTGCAGCTCCAATTTTAATGGGGTTAGGTTTTAATCCATTAAAAGTCGCCATGTTAGCTTTAGTGATGAATTCGGTTCCGGTTTCTTTTGGAGCTGTAGGTACACCAACTTGGTTCGGTTTTGGTCCGTTAAAATTAGATTCAAAATCGATTCTTGAAATTGGTTCGATGACAGCGTTTGTCCACTCCATTGCGGCATTAGTGATTCCATTGATGGCATTACGCATCATGGTGACCTGGAAAGAAATCCGTCAAAATATTGTTTTCATTTATATCAGCGTATTCTCTTGCGTGATTCCTTACTTCTTAATTGCACAATTTAACTATGAGTTCCCATCATTAGTTGGTGGCGCAATTGGTCTCTTTATTTCTGTATTTGTAGCGAATAAAGGTATTGGTTTAGCGAAAGTTGAAAACAAGTTAGATAATAATGCTGTTAGCGCAGGCCAAGTTGCTAAAGCATTACTACCAACCGGTTTATTAATTTTATTCTTAATCGTTACACGTATTCCAGAATTAGGCTTAAAAGGCTTAATGAATAACAAAGATGTGTGGTTCTCCACAGCGTTAGGTTCATTAGGCACATTTGAAGTCAGCAAAGGTTTAATTTTTAGTTTGAAAAATATCTTCGGTTCAGAAGTGAGTGAAAGCTATAAACTTCTTTATGTACCTGCGTTAATTCCATTTGTAATTACCGTATTAATTTCATTACCACTTTTCGGAGTGAACTTCAGCAGAACAAAAGGCATTTTTAGTACAAGCTTAAGCCAAGTAAAAAATCCATTTATTGCCTTAATGGGAGCCTTAGTGATGGTAAACTTGATGTTAGTGGGTGGCGAGCATTCTATGGTAAAAATCATAGGTCGTACCTTTGCAGAAGTTACCGGTAGTGACTGGACAATCTTCTCATCCTTCTTAGGTGCTGTAGGCGCATTTTTCTCAGGTTCAAATACCGTATCTAACTTAACATTCGGTAGCGTACAATTATCGACAGCAGAAACTACAGGTTTATCTGTGACTTTAATTCTGGCGTTACAATCAGTCGGTGGTGCGATGGGTAATATGGTATGTATTAATAATATCGTAGCAGTTTCTTCCGTGTTGAATATTCAAAACAAAGAAGGAACAATCATTAAGACTACGATTGTACCAATGGTCGTTTACGGTATCATTGCAGCCCTTTGCGCAAGTTTCTTAATTCCGCTATTCTATGCGCTCTAAAATAGAGGCAAAAAGCAACCGCACTTTGTGGGCGGTTGCTTAACTTTTATCGAATATTTTACTTTTTATTTTCTATTATTGTTGGAGTAATTATTTATGAACGTAAATTTCTACGTTACTTGTATTGCCGACGTAGTAAAGAGCGGTGTGGCAAAAAACACTGTATTACTACTGGAAAAACTCGGTTGTAATGTTATCTTCCTTGAAAAACAAGGCTGTTGTGGGCAACCAGCATTAAACAGCGGTTACACCAAACAAGCCATCCCTGGCATGAAAAACTTAGTCGAAACCTTTGAAGTGAACGATTATCCCATTGTTGCCCCTGCAGGTTCCTGTGTTTATGCTATCAAAAACTATCCTGACTATTTCACTAAAGCTGGTGAGTTAGGTTGGGCTGAGCGAGCGAAAAAGGTCGTCGCACGTTTCTGTGATTTAACGGATTTCATCGTCAATAAATTAGGTGTAACAGATGTTGGCGCCTATTTGCCTGGTAAAGCGGTTTATCATCCTTCTTGTAGTCTTACTCGTAAATTAGGCATTGTTGATGAACCAATCGCTCTCTTGAAAGGTGTAAAAGGGTTAGATCTTCTTCCTATTCATAATCAACAAACTTGCTGTGGCTTTGGTGGAACTTTCTCTGTGAAAATGGCAGAGATTTCTGGCGAAATGGTGAAAGAAAAAGTTGAGCATATTGAAGAGGTTGAACCGCAATATTTAATCGGTGCAGATGTAAGTTGTTTATTAAATATTGGTGGTCGTTTACAACGCGAAGGCAGCAAGATCAAAGTGATGCACATTGCGGAAGTATTAATGCAAGGGGAGAAATAAGATGTCATTGAAAACCAGTAATCTTCCTTTTAAAGCGCGTGTCGATCATGAAGTGCATAACACCATCATGCGTAAAGCGGTGGTGAAAGCTCAAGAAACTATTGGGGCTAACCGTCAAAAAATGGTGGACGAATTAGGTCATTGGGAAGAATGGCGTGATTTATCTAAACAGATTCGTAACCATGTTTTAGCTAATTTAGATGCTTATTTGTATCAATTAAGCGAAAAAGTGATGGAAAATGGCGGTAAAGTGTATTTTGCTGAAACGGCCGAAGAAGCGAGTGCTTATATTCGCAAAGTAGCATTAGAGAAAAATGCGAAGAAAATCGTAAAATCCAAATCCATGGTGACAGAAGAAATCGGTTTAAACGAAGTGCTTGAAAAAGAGGGCATGCAAGTGATCGAAACCGATTTGGGTGAATATCTATTACAAATTTCAGGTGATAAACCATCCCATATCGTTGTGCCTGCAATTCACAAAGATCGTCACCAAATCCGCAAAGATTTATCTGAAAAACTCGGCTATGAAGGTGAGGAAACGCCTGAAGATATGACGCGTTTCGTACGTGAAAAAATTCGTCAAGATTTTTTAGAGGCTGATATCGGTATCAGTGGTTGTAACTTTGCTGTAGCGGAAACCGGCTCAGTTTGTTTAGTGACAAACGAAGGTAACTTACGTTTAGCGACGACCTTACCAAAAACACATATTGCCGTGATGGGAATGGAGCGTTTAGCGCCAACTTTCCAAGAGGTGGATGTGTTAATTACGATGCTTGCTCGTAGTGCGGTAGGGGCGAAATTAACTGGTTATAACACTTGGTTAACCGGTCCTCGTCTTGCTGGTGAAACCGACGGTCCTGAAGAATTCCATTTGGTTATTGTGGATAATGGCCGTTCAGATATTTTAGCGTCTGAATTCCAAGAAGTTTTACGTTGTATCCGTTGCGGTGCTTGTTTGAATACTTGTCCGGCATATCGTCAAATCGGTGGTCATGGATATGGTTCTATTTACCCGGGGCCAATTGGTGCAGTGATTTCTCCATTATTGGGTGGCTACGATGAGTTTAAAGAATTGCCGTATGCTTGTTCTTTATGTAATGCGTGTAACTCTGTCTGCCCAGTGCGTATTCCATTAGCGCAGTTAATCTTAAAACACCGTGAGAAAATGGTAGAGTTAGGTAAAACTCCCGCGATGGAACGTTTATCTATTTTTGGTTTCACCACAGCCAATGCCAACCCAACACTATGGAAAACAGGTGTGAATATCGGTGCAAAATTAGCGGGTAAGCTGATCAAAAATGGGAAAGCACCAATTACATTTGGTGCATTGGGTGAATGGACAAAAGCACGAGATTTACCACAAGCAGATGGCGAAAGTTTCCGTCAATGGTTTAATAATAGAGAGAGAGGGTAATAAGCATGGATTTACAAAATCGCGAAAATTTTCTTAATAAATTAGCGGCGAAAATGGGTAAAGCCCGTGCTATCATACCTGAACCGATGGATGTACCAGTCAATACATACCCAACTGAGCGTTTAACTCATTTAAGTGCGGTTGATTTAGCGAATGAATTTACCAATTCTGCTAAAACCATGATGGTGGATGTAAATGTGTGTAGAGAGTCTGATGCAGTACAAACCTTACTTGCTCTCTGTGAAAAATATGGCGGCGGTGATGTTGTGCTTAATTCCGATGAAAGATTGACCGCACTTGGTATTCCAGCGGCGCTTGAAGCGAAATATACTTGCCATACATGGTCACCAGAAACGGCACAAGATAATATTAGTTTTTCTGAAAAAGCTAATCTTGGTGTGGTTTATGCAGAATATGGTTTGGCGGAAACTGGCGGAATCGTCTTATTCTCTAGTGCAGATCGTGGACGTTCAGTGAGTTTATTACCTGAAAAATCGATTGTTGTTGTACGTAAAAGCCAAGTACTTCCACGTGTTGCACAAGTGGCGAAAGTATTACACGATAAAGCACAACAAGGCGAGCGTATGCCATCTTGTATCAATATTATCTCAGGTCCAAGTTCAACGGCAGATATTGAATTGATTAAAGTGATTGGCGTACATGGCCCAGTAGCAAAAATCTATTTAGTCATTGACGACTTATAAGAATCATCCATGATGAAAAGAGAGAACTACAATGTTCTCTCTTTTTTTATTTTTTTAAAATCCGCTATAATTCTGAAAAACTCACGAATTGAATATTATGACTTATTATCTTGGCATTATGTCGGGCACCAGTCTTGATGGTGTCGATATTGCTCTTACTGACATCCATTCGAATCAAACCAAATTAATTGCGGCCGATTTCACGCCGATGCCAGCAAATTTACGTGAAAAAGTGACCGCACTTATTCAATCTGGCGAAACCACTTTACAGGCTCTAGGGGAGCTTGATCATCAATTTGGCTTGCTTTATGCCGATTGCGTAAATGCCTTTTTACGTAAACACCAGTTAAAGCCAGAACAGATTGAAGCCATTGGCTGTCATGGACAAACAGTGTGGCATTCCCCAAAAGGTCAATTTCCGTTTACCATGCAAATCGGTGATATGAATTTATTAGCCGCTAAAACAGGCATTACGGTCGTAGGTGATTTGCGCCGTAAAGATATGGCGTTTGGTGGACAAGGTGCGCCTTTGGTACCCGCTTTTCATCAAGCGGTCTTTTTTGATCCTCATTGGGCAACAGTGGTGCTGAATATTGGCGGTATTAGCAATGTATCGTTATTGATACCCGAACAGCCAGTCATTGGCTTTGATACGGGAACGGGTAATACCTTGCTTGACCAATGGATCGAAAAACATCAAGGCAAAGCCTACGACCAAAATGGTGAATGGGCATCTTCAGGTCAAGTGAATTCAACCTTGTTAGAAGCTTTATTAGATGAGGATTTTTTTCAACTCCCTCTACCGAAAAGCACGGGGCGTGAATTATTTAATCTAACTTGGTTAGAGAATAAAATTCAAAAAATAGCAGCCAAAACAACCGCACTTTTACCACAAGATGTGCAAGCCACTTTGGCTGAATTTACCGTGCAAAGTATTGTTTTAGCCCTTAATAATATTCAGACGACATTACCATGTCTATTACTTGTTTGTGGCGGAGGTGCTAAAAATCAGGCGATCATGAATGGCTTAAAACAGGCGTTGCCAACTTGGCGTATTCAACTGACGACTGAATTAGAGCTTGATATCGATTATGTGGAAGCGGCAGCTTTTGCTTGGTTGGCTTATCGTCGTATGCATAATTTGCCGGCTAATTTGCCGAGTGTGACGGGCGCCACAAGTGCGGTCAGTTTAGGGGCGATTTTTCCAAAGGAATAAACCATGGCAGAAAATTTATTACAAACCCTTTCAACTTTAATTACTGAACAACGGAATCCGAATTCCATGCATGTAGATAGCTTGTCTGCATTGGAAATTGTGCAGTTA
Source organism: Haemophilus parainfluenzae (assembly GCF_014931375.1). Classification (NCBI taxonomy): domain Bacteria; kingdom Pseudomonadati; phylum Pseudomonadota; class Gammaproteobacteria; order Pasteurellales; family Pasteurellaceae; genus Parahaemophilus; species Parahaemophilus parainfluenzae. Next base: position 820,027 of record NZ_CP063117.1, read on the forward strand.
ATGAATGAGGAAGATAAACAAGTGCCTTTAGCAATTGAAAAATGTTTACCTCAAATTGCCCAAGCGGCCGAATGTATCGTAGCTGCATTTCAACAAGGCGGTCGATTAGTCTATATTGGCGCTGGAACCAGTGGTCGATTAGGCGTACTGGATGCCTCTGAATGCCCGCCAACATTTGGCGTGTCACCTGAAATGGTGAAAGGTATTATTGCAGGCGGCGAGCGCGCATTGCGTCATCCAATTGAAGGGGCGGAAGACAGTAAAGCACAAGCTGTGGTTGACTTACAAACAATTCACTTTTCCTCAAAAGATGTGTTGGTGGGTATTGCTGCAAGTGGACGAACACCTTATGTGATCGGTGCATTGGAATATGCGAAAAGTCTAGGTTCAGTAACTGTTTCGATTGCAAGTAATCCGAATTCAGCGATGGCGAATATTGTGGATATTGCCATTGATACAGTAGTAGGGCCTGAAGTGCTGACTGGTTCGAGCCGTTTAAAATCAGGCACAGCACAAAAATTAGTACTGAATATGCTGACTACGGCTTCTATGATCTTAATGGGTAAATGCTATCAAAACTTAATGGTGGATGTTCAGGCAAGTAACGAAAAGCTGAAAGCTCGTGCCATTTGTATCGTCATGCAAGCCACGGATTGTGATAAAGCACTCGCAGAAGAGACATTAAAGCAGGCTGATCAAAATGCGAAATTAGCGATTATGATGATTCTGAGTGGATTAGATCGTGCTCAAGCAGAGGCTTTATTAGAAAAACATCAGGGCAAGTTACAACTTGCATTGAAATAAGCAAAAATAAAACGCTAGGCATCAAACCTAGCGTTTTTTATTATTTAATAGTTTGCTCAATTAGCAATCTTGTTTGCCGTAAGCATCTTGACGCAGAATTTGGCGAACGCCTTCATCAAATTGAGCTAAAACTTGATCCGCGTCTTTTGGATCTTTACCGCGAGCATCAAGATAGAACTTGATTTTTGGCTCAGTACCAGATGGGCGAACGATTAAGCGGCTACCGTTTTCTAGTACGAATACGAGGATGTCGCTTTGGCGATCAGTTTTAGTGTGGTCGATGAATTGTGCCACTTTAACACCACCTACTTCAGCTGGAGGCGTGTTACGAAGTGCAGTCATTAATTTACCAATTTCAGATAAATCGCTTACACGGATAGAAATTTGGCCGCTTACATAAGCACCGAATTCTTGTGTGAAGTCATTGGCATAATCCGCTAAGGTTTTGCCTTGTGCTTTTAAATGACGCACTAAATCTAAGAATACGATCGCCGCTGAAATACCGTCTTTATCGCGTACTTTATCTGGGTCTACTAAGTAACCAAGCGCTTCTTCGAAACCGAATAATAAGCCTTGAACTTTACCGATGTATTTGAAACCGGTTAAGGTTTCTTCTGATTGGAAGCCGTATTTTTTCGCAATTTCAGCAAGTGCAGGAGAAGACACTAAAGAACACGCTAATACGCCTTTCTCACCTTTTGCATGATATTGTTTTGCTAAATACCAACCTAAGAAACAGCCTACTACGTTGCCGTGTAAAGATTTCCAGTTACCTTGTGCATCTGGAACAGCCACCGCTAAACGGTCTGCATCTGGGTCATTAGCAATAATGAATTCTGCATTGTGTTCTTTTGCTACTTTAATGGCTAAATCTAATGCACCTTTTTCTTCCGGGTTAGGGAAGTTTACTGTTGGGAATGTGCCATCTGGCCATACTTGTTCAGCCACAATATGAGGTTGTGGAAGACCTGCTTTGGTTAAGGTTTTGCTTAATACTTCATAGCCTACACCGTGCATCGCGGTATAAACGTAGTTAATGTCTGCTTGAGGTTCTTTAGCAAGAGAAGCGGTTTTTTCAATATAAGCGTTAACCACTTCATCATCTAGCACAACATAATCTTGACTACGTGGTAAATCTTTTACATTGCCTGCTGCTACTTTGTCGATTAATGCCGCGATATCTTTATCTGCAGGAGAAACGATTTGGCCACCGCCGTTCGCTTTACCCAAATAAACTTTATAACCATTATCTTCTGGTGGGTTGTGACTTGCAGTCACCATGACACCTGCGGTGGTATCAAAATATTGGATTGCGTAAGCTAATACTGGCGTTGGTAATTTACGTGGAAGTAAATAAGCTTTCACGCCTGCACCCGCCATGATTTCAGCGGTATCACGTGCGAAAACATCAGAGTTTTTACGACCATCGTAACCAATCACGATGGAAGGTTGTTTGTCGTAATCTTTTAAATAATCTGCTAAACCGCCCGCAGCTTGTGCCACTAAAACACGGTTCATACCCATAGGGCCTGCTTGTAATGGTCCACGAAGCCCCGCAGTACCAAATTGTAAACGGCCACTAAAGCGAGCTTGTAATTCAGATTGTGCTTTTTCATCACCATTTTTCGCCGCCGTTAAAAGTGCGGTTAATTCTGCGTGAGTTTCTGCATCAGGATCTTGATTTAACCAGTTTTGTGCAATATCAAAAAGCGTTGTCATGATGTTTTCTCCTTGTAAAAACTAATTCTTGTTAGACTAGCTGAAAATGACTTTAATTTAAATGACTATTTTGCTTTTTTACTGAAAATTTAAGCTTTTTTTGATCGCAACCGTTTTCTCTTGATATAAAAACGGCGTAAAAATATTTACGCCGTGAGAGTGATATAAATTTATATAAAATAATAAAAATTAGAGAAGAAGGGCAGAACCCCATTTAATAATATCAAAGAAGAATTTGTTTTGATTGGTTGCAATACCATCACCCGTTTTCTTCAATGTGCCGTCATCATTTTTCGTTTCATCTACCATGCCATTTACATACTGGCCTTTCACCACATCTAAGTCTTCTTTTGCCTGAGTACGTAAGATTTGGCAAGCTTTTGGTTCTAATGCATCGACATCACCAATTTCTGCGCGGAATTTCTTAAATTGATAGGTTGCATAATTCATCGATTTTTCATCTTTTTGAATCATTTTTACATAATCTTCACCGATGATTTTTTCTAACGGATAGAAAAAGACATATTGGGAATGAATATAGCTATCTTCTTTGGCAAAATGTTGTTGCTGAATACGAGTTAAATTTGGATAGATACATTGCTCAGCTTGTTTACTTGCTGTAGCCCATGCTTTCGCATTCTCATCTGAAAGGAGATAATCAGCTTGTGCGAATTCAGCAGGAATAGTTGATTGTGATGAACCAAATAAACTACAAGCATTCAATAACATGATGCTGCTTAAAAAAATAATTTTTTTCACTTAAATTTCCTTATAACATCTAGAATGGCAAAATTTTAACAACAACAATCTGATTGTAAAGTGATTCTCTAATTGAGAAGTGATTTTCTTTCCCGAACTAAAAAACTTCCGCTATAATGACCGCACTTTTTACACTTATAAAGGAAAGAACAATGCAAAATCCAAAAGATGATGTTTTATATGCACCAGTTGAGTGGGTTGATCATAGCGAAGGTTATACTGATATCCGTTTCCACAAATCGACTGATGGTATTGCAAAAATCACGATTAACCGTCCGGAAGTGCGTAATGCATTTCGTCCGCAAACAGTCAAAGAAATGATCCATGCTTTTTCTAACGCGCGTTTCGATGAAAAAATTGGCGTGATTGTGTTAACCGGTGAAGGCGAAAAAGCATTCTGTTCTGGTGGTGACCAAAAAATTCGTGGTGACTACGGCGGTTACAAAGATGAAAGCGGTGTGCATCACTTAAATGTATTGGATTTCCAACGTGATATTCGTACTTGTCCAAAACCAGTGGTGGCAATGGTCGCAGGTTATGCGATTGGTGGTGGTCACGTACTTCATATGTTATGTGATTTAACTATTGCGGCAGACAATGCGATTTTCGGTCAAACTGGTCCTAAAGTCGGTTCATTTGATGGTGGCTGGGGCGCAAGCTATATGGCACGTTTAGTGGGGCAGAAAAAAGCCCGCGAAATTTGGTTCTTATGCCGTCAATATAATGCACAAGAAGCATTAGATATGGGCTTAGTGAATACTGTTGTACCTTATGCAGATTTAGAAAAAGAAACTGTGCGTTGGTGCCGTGAAATGTTACGTAACAGCCCAATTGCATTACGTTGCTTAAAAGCCGCATTAAATGCAGACTGTGATGGTCAATCAGGTTTACAAGAGCTCGCAGGTAATGCAACCATGTTGTTCTATATGACTGAAGAAGGTCAAGAAGGTCGTAACGCGTTTAACGAAAAACGCGCACCAGACTTCAGCAAATTCAGACGTAATCCTTAATTTGAACATGAAAGTGCGGTTAGAAATCTGTGTGTTTTTAACCGCACTTTTGTCATCAAGGAGAATAAGATGGAAACCAAATCATTTAATCTTTATCGTTATTCTATTCCCGTCGATAGTCAGTTGATTTTACGTGGACGTTTTTTAAAACGCCGTGAAGGCTTGATTGTGCGTGTTGCTTGCAGTCGTGATGGATGGGGAGAAATTGCACCTTTACCTGGTTTTAGCGAGGAAACCATCGAGCAAGCGCAAGAGCAAGCTATTGAATGGCTGACGAATTGGTGTCATGCAAGTTGTGAAGCACCAAGAGTCCCCCTTGATGGTTGTTATCCTTCTGTTGCTTTCGGTATTAGCACAGCGATGGATGAGATGAAACGTTATTTAAATGAGGAAGGTAACTATCATACGGCACCGTTGTGCTATGGCGATCCTGATGAGTTATATGCAGAACTGAATCAAATGCCAGGTGATAAAGTCGCTAAAATTAAAGTCGGCATGTATGAAGCTAATCGTGATGGCTTGATTACGGATATGTTTCTTGAAGCCATTCCTGATTTGCAATTACGTCTAGATGCGAATCGTCAATGGACCTTGGAAAAGGCGTTAAAATTTGCGGAGAAAGTAAAACTACAACATCGTTCTCGCATTCAATTTTTGGAAGAACCTTGTAAAACCCGTGAAGAAAGCCGCCAGTTTGCTGCTCAAACAGGTATTAATATTGCTTGGGATGAAAGTGTGCGAGAGCCAGATTTTCTTTTAGAAAAAGAACCTCACTTAAGCGCCATTGTGATTAAACCAACATTGATTGGCTCGCTGCAAGATTGTCAAAAGCTGATTGCACAAGCGCATAGCTTAGGCATAAAAGCGGTGATCAGCTCGAGTATTGAAAGTAGCCTTGGATTGACGCAACTCGCTCGTATCGCTGCGCAATATACGCCTAACGTGATGCCTGGATTAGATACATTGAATTTGATGCAACATCAGGTATTACGAGCATGGCCGGGCTCAGATTTACCGTTAATTGATCTAAATTCAGAATTTATTACCAAAATTATCTAGAGATACGACCACCATTACACAAAAAATCGCTATAATTCGCACAAGTTAAAGGATGTGAAAATGTCAAAAAAATTCAATATTTTGCTGTTAAATGGCCCGAACTTGAATATGTTGGGCGCAAGGGAACCAAAACATTATGGTTCACTTTCATTATCTGCCATTGAAGAAAATGTGGGTAAACTTGCTGAGCAGCATGGTGTGAATTTGGAGTGTTTCCAAGCAAATAGCGAAGAAAAGTTAATTAATAAGATTCATCAAAGTTTTCAGAAAGTGGATTTTATTTTAATTAACCCGGCAGCTTATACGCATACCAGTGTTGCATTGCGCGATGCGTTGCTTGCGGTGTCAATTCCTTTTGTCGAAATTCATTTGTCTAATGTACATAAACGCGAGCCATTCCGTCATCATTCTTACTTTAGTGATGTGGCTGAAGGTGTGATTTGTGGCTTAGGTGTAAAAGGCTATGAGTTTGCTCTCCAATTTGCGTTAGATTTTTTAAATAAAAAAGCATAAAATTTCACAAAATTTACAGATTTTCGCAGAAATTTATCGCAAAGTTCATGATTTTGCGGTAATCTTGCCGACACAAAAAAACAGGTTTCAAAATGACCGCACTTTGGAAATCAATTCTGAAAGTGCGGTTAACAATTCATTATTATTTTTAGGAAGAACGTATGGACATTCGTAAAATCAAAAAACTGATTGAATTAGTAGAAGAATCGGGTATCACTGAATTAGAAGTGCAAGAAGAAGAAGGTACAGTACGTATTAGTCGTGCGGCACCAGCTGTTGCACCTGCTGCAATTCAATATGCAGCGGCGCCAGTCGCACCGGTTGCGGCTCCGGCAGCAGCCTCAGCACCTGCAGCGGCTGCACCTGCGGAAGCGCCTGCAGCTGAAGTGTCTGGTCACCAAGTACGTTCACCAATGGTGGGTACATTCTATCGCAGCCCAAGCCCAGAAGCGAAAGCTTTCGTAGAAGTGGGACAAACAGTCAAAGTAGGCGATGCACTTTGTATCGTTGAAGCAATGAAAATGATGAACCGTATCGAAGCAGATAAAGCTGGTGTGGTAAAAGCAATCTTAGTAAATGATGGCGAAGCGGTTGAATTTGATCAACCATTGATCGTTATCGAATAATCCCTATCAATCTGAAATGGCGAGCTTTCTCGCCATTTTTTCACACAAGTGGAAATTGTTATGTTAGAAAAAGTTGTGATTGCTAACCGTGGTGAAATTGCACTGCGTATTTTACGTGCCTGTAAAGAATTAGGCATTAAAACTGTGGCGGTTCACTCTACCGCTGATCGTGATTTAAAACACGTGTTACTTGCAGATGAAACAGTCTGTATTGGACCTGCTCCATCTGTAAAAAGTTATTTAAATATTCCAGCTATTATTGCAGCTGCAGAAGTAACTGGTGCGGATGCTATTCACCCTGGTTATGGATTCCTTTCTGAAAATGCAGATTTTGCAGAGCAAGTTGAGCGTTCAGGCTTTACTTTTATCGGTCCAACAGCAGATGTCATTCGTTTAATGGGTGATAAAGTTTCTGCGATTAAGGCAATGAAAAAAGCGGGCGTACCTTGTGTTCCAGGTTCTGATGGTCCAGTAGGTAGCGATATCGCAAAAAATAAAGAGATTGCAAAACGTATTGGCTATCCAATTATTATCAAGGCGTCTGGTGGTGGCGGTGGTCGTGGTATGCGCGTGGTACGTAGCGAAGATGCACTTGAAGAATCCATTGCGATGACAAAAGCAGAAGCAAAAGCAGCGTTTAACAATGATATGGTTTACATGGAAAAATATTTAGAAAATCCACGCCATATTGAAATTCAAGTTTTAGCTGATACGCATGGTAATGCAATCTATCTTGCTGAGCGTGATTGTTCAATGCAGCGTCGTCACCAAAAAGTTGTAGAAGAAGCGCCAGCACCAGGTATTACCGAAGAAGTTCGTCGTGATATCGGTTCTCGTTGTGCGAAGGCTTGTGTTGAAATTGGCTATCGCGGTGCAGGTACATTTGAATTCTTATATGAAAATGGTGAGTTCTATTTCATCGAAATGAATACTCGTATTCAAGTAGAGCATCCAGTAACAGAAATGATTACTGGTGTGGATTTGGTGAAAGAACAATTGCGTATTGCAGCTGGTTTACCACTTTCTTATAAACAAGAAGATATTAAAGTGAAAGGTCATGCAATTGAATGTCGTATCAATGCAGAAGATCCAAAAACATTCTTACCATCTCCAGGTAAAGTGGTACACTTGCACTCACCAGGTGGTTTAGGCGTTCGTTGGGATTCTCATGTGTATGGTGGTTATACCGTTCCTCCGCATTATGATTCTATGATCGCAAAATTAATTACATACGGTGATACTCGTGATGTAGCAATCCGTCGTATGCAAAATGCATTATCAGAGACGATCATTGATGGTATCAAAACCAATATCCCACTTCATGAACTCATTCTTGAAGATGAAAACTTCCAAAAAGGTGGCGCAAATATCCACTATTTAGAGAAGAAATTAGGAATGTATGATTAATTTATAATTTTCTAGGCAAAGGCAGAATATTTCTGCCTTTTTTGTTTGTCGTTTAATATAATTATTGACGTTAAAGTATTCTAACGGGAGTTCATAATGGATTTATCACAACGGTATAAGCTAGCGGCTAAGGAAGCTCGCTGGGCATTAGGATTAGCTATTTTTTATGTAATTGGATGGTGTATTTGTGCTTATTTACCCAAAGACTCACCTGGGCCGATAGGTTTTCCGTTATGGTTTGAATTATCCTGTATTTATTTACCCATTTTGTTTGTTGTCATTGGATATTGGATTGTCAAAATTGTCTTTTTAGATATCCCGCTAGATGTTGAGTCAAAGGAGAATAAATAATGAATTTAGGTATTATTCTCCCCTTAGTCATCTATTTAGTCTTCATCTTTGGCGCAGCATTATTTGCTTATGTAAAACGTAGTAAAGGGGATTTCCTTACCGAGTATTATGTGGGAAATCGTTCCATGACGGGCTTTGTTCTTGCGATGACAACGGCTTCCACTTATGCCAGTGCGAGTTCTTTTGTTGGTGGACCAGGGGCTGCCTATAAATATGGGCTAGGTTGGGTATTACTCGCCATGATCCAAGTGCCAGCTGTGTGGTTAGCCTTAGGTGCATTGGGCAAAAAGTTTGCATTACTTTCTCGCGAAACCAATGCACTCACCATCAATGATCTATTTCTCTATCGTTATAAAAATAAATATCTCGTTTGGATTTCCAGTCTAGCATTGTTGCTTGCCTTCTTTGCTGCCATGGTTGTGCAATTTATTGGTGGGGCGAGATTGCTCGAAACCACGATAGGGATTCCTTATACTCATGCGTTACTTATTTTTGCCTTAACTGTTGGCATTTATACATTTATTGGTGGTTTCCGAGCGGTCGTATTAACCGATACGATTCAAGGTACGGTAATGATTTTGGGTACAATCGTGCTGTTAGTCGGGGTTGTTTACCATCTCGGTGGTGTAGAAAGTGCGGTCAATAAATTAACTGAAATTGATCCGAGTTTAATAAGCCCTTACGGTCCGAATGAGATGCTTGATTTTCAATTTATGGCCTCATTTTGGATTTTAGTTTGTTTTGGTGTGGTTGGTTTACCGCATACAGCAGTCCGCTGCATGGCTTTCAAAGATAGTAAAGCCTTACATCGAGGCATGCTTATTGGGACGATTGTCCTTTCAGTCATTATGTTTGGTATGCACTTGGCGGGCGCCTTAGGTCGTGCGGTTGTACCTGATTTAACGGTATCAGATAAAGTCATTCCAACCTTAATGTTGGAAGTGCTTCCGCCAATTGTTGCAGGGATTTTCTTAGCCGCACCGATGTCTGCGATTATGTCCACAGTCGATGCACAACTGATTCAATCCTCTTCAATCTTTGTGAAAGACTTATATCTTGCAAGCAAACCAGAAGCGGCGAAGAATGAAAAACGAATTAGCCGTATTTCATCCGTCATTACACTGATTTTATCGGCATTACTAATTCTCGCAGCACTCAATCCACCTGATATGATTATTTGGTTGAATTTGTTTGCTTTTGGGGGATTAGAAGCCGCATTCCTTTGGGTAATCGTATTAGGCATTTATTGGGATAAAGCCAATGCTGTCGGTGCAATAAGCTCTATGGTGGTGGGATTGAGTAGTTTTGTGTTATTGACTCAATTTGGTATTAAATTATTTGGTTTTAATGCCATTGTACCCGCACTTGTATTTGGTTTGATTGCTTTCATTTTAGGTAACCAATTCGGCGCCAAAAAACAGTAAAAATGGACCGCACTTTATGATTTACCAGATCCTAGCGTTGTTTATTTGGAGTAGTGCCTTTGTAGCCGCTAAATACACGTTCACAATGATGGATACTATTTTAATGATCCAAGCCCGTTTATTCATGGCGGCGATTATTGTGATGCCACTCTTTTTTCGTCGTTGGAAAGGCGTGTCTAAACCTATGCGAAAACAGCTTTGGTGGTTAGGTTTTTTTAATTATACTGCCACCTTTTTGCTGCAATTTATTGGCTTAAAATATACGAGCGCGGCGAGCGTAACGACCATGATTGGATTAGAGCCGTTATGTGTAATTTTTATAGGGCATTTTTCTTTCAAGATCGTGCTAAATGGTATCATTGGGTGTGTGGGGCTTTTGCTTTTTTAGGCGTGGCCATTTTAATTTTAGGTGGGCAGGGCAATGAAGGCTCAAGTCAAATTAGTTTATTGGGTTGCTCCTTAGTAGTGGCGGCAAGTATTGTGTTTGCTTGTTGTTTACGTTGGACGAAAAAAGTGGTGGCAACGGTTTCAGCACAAGCTTATACATCCATTTCAATTGTGTTGGCAACTATCACCATGCTGCCATTTACTTTATTGATGACTGAAAACTGGGATATCCATTTTAACTGGCTTGGTTTCTTCGGTTTGATTTATCTTGGCGTAGCATGCAGTTGGTTTGCCTTTTGGTTATGGAATAAAGGCTTAAATTCAGTAGATGCAAAAATCTCGGGAATTTTGACCGCACTTGAGCCGATTTTTGGTGTCTTTTTAGCGGTATTATTACTTAACGAAGAGGTTTCACTTGTTTCAGCGCTTGGGATTATCATTATTGTGGTTTCAGCCTTAGGCGTAAGTTTATTACCGAAATGGTTACATAAAGAAATTAATTAAAAGGAAAAGAAGATGGCGTGGATTCAAATTCGCTTAAATAGTACAAATGAAAAAGCCGAGAAAATTAGCGACTTTTTAGAAGAAATTGGCTCAGTTTCGGTGACATTTATGGATAGCCAAGATACGCCGATTTTTGAACCACTTCCGGGCGAAACACGTTTGTGGGGAAATACCGATGTGATCGCCTTGTTTGATGCAGAAACGGATATGAATGAAATTGTGAGCCTGCTAAAACAAGCACATCATCTAGATGAAAATACGGCTTACAAAATTGAGCAAATCGAGGATAAAGACTGGGAACGTGAATGGATGGATAACTTCCACCCAATGCAATTTGGCAAACGCTTATGGATTTGCCCAAGCTGGCGTGAAGTACCGGACCAAAATGCGGTGAATGTGATGCTTGATCCTGGTTTAGCTTTCGGGACAGGTACCCACCCGACAACTGCACTTTGTTTAGAGTGGTTAGATGGTTTAGATTTAACAGGCAAAACTGTCATCGATTTTGGTTGTGGGTCAGGAATTCTTGCTATTGCGGCCCTTAAATTAGGCGCAAAAAATGCGATTGGTATTGATATCGATCCACAGGCGATTCTCGCCAGTCGTAATAATGCGGAACAAAATGGGGTGGCAGATCGTCTTCAGCTTTTCTTATCCGATGATAAACCTGCAGATTTAAAAGCGGATGTCGTTGTGGCGAATATTCTTGCGGGTCCATTAAAAGAACTTTACCCGATTATTTCTCAATTAGTGAAAGAGGGCGGTGATCTTGGATTATCTGGCATTTTAGAAACGCAAGCACAATCGGTATGCGATGCTTATGCACAATCCTTTGATTTAGATCCTGTTGCGGTGAAAGAGGAATGGTGCCGTATTACAGGTAAATTAAAATCGGCTTAATTTCTTTTTGTCAATTAAAAAAAGTGCATTTTTTGAACAAATTTCACTTTGCAAAAAAAAGAAAAATGCGTAATATAGCACCCCTTGTCGGTTGCTATTGTCGCCTGACTTGTTGGAGATAGGACTTGTAATTGGGGATAACATAAAATGCGAATTGGTTCTTACGAATTAAAAAATCGTATTTTATTGGCACCCATGGCAGGTATTACGGATCAACCTTTTCGACGTTTATGTGCCCATTATGGTGCGGGATTAACGTTTTCAGAGATGATGTCCACTAATCCACAAGTTTGGCATACAGAGAAATCTAAACTTCGTTTAGCACATAGTGAAGAGTTAGGATTAAATGCGGTGCAAATCGCAGGTTCTGATCCTTTAGAGATGGCCCAAGCTGCAGCAATTAATGTAGCCTATGGTGCTGAAATTATCGACATCAATATTGGTTGTCCCGCAAAGAAAGTAAATCGAAAATTAGCGGGCTCTGCACTGCTTCAATTTCCTGATTTAGTGGAAAAAATTTTAAAAGAAGTGGTGAATGCTGTTGATGTGCCTGTGACGTTAAAAATTCGCACAGGTTGGGATAAAGCAAATCGAAACTGTGTGCAAATCGGCAAAATTGCAGAACAATCTGGTATTCAAGCTTTAACCATTCACGGGCGGACGAAAGAATGCTTATTTGAGGGTGAAGCGGAATACGACAATATTCGAGCAGTGAAACAATCAATTTCAATTCCAGTTATTGCGAATGGTGATATTGATTCTGCCTCGAAAGCGAAAAAGGTACTTGAGTACACAGGTGCCGATGCAATAATGATCGGTCGTACCGCACTAGGCAATCCATGGCTTTTTCAAGCCGTCGAGGCCTTAGTGGAACATGATTCGATAATTCAAACTCCAAGTTTGCGTGAAAAGTGCGGTCATATTTTGCGTCATATTCAGGAACTTCATCAGTTTTATGGTGAGCAAAAAGGCTATCGAATAGCCCGTAAGCACGTGGCTTGGTATTTACAGGGAATTCAACCCGATTCCGTTTTTAGACAGACTTTTAACGCAATTAATGAACCGAAAGAGCAGTTAATTGTGCTGGAAGATTTTTTAAATTCAATTTTGGATAAAGAAAAATGTTAGAACAACAACGTAGTCCGTCTGAAGCGTTAACCGTTTCAGTTTTAAACTCTCAATCACAAGTAACAAACAAACCATTACGTGATTCAGTAAAACAAGCTTTACGCAATTACTTATCACAATTAGATGGTCAAGATGTGAATGATCTTTACGAATTAGTATTAGCGGAAGTTGAACACCCGATGTTAGATATGATTATGCAATACACCCGCGGTAACCAAACTCGTGCAGCGAACATGCTCGGTATTAACCGTGGTACATTGCGTAAGAAATTGAAAAAATACGGTATGGGCTAATTAAGATTAGCAAAAGAAAAGGCGAACATGATGTTCGCCTTTTTATTTATCTATTGAATGGTGAAGCTAATTGGCACACTGACTGAAGAGGTAAATCCAGCTGGTTTTGGACCAACAGGTCTCGCACTTCTCACCGCTTCCAGTGCTGCGTTGTCTAAGCTTTCATCTCCAGAGGAATTCGTTACTCGTTCTCCTGATAAGGAACCATCTGTCCCTACGCTAAAACTCACGCTCACAATACCTTGTTTACGCATCATCTTCGCACGAGCAGGATAGCGTTTGTGCCGTTCAATTTCACGTCGAATAGCCGCACGATAAGCATTTAGTTCATCCGTATTGGTACCTGAGCCACCTTGAACGCCATTTGTACCAGGTTGACCTGTAGTCGTTGCTTTAGAATTTGCCGTAGCCGTTGAATTAATATTCTTATCGCCAATCGGTAAACTCTTCGGCATTTCTACCGCTTTCTCTGCTTTTACCTCATTTTTAGGTTTTTCTTTTGGCTTCTCTTTCGGTTTTGGTTTCGGTTTTTCTATTGGTTTTTCTGGCTTTTTCTCAGGTTCTTTTTTCTTCTCAGGCTCTGGTTTCTTCGTTGGATCCGCGACGACTTCCTGTTTTTCAGGTTCCGGTTCTGCCTGTTGAGGTTCAGGTTCCGGCTCTGGAGCCTGTTCTTCTACTCGCATTCCTTGAATCATTTCCATCGAAATCGTTGTAGATATTTCACCTGTAGCATTACTTGCGGCTTCACTTGGCTTATGCCAGTTCCAAAGCAATGCGCCTACAATGGCACCATGAATTAATAGAGAAATAAGCAAGCCTAATAGTGATCGTTTAGCTTGTTGGCTGTTCATTGTTTATGCCCTACTCCGACGCCTCCCACTGCTGGCGAATTTTTGCTCGAAGCGCCTTTATCTTTCATCGAAACAATAGCGACATTTTTAATTTCGTTTTTCGATAACATGTCAGTAATCGTCACAAAATCTTGGAAAGAGGCTTCTGCATCAATTTTTAATGTCACTTTCTGATCTTTATTCCAACCTGCAATCTCTTTTTCAAGTGCTTCTTGCGAGATAGGTTTGTCATTAAAATAAAGTTGTTTATCTGCCGTCACAGTCAATAATTTGGCTAATTCATCTGATTTGAATGCAACCGTTGAACTGGCTTTTGGCACATTGACTTGAATTTTTCCTTGAGAAATAAAGGATGCGGTGATCAACACTATCGCTAATAGCACCAACATAATGTCGATGAAAGGAATAATATTGATTTCATCAAATTTTTTCACGATTATTCCTTATCTTTTTGAGCGTTTAATACTTTCCATTTCAATAAGTTAACTTCTACTTTACGACCTAAGCCGTTATAGAACATCATAGATGGAATCGCGACTAAAATACCTAGTGCGGTTGCTTTTAATGCAAGAGAGAGGTGCATCATGATTGCGCCAGCATCGACATCACCTCCAGCTTGACCAATTTGATAGAAGGTTAACAAAATACCAATTACTGTTCCTAACAAGCCCACATAAGGTGCGTTTGCACCAACTGTTGAAATGATCGTCATATTGCGATTTAAATCAATTTCAAGCGAATGGATATTGGAATATTTAGCGACATTGATACGGCTTAAAAAGATAAAGCGCTCAATTACAGTAGCAAGCATAATTACGCTCATAAGAAGTAAAAGCCCGATAATAATGTAATCACTATATTGTTCTAAAAACTCAAAAAGTTTTGGCATCTGATAGTCCTTTTATGTGTAATAAAGAATACAAAATGAATTGATAATGAATTTCAATTAGATTGAGAATTCTATCAAATGGAAAATAGAGCGTAAATATAAATTAGAAAAATGGCTGTTTTTTTACCGCACTTTGAGGTAAATTATAGAAAGTACGGTTGTTTTGAGAGGGGATTTAAAGGGATTGCAGGTAATCTAAGACAACCTGATGATGTTCGCCTGTTTTGAATTTATCAAAAACATGTTGAATTTTGCCTTGTTCATCAATGAGGAAGCTAATACGGTGAATGCCGTCATAGGTGCGTCCCATAAATTTCTTTTCACCCCATACACCAAATTGCTCGGCAACCTGGTGATCTTCATCAGAAAGCAAGGTGAAATTGAGCGACTTTTTCTCAACAAATTGAGCCAGTTTTTTTGGCGCATCTGTGCTGATGCCTAAAATAATCACACCTAATTTTTCTAACTCACTTTTAGCATCACGTAAACCGCAGGCTTGAGTTGTACAGCCTGGTGTTAAGGCTTTGGGATAAAAATACACAAGTACTTTTTTGCCTTTAAAGTCGCTAAGTGAAATTGGCTGATTGTCTTGATTTAAAAGGGTGAATTGCGGTGCTAAGTCACCCGCTTGTAATGTTTTCATAAAAAATCCTTAAAAATGTAAAAAATGATTTGTAAATTCAAGCTATTTTAGCGATTATAACCAGATATTTTCAAATGTTATTGTCAAAACGCAAAATAGATGTAAATGGAGTGCCTTATGACTACGCAAACCCCCTTATTTTCAGGCAGTATTGTTGCTTTAGTAACCCCGATGGATAACCACGGAAACATTGATTTTGAAACATTAGAAAAACTTATCGAGTTTCATATCAATGCAGGTACAGATTCAATTGTATCTGTGGGTACAACAGGAGAGTCCGCCACATTAAGTATTGAAGAAAATGTGAAAGTGATTGAAAAGACGGTTGAGTTAGCAAAAGGACGTATTCCAATCATTGCTGGTACCGGTGCTAATGCAACGAGTGAAGCCATTGTGATGACAAAATTATTACGTGATAGCGGTGTTGCAGGTTGTTTATCTGTTGTTCCTTACTACAATAAACCAACTCAAGAAGGCATGTTCCAACATTTTAAAGCGATTGCAGAATGCACGGATTTACCACAACTTCTTTATAACGTACCAGGTCGTACCGGTAGTGATATGAAACCTGAAACCGTCGCACGTTTGTCTCAAATTGAGAATATTGTAGGGATTAAAGAAGCAACAGGCGATTTAACTCGCATTACTGCGATTAAAGAATTAGCCGGTAAAGATTTCATTGTATTAAGTGGAGATGATGCCACAGGGTTAGAAGCGATGAAATTAGGCGCAGAGGGTGTTATTTCTGTGACAAATAATCTTGCTGCCAAAGATATGGCCGCGCTGTGTCGCTATGCTTTAGCGGGGGATTTTGCGAAAGCGGAAGAAATTAATGCACGTTTAATGCCTTTACATCAAGATTTATTTATTGAATCAAACCCAATTCCAGTTAAATGGGCAGCATATCGTTTAGGTTTAATTAAGACTCCACATTTACGTTTACCACTTACTGTGTTAAGCGAAAGCGCGCAAGTAAAAGTAGAAGAAGCATTAAAAATTGCTGGCTTAATTTAATGAATTAAAGGGTTGTTTTTACAGCCCTTTAAACTTTCGGCTTTTTTATTTGTCAAAGAGCGGTTATTATTTTAATTATTTTTATTGAAGGATTTAAGGAATGAAAAAAATCGTACTGAGTTTAGTCGCGGCAGCATTATTATCGGCGTGTTCAAACAGCGTAGAAAAAATGCAGACGGCTAATGATACTTATCAAAATTCTGATCGTGAAATACCGAGCTTTTCTCCTTTAGCAAGTGGTGGTGTAACATTGCCGCAAGCGGATCCGACTTATGAACTTCCTCAGCTTAATGCGAAAAAAGAACGCGTGGATATTCGTCCGCCTTCAACACCATTAGCGATTATCAAAAATTCTTTAACACAATTTGATGGCGAACGTGCATTGATTGTTTATACGGATGCACAAGCAGAGCTTTATAACCTCAAACAAATTGAGCGTTTATTGAAAGAAGAAGGCACGAATTCGACTTTAAATGGTGCTGTATTAATTAGTGATTGGGCGCCAACGGGTCGTGCAGATGATAAAGCCAATACAGAGATCCGTTATAAAATTGAACAAGTTACGGCGCAAGATGCAAGTGCGTTAGCGGTTTCTGTAGAACAAATGCGTCGTGATGGTGTGATTTACACACCAAATCAAGCAGATAAACAGCGCTATGCATCTGATCGTTTAAATCGTTTTGTTTCGGCGCTCACTAGCGCTTATAACAAGCAACAACAAGATTTAAGTAGTGCTTCTGTAGGACCTTTCCAATCTGGTTTAATTACTGATACGAATGGCAGAATGGCATTGGGTATGGATGCAAGCTTTGGTCAAGCATGGCAACGTTTAGGTTCAGCCTTACCGAAATTAGGCTTTAAAGCCACATCGGAATCTGCAGGCCGTGGTTATCGTGAATTGAAATATAAACCATTGGATAAACAAGAGTGGTTACGTTTAGGTGTGAATCCGCCTAATCTAGAAAAAGGCGTTTACCAAATGCAAATTTCTGCGGTGGGTAAACAAAGTGCGGTCGTGATCACTGATGAAGATGGTAAGGCATTACCAAATGAAGCGGCTCAATCCTTGTATTCTGCATTAAGTGTATTACTTGCACAATAATAGAAGTTGAGAAATAAAAAGTGCGGTTCAATTTGACCGCACTTTTTTATTGGAAACCGATTTATTCGGCTTTCACGCCTAAGTTACCTATTTTTACGCCGAGGTTACCGAGTGAAACCGGATCCAGATAATCTCCTAAGAATTTGAACAACTCACTTAATTCTGTAAATGAGCGTTTGATTTTTACTTGATCTTCTACTTTACGCACAAATTCATAACGCACATTTTCGCCTTCAAAATAAGCCGTGAGCGTGAGATAAATGGTTTCAAAAAAGTGGCTTTGAGCCCCTTCTTCACCCGGATCACTGATACGGACATTCCAAGTATTGTTAAATAAAACTTCTGTTTTGATTGACATATAGACTTCCTCTGTTTGTTATTTTTTATACTGAAATTGAAACGAAAAACCCGATGATAAAATTTCTGAAATCAAAAACTTTATCATCGGGCTTTTCAAACCAATTGCTCGCATATTTTGCTTTTCGTTGGTAACTGCCTTTGCCTTTACGTTTTTTCTCAACGCGTTGGCGGAATAATTTGTCATGTAATAGTGCCATCACAGCATTATCTTTCACGATTCCTTTGGCGTGTTGATAAATGGGCTGATTCTCAACCGCACTTTTTGTTTTTTTTGTCATATTTACCTCTAAAAAATTGCCGTGAAGTGTTTCACGGCAAGTTATTATAGCGAAAATGAATAGAATTACAAAATGGCGAGTACGCTTTCAGGCGGTCGTCCAATTTTAGCTTTTTTACCATTTACCACAATCGGGCGTTCTAATAAGGCTGAATTTTCACTGATGGCTTTTAATAACTCATCCTTAGTTAATGCAGGATTATCTAACCCTAATGATTGATAAAGCTCATCTTTGGTACGCATCATTTTTCTAACATCATCTAATCCTAATTTATTAGCCAGTTGCTGTAATGCTTCAACAGAGTAGTGTTGTTGCAAATAAAGTTCTATAGTTGGTTGGATACCTTTTTCTTCTAATAAAGCTAAGGTTTCACGGCTTTTTGAACAGCGCGGATTATGGTAAATCTTAACAGACATAACGTTTCCTTCTATTTTATGTTGAATGAGTGGATATAGGATTGATTTAAATTTTAACTTATAATGACAAAAAATACTTGTTTAGGAAAACTTTATGTTAGAAATGCTAAAAAATTGGTATAGCCGTCGCTTAAGCGATCCGCATGCGATGGGACTACTTGCCATTTTGTTATTTGGCTTTATTGCGATTTATTTCTTTAGTGATTTAATCGCTCCGTTGCTGATTGCCATTGTATTAGCATATTTGTTGGAAATGCCGATTAATTTTTTAACGAAAAAATTAAAATTTCCTCGAATGCTTGCCACGTTAATTATTTTTGGTGGCTTTCTAACCTTAGCGTTATTAATTTTCTTCGGGCTTGTACCAACATTATGGAATCAAACGATTTCCTTATTAAGCGATTTGCCAGCCATGTTCAATAAGTTACATGAATGGTTATTAGCCCTTCCTGAGCATTATCCTGAACTCATCGATTACACCATGATTGACACCTTTTTTAGTGCGGCTCGAGCGAAGATTTTGGGCTTTGGTGAATCTGCGGTGAAATTGTCGATTACTTCATTAATGAACCTTGTATCACTGGGTATCTATGCATTTTTAGTGCCATTAATGATGTTCTTTATGCTGAAAGATAAAACAGAACTTCTTGCTGGTGTAAGCCGATTTTTGCCTAAAAACCGTCTTTTAGCGTCTAAAGTATGGAATGAGATGCAGCAACAAATTGCGAATTATATTCATGGCAAATTGTTAGAAATTTTGATTGTTGGCGTGGTGACTTATATTATCTTTTTAAGCTTTGGTTTAAATTATCCGCTGTTACTTTCTGTTGTCGTAGGTCTCTCTGTCTTAGTCCCTTATATTGGTGCGGTATTGGTGACGATTCCCGTTGCTTTAGTCGCCATGTTCCAGTTTGGCATTTCCCCAACGTTTTGGTATTTAATTGTGGCCTTTGCGGTGAGTCAACTTCTAGATGGAAACTTGTTGGTGCCGTATTTATTCTCTGAAGTTGTTAATTTACATCCTTTAGTAATCATTATTTCAGTATTAATTTTTGGCGGATTATGGGGGTTCTGGGGCGTATTTTTCGCTATTCCATTGGCAACGCTCGTCAAAGCTGTGCTGAATGCATTGCCAGATTAGACAGAATTAAAACGATAAAAAGAAAGCTGACGAAAGTCAGCTTTTTTGTTCTTTTAATTTCTGGATATCCAGAATTTCGACACAGTCTGTTGTCCCTGCTTTAATATGCCATTTAATATTAAATTCGTACAGACTAATACCGTAAATACGATCGGTTTCTTTACCTTGTTGATAAGCCGGGCGAGGATCTTGTGCGATCACTTCTGTAATAAATCTCGCTAAGTGCGGTCGGTTTTTGTGATATTTTTCAACCGCACTTTGGGCGATTTCTGTAAATTCTACGTTTAATTTTGCAGGTGGTTTTTCTTGTGCAAAACTTGATTTTGCCTCAGGTTCACTATCAGCATAGGCAATATAAGGCTTAATATCAAAAATAGGTGTACCATCGACAAGATCCACGGAGCCCAAATGCAGAAAAACACGTCCATGAATACATTCCACTTGGCGTAATTCAACTTTGGATAAGCCTAGCGGATTAGGGCGATGCGTAGCGCGTGAAGCAAATACACCGACACGTTGATTGCCGCCTAAACGAGGGGGACGAACAGTGGATTGCCATTTCCCATGGGGTACTTTGTCGAATTGGAAAATAAGCCAAAGATGGCTAAATTGCTCTAATCCTCGCACTGCCTCTGGTGAATTATACGGAGGGAGCAGTTCCACAATACCAATGCCATCCTGTACTAAATCTGGCTGACGAGGTACCGAGAATTTTTCTTTATAAGGTGTGTGAATCACCGCAATCGGGTGAAGAGTCAGTGTTAAATCATTCATAAAAAGGCAATTTCCGTGTAGAATACGCCCTTTATTGTAATCAAAAGTGCGGTCAAAAAAAATGACAAATCATAAATTGAAAATGTGGTGGGAAACCGCTCGCCCAAAAACCTTGCCTTTGGCGTTAGCTTCTATTTTTACTGGTTCGGCATTGGCATATTGGGCAGATAAAGAAAGTTTTAATCTCACCGTGATGTTACTTTGCTTGCTCACTACCATTTTATTGCAAGTCCTTTCCAACTTTGCTAACGATTACGGCGATCATCAAAAAGGGTCAGATACTGAAGAACGTATTGGGCCTTTACGCGGTATTCAGCAAGGTGCGATTTCCGCGAATGAACTTAAGTGGGGCTTAATTTTAATGGCGGTGGGAGCATTTTTCTCAGGTGCATTCTTAATTGGTATCGCATATCAAAGTCTCACAGATTTATTGGCCTTTGCGGGTTTGGGTATTCTAGCTATTATTGCTGCTATTACTTATACCGTAGGAGCTAAACCTTATGGTTATTTAGGTTTAGGCGATCTGTCAGTATTGCTCTTTTTTGGTTTATTGGGTGTGGGTGGAACCTATTATTTACAAACTCACAGCATTGATAGCTTAATTACGTTACCAGCGTTAGGCTCAGGTTTATTAGCAACAGCCGTTTTAAATATCAATAATTTACGTGATATTGAGCAAGATGCGAAAGTAGGAAAAAACACCTTAGTTGTACGTATTGGACCTAAGAAAGGACGTATTTATCACTGTGTTTTATTAAGCGTTGCCGCTTTATGTTATGTGCTATTTGCGACATCAACCGCATTTAGTCCTTGGCATTTCTTATTTTTATTAGCATTTCCATTATTATTAAAACACGCATTATTTGTTTATCGTAGTAAAGAGCCTGCAGTGTTACGTCCGATGTTAGCACAGATGTCAATGATTTCTTTATTTATCAATATCTTGTTTAGTTTAGGCTTGCTTATCGGCTAAATCGGCTTATACTAGAGAGAAAATTTTAACGACAAGGGGTACATTATGTATATCGATACTTCAGAACTTTGTGATATTTATGCTGATCAAGTGGATGTAGTTGAGCCAATTTTTTCTAGCTTTGGTGGCGTCAGCAATTTCTACGGCAAAGTGACGACAGTAAAATGTTTTGAAAATAATGGATTAATTGCCGAGATCCTTGAAGAAAATGGTGAAGGCAGAGTGCTTGTCGTAGATGGTGGTGGTGCAGTTCGCCGTGCTTTAATTGATGCTGAGCTTGCACAACTTGCCGCAGATAATGACTGGGCGGGCATCATTGTTTATGGTGCAGTGCGTCAAATTCAACAACTTGAAAATATTGATATTGGTATTCATGCGCTTGCCCCAATTCCAGTTGGTGCAGATGAAAATAATCATGGTGAAAGTGATCTTCCTGTGAATTTTGGTGGTGTAACATTCTTCCCTGAAGATTATATTTATGCCGATTTAACAGGTATCATTCTTTCACAGGAAGCATTAGATTTAGAAGACGTCGAAGAAGAATAATTTTGAAATTATTGACCTTTTTAAAGTGCGGTTAGAAATAACCGCACTTTTTTTGTTAAAATTTTTTTGAACAAGATCACATTTTAGACATTTGTTAGTTGAAAGTTTGTAACATTCATTTAACATCGAAAATAGTTCATTTGTAATCAGTTTGGAGGGACTCATGAACGAAACAAACACAACTAAAAATTATAAAAGTGGGATTATCTTTCTGCTGGCGATAGCCTGTTTTTTTATCTTATTAAAATCTTTACCTTTCGCACCTAAGGAAAATGCTGGTTTAGCATTATTAGCCTTTGTGGCGATTCTTTGGTTAACTGAGGCATTGCATGTCACAGTAACCGCTCTGTTGGTGCCATTACTTGCGATTGCACTTGATTTGGTGACAACTAAGCAAGCTTTAGTCGCGTTTGCCGATCCTACCATTTTCTTATTCTTTGGTGGCTTTGCTTTAGCGACAGCATTGCATATGCAAAAGCTTGATAAAATGATTGCTAATAAAATCATGGCGATGGCCCGTGGTAATTTATTTGTAGCTATTATGTATCTTTTCTCCATTACCGCTTTCCTTTCTATGTGGATGAGTAATACAGCAACAGCAGCCATGATGTTGCCTCTAGCGATGGGGATCTTAAGCAAACTTGATAAAGAAAAAGAACATAATACTTATGTCTTCGTATTATTAGGGATTGCATATAGTGCGAGTATTGGTGGTATGGGTACATTAGTGGGTAGCCCACCAAATGCTATCGTTGCAAGTAACTTACATTTAACCTTCTCTGATTGGTTATGGTATGGCTTGCCAATTATGATTATTTTGATGCCATTGATGGTTGGTACACTTTTCATTGTATTTAAACCAAAACTTAACTTACGTTTTGAGCAAAACTTTGAACGTATTGAAATGAATGGCCAACGCGTTTTAACGCTTGTGATTTTTGCTTTGATTGCACTTTGCTGGGTATTCAGTAGCTATATCAATCCAATCATTTCAGGTGTATTTGGTCTTGCTAAAAATATCGGTAGTTTTGATAGCGTCGTCGCATTACTTGCGGCTGTCATTATTTGTTCAACCGGTGTAGCAAATTGGAAACAAATCCAAGAAAGCACTGACTGGGGCGTATTGATGCTTTTCGGGGGCGGTTTAACCTTGAGTGCGGTGTTAAAAGATTCGGGCGCAAGTAAAGTGTTAGCTGACGGTATTGTATTCTTAGTTCAAGGACAACATTACTACCTCATCGGTTTATTGGTCGCAACCTTCATTATTTTCTTAACTGAATTTACTTCCAATACGGCAAGTGCGGCGTTATTAGTACCAATCTTTATTTCTATCGCACAATCTCTCGGTATGCCGGAAATTGGTCTTGCGTTAATTATCGGTTTAGGTGCATCTTGTGCCTTCATGTTACCAGTGGCGACACCGCCAAATGCAATCGTATTTGGTACAGGTGAGGTTCGCCAAAGCGATATGGTTAAAGCTGGATTTATCTTAAATATTGTGTGTATACTCGTTATCGCGACAATAGGATATTATTTCTGGTTGAATTAATCATATAAAGAAAAGGGCGTGTTGGATATTCAACACGCCCTTTTATTATTTCAGTAAAGATTATTCATCTTTATTTGATTTATCCTCTTCTTCTACTTCAATCTCAACTTCATCTGCTTTATCTGCTGCGCCGTTGATTGTTAAGCAAATCTCGCTAGAAATTAAATGCTCTAAGATTGTTGCTAGTTCGTGTAATTTTTCTTTGTCATCATCGAAATAACCTTCTTCTTTTAAGTTAGCAATGAAGGCTGAGAATACCGCTTTATCAAAGAACTCTGGTGCGTTAATACCGTGTAATACAGAAAGACGCTGTGCCACTAATTGGCTTTCTTTTTCTAATAAGCCACGAGCAATTCCAGGATCTCTACGTAAAATACTCACAGTGATGTAGTAACGTTGTAAGATTTCACGCATACCGGCAGACCAAAGTTGTAAAATACGAACTTTAGCGCGGTGGATAGATAATAAATTATCATTGGCTTGGATAACATCCTGACGCGCAAATTCATCAATAATGGCTTTAATTTGTGTATTTAATTCTTCTTCATTGAAATGAAGGAAGAGTTCGCCTTTTAAGAATGGATAAATTTTACGTACTGCATCCAATAATAAATCTTTTTGGATTGCTTCATAATGTAAAACGATACTCGCAACAAGTGAAGGTAACACAAATAAGTGTTGAATATTATTGCGGTAATACGTCATAAGAACAGCAGAATTACGTTCTAAGCGAATAATTTCTCCAAAGTTATCTTTTTCAACTAACACACCCACACGATCTAAGCTTAATACGTGGTCAAGCATCGCTTTTGGTGTATCAGTTGGCAGTACCACATCTGTAGAATACGGTACATTTTTTAACATTTCTTGATAACTAGATAGTTGTTCTAATAGTTGCTCATGAGAAAGTGCACGTTGACGAGAAGAGAGCAGAGCGGTCCCTACTAAATTCATCGCATTGACTGCAGCAGCTTTATTAATATTCACCATCACTTGATTAGAAACCGATCCAACTGCATGGTTAAACCAGTGTGGTTTATCTTCATGATGTTGCTCTTTCCATTCTGGATAATGGTGATTGAGGTAATTGGAAAGTGTGATTGGCTCACCGAAATTCACAAAGCCTTGACCTAAATTACGTAATTTTTTAATCACACGTAAAACTAAGCCAGCATTTTCTTTTTCTTTCGCTGCGCCACGTAATTCTTTCGCGTAAGTATCTACTTCTAATACGTGCTCATAACCGATATACACAGGCACCACAGAAATTGGACGAGTTTGGTTATGTTGAAGCGCTTGTAGTGTCATCGACATCATACCGGTTTTCGGTGCAAGCAAGCGACCTGTACGAGAACGACCACCTTCAATGAAGTATTCGACGGAATAACCTCGGTGGAATAATTCCCCTAAATACTCACGGAAGATTGCAGAGTAAAGGCGGTTACCTTTAAACGTACGGCGAATAAAGAATGCCCCCCAGCTACGGAATAAAGGACCTGCTGGCCAGAAGTTTAAGTTAATCCCTGCTGCAATGTGTGGCGGTACAAGACCTTGGTGATAGAGCACATAAGAAAGCAATAAATAGTCAATGTGACTACGGTGACAAGGCACATAAACAATCTCATGTCCTTCTAATGCTAATTTACGTACTCGGTCGGCATTTTGTACATCAATACCAGAATACAGTTTGTTCCATAACCAACGTAAGAAACGATCCGCCGCACGAAGGCTTGAATGGCTTACATTAGCCGCTATTTCATGAAGAATTTTTTCGGCTTCAGCATAGGCTTTCTCACGGCTGATATTTTTTGATTTTGCCTCATCTTCAATCGCATTTTGAATTGCTTGAGAATTTAAGAGCTTATTAAACATCGCTTCGCGGTTTGGCAAACGAGGTCCAGTCGCGGAAATGCGTTGTTTCGCAAAGTGCATTTTAGCCACGCGAGCCAGTTTTTGTGCAATTTTTTCATCTGAACCGTGCTCATTTACCATGTAACGCAAAGAAAGTGCTTGAGAAAAACGCACAAAAGTATCACGTCCAAACCAAATGGCCGCAAAGGTTTTTTGAAGACCATTTAATAAGCGAAGATTAGGTAAGCTTGCTTTATCTTCTTTACCTGGTGAACGCCCCCAAAGCACAGAAACAGGGATCAGTTGTACATCTAAATCAGCAACATCACGGTGCAACTCTAAATATTTATTGAAGACTTTGACAGTTTCATCTTTTGCGCCTTTTGATTTAAAAAAGCGGCGACCTTCGTCTAAATAGACATAACGTGGTAATGCTACGCCATCAATCACATTCTTTTCAGCTGGATCAGGTAAACCGACGCTCAAACAGTTACGACGGAAAATCACGAAGTCAGTTTGAGAGGTATAAGGTAAAACGTAAAGAATGGGTTGATTGATATTGAGTTGAAGCTCTTCGATGGGTTGAGCGGGAATAGGATTATTTTTTACTAGAACCGAAAGCGGTAATTCTAATAATTTACGATAAGTACTTACGATGCCAGACATAATTAATATTCTCTTTTTGTTAGACATTTCTAGGTATTGTCTGGCATTTTAACACATTCGACCAGTCAAATTCTAAAAATTTACATTTGAGATTTATGATGAACACGCAAAATATGAAAAAAATTGACCGCACTTTTATGACTAGAAAATAGTTGTTGCAATTGCCATCTTTCTGTATATACTAACAGTTATTCTGTATAAAGTAACAGGAGTGTATATGAGACCATTAACTGCCAGACAACAAGAAGTGCTGGAACTCTTAAAACGCCATTTAGAAACCACGGGTATGCCGCCTACTCGTGCAGAAATTTCTCGCGAATTAGGTTTTAAATCCCCTAATGCGGCAGAAGAACACTTAAAAGCACTTGCCCGCAAAGGTGCAATTGAAATTGTTGCTGGAGCTTCTCGCGGTATTCGCATTATTGATGACAGTGCAAATGATGAGGAAGAAGAGGGCTTACCACTCATTGGTCGCGTGGCCGCAGGGGAACCGATTTTAGCGGAGCAACATATTGAAGGTACTTATCGTGTTGATGCCAATATGTTTAAGCCACAAGCTGATTTCTTATTAAAAGTATATGGTCAATCCATGAAAGATATCGGCATTTTAGATGGCGATCTTCTTGCCGTGCATAGCACAAAAGATGTGCGAAATGGGCAGATTGTTGTCGCAAGAATTGAAGATGAAGTAACAGTAAAACGCCTAGAACGTAAAGGTTCAGTTATTTATCTGCATGCAGAAAATGAAGAGTTTCAGCCGATAGTGGTGAATCTTGAAGAACAACCTCATTTTGAAATTGAAGGGATTGCAGTAGGGATCATTCGTAATAACGCTTGGATGTAATGATGAAAGTGCGGAGAGAAAATAAAGTGTTTTTTGACTGCACTTTGTCTATTCTGGCTATTTGCCATTCGGCTTATTGCTCTCTATAATGCCAAAAAATTTTCAAATCAAGGAAGGAAGCATGCAGTTTTCCAAAATGCATGGCCTTGGCAATGACTTTGTCGTTGTTGATGCTGTGACACAAAATGCCTATTTTACCCCTGAAACCATTAAACGCTTAGCCGATCGTCATCGTGGCATTGGTTTTGATCAGCTTTTAATTGTTGAGCCTCCTTATGATCCAGATTTAGATTTCCATTACCGTATATTTAATGCAGATGGCAGTGAAGTATCGCAATGTGGAAACGGGGCAAGATGTTTTGCGCGTTTTGTGACTTTAAAAGGGCTGACCAATAAAAAGGATATTGCAGTAAGCACACAAAAAGGAAAAATGGTTTTAACGGTAAAAGAAGATGGGCAAATTCGCGTCAATATGGGTGAACCAATTTGGGAACCGAATAAAATTCCTTTTACAGCCAACAAATTTGAAAAAAACTATATTTTACGTACCGATGTTCAAACGGTGCTTTGTGGTGCAGTATCAATGGGCAATCCACATTGCGTTGTTCAAGTGGATAATATTGAAACGGCCAATGTAGCAGAGTTAGGTCCACTCTTAGAAAGCCACGAACGTTTTCCTGAAAGGGTAAACGCTGGATTTATGCAAGTCGTCAATCGTAACCACATTAAATTGCGTGTATATGAACGTGGTGCAGGTGAGACACAAGCTTGTGGCAGTGGGGCTTGTGCAGCAGCGGCAGTAGGAATGATGCAAGGTTTACTTGATAACAAAGTGCAAGTTGATCTACCTGGTGGTAGCTTGCTTATTGAGTGGGAAGGCGTAGGCTCACCGCTTTATATGACTGGCGATGCGACTCATATCTATGATGGCAACATTCACCTTTAATCTTTTCTAATCTGAAGAAAAAATGCGTGGAGATTATCCACGCATTTTTTATTTATTGTTCAACTTCCACATCACGCTGATTTAATGGTTGCGTTGGACGGTTGTTTTTCCCTTCCATTTCTTCTATCGCGGCAATTTGTGCTTTGCTTGCTTGAATTGGTGATTTAAAAATGGTCCAAGCCACGTTTTCACTACAAGGTGGAGTTGTGAGAGATCCATTTAAGCGGAAGCGTGCCATCTCTTTTGGCATTAGCGCTTTAATATCAATCTGTTGAGCCAATTTTTCTTTTTGTCCAACGGTGAGTTTTTTCTCAACTACCGGTGCTAATGCTGGATTCGCTTCGCCTTCATTGACCATTACGGCAACAACTGCCAAAGCTTTATCTTCACTTTGATGGACAAAATGAATTTCTAAAGGATAATGTTGGCGTTTAAAAGTATGTTCACTCGGTGTGTGAAAGTGAAATTGTTTTAAATAAAATGGTTTATTGTTGAGCGTAATAAATGGTGCATTTTCTTGTGCAACGCTAACTTGCACGGTATGTCCATTGTTTTCTACTTGATACTCTGCAGGGAAGTAATTCATCTTAAGTGGTTTATTTGCCACTTTCATGCCGTTATCAGCTTCCAGATTAACAGGCGACTGAACTTTCCCTAGCTTACAGGTTTGATATTCGGTGAGCAAATCACCCCAATGTTCAGGGCTTTCTTTTCCATTATAAGACCAATGCGCTTTATGCGTTTGGGCAAATGATGATGCGCTTAATGCGATAAGTAAGCTAGAAAGCAATAGACGAGTCTTCATAAGGCACCTCTCCTTTTTTGTGGTATATGCCTCATCGATTCTACTGATTCTGTATGATAGCTTTTTGATTTTGGTCAAGTTTTGTTTGAGTGTAAGCACTCATCGTACGAGTGGGGGTAATGCTAAAAAAGCCGTCTATTTTGACCGCACTTTTTTAGCTCTGATAGAGTCTTTCTCTAAGATCTTCTGCAGTTTTGCTGGTTTTAATTCGTTCAAAAACGATATCTGCTTCAGGATATTCTTTATTAAGATAGCGTAGCCATTGTTTGATCCGGGCAACATGATAAAAACTGGAATCATGGAAATTTTCCATTTCCGCATATTTTTGCAAGATTTTTTGAATATCCACCCAAGGCATTTTTTCGCAATTTTGTTTGAGTACAAGGCTTAAGTTTGGGATATTTAATGCACCACGCCCGACCATTAGATCTTCGCAACCTGTCGCTTTCAAACATGCTTGACCATCTTCCCAACGCCAAATTTCACCATTAGCAATCACTGGGATCGTCAAGCGAGATCTCACTTCACCGATTTTTTCCCAATTGATGCGATCGGCACGATAGCCATCGGCTTTAGTTCGACCGTGAATAGTGATTTCAGTCGCGCCACCTTGTTGTACGGCGTCGGCAATTTCAAACGCTTGTGAAGTACAATCCCAACCTAATCGCACTTTCACACTGACAGGTAAATGACTAGGTACGGTTTTTCGCAAGGCTAGAGTCGCTTGATAAATTAATTCAGGTTGTTTGAGTAGAGCTGCGCCTCCGTTGCTTCCATTAACGGTTTTGGATGGGCAGCCACAATTTAAATCAATACCATGCGAGCCAAGCTCAATAGCGCGATTGGCATTTTCAGCAAGACAGTTCGGATGTTGACCTAAAAGTTGGACACGAACGGGCGTTTTAGAAGGTGTAAAGCCCTGATTTTTGAGTTCAGGGCAAAGACGATAAAAGACTTTTTCGGGTAAGAGTTGATCCACCACGCGGACAAATTCGGTGATGCAGAGATCGTATTCATTCACTTCAGTTAGAAGTTGGCGAACGAAAGGATCAAGCACCCCTTGCATAGGGGCGAGGATAACACGCACTATTTCCAGCCTTTCACTTTACAAATTAAATCGTAAGCGGCCTGGATTTGTTGCGCTTTTTCTTTAGCCATCTCCATCATTTCTGGCGGTAAGCCTTTCGCAACTAATTTATCCGGGTGATGTTCATTCATTAAACGACGATATGCACGTTTTACGGCATTGCGATCATCACTTTCACTCACGCCCAATACTTTATAAGCATCACTTAATGTTGGGCCTGAAGATTGTTGGTATCCGCCCTGTTGTTGGTATTGGTAACCACCTTGCTGTTGATAACCGCCTTGTTGGTATTGGCGATAGAATCCACCTTGGGTAAATTGGCGAGCCGCAATTTCCATTGCCAGCATTTGCTCAAACTGCATACGGGAAAGACCAAGTTCTTCGGCTACCACATAAAGCACTTCTTTTTCTGACTCATGTAATTGAGAATCAGCAAAGGCAGCCTGCACTTGCACGTGTAAGAACATTCTCAGTAAGTCAGCACGTTGTCCACATCCAATGCGGAATTCACGAATCACCTGGCGTAAAGGGAAATCGGCTTCTTTACCGCGACGAAAGGCCTCTTGAGCGAGTTTGCGATGGCTCTCATCTAATTGCATCTGGTTCATCAACTGATTCGCCAGTTGAATATCTTCTTCCGTCACACGACCTTTGGATTTACTTAAATGCCCAAGTACCGCAAAAGTAGTTTGCATAAAGAGTGCTTGTCGGGTCGTTTTTTTCTTAAAAAAGCTAGAGTTAACCGAACCAAGCTCATAGAGTTTTTTATCTGCGATGGAGCCTAAAATAAGTCCAGCGATAGCGCCGAAAAAGCCCCCCCATTTAAAACCGAGAAAAACGCCGATAATCTTTCCAAAAAAATACATTCTTTTCCCCTAAAGTGCGGTCAAAAGGTCTTTTGACAATAATGGGCAGACGCTAATGTCTGCCCTTACATTAATATGGCTTTATTCTTATTTTTCAAGTAATAAATTACACACCATAACTTTCACGATAAGCCCGCATCGCAGGTAAATATTGCTGATAATCGGGTTCTTTTTCAATGAATTGCATTAAATCATCCAAATCAATAATGGAAAGCACTTGGCATTGATAGTCGCGTTCCACTTCTTGGATGGCAGAAAGTTCCCCTTTGCCTTTTTCCTGACGATTTAATGCAATAAAGACAGCGACTAATTTCGCGTGATTGGCTTCAAGAAGTGCCATGGATTCACGAATGGCTGTGCCAGCTGTAATGACATCATCGACTAACAACACATTGCCTGTTAATGGGCTACCGATCAAATTACCGCCTTCACCGTGATCTTTGGCTTCTTTGCGATTAAAGCAAACAGGTGTATCACGGTTAAATTGATTGAATAGTGCAATGGAAACGCTCGTCGCAATCGGAATGCCTTTATAGGCAGGTCCAAAAATGACATCAAAATCGACCGCACTTGATTGAATTGCTTTCGCGTAGTATTCACCTAAGCGAGCAAGATCTGCGCCAGTACTAAACAATCCAGCATTGAAAAAATAAGGACTTTTTCGACCTGATTTTAGGGTAAATTCACCAAATTTGAGCACTTGGCGACTCAACGCGAATTTAATAAATTCGATTTTGTAGCTTTCCATTTTTTGTTCCTATAAACCTAATGCTTCACGTTGTGCAGCGAAGATTTGTTCGCAGCCTTGTTTTGCTAAGCCTAATAAGGTGAGTAATTCTTCGTGGCTGAATGGTTCACCTTCTGCAGTACCTTGCACTTCGATCATGCGACCATCTTCCATCATTACAACGTTCATATCTGTTTCAGCGGCTGAATCTTCTACATATTCCAAATCACACACGGCTTCACCTTCAACAATTCCAACCGAAATTGCCGCAACCAGACCTTTGATTGGATTGGTTTTTAATGTGCCGTTAGTGATTAAACCATTGATAGCATCACATAAAGCCACTGCTGCACCAGTGATAGAAGCGGTTCTTGTACCGCCATCCGCTTGAATCACATCGCAGTCTAAGGTAATAGAACGTTCGCCAAGGGCTTCTAAGTCAACCATTGCACGTAATGAACGTGCGATTAAGCGTTGAATTTCCATGGTACGTCCACCTTGTTTGCCTTTTGCTGCTTCACGTTGCATACGGCTGTGTGTAGAGCGTGGCAACATGCCATATTCTGCTGTCACCCAACCTTGATTTTGCCCTTTTAAGAAACGCGGTACGCTTTCATCAACACTCGCCGTACATAATACTTTGGTATCACCAAATTCAACTAATACTGAGCCTTCAGCATGTTTAGTATAATTACGGGTGATTTTAATTGGACGAGATTGATGATTTTCACGATTATTTGGACGCATTCTGAATTCCTTTATTTTTATTGATAAAAAAGCGTGCCTATTTTAGCACGCTTTTCACTGTTTTATGGATTTGCTTGTTCAAACTCACGAATTTTATTAAAGACATCTTGTAAATCTGAGCCGTAGTTGATTTTCTGCAATTCCGGTACCGAGTTTGATTTCACTAACATTCTGAGTGGTTGGAACTGCATATTACACAAGTAGATTTGTTGATGTGGCAACATATGTTGTACGAAGTGGGTGAGTGCATGAATGCCTCCAGTATCGAGCACGGTCACGGCATCGCATTGCAATACAATATGTTTGATCTCGTGATCCGTATGTACGGTTTTATCGTGCAAATCCGCAAAGAGTTTATCTGCCGCAGCAAAGAATAATGGACCACTGATACGATAAGCTAACACATCATTTAGATCTTCTGGCACGGGTTGTTCAATCGTTTTTGTCATTTCTGCAATGGTACGGATAAATAAGAGGCTCGCTAATAATACGCCGACAGAGATTGCGATCACCATATCAAATAACACGGTGAGAATTAAGCAAGTGAACAACACAGCAATTTCATTTTTTGTTGACCGACGTGCTAAACGAATGATTTCAGGTACATTCGCCATATGCCAAGCTACCATTAATAGCAATGCAGCCATAGAAGAGAGTGGCAAATAAGACAGGGCATTCGCAAAGAATAATAGCGAGAATAAAACTAAGAGTGCATGAATTACACTGGCTATTGGTGATACAGCCCCAGATTTAACGTTGGCTGCAGAACGTGCAATTGCTGCAGTTGCCGTAATTCCGCCTAAGAATGGTGAAATAATATTACCTAAACCTTGGGCGAGTAATTCATTATTGGAATGATGTTTGGTATCCGTCATATTATCTAAGATGACCGCACAAAGTAGAGATTCAATCGCGCCTAATACCGCCATTGAAAAGGCGGCAGGCAAGATATCTTGTATGCGATCAAAATTCCAATTGATGACTTCACCTTGTGCATTAGGAATATTCCAAGGTAAGGCAAATTCAGGCAAGACATTAGGGATACCATGTCCTGTTGTACCATCAGATAAGGTGTATTGGAATGCCGTACCAATAGTTTCAACCGAGAAACCAAATTGTCCTAAGGCTAATGCCATGAGTGTCCCAATAATGACCGCAGGTAAATGACCCGGCACGGGTAAACGAAGCTTATGCCATTGGGTGAGTACAAATAAGGTGACCACTCCAACAGCGGTGTCTGCCCAGTTAATCGTCGGAAGTGCGGTCAAGATAGCTTGCACTTTTTCAATATAGTGAGGTGGCATCTGAGCAATGTCTAGACCTAAGAAATCTTTGATTTGCAAGGTGCCGATAGTGATCCCAATTCCGCAGGTAAAGCCAAGTGTAACGGGGAGAGGAATGTACTCAATTAATCGCCCTAATCGAGACAATGCCATGATGACTAAAATAATCCCCGAGAGCAGCGTAGCCATGAGCAAACCACTGAGTCCAAATTGTTGGGTAACGGGATATAAAATCACGACAAATGCCGCGGTTGGTCCAGAAATATTGAAACGCGATCCACCAGTTAATGCAATCACAATACCCGCCACAATAGCAGTATAAAGGCCATGTTGTGGTGGAACACCGCTGGCAATGGCTAGAGCCATGGAGAGGGGAATCGCAATGACTCCCACGGTGAGTCCCGCAATAATATCTTTAATTAACTTTTGTTTTCCGTAACCTTCACGGAAAGATTCTTTCAATGCGCTAAATGGTTTTACGGCCAAAAACACATTTTTAGAAAAGAGAGATTTGATTTGCATAAAAATACGATAATAAAAAGGAATAAGTTTATATTTTAGCTAAAAGGAACAGGATTTTTTATGTTCTAGCTCAAAAAACTTGACTAATCTTAGATAAATCTTTATATTTCACGCACTTCAAAACGGTGAGATGTCCGAGTGGTTGAAGGAGCACGCCTGGAAAGCGTGTATGTGCGAAAGTGCATCGGGGGTTCGAATCCCCCTCTCACCGCCATTCAAATTACAATCCTTTATAAATATCCGATTATTTTTTAAATCATAGATGATATTTTATGGATATAAAAAAGCACGCATTAAGCGTGCTTTTGTTATTTATACGAGTATTTAGTTAGCGCCAACGTATCCCAACACCTGCACCCGCACCAAAATCACCACGGCTACTTGCAGTACCGCCTACTTTAAATAGCAGTTTGCCATTATCAGAAGCACGAGAATAACCGACTGCTAGCGCACTTTCATTACGGAAAGTTCCTGCACCTACACCAAGCACGCTTTCCCCAGAAGTAATTGCTTGGGGGACTTGTGTTAACGCAATAGCGCTGGAAATGCCTGCACGTAATTTTTTCACGTTGTGTTTCAAATCTGAGCGCAATGATTCAGTAGAACGTGTCATTTCAGAGCGTAAATCAGAAATCTCTTTTGTATTTGTCATCACTTGATTTGATAAGTGATCTAAACGTGAAGCGTTATTAGCAATATTTTGCACGTTATTGTTTACTTTATCAGCAAGTGCTTTGGTGTTTTGAGTATTACTTGATGAATTATGGCTGATTCTATTTTTTAGATCATCGATATCAGTTCTGTTCGTTTGAATATTGTTTGTATTATTTTTTACTTGGTTATCTAGGTTATTTAGATTTTTTTGGGTATCCCTAACTCGCTCTTCTACACCCGTGATACGATTATCTAAATCCTTACGATTCTCTGTAATTCGTTCATCTAAATCTTTGCGATTCTCCGTAATACGATTATCTAAATCTTTGCGATTTTCTGTAATTCGTTCATCGAGCGCTCGGCGATCTTCAGTAATGCGACTATCTAAACGACCTACTTCATCATTAATGCGGTTGTTGAGATTTTTATCTGTTTCATTAATGCGATCATTTAAGTTTTTATCTGTTTGGTTTAAACGCTCATCAACGCCAGTAATACGATTATTTAAATCTTTCTGAGCATTGGTAATGCGATCATCAAGGCGCCCCACTTCAGTTGTTACACGATTATCAATTTCAGTTTGAGTATTCGTAATACGTTCATCGAGCACTCGGCGATCTTCAGTAATGCGACTATCTAAACGTCCCACTTCGTCATTGATGCGGTTATTGAGATTTTTATCTGTTTCATTAATACGCTCGTCGAGTCTTCCCACTTGAGCATAAACTTCAGTTTTTGTTGCTGTATCTTCTGCGAAAGCAAGAGATGCACTTCCAAATAAACATACAAATAAGAGTGTTTTTTTCATCAGGTTTAATTCCTTTAAATAGAAAATATCCGAAATATTATAAAAGTTTCATTTGGTATGAAACGAAATGAATAATACTTGTATGAGATTATTTGGTAAATATTTAGACTTGGAAATTTACAAAAATTTACATTGCAAAACAATGGCTTACGGGGGTATGCTTCGCTTGAATGAGTATTATAATGGCACGCCCTAAAGGATTCGAACCTTTGACCCACGCCTTAGAAGGGCGTTGCTCTATCCAGCTGAGCTAAGGGCGCATTTCAAGGGTTACATCTTTTGTATGGAATTTCGAGGGAAATATAAAAGAAGTGGTCGGCGAGATAGGATTTGAACCTACGACCCACTGGTCCCAAACCAGTTGCGCTACCAAGCTGCGCTACTCGCCGACGATTGAGCACAATTATAGTGAGCTTTTCTTTTCAGTCAATTAATTTTTTAGATTCCTCTTTCAATTGCTCAAAATTATTCCAGTTTTTTAACCGCTCTTTTGTTGTCTTTGTAAAATAAGGCGTTGTCAGTTAAAATAGCAAACGTTTACTTAATGCCACCTTGAGGAAAAATGCATGACCGCCCAAATTATTTCAGGTACTGAACTATCAAAAAAAATCAAATCGGATGTTGCCAATAAAATTGAACATTATCGTGCTCAAGGTAAACGTGCACCAGGACTTGCGGTAATTTTGGTGGGGGCCGATCCCGCTTCTCAAGTCTATGTAGGCAGTAAACGAAAAAGTTGTGAGGAAATCGGGATGGTTTCAAAGTCCTATGACTTACCTGAAGCAACGTCGGAAGCAGAACTACTACAACTGATAGATCAATTGAATGCCGATGAAACCATTGATGGTATTCTCGTGCAACTTCCATTGCCTGAACAAATTAATAGTACATCAGTGATTGAGCGTATTAGCCCTGAAAAAGATGTGGATGGTTTCCATCCTTATAATGTGGGGCGCTTATGTCAGCGTATTCCAACTTTACGCGCTTGCACCCCTTATGGCGTGATGAAATTATTAGAAACCACAGGTATCGATTTGCACGGTAAGCATGCGGTGATCGTTGGAGCATCAAATATTGTGGGTCGTCCAATGTCGCTTGAATTATTATTGGCTGGCGCTACTGTCACAGTGACGCACCGTTTCACCAAAGATTTAGAGCATCATATCCGTCAGGCTGATGTTTTAGTAGTGGCCGTGGGCAAACCTCGTTTTATTTCGGGCGATTGGATTAAAGAAGGGGCAACAGTCATTGATGTAGGGATTAACCGTATCAATGGTAAATTAGTGGGTGATGTGGAATATGATGTGGCGATACAAAAAGCGGCCTATATTACACCAGTACCGGGTGGAGTAGGGCCAATGACGGTTGCCATGCTGATGTTTAATACACTTTATGCTTATGAGCATAACAATCAACTCGTTTAAGAAATGAAAAAAGTGCGGTTAAATTTGACCGCACTTTTTGTCTTAATGTAATTTCAATCTTGGTTTTAAATAGTGGTTAAGTTTATCCACTAAAATAATCAAGCCAATCTTAATACATCCATGCAAAGCATGTTGATGCATACGATATAAAGATACATACGCAAACTGTGCAAATTTACCTTGAACAGTTAGTGGATTTTTCCCAAATTTATTTGAAATGCTACCCAATGCGGTAAAGCTTGAAAGAGAAACCAAGGTTCCTTTATCGTTGTATTTGAATGCTTTTAATGGTTTTTGCTCAAAAAGTGCAAAGATGTTTTTCGCACAAGCTTTTGCCATTTGGTGTGCAGCTTGCGCTCTTGGTGGAACTAATTTACCGTTTGGTTGCATTAATGCTGCACAGTCACCAATGGCAAAAATACTGTCATCTACCGTAGTTTGAAGGGTATCTTTTACCACTAATTGATTGATGCGGTTAAGCTCTAACCCATCGAATTGCTGTGTCACCGTTGAGGTGCGAACACCCGCCGCCCATACAATCAGATCAGCTTTGATTTCTTCGTCATCTTTGGTGATAAGTGTATTTGGTTGGGCTTCCGTGATCATCGTATTTAATTTCACGTTAGCACCCATTTCTTGCAATTCATCTAATACTGCTGCAGATAAATTTTCAGGTAGAGCAGGCAATAAGCGAGGACCTGCTTCAACTAAGGTGACTTGCAAGCAAGAATTATCAATTTTACCGTAACCGTAAGAAGACAAGTCTTCCGTCGCATGATAAAGCTCAGCAGTTAATTCCACGCCAGTTGCACCACCGCCAACAATCGCAATATTGACTTTGTTTTCATCCACTAGTTTTTGTTTAAATTCTTCTTCACCAATATCATCTAATGCGCGGTTTTCAGAGAATTTAAGGAATAATTCCAACATTCTTTGTTGGAAGCGAAGAGCTTGATCAGAGCTGTCTAAGAAAATGCAATTATCAGCGACGCCTTTTGTATTGAAATCATTCGATTTACTGCCAATCGCAATTACTAAGTAATCATAAGGAATACGACGAGCAACCACGAGCATATCGCCTTCTTGCCCATAAACAGGGGCAAGTTCAACATATTTTTGCTCTCGATTAATGCGTGTGATCGAACCTTGCTCAAAACTGAAATGGTGGTTTTTACCATGTGCACGGTAGCTCAGAGAATCTGTGCCATCATCCATTACACCTGTAGCAATTTCATGTAATAAGGGTTTCCACAAGTGGGTCGCATTGCGATCCACAAGCGTCACTTTAGCCTGTTTTTTGCGACCTAATTTATCGCCTAAAAATGTCGCTAATTCAATGCCACCGGCGCCCCCGCCAACGATCACGACGTTTTTCATAAAGTACTCCTAAAAGCAAAATTGTTAAAAATGTTAAACTAATGTAATGATAGCATAACAAGTAAACAAGACGAAAAAATTTAATGGAAATGACCGCACTTTATTGATGACAGCGATCGTAAAGCGGTTGCAATTGTTGAATGGTTTGGGTGATAAATAAAACGGGATCGATTTGATGGAGTTCAGCTTTTTCAATGCTTTTTCCAATGCACCAAAAATCTTCATCTGAACGTAAGAGAAGATCTTTTTCAGAAATGTCCTTCACTTGGCGAAAATCATCATATTCGCTTTCATCTTCTCGCCAAATATCAAAATCTGCAAATTGTTTGAAATCAAATTGATCAAGCCACTGATTATATTGTTGCACATTAATTTGTGAGCGATCTGCACGATAGCAATGCCAATCTAAACACACTCTTAGTCGGCGACGATTTAATAGCACAGAAAAGATTGCTGCAGAATTTTGGTTGAACTCGTATTTAAAATAAGCAAAGAAATGAGCGCGTACCTGCCAGCCATTGGTCCAGCTTTCAATATGCGGTTTCGCAAAAGGCATGCCAAGCTGCTTTGCCACTTCTTGAATAATCGCTTTCCAATTATCCCAATGTAATTTGTAATTAGCTTTGATCGCCGGAATATCTTCCGGACAAAATTTCTTCATCTGGGCGAATTGGTAGAACGGAATATTGAACAGTTCGCAAGATTCAGCATTAAGTGAGAGCATAGTGTTTCCTTAAAAATCACAGTAATTTTTGACCGCACTTTGTGTGAAGAGCTGTTTATCTTCCCAACGCAACATAGTCATTCGATTATTCCACACACAACCTGTATCTAAGGCATAAATACCTTGAGGGAGATTCTCATCGACTAAACTTGCCCAGTGCCCAAATACAATCGGGATCTGTTTATAAAGAGGATTATCCAAATTAAACCAAGGTATAAGCTCCGCCGGCGCATCTTTCAAAGAGGATTTACAGGCAAAATCAAAGCGATGATCTGAATAGCAAAAACGCATTCGAGTGAACGCATTAATAATGTAACGATGACGTGCTAAGCCCTGCAAATCTGGCGACCAACGATTGGGTTGTTCTGAATACATATTTTCAATGAGATAATAAAAATCACCATGCTGTAAAATGTGTTCCACTTCAGCTGCACAAGATTTCGCGGTTTCCAAATCCCAATCTGGCGAAATGCCTGCATGTGCCATCAGGAAGTTTAATTTTTCATTATGCACAAGTAAGGGTTGATGGCGTAACCAGTCAATGAGTTCATCAAAATCGGGTGCATTAAAAATAGCATCGACACGGTCACGAGGCTTCACTTTTTTAATACCCAGTGCGGTTGCAATTAGATGCAGATCGTGATTACCAAGGACAGTCTTTGCCGCATTTCCAAGTGATTTTACAAAACGAAGACATTCAAGTGATTTATCTCCACGTGCTACAAGATCTCCCACAAGATAAAGTTTATCTTGCACAGGATTGAAGTCTACTCGTTCTAATAAAAGCTGTAATTCATCATAACAGCCTTGTAAATCACCGACGAAATAGGTTGCCATTTTTGACCGCTCTTTTACTCTTCTGAATTTAAGATTTCATCTTTATTGACATCTACTGGTGGATTATCCGCTAACCAGTTTGCTAGGCGTGCATAATCTGCGATAGCTAAATTTTCTGCTCGTGCATTTAGATCAATACCAAGTGCGGTCAGATTTTCAGGTGAAAATAGTGTTGAGAGAGCATTACGCAATGTTTTACGACGTTGATTAAACGCTTGGGAGCAAACACGGTTCAACCAATATAAATCTTTTACAGGGTGAGGTAATTCTTTATGCGGAATTAAACGCACAACGGCTGAATCTACTTTCGGTGCAGGTTTAAATGCAGAAGGTGGCACTTCAAGTACAGGCATCACTTGGCAGAAATATTGCGCCATAATGGTTAAACGACCGTAAGCTTTGATGTTTGGGCCTGCGCATAAGCGTTTTACCACTTCTTTTTGTAGCATGAAGTGCATGTCTTGAATCACATCGTGATACTTAAATAAGTGGAACATCAATGGGGTAGAAATGTTGTAAGGCAAGTTACCAAATACGCGTAACTTCTGACCTTTTTCCGCTAAATTCTCTTTTGTATAAAGCTCACCAAAATCAAATTGCATCGCATCCGTTTCAATGACGGTGAGCTTTTGATGTAAAAATGGATGATGACGTAAACGTTCTGCAAGGTCTCGGTCAAGCTCGACCACCGTAAGATGATCGACAAGCTCTCCAACAGGCTCCGTTAATGCACCAAGCCCTGGGCCAATTTCTACTAAGAATTGATTCGGTTGTGGATGAATTGCCGCCACGATACCTTGAATCACAGAAGTATCATGTAAAAAGTTTTGTCCAAAGCGTTTACGGGCTGTATGGCCTAAGTGTTTTTTTGAGTTCATAAAATAGTCTAGTAAATGATAAAGTTTGTGGTTTATATCTTTAAATATCTAGCCACTCTGGTTTTATTTCTCTCGGAGATATCTCATTAACATTATCATGGTAATGAATAATATGGCATGCATTCTTAGAATTTGGATGCCAATGTGTAAAATTTTCTTTGTCTTGCGAGTAAAAACAAATCATAGGTTTATTTAACCCTGAAGCAATATGAATCGTTGATGTATCAACCGAAATAAGTAGGGCACAGTTTCTAATCAATTCAATTGTATGGTAGATCGTTGTATGAGGATTTGGGTAAACAAATACATTATCAAATTGATTAGCGATTCTACTTAAATGTTCATGAGTATCAGGCGTTACAAGTAAGACTAACTGATGTTTATGAGAGTCTCTAATATATGTTAAATAATCTATAATGTGA
This sequence comes from Haemophilus parainfluenzae, assembly GCF_014931375.1. Lineage (NCBI taxonomy): Bacteria > Pseudomonadati > Pseudomonadota > Gammaproteobacteria > Pasteurellales > Pasteurellaceae > Parahaemophilus > Parahaemophilus parainfluenzae. The sequence goes on from NZ_CP063117.1 coordinate 860,915, forward strand.
GCATCATCAAACTTTCTATTTTTCCCCGCGCCATAGAAGTTAATTGTAATGTAATTATTTAACTTGTTATCAGTAATAAACTGAAGAATTTCTTCTTTAGTTGAGCCATCTTGCGGAATATCATAGCTTTCATCACTTAGACTGATATTTGACTGGGCTAAAGCCTCTTTATAAATCTCTGAAAAATGACCGTCTTTAGTAATATTTATATTAAAAATATTATAATCCGCTTTTCTATAGCCTATATAATTACGCGCATTGAGTATTCTCAATAGCAACAAGTCTCGGTTTCTAAGTACAATGGTTGGATCAATGACAACATCGTATCTTTCTTTTCTAATAAGCAGTGCTGTCTTAATGTAGTCGAGAATGCTTCTTTTCTTTACAAGATAAATCTCATCAATATTATGATTTTTTTGGAACAGATAAGCGTTCTGTTTCGTGCAGATGACACCAATCTTTATCAAGGGGTTAAATTTCTTTATCTCCCGAAAAACAAAAGAACTAACGATATAGTCGCCAATTTTCCCATCTTGTCGCAAAAATAAGAAACTCTTAGGATGTTCTAAACTTTGGGGATTAGCTGATCTTGATGATTTATCGAGTATCCATTTCCCCATTTTTAACCTTAGTGCTTTTAGCTTATTCATATCGATGTTCAATTTTGTCTATTTCTGAGTCACTGTTTAATCCTCTAAATACACATGGTGGTTCAATACCATAGGCATCAACACGTGTTTTTTGGATTAATCCCGTCAGATAATCAGCAGGCAGTCTTATTGGATAAGCGTAATTAAGTAATTTTTTAGCGCCCGATAGTGTAATTAAATAAGCGGTTGCATAGATAATGCATCTTCTTGAATTTTTTGAAGGTGCCTTGTAATGTGCAAGTCTATATCCTTCCACAATCCGTTTCTTAAAGAAATGGGATTTAACTTTTCCGTGATCAAAAAAGATCAGCTCATGATTTTTATTAATTTTATTGAGCGTATCCTCAACAATTTCCTTAAAGTGCTGTGAAACGATCGCATCGTCTTCAAGAATAATGGCTCTTTCAATATTGTTTTCTACCATGTGCTCATAAACTTTAATATGGCTTATTGCACAGCCAATTTCGCCGAGCGTTAAGGGCTTAGGTGATAAATAGTGTTTCGGATAGAAATCATAATCAACAGATTCTAATACGGAAGCGGGCAGTTTTTTTCCATCTGTCGCATCAAAAAAAGTAAAGTCTAACCCCAAACCAGAAAGGCGTTTAGCAATATTTTCTCTTCTTGTTGAATTTTTTAAACTAATTACAATTATTTTAGGTATAGCCATAAATAACCCTTGGGTTGAAGTCATTGGTTGACATACAAATTGACGAAAATCTAAGTAAAGTTTGCTTTAGCCTTTTTCGATAGAACAGTCCTCTTGGAAAGTGGATGTCATATAAGGCTTAGATCTTACTGGTTTCGAATGCTAAATTAAATTTCTACCAGATCTACTTTTTGAAATATTATAATCGAATTATTGAAAAAATAACGGGGATTTCAACAAAATACCATTTTAATCTTTCGTCTAACATTAAAAACGGCTATAATTCGCCCGTTTTTCATTTATAGCCGCAAAAAGTGCGGTCAAAAAAATCATTATTTTAGAGGATAAAATGGCAAAAGAAGATTGCATTGAAATGCAAGGCACAATTTTGGAAACCTTACCAAATACCATGTTCCGTGTTGAGTTAGAAAATGGTCACGTGGTGACTGCACATATTTCTGGCAAAATGCGTAAAAACTATATTCGTATCTTAACGGGCGATAAAGTAACTGTAGAAATGACACCTTATGACTTAAGCAAAGGTCGTATCATTTTCCGTAGCCGTTAATTTAGAAATGAAAAGAAAAGCCGATATGTTGATATCGGCTTTTTTTGTTTGAAAAGCGTACAAATTATTTGAAGTCTGAAAAAAAATCTGTATAATCAGCACCCTTAGCCACGTTCATTTTTTCGTTCCTTGCCTTTGCAGATTGGTGGCTAATCTACGTCAAAGGCTGATTAACCCGTAAGGAGCAGTAATGCGTCACTACGAAATCGTGTTTATGGTTCATCCGGACCAAAGCGAGCAAGTACCAGGTATGATCGAACGTTACACAGGTTCTGTTAAAGAAGCTGGTGGTCAAGTTCATCGCCTAGAAGATTGGGGTCGTCGTCAATTAGCGTACCCAATTAACAAATTACACAAAGCACACTACGTGCTTATGAATGTAGAAGCGCCTCAACAAGTCATCGACGAGCTAGAAACGACTTTCCGTTATAACGATGCTGTATTACGCAGTCTTGTTATCCATACTAAGCACGCCGTAACCGAAGCGTCCCCAATGAAAGCGGCTAAAGAAGAACGTAAACCTTTAGCTGAAGTTGAAAACAACGATTTTGAGGATGCTGAAGAGTAATTCAAAACTTGATAATCGCTTCTCGTTAATCGGCACAGTGTGTCAATTACCTAAACGAAGCAAAAGTCCTAACGGGATTGCGCATTGCCAGTTTTGGCTGGAACATCGTTCCGAACAAGTCGAAAGTGGTTTATCACGCCAAGCGTGGTTAAAGATGCCAGTTCAAGTCAGTGGCAATCAGTTAATAGAAAAAACTCAAAGCATTACGGTCGGCAGTAAACTTCTTGTGGTGGGGTTTATAACTTCACATAAAACCTCAAATGGTTTAACGCAGTTAGTATTGCATGCCGAGCAAATCGAATTTATAGATTAGGAGACAGCCAAATGGCACGTTATTTCCGTCGTCGTAAGTTCTGCCGTTTCACAGCGGAAAATGTTGTTGAAATCGATTACAAAGATATCGCTACATTAAAGAACTACATTTCTGAAAGCGGCAAAATTGTACCAAGCCGCATTACCGGTACTCGTGCGAAGTACCAACGCCAATTAGCACGCGCAATCAAACGCGCTCGTTATTTAGCGTTATTACCTTACTCTGATTCTCATCACAATTAAGAAGGAGTTAGGAAATGCAAGTAATTCTTTTAGATAAAATCGTTCACCTAGGTAACGTAGGTGATCAAGTTAATGTTAAATCTGGTTTCGCTCGTAACTTCTTAATCCCACAAGGTAAAGCGGTTATGGCAACTAAAGCTAACATTGAACACTTTGAAACTCGTCGCGCAGAGTTAGAAGCAGCGGCAGCCGCAAGTTTAGCAGCAGCTCAAGCTCGTGCAGCACAAGTGACTGCATTAGGTTCTGTAACTATCGCATCTAAAGCTGGTGAGGAAGGCCGTTTATTCGGTGCAATCACTACTCGTGATGTAGCAGAAGCAGTAACTGCAGCAGGCGTTGAAATTGCGAAAAGCGAAGTTCGTTTACCAAACGGTCCAATCCGTACTCTTGGTGACCACGACGTTCGTTTCCAACTTCACGGCGAAGTATTTGCAACATTAGATGTTATCGTTGTTGCAGAATAATTATCAAAGTTTTTGATAAAAGAAAACCCGACGTAATGTCGGGTTTTTTGTTTTTCTAGATTAAGAAAATATTTTGATTATTCGTCGAGAATAAAAAAGTGCGGTCATTTTTGACCGCACTTTTATTATCAATTTAGTGTTTTAAATTACAAACCTAATACAGCAAATAATACCCAGATTGTGTAAATCATGGCTAAGCCGTAAAAGATAAATCCGCCTGCTGGCACGTGGATTTTAAGATCGTGCATCGCGTGATGGATACGGTGTAAACCACACCACATTGGGAAAATGGTTAAAACTAAGATAACTAATTTTCCGATCCAAGAATAAGCGAATGTAATTAGGTTATGTGGATCAATTAATCCGAATGGTAACAATAAACCAAGGATTAAGATCACAACAGGGAAGAAAATCGCACTGACAGTCCCGCCAGCACCAAACATCAACCATACTGGTGGTTCACCAGAGCGTTTTGGATTTTGATCGACCATTTTTTCTCTCCCTACATATAAACTAAAATTAATGCGATAACACTAATCACAGCTGTCACTGCCCACAGTGCATTTCTTAACACGTGATGTGGTAAACGTTCATTTTTAACAATGATGTTCATCACTTTTGGTGTCATCACGAAATAAGTTGCAGTGTGATATAAGGTCGCAATTAATGTGATGATATTTAAGAACACCACAATTGGATTTCTTAAGAAGCCAATGAAATCAACAATACCTAAGCCTGGTACAGGATTGCTTGCAAGGCAAAGTACACCGTAAAGCAATACGATACAGAACCACACAGCAAAGATAGAAGTTGCTTCACGTACCATATACGCTTTGTAGAAATCCAATTTTTGCCACCAAGTAGCCGTCATTGGGCGAACATATTTTTTACGTTTACTTATTGTTACTGACATATTCTTCCCCTTAGCCTTTTGGTTTTAGCATTGAGATAACATAATCTTTGGCACTTTCCACTTTGCCTTGGTTGATTGCAGAAGCTGGATCCACGTGTTTTGGACACACTTCAGAACAATAACCCACGAAAGTACAGCTCCAAACACCGTTTTTACCATTTAATAATGGCATACGTTGTGCTTTACCATGGTCACGGTTATCAAGGTTGTAACGGTGTGCCATTGTAATCGCTGCAGGGCCTAAGAATTCAGGGTTTAAACCAAATTGTGGACAAGCCGCATAGCATAAACCGCAGTTGATACACATTGAGAATTGACGATATTTTTCAAGTTGTGCCGGTGTTTGTTTAGTACGGCTTACTTGCAATTCTTTTGATGGATGTGGTTTACCATCTAACGGTGGTGCTTCGTTACCAATAATATAAGGTTTAATCGCCTCTAAACTTTCAATAAAGTGGCTTAAATCAACCACTAAGTCGCGTTCAATAGGGAAGTTTGCTAATGGTTCAATACGCATATGGCCGCTGTAATCACGTAAGAACGTTTTACAAGCCAATTTAGGTTTGTTATTCACCATCATCCCACAAGAACCGCAGATCGCCATACGGCAGGACCAGCGATAAGAAAGAGACGGTTCAAGTTTATCTTTAATGTAACCTAACGCATCTAAAAGAGAGGTTTGGTTATCATAAGGTACTTGATAAGAGCTTAAATGTGGCTCTTGATCATTTTCTGGGTTGTAGCGTAATACTTCTACAGTCATTACTGGTGAATTAGCCATTTGCTTGCTCCTTAGCTTTCGCAGCCGCTTCTGCCGCTTCTGCTTCAGCACCATAAACACGTTTTGCTGGTTGAGATTTAGTGATTTTCACCGGGCTGTATTCAATACGCGGTGCATCATCGCCATTGTAGTAAGCAAGGGTGTGTTTTAAATAATTCACATCATCACGTTCAGTGTAGTCTAAGCGTTGGTGTGCACCACGAGACTCTTTACGTTCAATTGCAGAGTTGGCAATAGATTGCGCCACATCAAGGATGTAACCTAATTCTACGGTGTAAAGCACATCGGTATTGAATACGCTTGAACGGTCTGCAACACGAATACGTTTATAACGTTCTTTAAGCTCAGCAATTTTATCTACTGCTTTTTGCATGCTTTCTTGGTCACGGTAGATACCACAACCTTCTTCCATTACGGTACCCATTTCGTCACGGATTTCAGACCAAGATTCATTACCTTCTTGGTTATAAAGTGCTTCAAGGCGAGCCACCACATCTTGTGCTTGTGCATCAACTGCTGCACGGTTTGCTGGTTGTGCTTCTGCTGCACGTTGTGCGGCATATTCACCTGCAACACGGCCTAAAACCACTAATTCAGCAAGCGAGTTAGAACCTAAACGGTTTGCACCGTGTAAACCAGAAGACGCACATTCACCCACAGCAAATAATCCTTTAATGCGAGTTTCGCTGTTGAAATCGACTTCGATACCACCCATGGTGTAGTGAACAACCGGACGAACTGGAATTGGTTCATTAACTGGGTTTACACCTTCATAAGCACTTGCTAATTCACAAATGAATGGAAGACGTTCATGTAAATATTTTTCACCTAAGTGACGTAAGTCAAGGTGAACCACATCAACACCTTTTGCAGTTTTTAAGGTGTTGCCTTTTTTCCATTCTTGCCAGAATGCTTGTGAAACTTTATCACGTGGACCAAGTTCCATATATTTGTTTTCAGGTTTACCAATTGGGGTTTCAGGGCCTAGACCATAATCTTGTAAATAACGGTAGCCGTTTTTATTCACTAAGATACCGCCTTCACCACGACAACCTTCAGTCATTAAGATACCGGTGTTTGGTAAGCCGGTTGGGTGATATTGGACGAATTCCATATCACGAAGAGGAACACCGTGACGATATGCCATTGATAAACCATCACCAGTTACGATACCGCCGTTGGTGTTGAATTTAAATGCACGACAGCCACCACCAGTTGCAATTACAACCGCATTTGCGTTGATTTGAACAAGTGAGCCTTCCATCATATTCATCGCAACCATACCGCGAGCATGGCCATCATCAACTAAGATGTCTAAAACGAAGTGCTCGTCAAAACGCTGAATTTGTGGATATTGAATGGATGTTTGGAAAAGAGTATGTAATAAGTGGAAACCGGTTTTGTCTGCTGCGAACCAAGTACGTTCGATTTTCATCCCACCGAAACGACGCACGTTCACATCGCCATCTGCTTTACGGCTCCAAGGGCAACCCCAACGTTCAAGTTGAGTCATTTCCACTGGAGAATGTTCAACGAAGTATTCCACCACATCTTGTTCACATAACCAGTCACCACCGGCAACGGTATCGTGGAAGTGTTTATCGTAGGAATCTTCTTCTTTAATTACTGCGGCCGCACCACCTTCTGCTGCAACCGTATGGCTACGCATAGGATAAACCTTAGAAACTAATGCGATCTTTAAGTTAGGGTTTGCTTCTGCTGCTGCAATTGCTGCACGTAAACCGCCGCCACCGGCACCAACAATAGCAATATCGACATTAACCGTTTGCACGATATCCTCCAATCATATAGAAAGTAAAAAAATAAAACGCCCTAAATTAATAGGGGCATGTTGTCATTCTGCCACTTTTGTTTACAAATTAGTAACTTTTTTTCCCGAATAAACGGATAAAATACCAAAAGTGTGATCTAACTCAAAAAAGTTAGTTTTTTTATATTTCTTAGATGATAACCGTTTGCGTTTATGAATGATTTAGTCGGATTATTGAGTTAAAAATCACTCTTGTTTACAATAGCCTAATTCATTTTAGACGTGAAAAACGGAGAAAAAAATGACCGCACTTAGCGATAAAAAAACAGAATGGCAACCTTCCGCCTCAATTAAAAATTTATTGGCGCGTGCCAAAATCATAGCTGAAATTCGCCAGTTCTTTACTGAACGTGGATTATTAGAAGTTGAAACCCCTGTTTTAAGTGAGTTTGGCGTAACGGATCTTCACCTTTCCACCTTTAATACAGAATTTGTTGCCCCTTTTGATGAACTCTCGAAAACGCTGTGGCTTTCTACCAGCCCGGAATATCACATGAAGCGTTTATTGGCGGCAGGCAGTGGACCTATTTTTCAAATTGGTAAAGTGTTTCGTAATGAAGAAGCAGGCAATCGCCATAATCCCGAATTCACCATGCTTGAATGGTATCGACCGCACTTTGATATGTATCGTCTGATGAATGAAGTGGATGATTTGTTACAACAGATCCTCGATTGTAAACCGGCAGAAACTTTAAGTTATCAGTTTGTCTTCCAAGAATATGTAGGATTAGATCCATTGTCTGCGACTCGTCAAGAATTGGTGGAAGCAGCACGTAAACACAACTTTATGGCAGATGAAGATGAAGATCGTGATACCTTATTACAATTTCTATTCAGTGAAGTGGTGGAACCTAAAATTGGGCAAGAGGCGCCTGTTGCGGTTTATCATTTCCCTTCTTCCCAAGCCGCGCTTGCACAGCTTAGCCCAGAAGATAGCCGTGTGGCAGAACGTTTTGAGTTTTATTATAAAGGCTTAGAGTTAGCCAACGGTTTCCATGAGCTCACCGATGCACGCGAACAACAATACCGCTTTGAAAAAGACAATCGTCTACGGGAAAAAGCAGGCTTGCCACAACGTGAAATTGACTATCGTTTTTTAGGGGCTTTACAAGCAGGCATTCCAAATACTTCTGGTGTGGCTTTAGGGGTCGATCGTTTAATTATGATTGCATTAGGCGCAGAAAGTATTAAAGAAGTGATTTCATTTTCGATAGAATGTGCTTAGGTTTGCTCAAAAAGTATTCATTATTTCTTCTGGAATGAACAAAAAGGAAGAATAAATTGCTCAAAATCGAGCGATCATTGTATAGACAAAATTCTGAAAAGTTCGATGTGAAAGGATGTTTTTGATTAAAAAATATCCTTTTTTGCGCAAAAAATGTGATCTTGATCCGATTTTAGAAAATTGAAACGGATCCTCCATTGACACTATAGGTTTATTTTGTAATATTTGCGACGTCTATTTCGGAGATTGAACTTTTTATGAAAAATTGCTTCAATCAAAAATCATAGGTAACAACCAAAAGGAATAACAATTATGAAAAAGACACTAGCAGCATTAATCGTTACTGCATTTGCCGCTTCAGCAGCAAACGCAGCAGTAGTTTATGACAACGAAGGTACTAAAGTTGAATTAAACGGTTCTCTTCGTGTAATCATGGAAAAAGCGGATAAAAAAGAATATGACGCCGCTAACCACTCAACTAAAAAATCTAACTCTGCTTTACGTAATGCAGGCTCGCGTTTTGGCATCACTGTAAAACATAACTTAGATAACGATTTCTATGCGTTAGGTCGTGTAGAGTTCCGTTTTGATGATACAACTTCTCGTGATAAATTCGGTGGTGTTTATGCTAAACGTGCTTATGTAGGTTTAGGTAGCAAAGCAATCGGCGAGCTCAAATTTGGTCGTCAACTAACCATCGCGGATGATTTAACTCAAGCGAATGACTATGATTACGGTTTCATTCCAAAAGAAGAATATATCCCAACTGCGGGTACAGGCGTAGTTCGTTATGACTATAAAGGTATCGAAGGTTTACAATTAAGTGCAAACTATAACTTTGGTCAAACAAATGACGAAAAAGGCAATCCACTTAAACCAGGTATCAAAAATGCTTACGCTGTAGGTGCATTATATACAGTGGGTGATTTAGATGCGCGTTTAGCTTATGGTCACACAAACTTTGAAACTGGTGCATCATACGCTCACCGTTTAGATGGTGTTTTAGCATCATTAGGCTATAAATTTGGTGATTTCACATTAACTGGTGACTTCGCTTATGGTCATGAAAAATTTGATGATGAAAAAACAAACAAATTCTATGTGGCTCCAGGTTTCGCATATCAAGTTCTTCCTGCGTCTAAAGTATATGGTAACTACCTATATGAACGCGTAAAAGGTGAAAACACTAAAGATAAAACTCACGGTTTCTTACTTGGTGCAGATTACCAACTTCATAAACAAGTTGTGGTATTCTTAGAAGGTAAATACGTAACAACTAAATCTTACGTTAACGATGCTTACGATGGTAAAGTTAAAGACAGAGCTATCGGTGTAGGTATGCGTGTATTCTTCTAATCTTTGATTAGATAAGAATCTTAAAAGGCGAATCGAAAGATTCGCCTTTTTGTTTGAATCTCATAAACTATTTTTAAATCTCCCTAACTCTTTTTTAAATCTCCCCAAACCCCTCTTTACGAAAGAGGGGCTTTTTATTATTAGAGGAAAAGATGCCAAAGGTTTTGATAGATAAAATATTTAATTAGAAAATATCTATTAAGTGAGAATCGGAAAGCATTTATTTGTTATAAAGCTCCCCCTCTTTCGTAAAGAGGGGGGGAGGGGGAGATTCAACTATTCCAATTTATCGAAAATTAATCTTCCCAACTCCTCTTTACAAAAGAGGGCTTTTTTATGATGTGTTGCTTTTAGTGGTTTTATTGGAAATATATTTGAGATAGCTAAGAACGGAAGGCGCTTATTTGCCATTAAAATACCCCCTCTTTCGTAAAGAGGGGGCAGGGGGAGATTTACTATTTCAACTTATCCAAAACCAATTTCCCCATCATTTCAATATGGGCTTTTTCAGCATTCAATGCGGGGATGTAGTGATAAGACATACCACCATGATTTAAGAACGTCTCTTTGTTTTCAACCTCAATTTCTTCTAAGGTTTCTAAGCAATCTACCGAAAAACCTGGGCAAATCACCGCTATTTTTTGAATGCCTTGAGAAGCCGCTTCTTCTAAAAAGTGATCCGTATAAGGTTGTAACCATTCTTCACGGCCAAAACGGGATTGGAAAGTCATATTCCATTGATTTTCGGTTAAACCTAATTTATCTACAATGGCAATGGTAGTTTGTTTGCAATGCTGACGATAATAATCGCCCATATTCTCATAACGCAATGGAATGCCGTGATAAGAAAAAAGTAAAAACTCATCGGGTTTTAACCGCACTTTAATCGAATCTACTAAGGCATTAATGTAGTTTTCATCAAGATGATAAGAATGAATAAACTCAAAAGGCACAATATTACGTTCTTGTGCAATGGCACGATTGAACGCATCGATTAATGCACCTGTTGTGGTGCTGGAATATTGTGGATAAAGCGGCAATACAATCATGCGTTCCACATCATTTTTAAGTAAATTTTTGACCGCACTTTGCATCGAAGGATTGCCGTAAGTCATGGCAATTTCGACTTGTGCATTGATGCCTTGTTCAGTCAAATAAGCTTGTAAACCCGCTTGTTGTTGCTTTGTAATGGCAAGTAGGGGAGAGCCTTGTTCTGTCCAAATAGATTGATAATTTCGTGCAATGCGTTTAGAACGCATCGGTAAAATAATGGCTTTTAAAAGGGGATACCATTTCCAACGAGGCAAATCGACCACGCGAGGATCCATTAAAAAATCAGCTAGATAACGGGAGATCGCCGCGGGTTGAGGGGCATCAGGCGTACCAAGGTTCGCTAAAATGATGCCAATTTTTTGAGTTGTAGTCATAAATGTTTGATATAAAGCGTTAATCGAGAAACGCAGCAAAGTTTATCTTGTTCATCGCGAATGTCAATTTGCCAAACATGGGTATTTTGACTTAAAGCAATTGGCGTTGCCTTTGCGGTAACAAAACCTTTTTTGACAGGGCGAAGATGATTGGCATTAATATCTAATCCCAAGGCAACTTGGCCTTCTTCTATACAGAGAAATCCAGCTAATGAACCAATGGTTTCAGCCAACGCCACAGACACGCCACCATGTAATAAACCGAAAGGCTGTGTGGTGCGATGATCAACGGGCATTTTTGCCTCAATCCAGTTTTCACCATAAGCCGAAATTTCAATGCCTAAATGCCTAATAGCGCAATTTTTACCCATTTCATTAAGCTGCTCAAGCGTGAACGCTTTTTTCCAAATTGCCATATACTTTTCCTTATCTTATTTGATGGCGTTAGTTTGATCTAATTCGATACTTTCGTAAAGAAAAAAGAAAGGCGAAGTTGTGCTTTTAGTATCTAAATATGTTTATTTTTTAAACAAAAATTTACATATCTTTAAAGTTTTTGTAAAAAATATCAGAAATCTTTACATATATTTACATAACTTAAGTTTTATCTTAATTAATTGTAATTTTTGGTAAATCCTTTTTATTATGCTTCCTTTTTGTACAAAGTTCGCTTAGAATAAGCTGTTCTGACCAGAAAGGTAAGGGGAACTGTTGTCAAAATTTGTGGTCGTCGCCTTTCTGACGTTGAATTTTTCGGCGCTGTTGCATCAGTGACAGCTTCTTAATCATCCTAATAAAAGGAATAATTTTATATGAACAAAGTGTTTAAAGTTATTTGGAATCATGCTACACAAACGTGGACTGCAGTTTCTGAACTTGGGCATGCTAAGGGTAAAACCAAATCTAAAAAAATCGTTAAATTGACCGCACTTGCAGGTGCTGTAATGGGTTCATTGGCCGTATCTCAATCAGCAATGGCTTCAGCCGATCTTACAACTAATGATGCGGTAAATATCGCACCAAACAATGTGCCTAATCCAACTGCTGGTCGCCACGCGATTGCGGTAGGTGGAAATGCAAATGCTGCAAAGCAAGACTCGATTGCAATTGGTACAAATTCTACTGCAAGCTGGACTAACACAATTGCTATCGGTAGAGACACTAACGCAACAAAAGATCATGCGGTAGCTATAGGTTCAAATACAACTGCTTCAGGTGTTCAAGCGGTTACTGTTGGTTCATATTCTAACGCTACTGCAGACTCTGTTGTTGCCATTGGTCAAGAGTCAAAAGCAGGTGGTACGGGTACAGGGACAGCCGCAGTTGCTGTTGGTTATTTAGCAAATGCTTCTGCAGCTAATACTGTTGCAACAGGTAAAAGTGCTACTGCAACTGTTGATAATGCGGTAGCTGTAGGTGTTAGTACTGCTGCTACTGCACGTAATGCAGCTGCGTTAGGTGGATATGCAACGGCTACTGCTGAGCGTGCGACTGCAGTGGGTGCAGCATCAAAAGCATCAGGCACTGCTTCATTTGCGGGTGGTACATCTGCTAATGCTTCTGGTACAAACTCTGTCGCTATCGGTGGATCAATGACTCCAGCAGAAGCTGCTCAAGCATCAGGTGCACAAGCTATTGCTTTAGGTGCAAAATCTAATGCTAGCGCTGAAAATTCTATCGCTCAAGGTCATGGTGCAACTGCTTCAGCGACTAATGCTACCGCAATTGGTACTGAATCAACTGCAGCAGGACAGTATGCAACTGCATTCGGTACAGCCTCAAATGCAACCGCAATTCATACAGTAGCGATTGGTTCTGCATCAACTGCAAGTAAAGATGGTGCATTTGCTGGTGGTTACAATTCAACTGCAGCAGGGAAAAAATCTGTATCGTTAGGTTTTAATGCTCAAGCTAATAATGAAAATGATGTGGCTTTAGGTGCTGGCTCAATCACTAGTGCTCCAAAACCTTTCCCAAGCATGTATGTAGGAAGAGAGCAATATACATTTGCTGGTGGTGCTCCGAAGAGCGTAGTAAGTGTTGGTTCTGCAGGTAATGAACGTCAAATTCAACATGTGGCAGCTGGTCGCATTGAGAGCTCATCAACTGATGCAGTGAACGGTTCACAATTATATGCAGTTTCAGATGCTATTTCTAAACATCACTGGGTGTTGAGCGGTAACACATCGGCGAATGTATCTCATCAAGACTCAAATGTTACTAATGGCGGTATTGTGGATTTCCAAAACGGAAACGGTACTATTGCAACTGTAACAACAGAAAGAATAGATAAAAGCAGCCCAGCAACGAGAAATGTTGTTAAATACCACGCAAATATCGTAAATGGTGACAACACTGAAGTAGTCTATAACCCTGACGGTTCAGTTAAAATCAATGCGAAAGTGGCTGGCGGTACAGATACTACTGCAGCAGTGACAACAACTACTACTGATGCATTAGCTGTAACGAATTCAACTACAGGCAATGTAACAACTTACAATGTTGATGCAAAAACCGGTTCAATTTCTACCACTTCTGTTGGTGCTGCAACCTATGCGAAAGATGGCGATAAAGCAACGGGTGGTAACTACGGTTCTCGTTTAACTAACGTAAGTACTGTAACTGATATTGTGAACAATGTTTCATGGCATTTGAATTCATCTGCGGTAACAGGTACAAACGGTAAAATTACTGAAGGTAGTGATACTGAAGCAGCAGATGTTAAAGCATCGAATACTGTAAACATTAATGCAGGTAAAAACATCGAAATCAAACGTAACGGCACCACCATTGAAATCAGCTCAACTGCTGGTGAAAAAGGTGAGAAAGGTGACACCGGTGCAACAGGTGCGAAAGGTGATACTGGTGCAGCAGGTGCGAAAGGTGATACCGGTGCAGCAGGTGCGAAAGGTGATACTGGTGAAAAAGGTGCAGACGGTAGCAGCATTGAAGGTGAGGTTGTAGATAACGGCGACGGTACTCATACTATCACTATCACTAATTTAGGTGATGGTTCAGTGACCACTACTATCGTAAAAGACGGTAAAAACGGTAAAGACGGTGCAACTGGTGCAGCAGGTAAAAACGCTGAAGCTGATGTGAAAGACAACGGCAATGGTACTCATACTGTAACCATTAAAGATGGTAACGGTAATACTACAACGACTATCTTGAAAGATGGTGCAACAGGTGCTAAAGGTGACACTGGTGCAGCAGGTGCGAAAGGTGATACTGGTGAAAAAGGTGCAGACGGTAGCAGCATTGAAGGTGAGGTTGTAGATAACGGCGACGGTACTCATACTATCACTATCACTAATTTAGGTGATGGTTCAGTGACCACTACTATCGTAAAAGACGGTAAAAACGGTAAAGACGGTGCAACTGGTGCAGCAGGTAAAAACGCTGAAGCTGATGTGAAAGACAACGGCAACGGTACTCATACTGTAACCATTAAAGATGGTAACGGTAATACCACAACGACTATCTTGAAAGATGGTGCAACAGGTGCTAAAGGTGACACTGGTGCAGCAGGTGCGAAAGGTGATACTGGTGCAACCGGTGCGAAAGGTGATACTGGTGCAGCAGGTAAAAACGCTGAAGCTGATGTGAAAGACAACGGCGACGGTACTCACACAGTAACTATCAAAGATGGTAACGGTAATACCACAACAGCCATCATCAAAGATGGTGCAACCGGTGCGAAAGGTGATACTGGTGCAGACGGTAAAAACGCTGAAGCAGATGTTAAGGACAACGGCGACGGTACCCACACTGTAACTATCAAAGATGGTAACGGTAATACCACAACAGCGATCATCAAAGATGGTGCAACCGGTGCTAAAGGTGATACTGGTGCAACAGGTGCAGATGGTAAGAACGCTGAAGCTGATGTGAAAGACAACGGTGACGGTACTCACACAGTAACCATTAAAGATGGTAACGGTAATACCACAACGACTATCATTAAAGATGGTGCAACTGGTGCGAAAGGTGACACTGGTGCAACCGGTGCTAAAGGTGATACTGGTGCAACAGGTGCAGATGGTAAGAACGCTGAAGCTGATGTGAAAGACAACGGCGACGGTACTCACACTGTAACTATCAAAGATGGTAACGGTAATACTACAACGACCATCATTAAAGATGGTGCAACTGGTGCGAAAGGTGATACTGGTGCAGACGGTAAGAACGCTGAAGCCGACGTTAAAGACAACGGCGACGGTACTCATACTGTAACTATTAAAGATGGTAACGGTAATACCACAACAACCGTCATTAAAGATGGTGCAACTGGTGCTAAAGGTGAGAAAGGTGATACTGGTGCAACAGGTGCAGATGGTAAGAACGCTGAAGCTGATGTGAAAGACAACGGCGACGGTACTCACACTGTAACTATTAAAGACGGTAACGGTAACACTACAACGACTATCGTTAAAGATGGTGCGACAGGTGCGAAAGGTGACACTGGTGATAAAGGTGAAGACGGTAGCAGCATTACAGGTGAAGTTGTAGATAACGGTGACGGTACTCATACTATCACTATCACTAATTTAGGTGATGGTTCAGTGACCACTACTATCGTTAAAGATGGTAAAAATGGTAAAGATGGGGCAACTGGTGCGACAGGTGCTGATGGTAAGAACGCTGAAGCTGATGTGAAAGACAACGGCGACGGTACTCATACTGTAACCATTAAAGATGGTAACGGTAATACCACAACAACTATCGTTAAAGATGGTAAAAACGGTCAAGATGGTGTGATGACTTGGGATATTAAATCTACAGGTAACAAAACACCTGCTTCAGAAACCAATGCGAAAACCATTAAACATACCAACACTGTTAACATGGAAGCTGGCAAAAACTTAACTGTTGAGCAATCTAGCAACAATGACAGTGCTACAGTTAAATTTGCTTTAGATAGCAATGTAACCAACTTAGATAAAGTTGTTGTTAATGGTAAAGATGGTGTAGATGGTAAAGATGGTGTAACCATTACTGCTCCTGGTGGTAAAGATGGTAACGACGGTTTAGATGGCAAAGTTGGAATCAGCGGTAAAGACGGCAAAGATGCAGTTTCTATCTCTGGTAAAGACGGTGTTGGTCAAATCGGCCTAACCGGACCGAAAGGTGCAGATGGTAAAGATGGTGCATCAGTAACCATTTCAACAGATAAAGGTACAACCACAGTAGCTGAACGCGATGGTGGTGAAAAGATTAACCGTGTTATCTATACTGATAAAGATAAAGATGGCAATGATATCAAACGTGAAATTGCAACGCTTGATGATGGCTTGAAATTCACAGGTGATGATGGTCAAACAGTTAATCGTACTTTAGGTTCTAACCTTAATATTAAGGGTGGTGCGACAGATTCAACAACAGCGAAAAACATTCGTGTGACCAAAGCTGCGGATGGTGAAGGCTTAGATGTGAATCTTGCGAATAACATTAAGTTAGATAATAATGGTAGCCTTAATATTGGTGGTACAACAGTTAAAAATGGTTCAGTAACCAATTTAGACCATCACATTGACAACCCAACAACAGTTGTGGATGACAGCGTGTTAAATATCACTGATGAGAAGAAAAAAGAAGCCGCAACAGTTGGTGATGTATTGAACTCAGGTTGGAACTTACAAGCAAATGGTAAACCGGTTGATGCAGTAACACACGGCAACAACGTGAACTTTGCAAGTGATAAAGGTACTGTGACAGTTACAGCGAACTCAGATGGTAAAACATCTGTTGTAAACTTAGATGTTAACGTTGATAACGATACCATCACTGTGAATAATAAAGGACAATTAGTTGCTAGCGGTGCAACCAACTTTAATGTTGCAACTAAAGATGGTGGCAACAAAGTTGCTAAGAAAGGTGGTAGCTCAACAACGAAAATTACCGCAGGTAAAACAATTACTTACACTGCAGGTAAAAACATTGCGATTGAGCAAAATGGTGGCGACATCCTTGTTTCAACAACAAATGATGTAGACCACAACAGCGTAACCACAAATGACTTAACAGTCAACAAAGGTGGTAACATTGATATGGGTGGTAACCAAATTCACAACGTGAAAGCGGGTACTAAAGATACTGATGCGGTTAACGTATCTCAATTGAAACAATCAATTGGTGACGTACATAAACGTATCAATAAAGTGGGTAAAGAAGCTCGCGGCGGTATCGCAGGTGCTAACGCAGCAGCAGGCTTACCACAAGTTTACATCCCAGGTAAATCAATGGTTGCCGCTTCAGCAGGTACTTTCAAAGGTGAAAGCGCTGTAGCAGTAGGTTACTCACGCTCAAGCGACAATGGTAAAGTTATCTTCAAACTTCAAGGTAACGCAAATACCCAAGGCGACGTAGGTGGCTCTGTGGGTGTAGGTTACCAATGGTAATTTAACTTTCCATTAAGATAGATAAAAACCCAGCTTCGGCTGGGTTTTTTATTTGTACCAAATTAAGGATGAAATGGGATAGAATGAGCACACAATAACATTTCTAAAAAATAGTTTTGTGATTAATTAGACAAACTTAAGGATATGTAACCTAAATGATCACTTCAGAAAAAATTAATATTGCGTTTGCGATTGATGAAAAATATACCCCGCATTTGGAAGCGTTGATAAAGTCAATTTGTTACTATAATAAGAACGTAAACTTTTATGTTTTGCATAATGATATTCCACAAGAATGGTTTGAAGGGATTCGGTTTAAATTAGAAAAAATAGGGAATAACTTATTTTCTATTCATATTTCTGATGATATTTTTAAAGATTATAAGACGTTGGAACATATTTCTTCGTCGAGTAGTTATTATCGTCTTATGATCCCCAAACTGATTAATCAAGATCGTGTGCTATATTTGGACGCAGATATTATTGTGAATGGATCATTATCTGATTTTTATTATAGCGATCTTAATGGTGCCCCTGTAGGCGTTGTGAAAGATTATGGAATGGGGAAACACTTTCCATTTCCTTATTTAGATGCATCCATTTCTAAAAATTATTTCAATAGTGGCGTTCTTTTGATTGATTGTGTGAAGTGGAGAAATGAAGGTTTAGTCGATACCTTATTACAAACTGTTGAAGAATATGGCGACCAAGTATTATATGGGGATCAGTGTATTTTAAATATCGTTTTACGAGAAAAAGCAAAATATTATAGTTTTACTGAAAATGCTCAGGTGCAATATATTGAAAAAATTAAACGGGAGCATGGTATTACTCAAGTTAATCTCAATGTTCCACCTCTTATTATCCATTATGCAGCAAAACATAAGCCGTGGGATAATCATAACCCAACATTATTTGAGCGTGAAAAATATTGGTTTTTCCGCCATTTAGATTGGTCTTATCTTACTAACGCGATCAAATAAAATTTTATAGTGTGATCTTAATTCTTAATAACTAGCGTAATTTCTCAGCAAGGTCGAGAATGAGTTTTGCGAGTATAGGCAGTGGATCATTATTTATTAGATGTTGATATTTCAATGCAAACTTTGTGGAGCG
Organism: Haemophilus parainfluenzae; assembly: GCF_014931375.1. Classification (NCBI taxonomy): domain Bacteria; kingdom Pseudomonadati; phylum Pseudomonadota; class Gammaproteobacteria; order Pasteurellales; family Pasteurellaceae; genus Parahaemophilus; species Parahaemophilus parainfluenzae. The sequence goes on from NZ_CP063117.1 coordinate 879,419, forward strand.
TAGAGGTTGTTGACGAGCAACCTGTATTTGTTTCTCATCAGATGCGCGATAGTTATAGGCAATTAGGCGGAGCTCATCAAGGGAGATGTCCAGATTATGGGCGAGTAAATCACGTAACTGATTTTCCCAAGCGGAATCACGATATCCCTTTTTCTCCATCACCATCGTGATAGATTTTTCCAAGACTTTTTTAATCTGCTGAACCGTTGAGCGAATAGGGTAGTGTCCCAACCATAAATCATCCGTTTCAATGAATTCTGCATTGAATCGATTAATGAACCAATAATAGAATTGTTGGTTATTTGAACCAATAAATACGATACTTTGAACTTCTTTGCCCTCTTTATCTCGTACGGAATGGCTACCTATAGTCAATGTACAGGTTTCTGCAATTGCTCGTGGAATAATGACTTTTGGGGTGAGAATTTCTTCTTTCCGTTGATCGGTAAAACGAAAAATAAAATCAGGGTCATATTCGGTGGAATGCGGTAGATAGCCTCGCCAGGTGTACATGCCTACACGGTCTTGAGGAATAAGAGTAAGAAAAGTGTTCAATTTCTCACGGGAAGGACAATAAATAAATTCATCAACATCAAGTGGAAAAATATAATCAATGTTAGCATCATTATTGAGAATATGCTGCATCATATGATTTAATACGCGTTCAGGAGCAAATTCAAGTTCATTGTAATGATAGATATGAATTGGTAATCCCTCTTGTTTTAGATGTATGAGAATTTCACGCGTATTATCACTGCTATTGTGGTCAACAATATGAAGTTCATCCAATAAGGTTAAATTGTGTCGAATAAAAGTTTCAATAACATCACTTTCATTACGCACCATGCTTAAGCCAACTCGTTTTTTACTCATCTCTTATTTACCTTATATTGAACGCCTAATATTTTTAAAGATGCTCTTTTGCTAACTTCAAATTGTCTAGTAATAGTTTTCTGTTTGGTTCTGGTACGGCTGGATTAAATAATAATTCGATGCAAAGATCATGGCAAAGCTGATAATTACCCACCGAATTCGCACTCATCGCCAGTTCTTCTTTAGCTTTCCATTCATAAACAGAGTGATCCACAAAAAGAATATCTTTACTTAGAGGAATGTTTGCCGCTACAGTTGCATAAATATAAGCCAGTCTGGCTTTATTGTGGTGGCGTAGTAGGCGCGCTAAATGATAAAGACTTTCCGCACGTTGTGGGCGATATTCATAAGTGGATAGCAATAAATTTTGTATCTCATTGAGTGAAGCATTTAATTCGATTTTTAATAAAGCGATTTGAAGGAATGAATAATAGACTTCTTCAGACCATCCACCGAGATTCGCTCGAATTGCATACCATTCAATGGCTTTTTCATACATATCTGCATCACGATAAGATTGTGCGGTATAAAACGCATAGCGATCTTTAAGATCTTCATCTTCAGGTGAATTGAAGGCTTTTTCTAACACTTGAGCATCTTGGAAATATTTTTGTGGGTTGTTGCTACGTGCCCCAAAACGACCACTAATGACATAGTAATCGCCGAATATTTTTTGCTCAGTGATAGTCGTTTTACGTTGTTCAATGAATTCATGTAATACGCCACGCCAATAGAATGAACCATCATTACGAAACATGAGTACTCGGAAGTAAACATTTGAACCTGTAATGCTATTTGCCATGCGCAGATAATAACGATCGCAAGTCAGTTCTTCAGGCAACACAAATTCCCCTTCAAAACGATCATCGGCATCAAAGATTAATACATAATCTGTTTTTCCTTGTGCATGTTGTAACGCACAGTTACGGTTATGGGCAAAGTTAACCCATTCATCGTGGTGAATTTCACCTTGAATGCCTTTTTCATCAAAGAATTGTTTGATAATGTCTGCGGTATTGTCATCGGATCCTGTATCACTAATGACATAATAATCTAATGGAACATGAGTAATAATGTTCTCTAATGTATCTCGGATGATAGCGGATTCATTTTTAACAATCATATTTAAACAGATTGTTTTTTTATCAGTTCTTTGTGTCATTTTTATACGTTTCGGGAAATACTTGTGAAGTTGTAAATTTATTTTTTATGGTAGGGCATTATAGCGAAAATACATTTTGCTTGCTGAAAATTATGCGAAAAATGACCGCACTTTTTCCTCGCATATAGACAATTCCAATCACATCAATTTATAGCTTTCTCGTTCAGTTTTAGGCACAATAGAGCAAAATTCCAATGAGTAAAAAAGGATAATGAAAATGACTAAACATTATGATTATATTGCGATCGGTGGCGGTTCCGGCGGGATTGCCTCAATTAACCGTGCGGCAAGCTATGGCAAAAAATGTGCAATTATTGAAGCAAAACATCTCGGTGGTACTTGCGTAAATGTAGGTTGTGTACCGAAAAAAGTGATGTTCTATGGCGCACAAGTTGCAGAAACGATTAATAGCTATGCCCCAGCTTATGGTTTTGATGTAGAAGTGAAAAAGTTTGACTACGCGAAATTAGTGGAGAGCCGTCAAGCTTACATCGGTCGTATTCATACGTCTTACAATAATGTATTAGCGAAAAATAATGTGGATGTTCTAAATGGTTTTGCGCGTTTTAAAGATGCGAAAACGATTGAAGTGAGCTATGAAGATGGTTCAACAGAATTAGTGACTGCCGATCATATCTTAATTGCGACGGGTGGCCGCCCAAGTATTCCAGCGGTAAAAGGTGCAGAATACGGGATTGATTCAAATGGTGTATTTGCTTTAAATGAATTACCAAAACGTGTTGCAGTTGTAGGTGCGGGTTATATTGCCGTTGAATTAGCCGGTGTTTTAAATAGCTTAGGTAGCGAAACACATTTATTTGTGCGTCAACATGCCCCATTGCGTAATCAAGATCCATTGATTGTGGAAACTTTACTTGAAGTGTTAGCACAAGATGGTATCCAATTACATACCAAAGCGTTGCCAGAAGAAGTGGTTAAAAATGCGGATGGTTCGCTTACCTTGAAATTACAAGATGGCCGTGAAACTACAGTGGATACCTTAATTTGGGCGATTGGTCGTGAACCGGCAACGGATGTGATTAATCTTGAAGTAACAGGCGTGAAAACTAATTCACGCGGACAAATTATTGTCGATAAATACCAAAATACAAACGTACCTGGCATTTATGCTGTGGGTGATATTATCGAAGGTGGTATTGAATTAACACCAGTTGCTGTGGCGGCAGGTCGTCGTTTGTCTGAGCGTTTATTCAATAACAAACCGAATGAACATTTGGATTACAATCTTGTGCCAACCGTCGTATTCAGCCACCCGCCAATTGGTACTGTGGGTTTAACTGAACCGCAAGCGATTGAGCAATATGGCGAAGAAAATGTGAAAGTGTATAAATCCTCTTTCACCGCAATGTACACTGCTGTAACTGAACATCGTCAACCTTGCCGAATGAAATTAGTGTGTGTTGGTAAAGACGAAAAAATCGTAGGCTTACACGGCATTGGTTTTGGTGTGGATGAAATGATTCAAGGTTTTGCGGTGGCAATCAAAATGGGTGCAACTAAAGCAGACTTTGATAATACAGTCGCGATTCACCCAACAGGTTCTGAAGAATTTGTCACAATGCGTTAATTGCAGATAAAGAAAGTGCGGTCAAAACTTCTGATGTTTTTGGCCGCACTTTTTATTGTGATTTGTTATTAGGCTGCTGCGCGATTGCCTAATGTACCATCATCTTCCATTTCTTTAGCCACACCGACGACCTCAGCAATTTTGTCTCCTTCTTTGAAGAATACGAAACCACCATGTTCCATTTTAACCCAAGGTTCATCTTTGGTGAGCGGGAACGTCGTAATGATGGTGACTTTGTCGCCATCTTTTGCGTAATCATTAAAATCAATGACGCCATCATCATCAATGCGATGCGCTTTACCAAAAGGAGCTTTACGTGTTAAGTAATGCAAATTGGTTGAACAGTGGGCAATCATCCATTCTCCGTTTGAAAGAATGAAGTTAAAGGTGCCTTTTTGTGAGAGCTCTTTGGTAATGTCTTGGATAGCTTCAAAAATTTCCATTTCAGACGGTTTGCGACGGAAGCGATTTTTCAAGTATTCCGCCATATAACAAAAGGCTGCTTCTGAATCCGTTGAGCCAATGGGTTGGCAGAAACTCTCGGACATATCTGGCACATCTTTTAAATTACCGTTGTGAGCAAACACCCAGTTTTGTCCCCAAATTTCACGAATAAAGGGATGCGTGTTTTCAATGGTTACCCCACCTTGCGTTGCTTTACGAATGTGAGCAATCACATTAAGCGATTTAATTTTGTATTGTTTGACACAATCCGCAATAGGAGATTGAGAGGCTGCATGGTTATCACGAAAAATACGCACACCACGACCTTCAAAAAAAGCGATACCGAAGCCATCTGAATGGCAGTCGGTAAGACCAGCACGACGACGGAAACCTTCAAAAGAAAAGACAATATCCGTCGGTGTATTACAGTTCATTCCGAGTAATTGACACATAAATTCCTACACTTATTTTTATAATTTTATACCCTTATAATATGTGCCGATTTAACACCATAATTCGTTGAAATTCAAGATGGATAACAAAGGATTTTTAGAAGAAAATGTTACATAAAATAACCTGAGAATCTTTTTGATCTAAAGGTTAGGGATGAGCACTTTATTAAGTTAATAAAAAAGGCGTGTTTATCACGCCTTTTGCTATATTTTTTAAGATTATGCTTTAATTTCGGAGCGGCTTTTTAAGAAAAAGAGTGCGACTGTTGAGATCAACATCACAAAGCCAACGCCAACATATAAACTCTGTTTGTCCCAACCCATATCTAATAATTGGCCGGCAATCGTTGGAGCAAGAATTGCACCAATACGACCGATACCAATCGACCAGCCCACACCGGTGCTACGAATATCGGCATCATAAGTAAGTGGGTTTAAAGTATAAAGACCGCTGATACAGCCATTCATGAGTGCACCAACTAAAATACCGAATACCATCGCAATCCATAAAACGGACGAGGATAAGATAAAGGTAATGATTGCTGCAGAAGATAAGACAGTGAATAAAATTAACACGCCTCGTGCTGTCCAACGGCTTGCCAGTAAGCCATAGATTAAGGCGCCACAAGTGCCCCCTAATGAGATCATCATTCCAACGCTCACACTTTGTTCTGTTGTCATGCCCGCTTCTTTTAATAAGGCTGGTGTCCATGAGCTAATAAAATAGAAGCTGAACATGATCGCAAAGAAAGCCGTCCAAATTAACAGAGTAGAGTGTAAGTATTTTTTGCTGAATAATTGGCTAATAGGTAATTTACTTTTAACTTTTTCTACTTTTGCAGGAAGTTTCCAATCACTGGCTAAACCAATTTTTTTTGCGATTAAATTTAACCGCACTTCTGCATTTTTAGGTTGTTTGGTGGTGAGAAAATCAATGGATTCCGGTAACCAAATAAATAACACCACTAAAAGTAAAGCGGTTAAGATAGCGCCTGCTAGGAACACAGAACGCCAGCCATATTCACCTTGCAACATCACGGCGAACATACCGCCTAATACCGCACCGATACCAAATCCTGCTGCATAGACACTAATCGCAAAGCTACGCCATTTGCGAGAGGAATATTCGCTGGTGATCACGTTTGTGCCCACTAAAATACCGCCGACACCAAGACCAGTGATAACGCGCCAGAAACCGAGCCATTGATATTGTGAAATAAACGCAGAGCCTAACATACCGATAGCAGAGAGTGATACTGCCATTAATAACAATGGGCGGCGACCGATTTTATCGGCGAGTGGAGCGAGGAAAAGTGAGCCGGCAGTCATCCCAAACAAGCCGGCACTTAATAAATAACCTAACTCAATCCCCGAGAGTCCAAATTCGCCACGAATGGCTGTTGCGGTGAAGGCGAGGGCTAATACATCGAAGCCGTCAAGTAAATTCATGATGGCAGCCATGACCACAATCATCCATTGATAAGCCCCCATTGGGCTTTGTTCTATTTTGGCTCTAAGAGAAAGCGTTTCAGTCATTTTATTTCCTTAAGTTAAGCAAACTGACGAGAGTTTGCAAGAGATTGGAGTTTACGCAAAATCATGCTGAGTACCACACCATAAGCGGGAACAAACAAGACAATGCCGACAAATAATTTAAATAAGTAATCGACGAATCCAAGGCTAAACCAATGTTCTGCCATAAATGGATCACTACTTTTATAAAACGCGACGCAAAAGAACATAAAGGTATCTGCAAGGGAACCAAATGTCATTGAGCTGCTCGGAGCAATCCACCACGTTTTTAATTGGCGTAATCGGTTGAATACTAACACATCTAATAATTGACCGAAAACATAAGCACAGAAGCTGGCGAACGCAATACGGAAAACAAACATATTGAATTCACTTAATGCACCTAAGCCTTGATATTGTCCATTAGAAAAAACAACAGAAACAATGTAACTCACGATAAGTGCGGGGAGCATCACAATAAAGATGATCCAACGTGCTTCTTTCGCCCCAAATACACGTACCGTTAAATCAGTGGCTAAGAAAATGAATGGGAAAGTGAGTGTGCCCCATGTACTGTGGAAGGAAAAATCATCAGCAAAACCAAGTGCGGTCAATTTTAAATTGATTTCAAAGGGAATTTGAACGAAATAATTACTGGCTGTGATGATGAAGATGTGAAATAAGCTTAATAAAATTAAAGCAAAACGTTTTTGTTGATCATTGAAGATCGGAGTATTAATTTTCATTTTAAGACCTTTTTAGTTGGTTAATCGGGGGTAGGGAACCCGACATGAGAAATAAATCCGCCAAATTGGCGAGCCGTGAATAATACTAGAATTTATTGGGATTGCAAGAAAGTGCGGTCAAAAATCTAGGCATTTTATTTGTTTTAGTTTGATTTTAATAGCAGTGATAAGAATTTTCATTTACACCAAAATGATATTGTACTAGAATTCTCGGGCATTATTTATTCCACATATGCCAGGAGAGCATTTCAATGTATAAATCCAATCATTTAAAAACAACATCATTCTTCGCATTTAGTGCGTTAACAATCGCACTTTTTTCAAACTATTCTCATGCAGAAGAGAAACTTGAGGAAATTAAAGTTACTGCGGAAGATCAGGTAAAACAATCGCTTGGTTCTTCTCTTGTGACGGCAAAAGATTTAGAAAAACGACCTGCGACAAATGATATTTCTGAAGTATTACGCACTATGCCAGGTGTGAATTTAACGGGTAACTCATCTACAGGACAACGCGGAAATAAACGTCAAATTGATATTCGCGGTATGGGACCAGAAAATACATTGATTTTAGTGGATGGTAAACCAGTCACCTCTCGTAATGCAGAACGTTATGGTGTGCGTGGTGAACGTAACTCTCGTGGCGACAGTAACTGGGTGCCGGTTGAAGCGATTGAAAAAATTGAAGTATTACGTGGTCCTTCAGCAGCACGCTATGGTTCAGGTGCAATGGGTGGGGTGGTGAATATCATCACTAAACCTGTTACCAATGATTTACACGGTAGCTTAAGCTATTACACCAATCAACCAGAAGACAGCGATGAAGGTGCAACAAATCGAGTTGGTTTTAATCTAAGCGGTGCGTTAATTAAAGATGTATTGCAATTCCGTTTATATGGTAACTGGAACAAAACGCAAGCGGATGAAGTTGGCATTAATGGCGATCCTGCGATTGCCGGTCGTGAAGGCGTACGTAATAAAGATATTAATGGCCGTTTAGTGTGGAATATCAATGAGAAAAATAAATTAACCTTGGATTCCGGTTTTAGCCGTCAAGGTAATATTTATAATGGTGATACACAAAATAGCTCAGCAGGGCTTTACAATAATAAAAACTATCCTGAAACCAAAACGTTGGCAGGAAGCAAAGCTGAAACTGCTCGTTTATATCGTCAGAACTATGCTTTAACCTATGAAGGTAAATTCGATCATTTTGACAATAAAACTTATATTACTTTTGATAAAACTAAAAACAGCCGTTTACCAGAATATTTAGCGGGTGGTCCAGAAGGTAGTTATTCTAGCACATCAGCTTTTAGCGATTCTATTCTTAAAAATACGCGTTTTAGTTCAGAATTCTATATTCCATTTACCTTGGGTGTAGATCATATGCTGACAGTTGGTTTTGAGGGGGCACACAGCAGTTTAGATGATGACGCTTCTATGACACAGTTACTTGGTGGACGACGAGACAAGAATACAGGGAAGGTGCTTTATGATTTGAAAGAACGCCTACCAACCGGCATCTCGAACGTACGAGGTGGTCATAGCAGTCAAACTGAATGGGCAGTATTTGTTGAAGATAATATTTCAGCAACCCAATCTACCATCTTAACGCCATCTTTGCGTTATGATTACAACACCTATTCTGGTTCTAATCTAAGTGGTGGATTAAACTTCTTACAAAGCCTCAACGATGATTGGAGAATTAAAGGTGGGATAGCAAGAGCTTATAAAGCACCGAATCTTTATCAAACTAACCCGAATTACTTGTTGTTTACTTTAGGTCAAGGTTGTCCAACGAATGTACCAAATAATAAAACTTGTTATTTCCAAGGTAATAGCGACATTAAACCAGAAACCAGCTGGAATAAAGAAATCGGAATTGAATATGATAAAGACGGGCTTCTTGCTTCTGTGGCTTACTTCCGTAATGACTATCGTAACAAAATAGTGTCTGATGGTGAATTTATCGGTTTAACTAACTTAGGTAACTATGTGTATAAATGGGGTAATGCAAACCGCGCAGTGATTGAAGGTTTTGAAGGTAATCTGACATTACCATTAATCCAAGATAAATTAAACTGGGTGAATAACTTCACTTATATGCATAAAACCAAAAATAAAGATACAGGTAACCCGCTTTCTATCGTGCCAAAATATACCTTGAACTCAAGCTTAAGTTATCAAATTACAGATAGCTTGGATGCAATGTTGACTTATACGCAATACGGTAAACAAAAATCCCGTAAAAATCCGGAAAACCGTATGGAAAATGGTAACGGCAAAAATATTAATCAGCTAGCTAACTCAGAAGATATCGGTAGCTATGCAGTTTGGGGATTAAGTGCAGGTTATAATTGGAAAGATACAATCAGCATTCGTGTTGGCGTAAGTAACTTATTTGATAAACGCATTTATCGTTCATCAAGCAGTACAAATTACAATGCTCATACTTATAACGAACCTGGTCGTGCTTATTACGCAACAGTTAAATATTCATTTTAATTGAGCGTTTAGAACTGATAGAAAAAGTGCGGTCGATTTTGACCGCACTTTTTTATTGATTGAATTTTGAAAATGGTGAATTTCAGATAATAAAAAACCCTGCATAGGCAGGGTTCTTCACACAGATTCAAATTATTTTGTACCTGGGATTTTGAAACGGCTGTTAAAGCGTTCAACACGACCACCAGTATCAACAACACGTTGTTTACCAGTGTAGAATGGGTGGCAGCTACCGCACACATCAAGGTTGATATCTTTGCCTAAAGTAGAACGAGTTTTGATCACGTTACCGCAAGAACAAGTTGCAGTGATCTCTTTATATTCTGGGTGAATACCTTGTTTCATAGAAAACCTCAAATTGAAGCCACGCCGCTATAAATGCTTTCCACTTACACCGCGTGAGTTAATAATCGCCGACAATCCGGCACCAAATAGACTGCGAATTATACTGAAAAAATCAAATTGATCAAGAGGTGTGCTTTAGTGATAGAATCATCGCAAAATTTTTGCTTATTTTTGACCGCACTTTAGGAAAGTTATGTTAGCCCAATCCTCTGTTGATGCCCCTTTTGCCCATTCAGTTCTACAATGGTATGAGAAGTTTGGGCGTAAAAATTTGCCTTGGCAGCAAAATAAAACCCTTTATGGTGTTTGGCTTTCTGAAGTGATGTTACAACAGACTCAAGTTTCCACGGTCATTCCTTATTTTGAACGTTTTATTAAAACCTTTCCCAATGTGACCGCACTTGCTAATGCATCACAAGATGAAGTGTTACATCTGTGGACGGGACTAGGTTATTACGCACGTGCAAGAAATTTACATAAAGCCGCTCAAACCATTAGAGATGAATATCAAGGTGAATTTCCTACGCAATTTGAGCAAGTTTGGGCATTAACGGGCGTGGGACGATCGACGGCTGGCGCAATACTATCTTCTGTGCAAAATCAACCGTATCCAATTTTAGACGGTAATGTGAAACGTGTGCTTTCTCGTTATTTTGCAGTTGAAGGTTGGCCTGGCGAGAAAAAAGTCGAAAATCAATTATGGCAGTTGAGTGAACAGGTTACACCAACAACGAGAGTCGCTGAATTTAATCAAGCGATGATGGACATCGGTTCGGCTATTTGTACTCGAACAAAACCTAAATGCGATTTGTGTCCTTTAAGTAACGATTGTTTAGCTAATAAACTCGAAAAGTGGACAGCATTTCCAGGAAAGAAACCCAAAAAATCATTGCCAGAAAAGCAGAGCTATTTTTTGATTTTATCTTATCAAGGAAAAGTCTGGTTGGAACAGCGTGAAAGCAAAGGGTTATGGGGCGGATTGTATTGTTTCCCTCAGTTTGATGATAAACAAACATTATTGAATTATCTGAAAGAGCAAGGGATTACCGAGTATCAAGAATGGGTAACTTTCCGTCATACCTTTAGTCATTTTCATTTAGACATTCATCCCATTTATGTTGAAGTTGATCGAAAATCTGAAGAGAGCGATCGTTCAGATTGGAAAAAATTGTCAGAAAAAGTAAAAGAATCTCAATCTGGTCTATTAAGTGCGGTCAAATATTGGTATGATCCAACGTCACCTGAACAGATCGGGTTAGCTCAGCCTGTGAAAAATTTATTAACGCAATTTGTAAGGAATTATTATGGCTAGAACTGTTTTTTGCGAATATTTGAAACAAGATGCGGAAGGATTGGATTTTCAACTGTATCCCGGTGAATTAGGTAAACGTATTTTTAATTCAATTAGTAAACAAGCATGGGGCGAATGGATCAAAAAACAAACCATGTTAGTGAACGAGAAAAAACTCAATATGATGAATGCAGAACATCGTAAATTATTAGAAGAAGAAATGGTGAATTTCTTATTTGAAGGCAAAGATGTGCATATTGAAGGTTACGTTCCCCCATCTAAATAACAAAAGATTATGAAAAAGTATTTATTATTGGCGCTACTTCCACTTTTATATGCTTGTAGCGACTCGCCAACCCATCGACGTGGCATTAATTACGACGAAGTGTTTTCAAAAGACACGCAAGGTTTAGATATTTTAACTGGTCAATTCTCCCATAATATCGATCGCATTTGGGGGGTGAATGAGCTGTTAGTGGCGAGTCGTAAAGACTACGTGAAATACACGGACTCTTTCTATACGCGTAGCCACGTAAGCTTTGACGAAGGTACAATTATTGTTGAAACTCAACAAGATCTTAATCGTTTACACAATGCGATTGTCCATACTTTATTGATGGGGTCCGATGCGAAAGGGATCGACTTATTCGCTTCTGGTGATGTACCGATTAGTACGCGTCCTTTCTTATTAGGTCAGGTTGTGGATAATAATGGTCAGCAAATTGCTAACCAAGTGATTGCAAGTAACTTTGCGACTTATTTAATCCAAAATAAATTACAAACTCGCCGCCTGCAAAATGGTAACACCGTGCAATTTGTGGTGATCTCAATGATTGCAAACCACGTTGAAGTGCGTGCACAAAAATATATTCCATTAGTCCGTAAAGCTGCAGAACGCTATGGCATTGATGAAAGCTTGATTTTAGGTATTATGCAAACAGAATCTAGCTTCAACCCGTATGCGATAAGTTATGCGAATGCAATCGGCTTAATGCAAGTGGTACCAAGCACAGCAGGTCGTGATGTATTTGCGATGAAAGGTAAAGGTGGACAACCATCTGCGCGTTACCTTTATGATCCTGCAAATAACATTGATGCGGGGGTTTCTTACTTATGGATTTTGCAAAATCAATATTTAGATGGTATTACAAACCCTACCTCTAAACGTTTTGCAATGATTTCTGCTTACAACAGTGGTGCAGGTGCAGTATTACGTGTATTCGATGAGGATAAAGATGAGGCGATCTATAAGATCAACCAGATGTATCCTGAACAAGTATATCGCATCTTAACTACAGCACATCCATCGTCACAAGCAAGAAACTACTTGCTGAAAGTGGATGCAGCTCAGAAGAAATTCCGTGTAAGACGATAATTTCAGAAATTAAATACCATGCCCGAAAGACTTTTCTCTCGGGCATTATTTTTTCTATAAAGTGCGGTTATCTTTAGTTGAGTTTTTCAAAATACGTTCTTTTTATAGACGTTTTGGTTATTAACCATTCAAATACACCAACTTTTTCACTTTTTTTGAATTTAATTGTTGACCGATACCCGAAAAAATAGTTTAATACGCTCCGTTGTCAGGCAGTAGCCAATAACGATAACGCCTCGATAGCTCAGTCGGTAGAGCAGGGGATTGAAAATCCCCGTGTCGGTGGTTCGATTCCGCCTCGAGGCACCATTTCCTCCTTAGTTCAGTCGGTAGAACGGTGGACTGTTAATCCATATGTCGCAGGTTCGAGTCCCGCAGGAGGAGCCAAATTCTAAGAAGCCGCTAAAGTAATTTAGCGGTTTTTTGCTTTTTAGAATTCAGCATTATTCTGTTGTTTTCCTCTCTTTAAAATTTGCTCAAATTTCTCACCGCAGTTTTTTGATCTAGATAAATATTTATGTAAAAAAGTTACATAAAATTGTTAGCGAGATCACACTTTATTATTTTGCACTTTGCAATCAATCCCTAATCTCATCATAATGCAGCCACTAATTTAATGAATGAATAGTCATTAAATAAACGATTTTATAATTTTAACTTTAGAAGGTGATGTATGGACACTACAACTAATAAAAAATGGAATAAATTTGATACAGCTTGGGTATTAAACTTATTTGGTACTGCGGTGGGCGCAGGGGTATTATTTTTACCAATCAATGCAGGGATGGGCGGTTTTTGGCCTTTGGTTGTGATGGCGATTTTAGTCGGACCGATGACATATTTTGCGCATCGTGGCTTGGCTTATTTCGTGTTGTCTTCTTCTAAACCAGGCAGTGATATTACTGAAGTGGTAGAAGAACATTTCGGCCCGACTGCTGGGAAATTAATTACATTATTATATTTCTTTGCGATCTTCCCAATTTTATTGATTTATGGAAACGGGATCACCAATACGGTTGATTCTTTTATCGTCAATCAATTAGGCATGGCTTCACCAAATCGTGCTATTCTTTCTTTTGTATTGATTGCAATATTGATTTCAGTCATGTTGTTCAGTGAAAAAGTGATGTTGAAAATCACCGAATTACTGGTGTATCCATTGGTGTTGATTCTTTTTGCGTTATCAATTTATCTCATTCCTCAATGGAATGCATCAATGCTTTATGAGCTTCCTACAGCGAGTGGTTTTGTGACGACATTGTGGTTAACTATTCCAGTGTTGGTTTTCTCTTTTAACCATTCTCCGGCAATTTCCTCTTTCACGCTTTCTCAACAACGTGAATATAAAGATTTTAATACAACGGAATATCATATCGGTCGTACAGAAAAAGGCACTTCAACCGTATTACTGTTCTTTGTGATGTTCTTTGTATTTAGCTGTGTATTAACCTTAACACCAGCAGAGTTATTAGAAGCAAAAGCACAAAATATTAGTATCTTGTCTTATCTTGCTAACAAATTCGATAACCCATACATTTCTTATTTCGCACCATTGGTGGCTTTCTTCGCGATTACAAGCTCATTCTTTGGCCATTATTTAGGGGCACGTGAAGGTTTAGAAGGTTTATACCTCAAAATGAAAGGTGAAAGCGTGAATCGTAAAAAATTAAATTACGGTACTGCAGTTTTCTTCTTATTGACTTTATGGGGTGTGGCGATCATTAATCCAAGTATTTTAGGTTTGATCGAATCCCTTGGCGGCCCAATCATTGCGATGATCCTTTTCATTATGCCTATGTATGCGATTCGCAATGTTCCAGCAATGAAACGCTATCAAGGTCGTTTTAGCAATGTATTTGTTACAGTTATGGGATTAATTGCTATCTCCGCGGTCGTATATGGATTATTATAAGCGGCTTTTTAGTTTAGCTTAGGATTTAAAATAATATGATTAGTGTATTTGATATGTTTAAAGTGGGGGTTGGGCCATCCAGCTCCCATACTGTTGGCCCGATGAAAGCAGGTAAGCAGTTTATTGACGATTTAATCGAGCAAGGTAAATTTGATGCTGTTGCAACCTTGCACGTTGATGTGTATGGCTCTCTCTCAATGACGGGACATGGTCATAATACAGATATTGCGATCATTATGGGATTGGCCGGTTATCTCCCGCATGATGTGGATATTGATTTAATCCCAACCTTTATCGAACAGGTTAAACAAACCAAAAAACTCTCGATTGCTCAGGGCAAAAAAACGGTTAATTTCGATTGGGATGCCAATATGGTATTCCATAATTCCTTTTTATCATTGCATGAAAACGGTATGACCATTACTGCATTAGATGCTGATCGTAACGTGCTTTACCGCCAAACTTATTATTCTATCGGTGGTGGATTTATTGTAGATGAAGCGCATTTTGGTCAAGAGGAAGAAAATCCGGTGACTGTGCCGTATCCTTATCAACATGCTGAAGATATTTTGAAACATTGTCAGGAGAGTGGCTTAATGCTCTCAACAGTGATGATGAAAAATGAATTAGCATTGCGTGATAAAAAAGAGGTTGAAGCACATTTACAGAATGTTTGGAAAACCATGAAAGATTGTATTGAACATGGTATTAAAACAGAAGGTGTGTTACCAGGGCCATTAAAAGTTGCTCGTCGTGCGCCATCACTTTATCGTCTCTTGGAGGCGAATAGCGGCCGTTTAGCCCATGACCCAATGTATGTGATCGACTGGGTGAATATGTTTGCTCTTGCAGTAAATGAAGAGAATGCGGCAGGTGGTCGAGTTGTGACTGCACCAACTAATGGTGCATGCGGTATTGTGCCGGCGGTACTTTCTTATTATGAAAAATTTGTCGCACCTTTAACACCAGAAGTCATTGAACGCTACTTATTGGCTGCCGGTATGATTGGTTCCCTTTATAAGATGAATGCATCTATTTCGGGAGCAGAGGTTGGTTGCCAAGGTGAAGTGGGCGTGGCATGTTCAATGGCTGCCGCAGGTTTAACTGAGATCTTAGGTGGTACACCAGTACAAGTGTGTATCGCAGCTGAAATTGCGATGGAACATAACTTGGGCTTAACTTGCGATCCTGTTGGTGGCCAAGTGCAAGTACCTTGTATTGAACGTAATGCCATTGCTTCGGTGAAAGCGATTAACGCTAGCCGTATGGCATTACGCCGAACCACGAATCCTCGCGTAACCTTGGATAAAGTGATCGAAACCATGTATGAAACAGGTAAAGACATGAATGCCAAATATCGTGAAACATCGAAAGGTGGCTTAGCGGTGAAAGTAGTGTGTTCTTAATAGCAAATTGATAATAAAAGAGCGGTCATTTTTGACCGCTCTTTTTTATTTCCCTTTCACGTCAATAATGATCACTTCCGACTGTGATCCTAAACGCATTGGAATTCCCCAGAAGCCGTAACCAGAAGTGACAAAAAAATGTGGGTTGCCAATTTTTTCATGACCATAATCCAAACGATATATCATTTTTGTGATTAAACTGGCGGGGAATACTTGCCCTTTATGTGCATGCCCTGAAACTTGAATATCAAGCGGGAGTGACGCATGTTTTTCAATATCTGTTGGGCGGTGATCCAAGAGGATAGTCGGTAAGTTAGTATCCACCTGTTTTAGTAAGGTCTCGGTACTCGGTCTATCGTGAGCAAGATTATCGTTTCGTCCAATAAGCACCAATTCATTATTTAACGTTAATGTTTCATCTCTTAATACGGTAATACCTGCTTTGCGAATTTCCTGATCAATTCGGTCTTGATCTCCAAATAAATCATGATTGCCTAGTGTGGCATAAACGCCCATTGGGGCCTTGAGTTTCGCTAAATGGGGTTGCATTTTTTCGGCTAAATAAGCATTGACGTTATCATCCATAATATCGCCAGGCAATAAAATGATATCCACCTTTTCTTGCTGCATAATATCAGCCAGTTTATCCAATTCTTTCCCGCCAAATAATTTGCCTAAATGGAGATCGCTTGCCATGCCAATTCGCAATGGTTTAATCGGTTTATCTAGCGTAATTTCATAATGAATAACACGTGTGACATAGGCGTTATACACACTTAAGGCAGTGATACCAATAAATAAAATCGGGTAAGCAATGCGTAAAGTGCGGTCGATTTTTGTAATGGATTTAGATTTTCGGAAAAGAAAATGAACACATCCTACTGCAATACTCGCAAAGGCTGAAAAAAGGAGTAGTGCGAGCATTAAAGCAATAAGCCGAAATACCGTAAAAAGCTTTAAAAAATGGCAAATAACCAAGGCGTTAGGAAGCAAAAAGCTGACAAAAGTAATTGCTCGTCTTGTCTTTTGAGAGAGCGGTTTGTTAAGCCACCAAATCAGCGTTTTATTAAAAATATAAATCAGCAGTTGTAACAAAATAATAGCTGCCGTAAATATAAAGTAATAACGAGTTTCCATCTGCAATTCCTAAATAAAAAGTGCGGTCGTTTTTGACCCAGTTTTGAAGTATTGAATAATAAATTTCTCTGTTCCCAAAGGCAAATTTTTTCGCTAAAATGCGGCTCGTTTTAGTTAATTTAAGAAGGAAAATCCAATGTTTGGAAAAGGCGGTTTAGGCGGCTTGATGAAACAAGCCCAACAAATGCAAGAAAAAATGCAAAAAATGCAGGAAGAAATTGCCCAATTAGAAGTAACAGGCGAAAGTGGTGCGGGTTTAGTAAAAATCACGATTAATGGTGCGCACAACTGCCGTCGTATTGAGATCGATCCTTCTTTAATGGAAGACGATAAAGAAATGTTGGAAGATTTAATTGCTGCCGCATTCAACGATGCAGTCCGTCGTGCAGAAGAATTACAAAAAGAAAAAATGGCTTCTGTAACCGCAGGCATGCCATTACCGCCAGGAATGAAACTTCCATTTTAATTCATCGGGTGTGTGAGTTTATCGATTCACACACCATCCATTTTCTCCCACCATAAATACTATGCAAAGCAGTCCACTTTTAGAACATCTTATTGAAAATCTTCGTTGCTTGCCGGGTGTCGGTCCGAAATCAGCGCAGCGTATGGCTTATCATCTTTTACAGCGCAATCGTAGCGGTGGGATGAATTTAGCACGTGCATTAACGGAAGCGATGTCTAAAATTGGACATTGTTCGCAGTGTCGCGATTTTACCGAAGAGGAAACATGCAATATTTGTAACAATCCTCGTCGCCAAAATTCAGGCTTACTTTGCGTGGTGGAAATGCCAGCGGATATTCAAGCCATTGAGCAAACCGGCCAATTCTCAGGGCGTTATTTCGTCTTAATGGGACACTTATCGCCTTTAGATGGTATTGGTCCGAAAGAAATTGGTTTAGATTTATTGCAAAAACGTCTGGTAGAAGAATCTTTCCATGAAGTAATTTTAGCGACCAATCCAACGGTAGAAGGCGATGCAACAGCCAATTATATTGCTGAAATTTGTCATCAACATAATATTAAAGTAAGCCGTATTGCCCATGGGATCCCTGTCGGTGGGGAATTAGAAACCGTGGACGGCACTACCTTAACCCACTCTTTCTTAGGTCGTCGTCAGATCGACTAATCTTATGCGCCTGTTTATTGCCGAGAAACCCAGTCTTGGGCGAGCGATTGCCGATGTATTGCCAAAACCTCATCAACGGGGGGATGGTTTTATTAAATGCGGCAATGATGATGTTGTGACTTGGTGCGTGGGGCATTTGCTTGAACAAGCAGAACCGGATGCCTACGATCCTAAATTTAAACAATGGCGTTTAGAACATTTACCCATCATTCCTGAAAAATGGATTCTGTTGCCGCGAAAAGAAGTCAAAAAACAACTTTCCGTGGTGGAAAAACTGATTCATCAAGCTGATGTTTTAGTTAACGCAGGGGACCCGGATAGAGAAGGGCAGTTGCTGGTGGATGAAGTATTTAGTTATGCCAATTTATCAGCGGAAAAACGTGATGGCATTTTGCGTTGTTTGATTAGCGATCTTAACCCAAGTGCGGTGGAAAAAGCGGTACAAAAGCTCCAACCTAACCGTCATTTTATTCCATTAGCCACCTCTGCACTGGCGCGTGCTCGTGCGGATTGGCTTTATGGTATTAATATGACCCGCGCTTATACCATTCGTGGTCGCCAAGCGGGTTATGATGGTGTGCTTTCTGTTGGGCGAGTGCAGACCCCCGTATTAGGCTTGATTGTTCGACGTGATTTGGAAATTGAACATTTCCAACCAAAAGATTTCTATGAAGTGTTGGCATGGGTGAAAGACGAAAAAACGTTTGAAAATCCGACCGCACTTTTTTCTGCACTTTGGCAACCGAGCAAGGCTTGTGAAGACTATCAAGATGAAGATGGTCGCGTACTGTCTTTAGGCTTAGCCGAAAATGTGGTGAAGCGCATTACCGATCAACCTGCCGAAGTGACTGAATATGTGGATAAGCGAGAAAAAGAAACAGCGCCTTTGCCTTATTCCTTGTCAGCATTGCAGATTGATGCGGCAAAACGTTTTGGCATGTCAGCGCAAAGCGTGTTGGATACCTGTCAACGTTTATATGAAACCCATCGTTTGATTACTTATCCACGTTCTGATTGTCGTTATTTGCCAGAAGAGCATTTTGCTGAACGACATAAAGTGATGAATGCGATTTCACAGCATTGTCAGACTTATCAAACCTTGCCGTCGGTGGTGGATAGCGAGCAACGTAATCGTTGTTGGAATGATAAAAAGGTGGAAGCACACCATGCCATTATTCCAACGGCTAACATACGTTCGATCAATTTAAGTATTGATGAACACCGTATTTATGAACTCATTGCGCGTCAGTATTTATTGCAATTCTGTCCAGATGCGGAATATCGTAAAAGTAAAATTACCTTAAGTATTGCAGGCGGTACTTTTGTGGCTCAAGCGCGCAACTTGCAAACCGCGGGTTGGAAAGAATTGCTTGGTAAAGAAGACGAAGATGAAAATCAAGAGCCGTTATTGCCGATCGTGAAAAAAGGCCAGATCCTGTACTGTGAAAGAGGCGAAGTGGTAAGCAAAAAAACGCAACCGCCTAAACCTTTTACTGATGCGACATTGCTTTCCGCCATGACAGGGATTGCGCGCTTTGTGCAAGATAAAGAATTGAAAAAAATTCTGCGTGAAACAGATGGACTTGGCACAGAAGCCACCCGAGCGGGCATTATTGAATTGCTGTTTAAACGCGGTTTTTTGACGAAAAAAGGGCGTAATATTCACAGCACAGAAACGGGACGGATCCTCATTTCAGCGCTACCGGATATTGCCACACAACCTGATATGACGGCACATTGGGAAGCTCAGCTAACAGATATCAGCCAAAAACAGGCGAGTTATCAGCAATTTATGTTTACACTCAATCAAATGCTACCGGATTTAGTGCGCTTTGTGGATTTCACCGCATTACGTCGTTTAAGTCAGATTTCAAAAGGTTTAAATGCGACACCCGCTAAACGAAAAAGAGTGGTCAAAAAATCGGAAGATTTAAACACTGAAAATTGATTAAACTTAATACAATTAAGTAAAAAAAATGGGAAAGCGCTTGCGAAAAGCATGAATTTTATATAACATTTGCTCCCAGTTTTCTTGCGAAATCGCAATTTAGAGAAGAAAGAATAATGTACAATATTTTATTATTTATTTATGTATTAGTTTGTATCGCCTTAATCGGCTTTATTCTTGTTCAACAAGGTAAAGGTGCGAACGCAGGCGCGTCATTTGGCGGCGGTGCATCAGGTACCATGTTTGGTTCTGCAGGTGCAGGTAACTTCTTAACCCGTACCAGCGCAATCTTAGCAACTGGCTTTTTTGTAATTGCTTTAGTATTAGGTAATATCAACTCTCACCGTGGCAACGTACAAAAAGGTTCGTTCGACGATTTATCTCAAACTGCTGAACAAGTTCAACAACAGCAACAACAAGCTGCTCCAGCAGTTGAAAACAAAAATAACGATATTCCGCAATAAGGAATAAAAACAGAATAAACGCTCTGGTGGTGGAATTGGTAGACACGCTATCTTGAGGGGGTAGTGGCCGCAGGCCGTGCGAGTTCAAGTCTCGCCCAGAGCACCAAATATAAACCGACTTAATCAAGTCGGTTTTTTTTCGCCTAAAATTTGCTTGAATAGCTAGTTATTATCCCCTGTTTTGGTTACAATCGGTCAATTTCTTTTTTTAGAAACCCATTAGGAGAGCACTATGAACTTCCCTCAAATCGCCCAACAAGTGATTGATAAACTTGGCGGTAAAGACAACATCGCCACAGCAGCACATTGCGCAACGCGTTTACGTATTGTGTTAAACGATGAAAGCAAAGTGGACAAAGAAGGTATTGATAACATTGAAGGCGTGAAAGGGCAGTTTGCTGTCGCGGGTCAATATCAAATTATCTTCGGTTCAGGTACGGTGAATAAAGTCCATGCTGAACTTACCAAATTGCTTGGTATCGGCGATGTGAGCAAAGCTGAAGTGGCTGAAGCGGCGTCAGGTAATCAAAACTTATTGCAACGTTTGGTGAAAGGCTTAGCGGATATTTTCGTGCCAATCATTCCGGCAATCGTCGCAGGCGGTTTGTTAATGGGTATTCACTCCATGCTTACAGCGAAAGGTTTCTTCGTTGATGAATTAAGCGTGATTGATATGCACCCAGGTCTTGCGGATTTGGTGGATTTTATTAATACCATCGCGAATGCACCATTTGTGTTCTTACCTGTATTACTTGGTTTCTCTGCCACTCGTAAATTCGGCGGTAACCCGTTCTTAGGGGCGGCACTTGGGATGTTATTAGTTCACCCTGCATTAGCAGATGGTTGGAACTACGCATTAACCCTTGCGCAAGGCAAAATCCAATACTGGAATGTATTCGGTCTTGAAATTGAAAAAGTTGGCTATCAAGGCACGGTTATCCCAACATTAGTTTCTGCTTGGGTATTAGCAACCTTAGAAAAAACCTTCCGTAAATTTGTCCCTTCTTACTTAGATAACCTGATTACCCCATTATTCTCGCTCTTTATTGCAGGCTTCTTAGCGTTTACCGTAATTGGTCCAATCGGTCGTGAAGCGGGTTCATTAATTGCATCAGGTTTAACTTGGTTATATGACACCTTAGGTTTCGTGGGTGGTGCGATCTTCGGGGCATTCTATGCACCAATCGTGATCACAGGTATGCACCAAACCTTCATTGCAGTTGAAACACAATTATTGGCTGAAATGGCAAATACAGGTGGTACCTTTATTTTCCCAATCGCCGCAATGTCAAACATCGCACAAGGTGCGGCTTGTTTAGGTGTGGCAGTGGCATTAAAAGATCCAAAAGTACGCGGTTTAGCAGTGCCATCTGGTATTTCTGCATTATTAGGGATTACTGAACCGGCGATGTTCGGGGTGAACTTACGTTATCGTCAGGCTTTCTTTGCGGCGATGATTGGTTCAGGACTAGCGAGTGCCTTTATCGCATTCTTCAACGTAAAAGCCATTGCATTAGGCGCAGCAGGTTTCTTAGGTATTCCATCGATCAAACCAGATAGCCTTGCGATGTACAGCATTGGTATGGTGATTTCATTTGTGGTGGCATTCACGCTTTCAGTCATTTTCGTGAAACGCGCACAAGCAAAAGCATAATCGATATAAAAAAGAAAAAGCACGAGTTTAAGCTCGTGCTTTTTTGTTTAGAAAAATGTGTCTAAAAACGACCGCACTTTCAGTGAGAATTAGCCTTCTCGACAATTTAACCAAGTGTTTCTCATGCCTTGATTATTCTTGTAATACACGGAATTATTTTCACGAGCGATTAAATCAACATAACTGCCATCAATCGGCTCATAAGAGCGATAAATCACTTCAAAGCGATTTCCGCGAGCATTTAAGGTGCGATTTTCCACATGATCAAACGGTACTGCTTTTCCACCGTCTAATTGGAAATAAATACCAAAGTTATCTTTCATGCGGCTTTCTCTTGAAAGCGGGAAGTAAGTGGTTAAATACGAACTTGAACCCGTTTCTGAATTGCGGCAAGAATAATAATAACGCTTGTAGTCTTTTGGATTGTTTAATTCCGCTTGGCTAATGTTATTTTTAAGGTATCGTGTTTTAACGGTTTTCTTTGGTTGCTGTGTTGTAGAACAAGCAAACAAACCTACGAATGCAGCCGTGAGTAATGCTATTTTAAATTTATTCATCGATAAAGTTCCGAGAGTAGAGTGAATGAGAAAGAGGCTATGATAGCGAAAATTGAGGATTGTGCAAGGGATGGGATTAGTTATGTGCAGTTTGGAAGTGATAGTGCGGTTAATTTGTAGATATTTTTGGGGAATTTTAGCGCATACTTCTGAGCATATGCCATTAAGAAGTAATTTTATTTATAAACAGTTAGCTAACTAGTGTGTTCAACCCCTTCAGATTTTACCTTCACTTTTAGTTGATAGATAAAAGCTAAAGTAGTTGTGATATCAGGTGGTAGGCTAAAGTATTTGAGATTCTATATAGTCAATAAAGTCTAGTACGAGATATTCGCTAATATTTATTAATCCTAGTTTTGATATAGAAATTCTATAGCTTCTACCTGATATCACTATAGACCAAGACATAGAGTGTATAGTATATTGCTTGCTTTTCAGAATATCCAATTCTAGTAGTTTTATTTCATTATCTGATTTTAATATTATTTCAGAGAAAATATTATCAGTAATTTTAAGATTAGATATCTTAACTAGGTTTAATATAGCATAATAATTTCTAGATAAAATCCAATTCTTGATATTGTCAAAAGATATTGAAACTGGATCAAAAGCTAAATCTAAATCACATAATTCAAAAAGAGTATTTGATAATTCTTTTATGCTACGAGTTGGATCTTGTAATCTTAAATAGATTGAACCTTTAATCAATGAAATTGAAAACTGTATTGCGTTTAGAAGTTCAATTTTTAAATTGTCTTGATCTAAGGACGATATATGATAAAACGTGCCACTTATACTATGCTTAGATTTATGTTCGATCTTAAATCCTTTCTTCTTATTATTACTAAAAGTTAAAGTTGAAATTTGAGAAAATATATGACCAATATTTTTTTTAGTTAATAAAAGATACCACCGATATCTAACCATATATTCTCCTAATCTTGATTACTTTCCTGACTTAGATCAATTTTTAATTTTTCTAAGGTACGTTTAGCTGATTTTTCTAATCTATCTATAAAATGAATTTGTTCTAGGGGGCTTGGTGCTCTTGATGTTTTGTATGATGATAATTCTTGAGTTTCTTCGTTAAATTTAGGTTCATTAATATGTTTTACTATATAGGAGAATTCATCACATATTTCTTTATTTTTAAATTCAATTTCTACAGTATATAGCAAATTATCTTTTTTACCTTTTAGTACAGCTACTAGTTTTACATAATAGAATCCTTTTTCTGCTAGCAGTCGTAATTCCGGTGTTAAATGAACTGAGTTACCTTTCAGATGAGCATCATTAATATTTGCAATTATTTTTTCATTATCCTCATTGTTTGTATCAAATTCGGTCTCATCAAATACTAATTTAGTATTCTTAAAAAGTCCTATTTGAGGTATTTCTTCTAATTGGTAATCGTCTATACTTCTAACTGTATCAAGGAAAAATTTAGTTCTTAATTCATGGTCATTTAATTCATTAAGGCATATGTTATTCTTTATTAAGTTATCCTCATTTAATGTAATAATATTTTTTATAAAAGAATCTTTTACTTGGTTGATAAATTTTGTTTGAGTAGAACGGATATGAATTATATCATTATCAATAATAGCAGATATATTTCCTGTTCTAGTAGTCATTTGCTGGAAGTCAGATTTACTATAATCTATTTCGGTATACGTAATATCTATTTCTTGTTCATTTCCAGTTGATTTATATTTTACAATACAACCAGTTGAATTTAGTTCTGTTTCTAGATCTTTAAATTTTTCTTGTATATCGTCATAAGAAATATTAGATTTATCTTTAGAGATAATCTCTGTTGATGTAATCTTCTCTCTGCGAGGGATAATACCGAGGCTATCTGCTATTAGTTTATGATCAAAAAAGTCATGTGTTAGCCTAGAATAATATGCAGATAGATTATGTCTTTTTGTAGATTTAGAACATAATATTCCTTTTTTTAAAAATAATTTTTGAATATTTTTTTCTGTTATTTTATTTTGATTTAGTGCATTGTAAACACTTCTATCATTAGCATATCCTAAGCTCTGTTTCATTTTAATTTATCCCACCCTTGCAAAGTTTCTATAAAATTAGGAATATTTTGATCTATAACAAAGATGTCTAGATCTTTTAAACTTTCGACAATAGCTTCTGAAAAATTCCAATCTTGTAAATATGTTTGTTTGGCCATTCTAAAGTTATTAATTATATTTTTAGAGATATTAGAGTTTGATGCTCTTATCTTTAAATTTTCATTAAATGGAATTTGGACACTTGTTAAATAATCAAATAGGTACATAAATTCTTCTTTGGTACCCCCTTCCCCATTGTAATAGATTAGAAACCCTTTTGTAGAATTTTTTTCATATTGAATAACAGTATAAGTTGAACAAATCATTTCAATAGTACATGGTAATGGTGGATCCATTGAATTTGAAACAATATTTTTGCTCAATCTTTGATTAGGGTAATAAAAAGAGTATTTGTCGTATAACTTATTTTCAAGACTCTCTAAGTCTTTAACTAATGAATAAATTCTATTAATTGTAAGAGGGTCTAATAGATGAAGATATTGGTTTTTTGCAATAGGAAGATTTTCTAACTTAACTTTATTTAGTATATAGTCTATATTATGTTCATATTTATAATCAGTGTTATATAAGAAAAGAAGCCCTCTCACTTCTTTTATTTCATCTATACAGCAAACAAAATCAGCCCATTCACTAGAATCTTGTGCACAGTGTATTGTTTCAGCTAAGGAAGTTAAATCTTTTCTAATTTTATGAGATGTGATCGATTGACTGCTATAACTTTTAAAGTCAGTATTTAAATATACTCTTTTCCCTAAATATGGATCAATATAAGAAAAAGAAGCATCCATAGGATGAGTTCCTTGATTAGTATGATAGGTCTTATTTTCTATAACTTCTCGTGGGTCTTTGGGTTTTTTATATAAACAAGAAAAGTTTATATTTGTAGGCGGAGATACATCCCAAAATAATGGTTTAAAGATCCTCTTTCCTATTTGTTCGGCAATTTCTGATTTATTTACAGTTTCACCCATAAATATGTCCTTCAATATATTATTAATACTTTTGTGTATTCTACCTTAAATTAAGTATTATTTTAAATACAATTATTGATGAATTATCATGCATCTATATTACTTCATAGCCACACCCAACCATTTCATCATCTCTCTCTCATCCCAACCTTTACGTTTGGCATAATCTTGAGCTTGGTCTTCATCAATGCGACCAAGTGTGAAATAGTTGCTTGCAGGGTGGGTGAAGTACCAACCGCAGACAGAAGCTGCAGGCCACATAGCGTAGCTTTCGGTGAGTTTCATACCGATGCGTTGTTCTACTTCTAATAAATCCCAAATCAAGGCTTTTTCTGTATGTTCAGGGCAGCTTGGATAACCTGGTGCAGGGCGGATGCCAACATAGTTTTCATTGATTAAACCTTGGTTGTCGAATTCTTCTTGTGTGTAGCCCCAAATTCGGGTGCGAAGCTCAAAGTGCAGGTATTCTGCCATGGCTTCGGCGAGGCGGTCGCCCACGGCTTGTAGCAAGATAGCGTTGTAGTCATCGCCTGCCGCTTTATAGCCTTCTACTAACTCCATTTCTTCAATTCCCGCACAGACAGCGAACATACCCATCCAGTCTTTTTTGCCGCTTTCACGATCAGCAATAAAGTCACTTAAGGCAAAGTTAAACGGACTTTTGCTGTTTTTGCCACGTTCTGTTTGTTGGCGTAAGCCGTAAGCGGTGCCAATTTGTTGTGTGCGTTCTTCATCAGCGAAAAGCACCACATCATCGCCTACACGTTCCGCAGGGAAGATGCCTAAAATACCGCTTGGGTTGAGTTTGTGGTTTTGCTCTAATTCATCTAATACCACTTGCGCATCGTTCCATACTTTACGTGCTTCTTCGCCACCTTCTGGATAATCAAAGGCGTCAGGGTAGCCGCCCATTAAGCCCCAAATTCGGAAGAATGGTGACCAGTCGATAAATTTACGTAATGTGGCAATCGGTACGTTTTTAAATTCCACAATACCAGTTTGGTTTGGTTTTGGTGGCACGTAATCTGCCCATTCACCACTAAAGCCATCAAAGCGGTTTGCGCGTGCTTCTTCAATGCTAAGCTGTTTACGCAGTGGTTTACGGTTAGAGAAAGATTGCTGAATTTTCTCGTAATCTTTCTTGAATTGTTCCCATAATTCTGCACGGCTTTCAGGGTTCATCAATGTCGCACACACTGTCACCGCGCGGGAGGCATTAGAGGTATAAAATACACCGTGTTCTTTATATTTTGGATAAAGTTTAATTGCCGTATGTTCTTTAGAGGTGGTCGCCCCACCAATCATTACTGGGAGGTTTAAACCTAAGCGAGTCATTTCACCCAAGAAGTATTCCATTTCATCTAAAGAAGGGGTAATTAAACCACTTAACGCGATGATATCCGCTTTTTCATCAATAGCGGTTTGAATGATTTTGTCCGCCGGCACCATCACGCCTAAGTCAATCACTTCAAAGTTATTACATTGCATTACTACGCTTACGATGTTTTTACCAATATCGTGTACGTCGCCTTTCACGGTCGCAATCACCACTTTACCGTTGCTTGAGCCTTTTTGTTTGGTGGCATTGATAAACGGCTCTAAATATGCCACAGATTGTTTCATTACGCGCGCAGATTTCACTACTTGCGGTAGGAACATTTTACCGTCACCGAATAAATCACCGACGACATCCATCCCTTCCATCAGAGGCCCTTCAATGACATCTAATGGGCTTGGTAATTGTTGGCGGGCTTTTTCAGTATCTTCCACAATGTAAGTGGTAATCCCTTTCACTAGCGCATGTTTTAAACGTTCTTCCACCGGCCAAGTGCGCCATTCTGCGACAGAATCGACCGCACTTTCATCATTGCCTTGGTTGCGATATTTTTCCGCAATATCGAGTAATTTTTCAGTGGCATCAGGGCTGCGGTTTAATACCGCATCTTCCACGATTTCACGCAATTCAGGATCGAGATCGTCATAAATTGCCAGTTGTCCTGCATTCACAATCCCCATATCCATGCCTTGTTTGATGGCGTGATAGAGGAAGACGGCGTGAATCGCTTCACGCATCACGTTATTACCACGGAATGAGAAAGAGACATTCGACACCCCGCCCGAGATTTTCGCGTGCGGTAGCGCGCGTTTAATACGCCCCGTGGCGTTGATAAAATCTACACCGTAGTTGTTGTGCTCTTCAATCCCTGTACCGATGGCAAAAATGTTCGGGTCAAAAATAATATCTTCTGGCGGGAACCCGACTTGATTCACCAAAATGTCATAAGCACGGCTACAAATTTCAACTTTGCGATTTTCGGTGTCGGCTTGTCCCACTTCGTCAAATGCCATCACCACCACAGCTGCGCCGTATTTACGCACCAATTTGGCGTGTTCAATAAAGATTTCTTCGCCTTCTTTTAATGAAATAGAGTTCACAATCGGTTTACCTTGTACCGACTGCAAACCAGCTTCAATCACTTCCCATTTAGACGAGTCGATCATGACTGGCACTTTGGCCGCATCTGGCTCGGTTGCCATAATATTGAGGAAACGGGTCATGCATTTTTTGCCGTCTAATAAGGCTTCGTCCATATTGACGTCGATCACTTGTGCACCGTTTTCTACTTGGTCGATAGCAATTTCAATGGCTTCAGCAAATTTGTCTTCTTTAATTAAACGTTTGAATTTGGCCGAACCTGTCACGTTAT
Source organism: Haemophilus parainfluenzae (assembly GCF_014931375.1). Lineage (NCBI taxonomy): Bacteria > Pseudomonadati > Pseudomonadota > Gammaproteobacteria > Pasteurellales > Pasteurellaceae > Parahaemophilus > Parahaemophilus parainfluenzae. The sequence continues at coordinate 907,694 of NZ_CP063117.1, forward strand.
TACGTTCGCCCACGTTTACGAATAGGCTTTCATCATCAATATTGAGTGGTTCTAAGCCTGATAAACGCATGGCGGTTTTAATTTCAGGTAATTTACGCGGCGCAATACCTTGCATCGCATCCGCAAAGGCTTTGATGTGTTCTGGCGTCGTACCACAACAACCACCGACAATGTTCACAAAGCCACTTTCAGCCCATTCTTTAAGATGTGCAGCCATCTCTTCTGCACCTAAATCGTAGCCACCAAAGGCATTTGGTAAGCCCGCATTTGGGTGGACGGAAACATAGGTTTCGCTGATTTTAGATAGTTGTTCAACATACTGGCGAAGTTCTTTCGGGCCTAGCGCACAGTTCAAACCGAACGTTAGTGGTTTAGCGTGACGAAGCGAGTTGTAGAACGCTTCGGTGGTTTGCCCAGAAAGGGTACGGCCGGAAGCATCGGTAATGGTGCCGGAAATCATAATCGGCAATTCCACACCTAATTCTTCAAATACGGTTTCAATGGCGAAAATGGCGGCTTTTGCGTTTAACGTGTCGAAAATGGTTTCGATCATGATTAAATCCGCACCACCTTTAATTAAGCCTTTAGTCGCTTCAGCATAGGCATCCACCAGTTCCATAAACGTCACATTACGGAAACCTGGGTCGTTTACGTCAGGAGAAATAGAGGCGGTGCGGTTAGTTGGCCCTAACACGCCAGCAACAAAGCGAGGTTTTTCTGGTGTGCTGTATTTATCTGCGGCTAAACGCGCTAATTTTGCGCCTGCAAAATTCAGTTCGTAGGCAATAGACTGTAAATCATAATCCGCTTGCGCGATGGTGGTAGAACTGAAAGTATTGGTTTCAATAATATCGGCGCCTGCGGCTAAATATTTCTCATGAATGGCAGAAATTAGCAGCGGTTGGGTTAAAGTGAGCAAGTCATTATTGCCACGTAAATCAACCGCACTTTCTTTAAAACGTTCGCCTCTAAAATCAGCCTCGGTGAGTTTATATTTTTGGATCATCGTTCCCATCGCACCATCTAAAATAAGGATGCGTTCAGCGAGGGATTTTTTCAGTAATTCGGTTTGATTATGTGACATAGACAGCTCTTTTTAAAATCAATCAATATTGGTCGGAATGATAGGGATAAGCATTGATACTGTCAAATAAAAGGGGAGAAAGTGCGGTAAAAAAATGGAATGTTTTCAAAAAGAAAGGCGGACAAATTGTCCGCCGAATGGTTAGCAATATTTGCTGTCCGAGTAAAAAAACAGATTAACGTAAAAATGCCGGAATATTTTTTTCGTATTCACTGATGGCATCTTCATGTTGTAACGTCAAACCGATGTTATCCAAGCCGTTTAACAAACAATGACGGCGGAATTCATCCAGTTCAAAGTGATAGACTTTGTCACCTACAGTGACGGTCATCGCTTCTAAATCCACATGGATTTGTTTGCCTTCATTTGCCCACACCCATTGGAAGATTTCTTCCACTTCTTCTTCGCTTAAACGAATCGGTAACATGTGGTTGTTTAAACTGTTGTTATAGAAAATATCCGCAAAGCTTGGTGCGATCATCACTTTGAAACCGTAATCGGCTAATGCCCAAGGCGCATGTTCACGAGACGAACCACAGCCAAGGTTTTTACGCGCTAATAAAATGGTCGCGCCTTGATATTGTGGATAATTCAATACGAAATCTGGATTTGGCTTGGTGCCTTCTACATCCAAATAACGCCATTCATGGAATAAGTGTTTACCGAAACCTACGCGGGTAATGGCTTGTAAAAATTGTTTTGGAATAATCGCATCCGTGTCCACGTTTGCCGCATCCAATGGCACTACTAAGCCTGAAAGTTGTTTAAATCCTGCCATTTTCTGCTCCTTAGTTTAATGTGACGTCACGAATATCAACGAATTTACCGAACATTCCAGCTGCCGCTGCCATCGCAGGACTCACCAAGTGAGTGCGACCATTACGGCCTTGGCGACCTTCAAAGTTACGGTTCGAAGTGGAAGCACAACGTTCCCATTCACCTAAACGGTCATCGTTCATCCCTAAGCACATTGAGCAGCCCGGATTACGCCATTCAGCGCCCGCTTCGATAAAGATTTTATCCAAGCCTTCTTTTTCTGCTTGTTCTTTCACTAAGCCGGAACCAGGTACCACTAAAATACGCTTCACATTATCAGCTTTTTTGCGACCTTTCATCACGGCTGCTGCGGCACGTAAATCTTCGATACGAGCATTGGTACAAGAACCGATAAAGACTTGATCCACCGGAATATCTTTTAAATCAGTATTCGGTTCTAAACCGATATAATTCAAGGCTTTTTCTGCTGAAGCACGAGTCACCGGATCGGTCATTTCTGCTGGATTTGGCACTGGTTGATCGATACCGATTACTTGGCCAGGGTTTGTTCCCCAAGTTACCTGTGGTGCAATGTCTTTGGCTTCTAACGTGATGACTGTGTCAAATTTTGCATCATCATCGGATTTTAAGGTTTTCCAATAAGCAACGGCATCATCCCAATCTTTACCTTTTGGTGCATGTGGACGACCTTTTAAGTATTCGAAAGTCGTTTCATCTGGTGCGATTAAGCCGGCTTTGGCACCCATTTCAATTGCCATATTACAAACAGTCATACGGCCTTCCATGGAAAGATCACGAATCGCTTCACCGCAGAACTCCACCACATGGCCTGTACCGCCTGCCATGGTAGTTTTACCGATAATGGCAAGAATAATGTCTTTTGCGGTAATGCCTGGTGCGACTTTGCCACGAACTTCAATTTTCATATTTTTTGCGCGAGCTTGTTTTAAGGTTTGTGTGGCTAATACGTGCTCTACTTCAGATGTACCAATACCAAATGCTAAGGCACCGAATGCACCGTGGGTGGCAGTATGGGAGTCTCCACAAACGATAGTCATACCTGGTAAGGTTAAGCCTTGTTCAGGCCCCATGACATGCACAATACCTTGTTCTTTTGTGGTCATGTCGAATAATTGAATACCGGTTGCTTTCGTGTTTTTTTCAAGTTCCAATACTTGAATTTTCGCTTGGCCTTCAAGTTTGTTCACATCACGTACTTGGGTAGAAATACTGTGATCCATGGTACCGAAAGTTTTACTGACTTGACGTACTTGGCGGCCTGCCACACGTAAACCATCAAAGGCTTGTGGGCTGGTCACTTCATGGATTAAATGACGGTTAATATACAAAATCGGCGTTTCGCCTTCAGCTTCGTATACCACGTGGGCATCGAATAATTTTTCGTAAAGAGTTTTTGCCATAATTTTTCTCAATTCGTTAGAGTAGTAAGTGCGGTCAAATTATTATTCGTAAATCCTGAAGATTTACTCGCTCCTTCGGAGCCGTTGGCAGAGCCAACGTTCAAAAAGCATTGCTTTTTGTGAGTGTTTTTAAACCGCACTTTAATTGTTTTTTATTAGATTGCGTTAGCGATTAATGTACCCATTTCCGCAGTTGAAACAGGGGCAGAATCATCGGCTAAATCACCCGTACGGTGACCATTTGCTAAGACTTTTTGCACGGCATTTTCAATCGCATCTGCGGCATCATTTAAGTTGAAGCTATAACGCAACATCATTGCCGCAGAAAGAATTTGTGCGATTGGGTTGGCAATGCCTTTGCCAGCGATATCCGGTGCAGAACCGCCAGCCGGTTCATATAAACCGAAACCTTCTTCGTTTAAGCTAGCAGATGGCAACATCCCCATAGAACCTGTGATCATCGCCGCTTCATCAGAAATAATATCACCGAAAATGTTAGAGCAGAGGAGCACATCGAAAGACTCAGGTGCTTTGATTAATTGCATAGTCGCATTGTCAATATAAATGTGATCTAAGGTGACTTCAGGGTAATCTTTCGCCACTTCAGTCACAGTTTCACGCCATAAGATTGAAGCTTGTAATACGTTAGCTTTATCCACAGAAGTGACGTGTTTACGACGTTTCATTGCGGCATCAAAAGCCGCACGCGCAATGCGTTCGATTTCATATTTGTAATAAACTTCGGTATCGAATGCTTTGGTTTGTGCACCTTCTCCTTCACGGCCTTTAGGCTGACCGAAATAAATCCCGCCCGTTAATTCACGTACAACCACCATATCAAACCCTTTTGCCGCAATATCTGCACGTAATGGGCAGAATTTTTCTAGTCCTTTATAAAGGGTAGCAGGACGGAGATTGCAGAATAATTTGAAATGTTTACGCAATGGTAATAATGCACCGCGTTCCGGTTGTTGATCTGGTGGTAAATTTGTCCATTTTGGGCCACCTACAGAGCCAAACAAAATCGCATCAGCATCATCACAACCTTTTAAGGTTTCTGCCGGTAATGGGCAACCACAATGATCAATTGCAGCACCACCCACATAAAACTCGTTAAAGTTAAGTTTGAAACCGAATTTTTCTTGGACTTTGTTTAATACTTTAATGGCTTCAGCCATCACTTCTGGACCAATACCGTCTCCCGGTAGAACAGCGATGTTGTATGATTGCATATTGTTTTTCCTATTTCAGTCACACCAAAGTGCGGTTAATTTTCTCCCCTCTTTTGTAAAGAGGGGCTGGGGGGAGATTTTTACGATATAAAATTCACTGCAGAGGTTGATGTTACTCCTGCCAAATCTCCCCTAACCCCTCTTTGCTAAAGAGGGGGACTCAATTAATTAATGATGTTTGTGGCTTTTAATATCGGCGACTTTATGCGCACGATAAATAGCATTAATTGCATGAACTAAAGCAAGAGCAGAAGATTCAACGATGTCTGTCGCTAAACCAACACCGTGGAATTTACGACCTTCGTGTTCAACCACGATATCCACCTGACCTAAGGCTTCAGCACCTTCGCCTTTTGCAGTTAAGTTGTAGTGCGACATTTTGATATCTAAGCCGGTTAAATTCAAGATCGCATTGTAAACTGCATCAACCGGACCATTACCACCGATAGAAGAGGTGCTTAATTTTTTACCATCCAATTCCACTTGAACAAACGCAGTCGCTGGATATTCTTTAGTAGAGTGAGCGGAAAGTTTATCTAACACTAAACGATCCTCATCCCCTTGTTGCATATCGATAAAGGCTAAAGCTTCTAAGTCATAATCAAATACTTGGCCTTTTTTGTCGGCCAATTTTAAGAAGGCTTCATACAATTTGTCTAAATCGTAATCTTGTTCGGTGTAGCCCATATCTGCCATATGGCCTTTTACTGCTGCGCGACCAGAACGAGCGGTTAAGTTTAATTTCTCTTTCTTCAAGCCGATAGTTTCTGGCGACATGATTTCGTAGGTATTTTGGTTTTTTAACATACCATCTTGGTGAATACCGGATGAATGAGCGAAAGCATTTGAACCTACAATCGCTTTATTCGGTTGGATTGGCATATTACAAAGTTGGCTCACCATTTGGCTAACACGGTGGATTTCTTGTGTATTGATACGTGTATCCACGCCCATGAATTCTTGACGAACTTTCATTGCCATCACCACTTCTTCAAGAGAGGTGTTGCCTGCGCGTTCACCAATGCCATTGATAGTACATTCAATTTGACGTGCACCATTTTGTACAGCGGTTAAGGAGTTAGCCGTTGCCATACCCAAGTCATTGTGGCAATGTACGGAAATCACCGCTTTATCGATATTTGGTACGCGGTTACGTACTTCAGCAATAATATTGCCGAATTGATTAGGTAAGCAGAAACCAACAGTGTCAGGAATATTTACAGTTGTTGCACCTGCATTAATTGCCGCTTCAACAATACGACAAATATTGTCGATACCGGTACGGCCCGCATCTTCGCAAGAAAATTCTACGTCGTCTGTATAATTACGTGCATGTTTTACTGCTGCCACCGCCATTTCAACCACATCGTCAAAAGTACGTTTTAACTTGGCTTCAACGTGTAATGCTGAAACTGCAATAAATGTATGGATACGAAACGCTTCTGCCACTTTTAAGGCTTCAGCTGCAGCATCAATATCTTTAATTACTGCACGGGAAAGTGCCGCAACACGACTATTTTTGATATGGCGTGCAATGGTTTGAACAGATTCAAAATCACCTTGAGAAGAAACCGGGAAACCGACTTCCATCACATCCACGCCGAGACGTTCAAGTGCTAAAGCAATCTGTAATTTCTCTTTAACGGTTAAGCTTGCTTTTAACGCTTGTTCACCATCACGCAAGGTGGTATCAAAAATAATAACGCGATCTGTCATAATGTTTTCCTTCTTTTATCACTCAAAGTGCGGTCATTTTTACCGTGATTTTAAAACGAAAAAACCCGCAATCTTAAAAGTGCGGGTTGATAATAGATTTTTTACATAAAGGTGTTTTTTATCCACAACTTAGCCGCACAAAGAATGTGAGAGCAGGAGGTTGAGAGATAAAGAAACAGCTTGGTACATAAAAAGGTAATCCTGTAAAAAATTCTGTAAAACGCTGTCCATATTACGGATAAAAATGTTGCTGTCAAATCATTTATTAGTGATTTATATCTAAAGTGAATATCTCAACACAACCTTAAAAGTTTATTTCTCTTGATATAAGTTTTTTATCAGAATTAATCTCTAAAAATGGCTTTTGAGAAGCTGTTTTTGTCCTGTTTTATTACTCGTTTCTGGTATGCCGATTTTTTATAAAATTTTTTCTCTTTTTGCGATCTGAATCGCAGAATTAAGACAAACTTTTCATTTTTTGAGACAAATCTCACCATAATTCTCTTTTTAAAGGAGAGATAGATGAGCAATTTTACCTCGATTTTGTTGCGATTAGCTCAAGTGCCCAAATTGGGCAGTGTGCGGATTCAACAAATTTTGGCCCATGTGAATATAGAAGACTTGTTAAATTATGATGAAGTGGCATTTCAACAAATGGGGTGGGATGCTTTGCAGATTCGTCGTTGGTTTCAGCCAGAAATGAAATTTATTGAACCTGCTTTGAACTGGGCCGAAAAAGAAGGACATCATTTAATACACTGTTTTTCAGATGAGTATCCTTTTTTACTCAAACAAATTAGTGGCTTTCCACCTTTATTATTTGTGAAAGGCAATTTGACCGCACTTTCTGCTCAGCAAATTGCCATGGTTGGAAGCCGTTATTGTTCGGCTTATGGGGAATATTGGGCAAAGTATTTTGCGACAGAACTTTCTCTTGCAGGATTGACGGTCACGAGTGGGCTGGCTTTAGGTATCGATGGATTTAGTCATCAGGCGGTGGTGGATATTCAAGGGCAAACCATTGCCGTATTGGGTAGCGGATTAGATCACATTTATCCCGCTAAACATCGCCGATTAGCCGAGAAAATTATCGAAAATAACGGGGCGTTAGTTTCTGAATTTATTCCTACGCAAGCACCGATAGCCGAAAATTTTCCTCGTCGTAATCGCATTATCAGCGGGCTTTCATTGGGAACGTTAGTCATTGAAGCAACAGAGAAAAGCGGTTCATTGATTACAGCGCGTTATGCTTTAGAACAAAATCGCGATATTTTTGCCTTACCAGGGAATATTCAAAGTGAATACAGTCAAGGCTGCCATAAACTGATTAAGCAAGGGGCGATGTTGGTGGAAAATGTCAAAGATATTTTAGATAGCCTCAATCACAGCGTTGTTTTTCAGCCTCCAGTACATAATACGCAAATTAATAAGCCGATAGCTCAACCACTCACAGCAAAAACACTAGCCGTGGAACCAAGTCATCCTGAACTTTATCAACATATCAGTTATACACCAATAAGCCTTGATGATTTATCGGTTACATTGAATTTGCCGGTGGATTTGCTTTTAGTGCAGTTGTTAGATTTGGAGTTACAAGATTTAATCGTCAATGAGAATGGACTCTATAAGCGGATAGCATAAACGGGGTAGAGTAAGGAGGCTATCCTGTGCTAAGATACGGCTCAGTGTTTAGAAAGGAGAACCTATGTTAGCCATTATTTCCCCGGCAAAAACCTTAGATTTTGAAAGTGCGGTCAGAAATCTTCCTGTTTCTCAACCGCACTTGACGGATTATAGTGAGCAACTGATTGAAATCTGTCGTCAATTATCTCCCCAAGATCTTTCTTCCTTAATGTCTATCAGCGATAAACTTGCAGGCTTAAATGCCGCTCGCTTTGCGGAATGGACAAAATCTCACAACGAAAAAAATTCACGCGCAGCCATTTGGGCATTCAAAGGTGATGTTTATACCGGTTTAGATGCGGATAGCTTATCTGATGAAGATGTGCAATTCGCACAACGCCATTTACGTATGCTTTCTGGCTTATATGGCTTACTTAAACCCCTTGATTTAATGCAACCTTACCGCTTGGAAATGGGTACGAAGTTAGCGAATCCAAAAGGGAAAGATCTTTATGCTTTTTGGGGGAACATTATCACTCAATCCGTACAACAAGCACTTGATGAGCAAGGCGATCGTGTGTTGATCAATTTAGCTTCCGATGAATACTATAAATCAGTGAAAGAAAGCCAATTAGAGGCACAGATTGTGAAGCCTGTTTTCTTAGATAATAAGAATGGTAAATACAAAGTGGTCAGCTTTTATGCAAAAAAAGCCCGTGGTTTAATGTGTCGTTTTATCATTCAAAATCGTTTGGAACGTGTTGAACAACTGAAAGAGTTTGACCTAGCTGGTTATTGGTTTGATGCGACATCCTCAACTGAAAAAGAATTTGTATTTAAGCGAGATATCAATGAATAAAATCCTGGTTATATTGACCGCACTTTTACTCTCAGGTTGTGCGGCAAAAGTGAGTCAACTTCAAACTCCTGAAAAAATAGAGTACAACGGCAAAACTTATAAACTTACTGCAAGCCAAGATTTGGATACGATTGCGCGTTATGTTTATCTTGCCGAGCCAGATACCTTAGAAAATTGGCAATCTCAAATTGAAGTGTTGCTTGATCGTGATTTATCCCGTTCTATTGAGCAACGCGTAGCATTGCGTGAGAAGGTATACCGTAATTTAGGGGTGAAAGATTTCAAAATTCTTGCAAATTCAACGAATCCGAAAAAGCCTGCCACAGAGTTAAATGGTTATGTCATTTATGCTCCGACAGAACAAAATCCGTCTTGGCAAGTGGATATTGCTAAGGGTAAAAATATTCCACGTTGTGGCTTTGTGCAATATCAATATTCCCAAAAAGTGGAACAAGGTAAGAAATTTCAGCGTTTAAACAAAGTAAAAATTGTGAAAAATTTACAAAAGTATTTGGTGGCGAAAGAAAGCAAGACATTACAAAAAGCCGATCTTTCTTGGAAATGTGAAAGTTATTTCCATCACTAAAACTTATACTAGATCAAATTCCACGTAAATTTTAAAAATTTTTCTAGAGCAGAAATAATGGATGGTGTAATCTTGACGCCAATTATTCTTAGAGTTCAAAGTAGGTAAATATGATTAAAAAAATTGCTGTATTAACCAGCGGTGGTGATGCACCAGGTATGAATGCTGCCATCCGTGGCGTTGTTCGTGCAGCTCTTGCAGAAGGGCTTGAAGTATTTGGGATTTATGACGGTTATCAAGGCTTATATAATAATAAAATCAAACAGTTAAATCGTTATAGTGTGTCCGATATTATTAACCGTGGAGGTACATTCTTAGGCTCTGCGCGTTTCCCAGAATTTAAAGATCCTGCAGTACGTGAAAAATGTGCAGAAATTTTACGTTCTCACGGTATTGATGCTTTAGTTGTTATCGGTGGTGACGGTTCTTACATGGGGGCAAAATTGCTTACTGAAGAACATGGTTTCCCTTGTGTGGGTATTCCAGGGACAATTGATAACGATGTAGCTGGTACAGATTACACAATCGGTTATGAAACTGCACTACAAACAGCCGTTGATGCGATTGACCGTTTACGTGATACCTCAAGTTCTCACCAACGTATTTCTATCGTGGAAATCATGGGTCGTCACTGTAGTGACTTAACCATTTCAGCAGGTATTGCCGGTGGTTGTGAATACATTGTGGCATCTGAAATGGAATTTAATCGTGAAGAATTAATTCGTCAAATTGAACGCAGTATTATTCGTGGAAAACGCCATGCCATTATTGCGATTACTGAATTAATCACAGACGTACATTCTCTTGCTCGTGAGATCGAAGCTCGCGTAGGCCATGAAACCCGTGCAACTGTATTAGGCCATATTCAACGTGGTGGTTCGCCTTGTGCCTTCGACCGTATTTTAGCTTCACGTATGGGCGTATATGCGGTAGATATATTGCTACAAGGTAAAGGTGGCTACTGTGTGGGTATTCAAAATGAAAAATTAGTTCACCATGATATTATTGATGCAATCAACAATATGCGCCGTGAATTTAAAGCAGATTGGTTAGAAATGGCTAAACGCTTAGAATAATCTTTTAAAGATTATTTAAAATAAAAGAAATCGGGCTAAAACAATGATTGTTTTAGCCCGATTTTTATATGCTTAGATTAGGCTTTTAGTTTGTTTTTCTTACGTTGCAAGAAGTACACGAAAACGAGTAATAATGCACAAGCAAGAGACACAATAAACAAGCTACCAAAGAATCCATTCCAGTGGAGAGATTGAATAATCCACGCTAATGGGGCACCCGCCGCTGCCGCACCAATATAGGCGAAGAGACTAACGAAACCGGTAGAAGAACCTGAAGCATGTTTGTGGGAGTTTTCAGCCGCGGCCATTGCGATAAGGAATTGCGGACCAAAGATAAAGAATCCCATGAGGAAGAATAATCCACACATAACGAAATAGTTATCGCTTGGGATGAACCATAATGCTAAGGAGGTTGAAATAATACCTAACACATAAATGATGTTCATTTGGGTACGGTTTCCGTTGAAGAACTTATCAGAGCCCCAGCCTGCAAAAAGTGCTCCTAAGAATCCACCGATTTCAAAGAAAGAAACCGCGGAGTTCGCTTTAAGTAAGTCATAACCGTGGGTTTCTGTTAAATATAAGTTACCCCAGTCATTGATACCGGTACGGATGATATAAATAAAACACCAAGAAAATGCTAATGCCCAGATAATGCTGTTTTTAAACACATAAATTTTAAGAATTTCCCAGTTAGATAAACCTAAACCTTCACTTTCATGTTCTTTTTCAGCAATATCATTACGCCATTCACCTACAGTTGGAAGTCCCATTGAAGTTGGGCGATCGCGTAATAAGAAACAAAGAGCAAAACCGATGACACAGGCAATAATCCCTGGCACGATCATACCGTAACGCCATCCCCAATAAAGGGCAACGGCACCAGATAAAATTGGAATGAGTGCACCACCTAAGTTATGTGAGGTATTCCAGATCGCCCACCATAAACCACGTTCATTACGTGAGTACCAAGTGTTTAGGATTTTTGAACATGGCGGCCAACCCCAACCTTGGAAAAAGGCGTTGATCATCCAAAGGGTGATAAACATAAAAACAGATGAGCTCATGCCGAATAGAATATTGACGACACCTGTCATCATTAAGCCAATCCCCATAAAGTAACGAGGGTTAGAACGGTCACCAAGTACACCTGATAAGAACTTGGATACACCGTAGGTGAGATAAAACGCAGTACCCATGATACCGATATCGGCTTTTTGTAGCCCTAAGTCCGTTAGCATGGCAGGCATAACGAAGTTAAAACTTTTACGAGTAAAATAGAAAACGGCGTAGCCGATATAGCTGGTAATCATCAAATGTAATCGCCAGTAACGATAAGTTTTGTCGATCTCCTCTTTGCTTTTAGTAACCGGTAGATCCGGTGGTACACTGAAGATACCCATAATATTTCTCCTCTAATGATAATAATTCATTCCAGTATATTACAAAGCCGGTTTTTAAAAGGGGACTCAGATCAAAAAATAGAGGATTTATAGGAAAAAATAGTTTGATGAATCGTTGATTTGATGATGAAGGAAAAAAAAGTGCGGTCAACATTTTAGGGTTTTGACCGCACTTCGTTTTTGGATGGTTTGGATGTGTTTTACGCTTTACGCTGCAAAATTAAAGAACGACAATCATAGGGATTATCCGCATCTGCTTGGCGATATTCTTCAAACTCGATGTTCCATTCAGACCAATTAATTTCAGGGAAGAAGGTATCGCCGTCAATGTCTGCTTGAATTTGTGTGAGATATAGTTTATCTGCTTTAGGTAAATATTGTTTAAATAACTCGCCGCCGCCAATCAACATAATTTCATCAAATTCTTTGACAAAATCGACCGCACTTTCAAAATTCTCTTTCCAGATGACACCTTCATGTTCGTAAGGCGTGCGTGAAAGGACAATATTGGTACGTTTGGGTAGTGGGCGCCCAATGCTTTCAAAGGTTTTACGACCCATAATTACCGGTTTGCCTGTAGTGTTTTTACGAAACCAGGCTAAATCAGCAGGTAAGTGCCAAGGCATTTGATTATCTTTTCCGATGACGTTATTTTTTGTTGTTGCAACGATCAAGCTTAATGTCATATTTTCTATCCTATTTTTCTTTTTTTTCACTATATCATAGCTATTCACAAAATCTATATATGAGGTTGGATTTTTCGTGATTTTTATTAATTTTAGTGCTAATTTAACCGCACTTTTCTATTTTTTCACTGAGGATAAACTATGTCGGCAAATCAGAAAACAATCGTCATAAAATTTGGTACTAGCACATTAACACATGGTTCCCCAAAATTGAATGCACCCCACATGGTCGATATTGTTCGCCAGATTGCCCAACTTCATCAAGCCGGTTTTCGTGTAGTGATTGTGACATCAGGTGCGATTGCCGCTGGACGACATTATTTAAATCATCCTCAACTTCCTCCAACCATTGCGTCAAAACAGCTTTTAGCTGCTGTAGGGCAGAGTCAGCTTATTCAAGCCTGGGAAAAATTATTTGCGATTTATGATATTCATATTGGGCAAATTTTATTAACTCGTGCCGATATTGAAGACCGTGAACGTTTTTTAAATGCACGCGATACATTACATGCGCTGTTGGACAATCACATTATTCCAGTGATTAATGAGAATGATGCGGTGGCAACGGCTGAGATTAAAGTAGGGGATAACGATAACTTATCAGCGCTAGTCGCGATTTTAGTGCAAGCGGAACAACTTTACTTATTAACGGATCAACAAGGCCTATATGAAAACGATCCGCGTAAAAATCCAGATGCGAAATTAATTCCTGTGGTTGAGCAAATTACCGACCATATTCGTTCTATTGCAGGCGGTAGCGGTACAAACCTTGGTACTGGCGGCATGAGCACAAAAATAATTGCGGCAGATGTGGCAACGCGTTCGGGTATTGAAACGATAATTGCACCAGGTAGCCGACCAGATGTGATTGTGGATTTAGCCTACGATAAACCAATTGGCACCAAATTTATTGCGCATCATTCAGATCGTCTCGAAAGTCGTAAACAGTGGTTATTTGCAGCACCATCAGCGGGCATGTTGATGATTGATGAAGGCGCTGAAAATGCCATGTTAGTACAGAATAAATCGTTACTGCCTGCAGGAATTACGGCTGTGGAAGGGCGTTTCTCACGTGGTGAAGTCGTCAAAATTAAGAATACCTCAGGTAAAGTGATTGCACTCGGTATGCCACGTTATAACAGCGATGCGTTGGAATTAATCAAAGGGAAAAAATCCCAAGATATTGAGCAAATTCTTGGTTATGAATACGGGGCTGTTGCGTTACATCGTGATGACATGATTGTGCTATAGCTTAAAATAGAAATCGGATCTCTCATATTTTCTGAACCTTCCTTTTATTTTGTCGGTCTATAAAACCATAAAAAGGGCGATAGCCCGACATTAAGTAGTAAAAGGAGACAACATGAGATTAATAGCGACCGTTTTAGCTGTTGGGCTATTAAGTGCTTGTACGCAGGGCTATTATGTAAAACATCGTAGCCCAATTTCAGTGAGCAAACACGTAAAACGTTTAAATACGACGGTTTGTCATGATAAAGATGACTGGTATTTAGATGGTTATCGTGTAGGAAAAGATTTCCAAGCGCAAAGCCAATCTCAATTGAATAAACGAATTAATTATTGTGGCCGACGTGTACCTGAAGAGCTGAGAACCGCATGGTTTAATGGTTTTGATGCAGGCTCAAATGGCGTTCAGATTGATATAGAGGGTTATGATGAGGATGCTCTCTTAACCTATGATTATGACGATGATGATCGTTATAGCGAAGACGAAGAAGAATAAAAAAGTGCGGTTAATTTTAACCGCACTTTTTCTTTTTAAAGAATATCGAGTAATTCAACTTCAAACACTAGGGGTGAGAATGGTGGGATAGATGCGCCCGCACCACGTTCACCGTAAGCCAGTTCGTGTGGAATAGTGAGTTTCCATTTAGAACCAACAGGCATCATTTGTAATGCTTCAACCCAACCACGAATTACGCCATTTACTGGGAATTCAGCCGGTGTGCCACGAGCAACAGAGCTGTCGAATACGGTACCATCTGGTAATGTACCTGTGTAGTGAACACGTACTTTATCAGTTGCAGCTGGTTTGTTACCGTTACCTTCGGTTAAAATTTCGTATTGTAAACCGCTATCAGTCACGTTTACGCCTGCTTTTTTCGCGTTTTCTTCTAAGAATTTTTTACCTTCTTCTTCAATCGCTTTAAATTGCGCTTGTTGTGCTTCAGCTGCTTGTTGTTGAAGCGCTTGAACAGAATGCATTAAATCATTAATTTCTAATGCTGGTTGATTACGATTTAACGCATCAAAAATGCCTTTTGCTACTGCTTCAACAGAAATATTCATTTGGCTATCTGCTAATTGTTGACCGATTTGTAAACCGATACCGTAGCTGCCTTTTTCAGAAATACTTTCTAATTTTACTTGTTCAAAAATTTGAGCTGTCATGTTTTTTCCTTTGTTGTAAAACTATTTTTTCAATGCCAAGATTTCACCCATGCGAACAGGTTCATCAACACTTAAATGATCGGCAATTTGTACTTGACCAGCTTGGAATAAATTAATTACGGTAGAACCAAGTTGGAACCAACCCATTTCTTGACCTTTGCTTAATTTAACCGCACTTTCACCTTCATAAGTCCAGACTTTTACTTCGTTATGACGTGGTGGGTTAATGACACCAGCCCAAACGGTACCGATACTCGCAGTGATTGTTGCACCCACTAAGATTTGTACCATAGTACCGAATTCAGTATCAAAGACACAAATCACACGCTCATTACGTGCAAAGAGGTTCGGCACATGTTTCGCTAAAAACGGATTGACGGAGAATAAATCACCCGGCACGTAAATCATCTTGCGAAGAGTACCATCACATGGCATATGCACACGGTGATAATCACGTGGTGATAAATAAGTGGTGACGAATTCCCCATTTTTAAAGGTCTCGGTTAAATCTTTATCTTCCGCTAATAAATCGTTTAAGCTGAAGAAGTGACCTTTTGCTTGTAATAGGCGGTCATCTTCAATGTGCCCACATTCACTTACACGGCCATCCGCAGGGCAGCAAAGTGCGGTTGGATTTTGGTTAATTGGTCGTGCATTTTCTTTTAATGGACGGATAAAGAATTCATTAAAACTGGCGTAATCGCTGAATTTTTCTTTTTCAGCAATGCTCATATCAATGTTGTATTTTTTTGCAAACGCTTTAATCACAAAATGTGTCACCGCGCCCCATTTTTGTTTAGCTAGCCAACCCGCTGCTTGTGTCATGTAGATTTGAGGCATCACATATTGAAATGCAACTTTTAGGCGTTGCCAATAAGAAATTGGGTTCATTGATTTCTCCAATAAGATTTAAAAGTCAGGCGATTATAACAACTTGTTTCACTTGTGCAATGTTAGTTGATGTTTTTGCGCAAGATGAAAGCAAGAAGCCGACATTTGTCGGCTTTTTTGCGTTTATAAAATCATTTTGACTAATTTGTCTGCTTGAATCCGAGCAAATTTCTTCAACAGTTTTTGCACTGGTTCAGGATATTGCGTCAATTCTTCTAATTCAGAATAATCTTGCAATACTTTGGTATGTTGGCGGATGTGTGACAATTCTTGTTCCACTTGAGACAGAAGTTCTTGTTTGGGATCGTGGATTAATAATCCATTTTCCGCATCTAAACGCCATGCGCGCGGGTTTAAGTTGTTCCCCGTTAAAAGAATATACTGGTTGTCCACCCAAACACCTTTGAGGTGATAAGTGTTATCGCCATCTTTCCATAAACGCACAGTTAAATGGCCATTTTTAATGTAAGCATCAAATTTCTCGCAGAAACGACGAAGATTGCTTTCATATAAATAAGGCAGTGCACCTGCCATTTTAAACGGCTGCTCTGGTGGAATATAGAAATCGTTCGCGACTTTATCACCCACGATTATTTCGACACACTTTCCTTGCTCTAATAAGCGGGCAAGTTTACTTCTTAGTGTGCGAGGGAAGTTGAAATAAGGGGTGCAAATCACCAGTTTTTCCTGCACTTGTAAGAATAAATCTTCGATAACTTGGTTTAATTCATTGCCTGATGCACCTAAACCAAAAAGTGGTGAAATGGTTAAAACATCGGAAAAACCAACCGCACTTTCCAACTGATATTCAGCATGTGCAGATAAGTTTTTACGATAAGCTTTTATTGCACTACGAATTTCTTTGGTACGAGGGCGGTTAGCCACATCTAATGGATGTACAGCGCTGAAATCCAATAAATAATCATTGATGAAATTAACCATAGAGTCTGCAAGCGCAGCATTGTGGATTTTTTGATATCGGTCGTAACGGTATTTATCTTGTTGTTGTAAATACACGTTATTAATACTTGCACCGCTATAAAGGACGGTATCATCAAAGACAAAGCCTTTAATATGCAACACACCAAAGACTTCACGGGTATTAATAGGCACACCGAAGAACATATTCGGTTCATCGGAAAGTTGATAGGTTTGGCGTTGTTCACAATACCAATCAGCATTAGTGGCTGATTTTTCAGCACCGAGTAAATTGCGTTGTCCGCGATGCCAATCCACTAAAATTTTCACATCCAATTCTGGATGATCTTGTTTTACGCGATAAATTTCATTAAGAATTTCTTGTCCCGCTTCATCTTTTTGCCAATAAAGTGCGGTCACGTAAATGCGTTTTTTAGCTTGGCGAATTAATTCTATAATTTGTGCTTTGAATTCAAGCGGACTAAACAGAAACTCAACCTGTTCAGCCTGTAAAGGAAGAAAAGGCAAATTTTTTAAATTTTGTTCTGCTCGTTTAGCTTTATTTATTAACATAATCGATCTCTACACTAAAAATTAATGCTCTAGTTTACAATATTTCCTTTGTGGATTGATAGAAAAAAGGTTTTTTTTCGTTATAATGCTCACAAATTTTCGCATTTTTTGGCGAATTATTATCCAATTTTTCCTTCGAGAAGCAAATTATGAGCAATTCACGCAAACCATCATTCCAAACAAATTCCACCAAATCTTTTCAAGAGTGTAGCCCAAAACGTGCATTTAATGACAAAGAACGTCGCTTTGATGATCGTCGTAATAATGAAAAACGTGAGGGAAATCGACTGCACTTTGATAAAAAACGGGATGATCGTAAACCTTCTCGTGGTTTCCAACGGCAAGAAGTGAGAGAACCGAAAATTGCTGAACTTTCATTAAATAAAGCCAATGGTGAAAGCGGCGCGGTAAAAGTAACGGTGAAAAGTACTGGCGTGAGCTATAAACCGAAAGAAAAGAAAACGGGCGCATTATCACCTCGAGCACCGGAGAAAATTAAAAAGAACCGTGCTGAAGAAATGAAAGTGTATGGTGAAAATGCTTGCTTAGAATTGTTTGCAGAGCGTCCGGAGAGCATTGTTCGCGTATGGGCAACGGTGCAAATGGCACATAGAATTGGCGAGATTTTCAGTTATTTAGCCGCGAATAAAAAAGTGTATCACGTAGTGGACAGTGATGAGCTAAGCTTAGTGAGTGGTACCGAGCATCATGGCGGCATTTGTATGTTAGTGAAAAAACAACGTACTTTTTCTTTGCAAGGTTATTTAGATGTCCCGCGTCAAGAAGACTGTTTAGTGGTGCTTGATCAAGTCAATAATGCGCAAAACCTAGGTGGCGTTGTGCGTACTTGCGCCTTCTATGGCATTAAAAATGTGGTAACCAATCAAGTTGAACAGCTTTATGCACCGGCTGCGATGCGTGTAGCTGAAGGTGGAATGGAGCATATTCGTATTTTAGAAACAGAAAGTACGGAAATTGCGTTAGAGGCTTTACGTAAGGCGGGTTATCAGATTATTCATGTATCAACCAATAAACAGGGTATTGCGTTGGAACAACTCAAATTTGCAGCCAAAGTTGCATTAGTATTGAGTGAAGGCAGCACAGATGATATTCGTGAGAAAGAAGATGTGAATGTGCGTCTTTCTTTAAGTAATCCATTAAAAACCGGATTAAATATTGCGGTAAATACAGGAATTTTATTAGCGCATTGGTATGTAAAATAACCTCAAGTGCGGTTATTTTTACACTTATTTTCAAGGCTGGCAGATGTCAGCCTTTTTTCTTTTTTAAAATGTGTGTCACTCAATTTTTCATCTTTCTTTCATAAAGTTTTTGGGGGAAGTTAGACAAAAGATCTATACTATTTCTAGTTGTTATTTAACAGGGAGTTTTTATGCCTGAACGTTCAGCCAATATTAGTACACATGATCCTTTCGGAAGTTTATTAGGTTATGCCCCGGGTGGGATTGCGATTTATTCATCAGATTATCATACAGCCGATGAGAAAGAGTATCCGGATGATGCTGCCTTTCGCAGTTATTTAGGAAGAGAGTACATGGGATACAAATGGCAGTGTGTAGAATTTGCACGCCGTTATTTATACCTCAATCATGGCATGGTGTTTACTGATGTAGGAATGGCTTACGAGATCTTTTCTTTACGATTTTTACGTCAAGTGGTGAATGATGCCTTATTGCCCCTACAAGCCTTTGCAAATGGTTGCAAACGTAAGCCTGAAGCAGGTGCCCTTTTAATTTGGCAAGAGGGGGGGGAATTTAAACATACGGGGCATGTGGCGATTATTACCGAAGTCTTAGAGGATAAAATCCGCATTGCTGAGCAAAACGTGATTCACTCCCGCTTACCTAGCGGGCAGCAATGGACGCGTGAATTACCAATGACAGTTTCAGAAACGGGGTATTTTCTGCATGATACCTTTGATGATACTGAAATTTTAGGTTGGATGATTCAAACAGAAGATACTGAATACAGTCTGCCGCAGCCAACGCCAGAAAAAGAGAAACTTGAAATTCATGCAGAACATATTGAAAACAACGGTCAGTTTGAACATAAATGGCTGAATGAAAACAATGAATTTGAAGCTGCCTATGTGAAAGCCATGGGAGGGCATAAAGTTAGTCATTCTGATCAATATCGTTACTTTACGATGTCTGAAACAGCACAGCATGAGTTGATTCGTGCAACCAATGAATTACATTTAATGTATTTGCATGCCACAGATAAAGTTTTAAAAGACGATAAGTTATTAGAATATTTTAATATTCCAAAATTATTATGGCCTCGCTTACGTTTATCTTGGCAAAATCGCCGTTATCAAACCATTACAGGGCGTTTAGATTTCTGTATGGATAGTCGTGGATTGAAAGTGTATGAATACAACGCAGATTCAGCCTCTTGTCATGCGGAAGCCGGTGAGTTTATGAATCGATGGGCAATCCAAGGCGGATTGAATATTGGTGAAAATCCTGCTGATGGTTTAAGTAATGCATTAGCGGATTGTTGGAAACACAGTGAAGCTACGCCGCTTGTTCATATTATGCAAGATCATGATGATGAAGAAGATTACCACTCATTGTTTATGCGTAATGCACTGGTTCAAGCAGGATTTCAAGCCAAAATTATTCATGGTACAGAGGGGCTACATTGGGATAGTCGTGGTCGTTTAATTGATGATGAAGATAACCAGATAAAAACGGTGTGGAAAACATGGGCTTGGGAAACCATGTTAGAGCAACTTCGTGAAGATGCGACAGGTATGGAAGTGGCACCACCAATTCGTACAGGCTACCCAGAAGATAAAGTTCGGTTAATTGACGTGTTACTTCGTCCAGAAGTCTTAGTCTATGAGCCACTTTGGACAGCGATTCCAAGTAATAAAGCGATCTTACCAGTATTATGGTCATTATTCCCGAATCATCGGTATTTACTTGAAGCAGGATTTGAACTGACACCAGAGTTGGTTAAAAATGGTTATGCACAAAAACCAATTGCAGGCCGTCGAGGTGATAATGTGAGACTCATTGGTGAGTGCAAATCTGTACTTGATAGCACAGACGGTCGTTTTGATAAGCAGGAAAGTATTTATCAACAGCTTTGGTGTTTACCAAAAGTGGAAGACCAATATGTTCAGGTCTGTACTTTCACTGTAGGGGGGCATTATGGTGGTAGCTGTTTACGCTCAGACCCGAGCTTGGTCATTATGGGAAACAGTGATATGCAACCGTTAAGAGTATTATCAGATAAAGATTTCCTTAAGAAATAAAAATAAAATCGGCACTCAATGGGTGCCGATTTGTTATTGTTAATTTATAAAATTATTTTGCTTCTTTGTTATCAGTTGGTTTTTCATCTGTTTTTAACATATCAGCAGGAATAAACGTTTGTTGTACTTTTGACATATCTGGAAGATGGTGTGCAATCCCTTTGTGACAGTCGATACAGGTTTTGTTTTGTTCCTGTGCAAGTGCGTGCATTTGTTGTGCCACAGTTTTTTGTTGTGAGTAATCCATATCATTAAAGTTATGGCAGTTACGACACTCTTGTGAGTTATTCGCTTTCATACGCGCCCATTCGCGTTCAGCCATTTCTAAACGATGTTTTTCAAATTTCTCTTTAGTATCAACTTTACCCGTATAGTATGCTAATACTTCAGTAGAAGCCTGCATTTTACGAATCATTTTTGGCACAAATTCATGAGGAACGTGACAGTCAGAACAAATCGCTTTCACACCTGAACGGTTGCTAAAGTGAATTGATGCTTGGTATTCAGGTACAACATCGTTAGTATGACAATCTGAACAGAATTGTTCAGTATTAGTTGCTGACATACCGACATTAAATAGGTTAGTTCCAACAATAGTACCAATGATAGTTAATAAAATCACCCCACCAATTGCCATTTTGCTCGGCGAGCGTAACCAACGACAAACTTTTTGAATGCTTGATTTAATCATGGTTTAGCTCCTTATTTACCTTGCATTTGACGAATGGTTTCGAATTTATTTTGAATAATTGGATTTACGTTAGTTTGCTGAACGTGGCATTGTAAACAGAAATAACGACGTGGTGAGGTACCTTCTGTTTTTTGACCATCACGTGTTAAGAAATGACTCTCAGGAACACGTGGCGCACCCGTTGTTGGGGCAACATCTGGCGCGTGGCAACCTAAACATTGATTCGCATTTTTAGTTACTTGTAAGCCACGAATGCTGTGTGGAACAAGTGGGGGTTGGTGAGGGAAGGTTACAGGAATATTGCCTACATCTTTATAAGGATTATTAAATGCAGGTGCAAGACTTTCTGCTGTTTTATCGATGCTGTTTGCAACTTGTGGTGCATCAGCAAATGCCAATCCACTACATAAAGCCAGCATGAAAATAAATGATTTTTTCATGAAATCCACTCCATTAAATAATTAAATATTTTTAATTTTTATTTGTTTCTCAAATCGAGATCCAAATGTAAATACATTTTCTGCGCACACGTCAATACAGCGTCCACAAGTAATACAATCTTTTGCCAATACAATTTGGCTATCTTTTGGTCCACCGTGTAAAGGAAGTCTTAATACTTGCGGCTCTGGGCAAACATTATAACAATCCATACAACGGTCACAGCGATCACGATCAATTACATTAACTTTTATTAAACTTTTACTGCCAATGACACCATAAATCGCACCAATCGGACAAAGGTGACCGCACCAACCATGTTCGGCAACAAGTAAGTCAAATAAAAAGATGACTGTGACCAACCAAAGGGTTGCGCCTGTTCCAAAGACAAAGATGCGTCCAAGTGCGGCAACAGGGTTTATCCACTCCCATAAGAGTGTCCCCGTTATTGCACTACCAACTAAAATCACGGCTAAAATCACATAGCGAAGTTGGCGTGAAATTTTTAATGATTGTCGAATACCTAATTTTCTACGTAACCAAGCTGCAGCATCTGTTACCATATTCATTGGGCAAACCCAACTACAAAAGGCTTTGCTTGCAACGATAGCGTAGAATATGACAATCACTAAGGCACCAATAATCGTTGTGATTTCTGGTAGGTAACCTGTCACTAAACTTTCAGCGGTAATCAATGGATCTGTCAATGGCACAGTATCCAAAAGCATGCTTGAGCTGTAATTGCCTTTTAGAATCCAAACTTGCCAAATTGGGCCACTTAAGAACATTAAAATAATACTTAATTGACTGATTCGACGTAGAATTAAAAAGCGATAAGCATGCCACCAACCGAGTTTTTGGCGAGCTTCTAAGCCTGCATCTTTAGGCTTATTCGGGGTATATTTTTCAGCCATTATTTAACCCCCTTAATGTTTAAGTCCAGATTTGGGAATTGCTCTGCTTCCGGAACTGTTGTTGGATTTGGTACATAATCCATTGTTGCACGGTTTGGTGTTGCCACTTTTTGGTTCGGTTGAACTTGCATTGGCTGATAAACCGGCTCATGTGAGCCTTCCGGCATACGAGCATCCATTGCTGGACGTAAGCCATCCGGATGTTGCTCCTCAATTAAGGATTTTCCGGCATTTTGTTTTTCTTTCCAGCCTAAGCGATAGTGGCGACCGAGTAGTCCTTTGGCGATATCCATCGGTAAGACTTTAATTGCCGCTTCTTCTAATACACAAGCTTGTTCGCATTTACCGCATCCGGTGCAAGCATCAGAGTGAACAGTTGGAATAAGCTTTGCATGAATCCCTGTACGATCATTGTGGATACGTTCAAGTGTAATTGCTTTATCCACTAATGGACAAACGCGGTAACACACATCACAACGCAACCCTTGCCAGTTAAGACAAGTTTCATGGTCTAGCAATACGGCTAACCCCATTCTCGCATCATTGATGTCTTTAAGTTCCTCACTTAATGCGCCACTTGGGCAAGCATTCATACAAGGAATATCCGGACACATTTCGCAAGGTTTATCCCGAGCGATAAAATAAGGTGTGCCAGCTTCCATTGGTGAAATCAGCGAAGCTAAATGCAACATATCATATGGACACGCTTGGACGCATTGTCCGCAACGGGTACAAGCTGCCAAGAAATCCTTTTCCGGTAAAGCACCAGGTGGACGTAAGGCGATTCCTTCTTTAGCTTTAGCTTGTTGTTGCTGTAAGCCAAGAATAATACCAACCCCACACACTCCGGCAGCCGTTCTTGTCACATTTTTTAAAAACTGACGACGGTTAGGATCAAGTCTCATCTGCGTTTCCTTTTATAAGCGGCCTGATTTTGTAAAAATGTTGCAAAATTTGACCGCTCTTATTTTAAATTCCCCTCTCTTGAAAGAGAGGAGCGACTAGAAACGAAAGGAAAATCCTACGCTTTTTCCACTTTAACCGCACATTTTTTGAAGTCGGTTTCGCCTGAAATTGGATCGGTTGCATCCAATGTTAATTTGTTCGCAAGCTGACCCGCATCAAAGAAGGTGGTATAAATTAAGCCCTGAGGACATTTGTTACGACCACGGGTATCTAAGTAAGAAACCATTTCACCACGACGTGTAATTAATTTCACTTTATCCCCATGACGTAAGCCATATTTTTTCGCATCCGCTGGGTGCATCCAAACTAAGTTATTCGGGAACGCACGGTGTAATTCAGGTACACGACGAGTCATGGTACCGGTATGCCAGTGTTCAAGTACACGACCAGTACATAACCATAATGGATATTCTTCATCTGGTGATTCTGCAGGGTCTTCATAAGGCACACCTAAGATAATTGCTTTTTTATCCGGATAACCGTAGAACGCAACATCTTCGCCTGCTTTAACGTACGGGTCAAAGCCTTCACGGTAACGCCATAAGGTTTCTTTACCGTCAACAACCGGCCAACGTAAACCACGTACTTGGTGGTAAGTATCAAATGGTGCTAAGTCATGGCCATGACCACGACCAAAGCTTGCGTATTCTTCGAATAAGCCTTTTTGTAGGTAGTAACCAAAGTGATCTGCTTCATCATTGATGTATCCTGGAACATCCGTTGGTATTTTATATTTGTTTACTTCACCATTCTCGTAAAGTACTTCATATAAAGTCTTACCACGATATTCTGGCATTTGAGCTAATAATTCTTCGCCCCATACTTCATCTGTTTTGAAGTATTTAGAGAATTCCACAATTTGCCATAAGTCAGAACGAGACTCACCAGGACCTTTCACTTGTTGACGCCATAATTGGGTACGACGTTCTGCGTTACCATAGCCCCCTTCTTTTTCTACCCACATACAAGTAGGGAGAATTAGGTCTGCTGCAACTGCAGAAACGGATGGGTAAGGGTCTGAAACAACGATGAAGTTTTCAGGGTTACGCCAACCAGGGAAAATTTCGTCGTTAATGTTTGGACCACCTTGCATGTTGTTGGTACAAAGTTGCCATAAGAAGTTTAATTTACCATCTTTTAATGCACGGCTTTGTTGTACAGCTGCGTATCCAGGTACAGTTGGAATGGTACCTTTTGGTAATTTCCATTTTTTCTCAGCGATTTCAACGTGTTTAGGATTGGTTACTACCATGTCCGCTGGTAAACGGTGAACGAAAGTACCCACTTCACGAGCTGTACCACAAGCTGAAGGTTGACCAGTTAATGAGAATGGACCGCAACCAGGTTTAGAAATTTTACCGGTTAATAAGTGTACGTTATAGATCATGTGGTTAACCCATACACCACGAGTGTGTTGGTTAAAGCCCATTGTCCAGTAAGATACTAAGTTTTGTTCTGGATCTGCGTACATCTTCGCAAGAGTTTCAAGCTGATCTTTTGGTACACCAGAAATACGGTGTGCTTCGTCTAATGTATAAGGTGCAACGATTTTCTTGAATTCTTCGAAGTCAGAGTCATACATTTTACCTGCAGTTTTACGGTTTTTCGCTGCAACTTCAAGTGGGTGTTCTGGACGTAGACCATAACCGATATCAGTTTCACCACGTTTGAATTTAGTATGTTTATTAACGAAATCCCAGTTTACTTTATCGTTTTGGATAATGTAGTTTGCAATGTAGTTAAGGATTGC
The DNA here is from genome assembly GCF_014931375.1 of Haemophilus parainfluenzae. Lineage (NCBI taxonomy): Bacteria > Pseudomonadati > Pseudomonadota > Gammaproteobacteria > Pasteurellales > Pasteurellaceae > Parahaemophilus > Parahaemophilus parainfluenzae. Next base: position 932,993 of record NZ_CP063117.1, read on the forward strand.
AAGGTCTGCATGTGGATTAAATACGATAGGCACATCAGCTAATTCAAACGAACGGTGTTCGAATGTTGACATAACCACCACTTTCACGTTATCAGAAGAAAGACGACGGTCAGAAATACGAGACCATAAAATTGGGTGCATTTCCGCCATGTTTGAACCCCAAAGCACAAATGCATCGGTTTTCTCGATATCGTTATAGCAACCCATTGGTTCATCCATACCAAATGTACGCATAAACGCAACCGCTGCAGACGCCATACAGTGACGAGCATTAGGGTCGATAGTATTAGAACGGAAACCAGCTTTCCAAAGTTTTACTTTTGCGTAACCTTCGTAGATGGTTGTTTGACCGGAAGAGAACATCCCTACAGCATTTGGTTCTTTTTTCTTCAAGATGTCTTTGATTTTTTCCGCCATGATAGTGAAAGCTTGATCCCAAGAAACAGGTGTAAAGTCACCTTCTTTATGGAATTTACCATCTTTCATACGTAATAACGGAGTTTGTACACGGTCTGCACCGTACATGATTTTAGAAAGGAAGTAACCTTTGATACAGTTTAAACCACGGTTTACCTCTGCATCTGGGTCACCTTGAGTTGCGACAACTCGACCATCTTTGGTTCCTACCAATACGCTACATCCTGTACCACAGAAACGACATGGCGCTTTATCCCATTTGATGCCCATATCTTCTGCCGCATCAACCTGTTTAACAGGGATGGTCATACCGGCAGCCGCTGCTGCTGCAAGCGCAGCATTGGCTTTCATAAAATCTCTACGATTAAGTTCCATAGTTTTCCCCACTCGTTGTTGAATTTTTTAGAATATACAAAATGGCATGTATACCTAAATTATTTATTTTTCATCTAAGTAATTCGAAATTAAAGAAACGACAATTACTCCTGGGATATCTTTAATTTCATCCATAAGATCCGCTAATGCTAATTGACGGTCACTTTCAAGGGTGACCACCAATTTGCCTTCATCAGATTTTTCGCCATGAATCTCAGCGGTTGGAATCGCTAAAATGGCTTCTTTGACTTGGTTAAGTTTTTCTGGTCTGGCTTGCACAACAATGCTGCATACATACCAGTTCTCATTTTCGCTAAATTGACTCATCGATATTTGTTTCAATATTAAAAATTTTTATTGCTTTTGTTGGGCAAACACTTAGGCAAGCGCCACAACCATTACAGCTTTCTAAATCCAATATGGGTTTTGCTACACCACCAAGTTGTAATCTAAAACGGATGGCATTCATCGGGCAGCTATCTTGGCAACTTCGACATTCCACTCGATTTTCCGTTAGACATTGCGTTGTAATCTCAACTTTATGTGTCCAAGGCTCTTCTTCTAATGAACGAAAAATTGGTTGTTCACAGACTAAAACACATTTTTGGCAGAACGTGCATTCACCCTTGTCAAATTGTATTTCAGGGAAACCGCCATCGCCTTTTACGATAATCTGGGTTTCACATACCAGTATGCAATCACCACACCGTGTACATTTCTCCGTAAAATCACTTTCGTTTATTGACCAAGGTGGACGTATAGCATTAATACCTTGAATTTTCGCGTTTTCAGAATGTAACGATTGTAAAAATTGCCCACGTAATAATTGTCTGCGAGAAGGATTTTCAATCGCCATATTTTTCTTTAAAGTTCGGTATTTTCAAGGGATGCATTATCTAGTGCTAATAAAAAAATAGTAACTACCTAAAAGGAGTAGTTTTTAAGAAATATACACTTTTGTTGAGATAGATCAATGATATTTTGAAGAAATGTTATTAGTGTAAATAAATTGTTAAAATATAAGTGAAAATGATTATTAAATAGGGCGGAAGAACCGCCCTGAAGTGAGTTTAAAATATTATGCGTTTTGGGTTGGGTAATCCCACCAAATATCGAATAATTCACTGATTTCGATTTGTTGTAATTTATTTTCTTCTAACCATTTTTTCACTAATTGACGATGGCTTTCATCACATTTACCGATTTTCTCTAAGCAAACTAAGCCTTCCCAATGTAAATAGCCGCTACCTTCATAAGCTAAGCCGTTTGGTTGAATCACTTCAGCAATAAAACGGTCAACGGTTTCATCGATAGTTTCGATGCTGGTCCCTTCAGCAAATTGCCAATTCACTAAAAAGCCTAATTCTTGGAATTCAGCTAAGTGAAGTTTTTTACGTTGACGTTGATTACGAGTTTTCATTTTCAATGTTCTCCTATGTTAAGGTAATGGGTATCGTCATCATCTCGATGATTATTTTTTCTTAAAGTATAAATCCCATACGCCGTGACCTAAGCGATGACCGCGCGCCTCAAATTTTGTAAGAGGGCGGAAATCAGGACGTGGAATATAATCTTGTTCGGCAGCATTGACTAAATTTTCATTGGCTGAAAGCACTTCGAGCATTTGTTCTGCATAGTTCTCCCAGTCCGTAGCCATATGAATAAAGCCATTGGGTTGTAATTTTTGTACAACTTGCTCTACAAAGTGCGGTTGAACAATGCGGCGTTTATGATGTTTTGCTTTATGCCAAGGGTCTGGGAAGAAAAGCTGTAAACCGCCTAATTCGCCGTCTTTCACACAATCACGTAAAATTTCAGTGGCATCATGGCAAATCACGCGAAGATTTTTCACACCTTTTTCTACCGCATAAGCAATACAGGCTCCCACACCAGGCGTATGCACTTCAATACCGAGATAATTTTTATCAGGATTCGCTTCAGCCATATCCACTAAAGATTTACCCATCCCGAAGCCAATTTCTAATATAACGGGATTCGTATTGCCATAAATCACGGCAAAATCAAAAGGGGCGTTTTGATAATCTAATCCAAGATCAGCCCAGTGATCGTTCATCATATTTTTTTGAAAATCACTTAAGCGACCTGTCCGCAACACAAAGCTACGAACTTTACGTTTATAACGACCATCTTCTGTAAATTCAGCCGTTTCAACGGTTTTACGTTTTTGATCAGCAAAGGTTTTTTGCTCTTCTGTCATGGTTTTTATTCGCTCAATTAAAATTGGCGGCGATTATACACTAAAAGGCAAGGTTGTGGGATTTTTCCACCTAATTCCCGTATAATAGCGAAAATTTTTAATTGTTTTTTGTTATGAATATTGTCCGAGTTGCATTAGCCGTACCGCTTCCCCGATTCTTTGATTATCTCTATTCGCCCCACTTGACACCAATTGTTGGTGGACGAGTGTTGGTGCCTTTCGGTTCGCAAAAACGAGTCGGGATCGTGGTGGATTTGCCCGCTTCTTCGGATGTCGCAAAAGAGAAGTTAAAACCGATTATTGATGTACTTGATGCTGACTCACTTTTTAATTCCACAACGTGGGATTGGTTAGCTTGGTCGGCTAATTATTATCGTGCAGCCTTAGGCGATGTGTTGTTTCAAGCATTACCGGTCAAACTCCGTAATGGAGAAAGTGCGGTTAAAAATGACCGCACTTTTTGGCGTATTACGGAACTTGGAAAACAAGCATTAGAATCAGGCGAGCTAAAACGCGCTAAAAAACAAATTGAAGCCTTAAATTTATTGCTCACGCAAGATCTAGAAAAAGGTAACAATGAGATCAGCTCCGCAATTTGGTCAGCCCTTAAAGGCAAAGATTATGTGGAAGAGATTATTGTACCTTCTGAACAAAAAAGTTGGCAGCAAGCGCTAGGGGATAATCCTTTAGTTAATCTTGATAACCGATTGACCTTAAACAAGCAACAAGCCCTTGCATTTAGCCAGTTGCTTTTCCAAGAAGGCTTTAATGTGTGGTTGTTAGAGGGCGTAACTGGTTCGGGCAAAACCGAAATCTATCTGCAATACATTGAAGAGGTGTTAAAGAAAGGCAAGCAGGTTTTAGTGCTTGTTCCTGAAATTGGGCTTACCCCTCAGACAGTGAGACGGTTCCAAGCACGTTTTAATGTGGAAATTGATGTATTGCATTCCAACTTGAACGATACGCAACGCTTAAATGTCTGGGAGCGTGCAAGAACGGGGCAAAGTGCAATCGTGATCGGTACGAGATCGGCACTTTTTACCCAATTTTCAGATCTCGGCTTAATTATTTTAGATGAAGAACATGACGGCTCGTTTAAACAGCAAGATGGTTGGCGTTATCATGCAAGAGATTTAGGCGTTGTTTTAGCGCAAAAGCTCAATATCCCTATCTTATTAGGTTCTGCCACACCAAGTTTGGAAAGTGTGAATAACGTACAAAATGGTAAATATCATCATTTGGTCTTATCAAAAAGAGCCGGAAATGCGACCGCACTTCGCCAGTTTGTGATTGATTTAAAACATCAACGAATTCAAAACGGCTTATCCGAACCGCTATTGCAACGTATGCAAGAACACTTAGAAAAAGGCAATCAAGTATTGTTATTCCTTAATCGACGTGGATTTGCACCTGTGTTGTTATGTCATGAATGTGGCTGGATTGATGAATGTCATCATTGTGAAAAACCTTATACTTATCACCAACACCAGCGCGTTTTACGCTGCCATCATTGTGGTGCGCAAAAAACAGTGCCGATGCAATGTGGTCATTGCGGTTCAACGCATTTAGTCACAACGGGTTTAGGCACGGAACAACTGGAGGAAACCTTAAAAGCACGTTTTCCACAATACAATATTGCACGTATTGATCGCGATAGTACGGCGCGAAAAGGCAAGCTTGAAGGTTATTTAGAGGATATTCAGCAAGGTAAAAGTCAGATTTTAATTGGCACCCAAATGTTAGCCAAAGGACACCATTTTTCGAATGTCACTTTGGTTGCTTTAGTGAATGTGGATAATGCGTTGTTTTCTCTTGATTTCAGAGCCGAAGAACGTTTGGCGCAGCTTTATGTACAAGTGGCGGGGCGCTCAGGCAGAGCGGAGAAACAGGGGGAAGTGGTTTTGCAGACGCACTATCCGGATCATCCGTTATTAACCACCTTGCTTGAAAAGGGCTATCAAGCCTTTGCAGAAGAAACCTTGAAGTTGCGGCATAATATGGGCTTGCCTCCATTTAGTTTCCAAGCCTTGTTTAAAGCCCAATGTCGTCATTCTGAAGAGGCGGAAAATGCATTGTCGCAATTGGCGTCTTTCTTCTATGAGCAAAAAATTGAAGGCTTGCAAGTGTTGGGACCAATTCCTGCACCGTTCAGCAAAAAAGCGGGACAGTATCGTTGGCAGTTACTATTACAACACGCCTCTCGAAAACAATTACAGGCTGCATTGAGTCGATATTCACCAGAGTTGATAAAGTCTTCTCAAGTGCGGTTAATTTTAGACGTGGATCCATTGGATTTGAGTTAGCAAAAATTCCCTAGAAAAATGCACAGTTTTTCAGTAGAATTAAGCGTTTTTTATACTCTAAGTTTAATTTATCGAATATTTTAGGATTTTATCGTGGCTCATCGAGATTTTGCCGGTCGAAGCGGCTCAAAAAATAATAAAAAGAAAGCAAAGAAAAGTTTTAATCGCAATACCTTAATTGCTCTTGCGTTGGTGGCGGTATTAGGTTTTGGGTTAGGGCTTTACTTCTTAAAAAGTAAAACACCTGAACCTGTCGTGACAACAACGGTTCAACCAGAAAAACCGCAACCGAAAAGTGTGTTACCAAATCGTCCAGAAGAAGTATGGCACTACATTAAAGAATTAGAAACCCGTACGGTGCCAGTGGATAATAATCCTTCTTCCGTTGAAAAAAATATGCGTTTGACGGAAGAACAACGTCAAGTGCTCATCCAAATGGAAAAAGAGCAAAAGGCTGCAGAAGAAGCGAAAAAATTAGAAGCTCAGCGTAAAGAGCAAGAAGCAGCGAATGCAGAAAAAGCCGCGGCTCAAGCACAGCAAGCTCAACCAGCGCAGACAGTTCAAACTCAGCCAGCTCAGCAACCAGCAAAATCAGAAGCGAAAAAGCCTGAGCCAGTTAAAAAGCCTGAACCGCCGAAAAAAGCGGAAGTGGTGAAAGCTGAACCAGTAAAAACAGAACCGGCTAAAACGGAGCAACCGAAAAAAGCAGAACCAAAACCTGCTGAACAGCAAGTACAGGCTAGCGGTAAAAAATTTGGTTTACAATGTGGTGCATTTAAAAATCGTGCGCAAGCAGAAAGCTTACAAGGTCGTCTAGCGATGGCTGGCGTAAATGCACAAATTGCGACAAGTGAAGAATGGAACCGCGTACGTGTAGGACCATTTGGTAGTCGAGATGCAGCAACAGCAGCACAAGATAAAGCAAAATCAGTGGCGAGTTGCGTTGTGATTGGAATGTAATTCAGAATTTAAAAGTGCGGTTAAAAATAACCGCACTTTTTTTATATTTTCACTTGCCAAAAAACGAAAAATCAATAAAATGAACGTTTATTCATTTTTGATATTCATCTTAAATGACCTTTCTCATATATAACCCTAAGAATTTAATTTTTTATTATGCGACAAGTAAAAGCCTCTAAAACGAAGCTTGATGTCAGCGAGCAGATCTTTGATGCAACAGATCGTCTTATGGCAAAAGAAGGATTACATTATCTTTCTATGCATAAGTTAGCCAAGGAAGCTGGCATCGCAGCGGGTACGATTTATCTTTATTTTAAGAGTAAAGACGAGTTATTAGCACAATTTGCTCGTCGAGTGTTCAATAAGTTTGCTGTGGCGATTGAAGAAGGTTTTGATGAAAGCCAATCTTTTTTCGAGCAATACAGAAAAATGTGGTGGAATATTTGGCATTTTCTTCAAGAAAATCCAACGATTCTGTTAAACATGAGCCAATATCGATCTTTACCAGAGTTTATTGAAACCTGCAAAGAAATGGAGCATTCGTGTTGGGAACACTTTTGTCTCAAGGGACAAGCCGCAAATGTGTTAGCTGATTTAGATCCTCACATGTTATTTTTGCTGAGTCTTAAAACAGCAATCGTTTTAGCCTCAGATATCAAGTTTCTCGGTACGGCAGTAACCGATGCGATGTTAGAATCTGTCATTGAACGCTCTTGGCGTGCAATTCAGAAATAGTCATTTTATTGTCTTAATGGAGTTTTCCAAATGAGTATAACTCAAACTGATAAACCAAAGCGTTCACACGTTTTCTTTTTGAAATTAGCGTTAGGCGTATTTGTGTTAATTTTTGCAGCAATGATTTTCCTTAATCAAATGAAGGCAAAAGGCATTGCTGATTTCTTGGCAAATAAACCAGAAACAGCATCCCCTGTAACAGCGATGACAGTAAAGGCTTCAGAATGGACGCCAATTATTGAAACGACAGGTCTTGTTCGTCCGAATCAAGGGGCGATGTTAAGTGCACAAAGCGCTGGAACCGTGTCTAAAGTGCTCGTGCAAAATGGCCAAAGCGTGAAAAAGGGTGATTTGTTAGTTGAGTTAGATAGTTCCGTTGAGCGTGCAAGCTTACAAGCGGCTCAAGCTCAAGTGGTGTCATTACGTCAAACTTATCAACGTTATGCAAACCTTGCAGGCAGCGGTGCCGTTTCTCGTCAAGAATTAGATAACGCAAAATCAGCTTATGAAGCACAAGCGGCAAATATTGAGTCATTAAAAGCAACCATTGAGCGTCGCCAAATCGTCGCACCATTTGATGGTAAAGCCGGTATCGTGAAAGTGAATGTTGGTCAGTACGTTTCAAACGGTACTGAAATTGTGCGTGTGGAAGATCGTTCTTCTATGAAAGTGGATTTTGCGATTGCTCAAAACCTATTAGATAAATTGCATATTGGTCAAAAAGTAACGGCTACGGCAGATGCGCGTAAAGGTGAAACTTTTGCCGCGAAGGTTACTGCAATTGAGCCAGCAATTAATTCTTCAACGGGTTTAGTCGATGTTCAAGCAACATTTGAACCAGAAGATGGCGCAAAATTATTATCCGGTATGTTTACTCGCTTAAATGTCGCTTTACCAACTGAGCATAATCAAATCGTTGTGCCACAAGTGGCAGTGAGCTACAACATGTATGGCGAATCGCTTTATATTTTGACCGCACTTTCCGATGAAGATATTGAGAAATTAGGCGGCGCAGAAAAAGCGGCGAATATGTACCGTGCAAAATCAATCACTGTATTTACGAAAGATCGTCAAGGTATTTATGCACAATTAAAAGGCGATGAAGTTAAAGTCGGCGATAAAATTGTGACCGGCGGTCAGCAAAACTTAAGTAACGGTGCATTAGTCTCTGTTGCAGATAAAGCGGGCGTAGGTACTGAACAACCTGCGAATAAAACGAATCTTTAATTAGGAAAAGCGAATGAAATTTACCGATATATTTATTCGTCGTCCTGTTTTGGCGGTTTCGATTAGCTTGTTAATCATTATTTTAGGATTACAAGCGATCTCGAAATTGGCTGTGCGCGAATATCCGAAAATGACCACGACGGTGATTACGGTGACCACTGCATATCCAGGGGCGGATGCGAACTTAATTCAAGCGTTTGTTACTTCCAAAATTGAAGAGGCGGTAGCGCAAGCAGATAATGTGGACTATATGTCTTCAAGCTCTAGCCCAAGTACGTCAACTGTCACCGTAAAAATGAAATTAAATACGGATCCGAATGCGGCCTTGGCAGATGTTTTAGCTAAAGTTAACTCAGTTCGTTCTGAATTACCAAGTGGTATTGAAGATCCAACGATTTCTTCATCAACCGGTGGTTCGGGGATTATGTATATTAGTTTCCGTTCTGACAAGCTTGATGCAAGCCAAGTGACTGACTATATTCAACGCGTAGTCAAACCTCAGTTCTTTACTGTAGAAGGGGTGGCGAGTGTGCAGATCTTTGGTGCATCTGAGTACGCACTTCGTATTTGGTTAGATCCAGAAAAAATGGCGGCTCAAAACCTTTCTGCCACACAAGTGATGTCCGCATTATCAGCGAATAACATTCAAACAGCAGCAGGTAATGATAATGGCTATTTTGTAACCTATAAAAACAAAGTAGAAACCACGACAAAATCGGTTGAAGAATTAGGTAACTTAATTGTGACGTCTAACGGTGATAAGTTAGTACGTTTACGCGATATCGCTGATATTGAATTAAATAAATCAAGTGATAGCTCACGTGCGGTAGCGAATGGCGCAGATTCCGTTGTATTAGCGATTAATCCAACTTCGTCAGCAAACCCATTAACGGTAGTTGCGAAAGTGCGTCCGCTATATGACAGTATTAAAAATAATCTGCCGGATGCTATTGAATCTGACATCTTATATGACAGTACAATTGCGATTAATAACTCCATTAATGAAGTAATCAAAACGATTGTTGAGGCAACGCTGATCGTGTTGGTGGTGATTACCATGTTTATTGGTTCATTCCGTGCGATGTTAATCCCGGTTATCACCATTCCGATTTCATTAATTGGGGTAATCATGTTGCTTCAATCATTTGATTTCTCTATTAACTTGATGACTTTGCTGGCATTGGTTCTAGCCATTGGTTTGGTGGTGGATGATGCGATTGTGGTATTGGAAAACGTAGACCGCCACATTAAGTTAGGTGAAACACCATTCCGTGCGGCGATTATTGGTACGCGTGAAATTGCCGTTCCGGTTATTTCCATGACTATAGCCTTGATTGCGGTATATTCTCCAATGGCGTTAATGGGCGGTATTACGGGTACGTTGTTTAAAGAGTTTGCTTTAACCCTTGCTGGAGCAGTATTTATTTCCGGTATCGTAGCATTAACGCTTTCACCAATGATGACCAGTAAATTGCTAAAATCCAATGAGGCTCCAAGTAAATTGGAACAACGAGTAGAGCATACCCTTAGTAAAGTGAATGCAGCTTATGCGTATGTACTTGATTTGGTGATGGTAAACCGTAAATGTATGTTGATGTTTGCGGCGATTATCTTTGCAACCTTACCCGTGTTGTTTAAATCGCTTTCGAGTGAATTAACACCAGCAGAAGATAAAGGGGCATTTTTAGCGATTGGTTCAGCACCGTCTAACGTAAACGTGGATTATGTGCAAAATGCGATGGCACCTTATCAAGAGATTTTAAAAAATACGCCAGAAGTGCAGTTTGCTATGACAATTTCAGGCGCACCAACTTCTAACCAATCTTTAAACGTCATTACGTTAAAAGACTGGAAAGAACGTTCAAAAAGCCAAACTGAGATCTTAAATGAATTAAATGCGAAAGCGAAATCAATTCCTGAGGTATCTGTACAAGGCTTCTCGTTCCCAGAAATTGATACAGGGGAGCAAGGACCTCCGATTGGTTTTGTGATCAGCACATCACAAGATTACGGCGATTTAGCAAATGTAGCCGGTAAATTCTTAGAGGATATGCAAAAATCCAGTAAGTTCGTTTATACCAATCTCGATCTTAAATTTGATACCGCTCAAATGCGCATTAAGATTGATCGTGAAAAAGCAGGGACTTACGGCATTACGATGCAACAAATCAGCCGTACTTTAGGTAGCTTCTTATCTGCCGCAACCATTGAGCGTGTGGATATTGACGGCCGTGCTTATAAAATTATTTCCCAAGTAAAACGTGACAATCGTTTATCTCCGGAAAGTTTTAATAAGTATTACATCACCGCAGCAAATGGTACCTCTGTTCCATTAAGCAGCTTGGTGACGGCTACATTGGAACCACAACCAAGTACATTGCCTCGTTTCAGCCAGTTAAACTCTGCGGTGATTAGTGCTGTACCGATGCCAGGTACTTCAATTGGTGATGCGATCCAATGGTTACAGGACAATGCGAAAAATACTTTACCACAGGGTTATAACTATGACTTTAAAAGTGAAGCGCGTCAGTTAGTACAAGAAGGTAATGCGCTTGCTGTAACGTTCTTACTTGCGGTAGTGATTATTTTCTTAGTCTTGGCAATTCAGTTTGAATCAATTCGCGATCCAATCGTGATTATGATTTCTGTACCGTTAGCGGTGAGTGGTGCGTTATTAGCCTTAAATGCCTTTGGATTTGTAGGGATTGCTGGAACGACACTCAATATCTACTCACAAGTGGGTTTGATTACCCTGGTTGGTCTTATTACGAAACACGGTATTTTGATGTGTGAAGTAGCGAAAGAAGAGCAGTTAAACCACGGTAAAACGCGTATTGAAGCGATCACCGAAGCGGCTAAAGTACGTTTACGTCCAATTTTGATGACAACCGCAGCGATGATTGCAGGTCTTGTACCGTTGCTTTATGCAACAGGTGCGGGTGCGGTATCTCGTTTCAGTATTGGTATCGTTATCGTGGCAGGTTTGGCAATCGGTACATTGTTTACCTTGTTCGTGTTGCCAGTGATTTATTCTTACATTGCAAGCGAACACAAACCGTTACCAGTGTTTGATGAAAATGTAAAACCAATTGAAGGTCACATTAACGAACAACATTAATTGAAAATACTATAAAAACAAACCGCACTTTGATTTTTCAAGTGCGGTTTTCTTTTAGAGATTAAAAAAGCGAACATAATGTTCGCTTTTTATTTATGAAAGTGCGGTCAAATTTTTAACCATTTTTATTTAGCCATTTTTATTTTTAGTGGCTTTGTAAAGTTCCATCGCTTCTGGTAATAAGCGTTGTAAGTTTTCTTGGCGGGATTCATCACTCGGGTGAGTAGAAGCTAACACATCAAGTGCACCTTTAGAACCACCAGAGGCTTTTGCCATTTTTTGCCATAAACCTGGGGCAACTTCAGGATTGTAACCTGAGCGAGCCATTAGCATTAATCCAACTTCATCCGCTTCAGTTTCTGCGCTACGAGAGTAAGGTTTATCTAAAGCAAAGTCTTTGGTTAAACCTACTGCTAATTCACTTGCACTTGAACCGATAACAGTAGAAAGGGCGGCATGACCTAAACTTGCTGCAATATTAGTAGCCATACCAAAATTCACTTTCGCTTTACCGTGTTCTTTTAAAGCGTGTGCCATTTCGTGACCCATTACAACAGCAATTTCATTATCGTTTAACTGTAAGGTATCCACTAAACCTGTGTAGAATGCCATTTTACCGCCTGGCATTGCCCAAGCATTCAGTTCTTTTGATTTAATGACATTGATTTGCCAGTTAAATTGTTGTCCAGTTTCATTCGCTTGGTCTGCATAAGGCACCATTTTATTAAACACTGCATGAACACGTTTTGCAGTTTTTGATGAAGTATCAATTACACCATGTGCACGCATATTACCCATTTCTTGGGTATAGCTACTTGCAGCTTGTTGATTGATAGAGGCAGAGTCAGCACACGAAGTTAATACAACACCCGCTAACGCAGCAAAAGCAAAGCTTTTAAGTTGTTTTTTCATAAATTATCCTTTTGTTGAGATGGCTGATTATATGAATTTATTGCGTTTTGTCGATATAAAAAGATTGTCTTTTTATTTTGTACTACTATAATAGTGCAAATTTTTATTTTAGGACTTAACGATGACAATAAAAAAATCTCCTTCTTTATTAGGCGGCGCCATGATTATTGCGGGTACCGCGATTGGTGCTGGTATGCTCGCTAATCCAACTTCGACGGCGGGTGTATGGTTTATCGGCTCTATTCTGGCTTTGGTTTACACTTGGTTCTGTATGACCACATCAGGTTTGATGATCTTAGAAGCCAACTTACATTATCCTACCGGCTCAAGCTTTGACACCATCGTGAAAGATTTGTTAGGAAAAGGTTGGAATATTATCAATGGTCTTTCCGTTGCTTTCGTGTTGTATATTTTAACTTATGCCTATATCACCTCTGGCGGCGGTATTACACAAAACTTGCTCAATCAAGCCTTTGGTTCCGCTGAAAGTGCGGTCGATATTGGACGGACTTCGGGATCTTTAATTTTCTGTTTTATTCTTGCAGCTTTCGTCTGGCTTTCTACTAAAGCAGTGGATCGTTTCACAACCATTTTGATCGTTGGAATGGTGGTGGCTTTCTTCCTTTCTACCGCAGGCTTATTGAGCTCTGTAAAAACAGAGGTGTTATTCAATACCATTGCGGAAGGTGAACAAAGCTATTTGCCTTATTTATTGACCGCACTTCCAGTTTGCTTAGTGTCTTTTGGTTTCCACGGAAATGTACCGAGCCTCGTCAAATATTACGATCGTGATGGTCGTCGCGTGATGAAATCGATCTTTATTGGTACAGGTTTAGCCTTAGTGATTTATATTTTATGGCAGCTTGCAGTGCAAGGTAATTTACCACGTACAGAATTTGCACCAGTGATTGAAAAAGGCGGCGATGTATCGGCATTATTAGAAGCATTACACAAATATATTGAAGTGGAATACATTGCAGTTGTATTGAATTTCTTTGCTTATATGGCTATTGCAACCTCATTCTTAGGGGTAACGTTAGGTTTATTTGATTATATTGCCGACTTATTTAAATTTGATGACAGCGTATTAGGCAGAACAAAAACCACATTGGTGACATTCTTACCGCCACTATTGTTAAGTTTACAATTCCCTTATGGCTTCGTGATTGCCATTGGTTATGCCGGATTAGCTGCAACAATTTGGGCTGCAATCGTGCCAGCACTGCTTGCTAAAGCAAGTCGCCAAAAATTCCCAAATGCGACTTATAAAGTGTATGGCGGTAATTTTATGATTGGCTTTGTGATCTTATTCGGTGTGTTAAATATTGTGGCACAAGTAGGCGCAAACTTAGGATGGTTTGCAAGTTTCGCAGGATAAGTTTTCGCGTTAATATTGTAGGGGCGTATCGAATACGCCCTTTTTAATTTTACATAGGAAACGAGATGAGTAACCAAACGAGCGTTTACGATAAAGAAAACTTCTTTGCGCTTTATCAAAAACTGCGATCTAACCCAATCAGCCTCAATGAAATAGTGGAAAAGCCGACGATGCTTTCCCTGTTACCTGATTTACAAGGGAAAAAATTGCTCGATCTAGGTTGTGGAACGGGTGGACACTTACAACTCTATTTGGAACGCAATGCGGAGAGCGTAGTGGGAACAGATCTTTCAGCTAAAATGCTAGAGCAAGCTGAAAAAGAGCTAAAAAAGTGCAGTCAATTTTCTGGACGTTTTTCGTTATATCAGTTACCGATGGAAAAATTAACGGAATTGCCAGAAAGTGATTTTGATGTCATTACCAGCTCTTTTGCTTTTCATTATATTGAAGATTTTCCCGCTTTATTAGCTTCTATTGCCAACAAACTTAAGCCTAACGGCACATTAGTTTTTTCCCAAGAGCATCCGATTACAACTTGCCATAAAGAAGGGGAGCGCTGGGAAAAAAATGAGAAAAAACAGCAAGTAGCCTACCGTTTAAATCATTACCGTGATGAAGGGCTAAGAGAGCGAAATTGGTTTCAACAACCTTTTAAAACGTATCACCGTACGACGGCAACGATCATTAATGATTTAATCGCTGCGGGTTTTCAAATTGAACAAATGGCTGAACCAATGTTAGCCGAGCAGCCACAATGGCATGATGAATTTAAAGATTTGCGGCATCGTCCCCCTTTATTGTTTATTAAAGCAAGAAAAGTGATGAATTTAACAAAATAAACTGGTTTTTGACCGCACTTTATGGTATAAATCGCACCGCTGTTTTTGGGTTTCAAAAGCAGCGTTTTTAATTATTAACAACACACACATATCATTAAGGCTTAATCGGGGTGCCAAACGGTCGATTAGCTGATATGTGGAGGCTCAACCCCAACAAAAGGAAAATATTATGGCACAAGTTTCAATGCGCGACATGATCAACGCAGGCGTACACTTCGGACACCAAACTCGTTACTGGAACCCACAAATGAAACCTTTCATTTTTGGTGCTCGTAACGGTGTTCACATCATCAACTTAGAAAAAACTTTACCTTTATTCAACGAAGCTTTAGCGGAATTAACTCGCATTGCTAGCAACAACGGTAAAGTATTATTCGTTGGTACAAAACGTGCAGCGTCTGAAGCAGTTCAAGCAGCAGCATTAGATTGTCAGCAATATTACGTAAACCACCGTTGGTTAGGTGGTATGTTGACTAACTGGAAAACCGTTCGTCAATCAATTAAACGTTTAAAAGATTTAGAAACTCAATCTCAAGATGGTACTTTTGACAAATTAACCAAAAAAGAAGCGTTAATGCGTACCCGTGAGATGGAAAAACTTGAATTAAGCCTTGGCGGTATCAAAGATATGGGCGGCTTACCAGATGCGTTATTCGTTATCGGTGCAGACCACGAACATATCGCTGTTAAAGAAGCAAACAACCTAGGTATTCCTGTGTTTGCTATCGTTGATACTAACTCAACTCCAGCTGGCGTAGATTTCGTTATCCCTGGTAACGATGATGCGACTCGTGCTATCCAACTTTACGTTTCTGCAGCTGCAGCAGCGGTTAAAGAAGGTCGTGGTAACGAAGCTCAAGTTGCTGAAGAATTAGCAGCTGACGCAGAATAATTTAAGTTTTGCAATAAGGCGAAGCCCTTAATAATCAAACGATTAATTGGCATAGGGGCTAAAATTTAGCCCCTATATTTTTATCTAAAAGTGCGGTCAAAATAAATCGCATTTTCGACAGAGGATTTTTAAAATGGCTGAAATCACAGCATCATTAGTAAAAGAACTTCGTGAACGTACCGGTGCCGGTATGATGGAATGTAAAAAAGCATTAGTTGAAGCAAACGGTGATATCGAGTTAGCAATCGACAACATGCGTAAATCTGGTCAAGCTAAAGCAGCTAAAAAAGCAGGCCGTGTTGCAGCTGAAGGTGTTATCCTTGCTCGTGTAGAAAATGGTTTCGGTGTATTAGTTGAAATGAACTGTGAAACTGACTTCGTAGCAAAAGATGCTGGTTTCTTAGGTTTAGCAAACGAAGTAGCTGATTTCGCAGCAGCACACAAAGGTACGACTATCGAAGCGTTACAAGCACAATTTGAAGAAAAACGTGCTGCATTAGTGGCTAAAATCGGTGAGAACATGAACATCCGTCGTGTTGCTTACTTAGATGGTCAAGTTATTGCTCAATACTTACACGGTGCGAAAATCGGTGTGTTAGTTGCGGGTGAAGGTTCAGCTGATGAACTTAAAAAAGTGGCAATGCATGTAGCGGCATCTAAACCAGAATTCGTGAACCCAGAAGATGTACCTGCAGAAGTAGTTGAACACGAGCGTCAAATCCAAATTGATATCGCAGTTAACTCTGGCAAACCAAAAGAAATTGCAGAGAAAATGGTTGAAGGCCGTATGAAGAAATTCACTGGTGAAGTTTCATTAACAGGTCAAGCATTCGTAATGGATCCTTCTGTATCTGTAGGCGACTTCTTAAAATCAGTAAATACTTCAGTGTCTAACTTCATCCGTTTAGAAGTAGGTGAAGGTATCGAGAAAAAAGAAGAAGATTTCGCAGCTGAAGTTGCAAAAATCACTGGCGGTAACGCTTAATTTTCTCCATTGAGATATTATAAAAAAGCCGATATTCAATATCGGCTTTTTTGTTATCTTAAATTTGAGATGCTTTATTTCTTTGGACGAATATCGATGGCGGGGTCTGCATCTTTACGATATTTTTCTTCAATCAGTTTTTTCAGCCCATAATCGTCTTTGTCAGCTTGTTCAGAGAATAAATCTTCTTCTAATGTGAGCTTCGGATTTTTAATCCCTATCCAATTAGCAATACCTTCTAAGAAATTCAAACCAGATTTAAAGGCTTTGTATTCTTTACGTGCCGTATCATCAGATGAAATCTTAAAGAGCGGAATATTATGATGTAATTGACTGTGACAGTTTTGGTTAAATAAGGTTACACCATGTTTATCATCTTCTTGGTGACATAAACCATGATCAGAAAAATAAATCATTGAGAAAGTGCGGTGTGTTTTTTGCTCGTTTTCTTTGAGGGTTTCATACACTTTCTTAATAAAATCATCGGTTTTCTTAATGGATGAAACATAGCAATTTAAGTACTCGTTCTTTTTCTCAATGTCATTATCATTGAAAATTTTCGGATAATCTTCAACACGATCGCAAGCAAGAGGATGTGAACCATAAATGTGTAACACAATAAAGCGTTTACCTTGTGTTGGATCTTCTAAAACTTGGGCAAATTTAGGAATTAAATCAAAATCGCTGTAGTTTGTAGAATTAAAGCTACCGCCTTTTTTCAGGAAAATGGTTTCATCAGATTTTGATGCAAGCGAAGCAACTGGCGTGTCATATTCACCTAAGAAACCTTGATTAGAAAGCCAGTAGGTTTTTACGCCTGCGGACTTAATCAGATCCACTAAGCTTAAATCATAGTTAGGTTCCCATTTTTCTTTGTCAGGTAAAGTTAACATTAAGCGCAATGAGGCGACAGTGTTGGTTCCGGCAGATGTCATCCCATCAATAAGTGTGCCATTTGTTGATGACATGAATGGCGTGTCATTAACAGGATAGCCATAAGCATGTAAGTAGTCTTTTCGCGCACTTTCACCCAAAATAATCACATAATCTTGGTATTTCGAATTTTCTAATGTGGATTGTCCCCAGTTGCTTTCTTGTGACATTTTTTTCAATTTTTGCCATTCATTAACAATTTCTACACTCGAATCTATTGTTTCTTTTAATGGCGCAGCAATCGGTAAGTTGTAGCCAATCAACAGGGTAGCGAGGGCAATGAATGTTTTATTGCGATAAAATTTTACCCCAAATTTGACCGCACTTTTGTAATGTAAAAAGACTAAAACTGGAATAGCTAATGCAGCTAAATAGCTGCTTACAGGGATTTGCATGAGAAACTCTTTGGTCTCTAACATATCTGTCGCGAGAACCGATGCAATATATTGGTAGCTTGGTGCACCAAAATTTAAGCCTGTTGGCGTATAAATTGCGTGTAAGCAAACTAAGGGTAATAAAATAAAATAGAAAGATTTTCGGCTACTACTTAATAAAATAATGAAAATAGCCGCGAGTAAAATCAGACTAATAGATGGCTCAGGAAACATCCCTGAACCTCGTAAAATCAAATAACCCGCAGCAATGGCGCAAGCCAAAGAAAAAAGTGCGGTTAAAATTTGTGAGGTTTTTGAAATCTTCATAAAGTTTACCTATAAAATCAAAACAGCGATATTTTATCGCACTTTTCTGACTAATTTCCATTTTTAACTTTTTCGCTCTTTTGCTAGAATAAGCCAAATTTTGTAACCGACAAAGGAAAAGACAAATGAGCCAACCAATTTACAAACGTATTTTATTGAAATTAAGTGGTGAAGCATTGCAAGGTGATGAGGGCTTCGGTATCGATCCTTCGATCCTTGATCGTATGGCGTTAGAGATTAAAGAATTAATTGAAATGGGCGTGGAAGTTGGTGTTGTGCTCGGTGGTGGTAACTTATTCCGTGGTGCAAAATTAGCTAAAGCCGGCATGAATCGCGTAGTGGGCGACCATATGGGGATGCTTGCAACCGTAATGAATGGCTTGGCAATGCGCGATGCGCTTCATCGTGCGGATGTGAATGCAAAATTAATGTCTGCTTTCCAATTAAATGGGATTTGCGATACCTATAACTGGTCTGAAGCCATCAAAATGTTACGTGAAAAACGTGTGGTGATTTTCTCAGCGGGAACGGGGAGCCCGTTCTTTACTACAGATTCTGCTGCATGCTTGCGTGGTATTGAAATTGAAGCGGATATCGTGTTAAAAGCGACCAAAGTTGATGGCGTGTATGATTGCGACCCTGCAAAAAATCCTAATGCGAAGCTATACCATAAATTATCTTATGCAGAAGTGATTGATAAAGAATTACAAGTAATGGATTTAGCTGCGTTCACACTTGCGCGTGACCACGGTATGCCAATTCGTGTATTTAATATGTGCAAACCAGGTGCGTTACGCAAAGTCGTACTCGGTACAGAAGAAGGCACAACGATTAGTTAATTTTTTAAAGAATAAAATGGCGAGAGACTATCTCGCCTTTTTTATGAATAAATTTATTCAAAACTCCCTAAAAATCCAGTAAAATCACTGTGTTTTATCTTTATTTATTGAAAAGGACAGATGAATGATTAATGAAATCAAACAAGATGCTGAAGCTCGCATGGAAAAAAGCCTTGAAGCCTTACGTGGGCATATTGCAAAAATCCGTACAGGTCGTGCTCAACCTAGCTTATTAGACGCAATCCAAGTGGAATACTATGGTGCAGCGACCCCACTTCGTCAATTAGCTAACGTGGTTGCGGAAGATGCGCGTACTTTAGCGGTAACAGTATTTGACCGTTCTTTAATCAGTGCAGTAGAAAAAGCAATTTTAACGTCTGATTTAGGTTTAAACCCATCTTCAGCAGGTACAACAATTCGTGTGCCTCTTCCTCCATTAACTGAAGAACGTCGTCGTGATTTAATCAAAATCGTAAAAAGCGAAGGTGAACAAGGTAAAGTTGCAATTCGTAATGTGCGTCGTGATGCAAATGATAAAATCAAAGCATTATTAAAAGACAAAGAAATCAGCGAAAACGATCAACATAAAGCAGAAGAAATCATTCAAAAAGTGACTGATAGCTATATCAAAAAAGTGGATGAGATCTTAGCGGATAAAGAAAAAGAATTAATGGATTTCTAATTGTCGAACCATGTTTTGGGGCAGACCAAGTGTCTGCCCTTGTTCTATTCTGATAAAAAAATAAAAGCACAAAGTGCGGTCGAAATTTTATGCAAAAACAAAATCTTGTTATTTTAGGATCAACCGGTTCTATTGGTCATAGCACCCTTTCTGTTATCGAACATAATCCTGACAAATACCATGCCTTTGCGTTAGTAGGGGGCAAAAATGTTGAGACAATGTTTGAACAATGCGTGAAATTTCAACCGCACTTTGCTGCATTAGATGATGAAAATGCAGCAAAGGTATTGCGAGAAAAATTAGCTTCACACCACATTAAAACAGAAGTCTTAGCTGGACAGAAAGCCATTTGTGAGTTGGCAGCACATCCAGATGCAGATCAAGTTATGGCAGCCATTGTTGGGGCGGCGGGATTACTACCGACCCTTTCAGCAGTGAAAGCGAGTAAGAAAGTCTTACTTGCTAACAAAGAATCTTTAGTGACTTGTGGTCAAATTTTTATTGATGCAGTAAAACAATTCAAAGCAAAATTATTACCTGTTGATAGTGAGCATAATGCGATTTTTCAATCTTTACCGCCTGAAGCCCAAGAAAAGGTTGGATTCTGTCCTTTGAAAGAATTAGGGGTCAGTAAAATTGTCTTAACGGGTTCTGGTGGGCCTTTCCGTTATACGCCATTAAACGAGTTTGAACATATTACGCCAGAACAAGCCGTCGCTCATCCAAACTGGTCAATGGGTAAAAAAATCTCTGTGGATTCTGCCACGATGATGAATAAAGGTTTAGAGTACATTGAAGCTCGCTGGCTCTTTAATGCATCGGCTGATGAAATGGAAGTGATTATTCATCCTCAATCTATTATTCATTCAATGGTGCGTTATGTAGATGGTTCGGTCATTGCTCAAATAGGCAATCCGGATATGCGCACGCCCATTGCGGAAACTATGGCTTATCCAAATCGTACTGTTAGTGGTGTGAAACCATTAGATTTCTTTAAAATCAAAGAATTGACGTTTATCGAACCTGATTTTAATCGTTATCCAAATTTAAAATTAGCGATCGATGCTTTTGCAGAAGGGCAGTATGCGACAACTGCTATGAATGCAGCAAATGAAATTGCAGTACAAGCCTTTTTAGATGGTTATATTAAATTTACGGATATTGCGAAAATTAACCAAGTATCAGTTGAGCAAATGCCATCTTCTATCATTTCAAGCATTGATGATGTATTAGCCGTAGATAAGCAAGCACGTGAATTAGCAGCTTCGCTGATTAAAAAGTTAATGTAGAATACACCAAAGTGCGGTTATAAATCCGAATATTTTAGAATGAAAGAACTTGATAACAATAATATTCCCGAACACGTTGCCATCATAATGGATGGTAATGGGCGCTGGGCGAAGCAACAAAATAAGCTGCGTATTTTTGGCCATACAAATGGTGTGGCAGCCGTGCGCCGTGCGGTGAGTTATGCACGACAAACTGGTGTTAAATTTTTGACGTTATATGCATTTAGCAGCGAAAACTGGAATCGTCCCGAGCAAGAAGTGAGCGCTTTAATGACGCTCTTTATGCAAGCACTTGATCGAGAAGTCAAAAAATTACATAAAAATAATATTCGTTTAAAGATTATCGGTGATGTTTCTCGTTTTAGTGAAAAATTGCAAGAGAAGATCGCAAAAGCAGAAAATTTAACGGAAAATAATACCGCACTGACTTTAAATATTGCGGCTAATTACGGTGGTTGTTGGGATATTGTTCAAGCGACTCAACAATTAGCTGAAAAAGTAAAAAATAATGAGATTTCGGTGAGTGATATTAATGAACCACTTTTCCAGCAACATTTAGTCACACAAGATGAGCCGCCGGTCGATTTACTAATTCGCACAAGCGGTGAACAACGCATTAGTAATTTCTTGCTTTGGCAAATTGCATATGCGGAATTGTGTTTTTTAGATGTGCTTTGGCCAGATTTTAGTGAAAAAGATTTTAATCAGGCAATTGCCTGCTATCAACAACGTCATCGCCGTTTTGGCGGGACAGAATAAGCGGAGAACTTATGCTTAAAGAACGTGTATTATCAGCCATTGTGTTGATTGCTTTGGTATTATGTGCCTTGTTCTTATTTACCCCATTTTATTTTGCCCTAGCCTTGGGCTTTGTGGCTACACTTGGTATTTGGGAGTGGGCTCAATTTGCTCGTTTTAAAAATCCTTTGGCACGCCTTTGTATCGCAGCATTTCTAGGCGCATTTATCTTCCTCTGGCTTTATAACGAAGGTAATTATTTAGATGCAGGTCGAGTATTTGAAAACTACTTGCCGCTTTTATTGCTAAATTCAGTCGGTTGGTGGGCGCTTGCATTAGTATTAGTGGTGACTTATCCAAGTTCAGCGAAGTTTTGGGGTAAAAATATCCCTTTACAAGTGTTGTTTGCTTTCTCTACGCTGATCCCTTTTGTTGCCGCAGTCTTACGTTTGCGTTTAGATAATTATACTGCTGATCCTCATCATGGTTTATTCTTATTGCTTTATGTGTTTGTATTGGTATGGGCGGCTGACTCTGGTGCCTATTTTGCGGGACGAGCCTTTGGTAAGCACAAGCTTGCGCCGAAAGTCTCACCGGGAAAAACATGGCAAGGGGTATTTGGAGGCATGATCACCGCGGCGGTATTGGCATTTGTATTTATCCATTTCTCAGGTGAAACCTTATTAGGTAGCCGTTCAATGAGTGGTTTTGTTGTGCTTTCTGTGGCAACTGTGGCTATTTCTGTATTAGGTGACTTAGCAGAAAGTATGTTTAAACGTGAATCAGGCATTAAAGACAGTAGTCAATTAATTCCGGGCCATGGCGGTATTTTAGATCGTATTGATAGCTTAACAGCCGCAGTACCATTCTTCACATATTTCTATTTCTTTGTGTTATAGGATAGAACATGTCATTTTTGTGGTCGCTTGGCTCATTTATTATTGCAATTGCTGTGCTAGTTGCCGTGCACGAATACGGCCACTTTTGGGCAGCAAGAAAGTGTGGTATTAAAGTTCATCGTTTTTCGATTGGCTTTGGTAAAGTGATTTGGCGACGCACAGATAAATTGGGCACCGAATTTGCTATTTCAGCTATTCCGCTTGGCGGTTATGTCAAAATGCTTGACGGGCGAAATGAAGAAGTTCCAGCAGAATTAAAATCGCAGGCATTTGAAAGTAAATCTGTCGCTCAACGTGCTTTTGTCATTGCTGCAGGCCCGCTTGCTAATTTTATTTTTGCGATTTTGGCATATTGGGTGATTTATTCTGTTGGGATTCCGAGTGTTAAACCAGTCATTGAAAATGTCACGCCAAATTCTCCCGCTGCGATGGCTCAAATTGAACCAAATAGCCAGATTTTAGCAATTGATGGAAAGAATACACCCGATTGGGAAACCATTAATTTATTGCTCACTGATAAGTTAGGTTCTGATTCTGTTGAACTCACATTAACGCCTTTTGGTGAAGACCAACCTTATCAACGAACCATTAATCTGCAAAATTGGACATTTGAGCCAGATAAAGAAACAGCATTTGAAACATTAGGGATCAATCCCGTTTCAAGTAAAGTGGAGATGACTTTATCAAAAGTGGTGGAGAACTCACCGGCTGAAAAAGCAGGCTTGTTGGTTGGCGATAAAATTTTAGCAGAAAATTCGACGGCACTTGATTGGAAAGCTTTTGTCGCACTGGTACAACAAGGTCAGCCTTTTACAATCAAGATCGAACGTAATCAAGAAATTTTTGACAAAACCTTGCAACCTGAGAAGAATCGAGAGGGTAAATGGTTTGTTGGGTTAAGTCCGACGTTCTTAAAAGTTGGCGAACAGTATCGAACTGAATTAAAATATGGTATTCTTGATGCCTTACAAAAAGGTGTGGAAAAGACAGGCCAAATTTCTTGGTTTATTGTGAAGGCAATCGGGAAATTGTTTAGTGGAGAGCTTTCATTTTCCAGTTTAGCCGGGCCAATTTCAATTGCCCAAGGTGCAGGTGCATCTTCTAACGCGGGTGTGATTTATTTCTTAAGTTTTCTCGCGTTGATTAGTGTTAATTTAGGCATAATGAATTTATTTCCGTTGCCAGTTTTAGATGGTGGACATCTCGTATTTTTGGCGGCGGAAGCTATCAAAGGAAAACCTGTTTCAGAACGGGTACAAAATTTAAGTTATCGTATAGGGCTCACAATTTTGTTAATTCAAACAATTTTTGTGCTTTTTAATGATTTCTTACGTTTATAACTATTGTTTTTTATAGGATAAAGTCGATGAAAAAACTTCTAATCGCAAGTTTATTATTCGGTACTACAACGAGTGTATTTGCGGCACCATTTGTAGCAAAAGACATTCGTGTTGACGGTGCTCAAGGAGACTTAGAACAGCAAATTCTAGCAAGTCTTCCTGTTCGTAGTGGTCAGCGTGTAACGGATAAAGATGTAGCCAATATTGTACGTTCATTATTCGTAAGTGGACAGTTTGATGATGTTAAAGCTTTCCAAGATGGCGACGCATTAGTTGTGAGCGTTATTGCGAAACCAATTATTTCTGAAGTGAATATTAAAGGTAACTCAGTTATTCCAACAGAAGCATTAAAACAAAACCTTGATGCAAATGGTTTCAAAAGTGGTGATGTCTTAAATCGTGCGAAATTAGAAGAGTTTGCGAAAACCTTAAGAGAACATTATAAGAGTATAGGTCGTTATAATGCGAAAGTTGATCCGATAGTGACAACTTTACCGAATAACCGTGCAGAAATTACACTTCAAATTGATGAAGATGATACGGCAAAACTTCGTTCTGTTACTTTTAATGGAAATGAAGCGATTTCTAGCAGTAAGTTACAAGAACAAATGGAACTTCAACCTGATTCTTGGTGGAAACTTTGGGGTAATAAGTTTGATGGTTCTCAATTTGATAAAGATATTCAAGCTATCCAAGACTATTACCAAAATAATGGTTATGCAAAAGCAAGAGTGACAAAAACAGATGTTCAGTTGAATGAAGAACATACAAAAGCAGATGTCACTATTGATGTAAGTGAAGGTGAAAAATACAATTTAAGTTCTGCTCGTATCGTCGGTAACTTAGGTGGTATGGCTGATGAATTACAACCATTATTAGGTGAACTTCACTTAAATGATACATTCAGTCGTGCGGATGTGCAAAATGTTGAAAGCTTAATTAAAGATAAATTAGGTGAACGTGGTTACGGTAGTGCAACAGTGAATACTGTACCAACTTTCGATGATGCGAATAAAACATTAGCATTAACCTTTGTGGTTGATGCGGGACGTCGTTTATCTGTTCGTCAAGTTCGCTTTGAAGGTAATACGGTTTCTGCAGATAGCACATTGCGTCAAGAAATGCGCCAGCAAGAAGGTACTTGGTATAACTCTCAATTAGTTGAGTTAGGTAAAGTACGTTTAGATAGAACGGGTTTCTTTGAGAGTGTAGAAAATCGTGTTGAACCAATTCAAGGTTCTAATGATGAAGTCGATGTCGTATATAAAGTAAGAGAACGTAATACCGGTAGTATTAACTTTGGTATCGGTTATGGTACAGAAAGTGGTATCAGCTATCAAGCAAGTGTGAAACAAGACAATTTCTTGGGAACAGGTGCAGCGGTAAGTTTAGCAGGTACACGTAATGACTACGGTACAAGTGTAAACTTGGGTTATACAGAACCATACTTTACTAAAGATGGAGTAAGTTTAGGTGGAAACGTATTCTATGAAACTTACGATAACTCGAAAAGTGATACTTTATCAACCTATAAACGTACAACTTACGGTGGTAATGTCACATTAGGATTCCCAGTTAATGAGAATAACTCATATTACGTGGGATTAGGTTATACTTATAATAAAATCAGTAACTTCGCGTATGAATACAACCGTGATTTATACATGAAGTCAATGAATTTGACTGGAAACTCAATCAAAACTAATGATTTTGATTTCTCATTTGGTTGGAATTACAACAGCCTAAACCGTGGCTATTTCCCAACTAAAGGTGTGAAAGCAAGTTTAGGTGGCCGTGTCACCATTCCAGGATCTGATAATAAATATTATAAATTAAGTGCTGATCTTCAAGGTTTCTACCCATTAGATCGTGATCATCGCTGGGTATTATCTGGAAAAGCAACTGCTTCTTATGCAAATGGCTTAGGTGGTAAACGTGTACCGTTCTATCAACTTTATACGGCGGGTGGTATCGGTTCATTACGTGGTTTTGCTTATGGTGCAGTAGGTCCTAATGCGATTTATCAAGACAAATATGGCCAATGGTATCAAAGTACTGATGTCGTTGGTGGTAACGCGATGGCTACAGCAAGCGTGGAACTTATTGTTCCAACCCCATTTGTTGGAGATAAAAGCCAAAATAGCGTAAGAACCTCACTTTTCGTTGATGCTGCGAGTGTTTGGAATACAAAATGGAAATCAGATAAAGAAGGCTTAAAATCATCTCCTGTTTATGCAACATTACCTGATTACAGCAAAGCAGGTCGAATCCGTGCATCGACTGGTGTAGCTTTCCAATGGCAATCACCAATCGGACCATTGGTATTCTCTTACGCGAAACCAATCAAAAAATATGAAAATGATGATGTAGAACAATTCCAATTTAGTATTGGTGGTTCTTTCTAATAAATTGAACTTTTACGTTCTATTTAAGTCAAAATCTTCGTTCTGTGTCAGTGAGTTAGCTGACACAGAAATATTTACTCAACTAATTTAAGGAAATTCAAATATGAAAAACGTAGTAAAAGTTACCGCACTTTCTTTAGGTCTTGCACTTGCATCAGGTTTTGCTGCTGCAGATGAAAATATCGCATTCATCAATGCGGGTTACTTATTCCAAAACCACCCGGATCGTCAAGCTGTAGCAGATAAGTTAGATGCAGAATTCAAACCAATGGCGGATAAACTTGCTGCAAGTAAGAAAGAAATTGATGACAAAATCGTAGCATCTCGTAAAAAAGTAGAAGCAAAAGTGGCTGCTTTACAAAAAGATGCACCTCGTTTACGTCAAGCTGAAATTCAAAAGCGCCAAGAAGAAATTACTAAATTTGGTTCAGATGAAGAAGCTGCATTAAATAAATTAATGGAAGAGCAAGATAAAAAAGTGGCAGAGTTTCAAGAGTTAAACGAAAAACGTCAAACTGAAGAGCGTGGTAAATTATTAGAAAGCATTCAAGTTGCAACTAATAACTTAGCAAAAGCAAAAGGTTATACTTATGTTTTAGATGCTAACTCTGTAGTATTTGCGGTAGATGGTAAAGACATTACTGAAGATGTATTAAAATCTATTCCTGCAACTGAAAAAGCAGCTCCAGCAAAAACTGAAGAGAAAAAATAATAGGTTCTCATAATGCAAAAATCCTATTCTTTACAGGAATTAGCAACAAAAGTCGGCGGTACCTTTCGCGGTAACGCCGATGTTGTCGTTAATAGTATTGCTGCTCTTTCAAAAGCAGATACAAATCAGCTTACGTTCATTTCTAATGCAAAATTTCGCCCTTTATTAGCTGAATCTAAAGCAGGTATTCTTGTGGTGTCAGAAGCGGATGTAGAATTTTGCTCACCTGAAAGTAATTTACTTATCGTTAAAGATCCTTATGTTGCTTATGCAGTATTAGCGCAATATATGGATACTACCCCGAAAGCAGCTCAAAATATCCACCCAAGTGCGGTTATTTCTGAAAAAGCTTCAATGGGTGAAAATGTATCAATTGGTGCAAATGCTGTTATTGAAGAAGGTGTTGTATTAGGCGATAACGTAATTATTGGCGCCGGTTGTTTTGTAGGTAAATTCACCAAAATTGGTGCAGGTACACAGCTTTGGGCAAATGTAAGCGTTTATCATGAAGTAGAAATTGGACAAAATTGCTTAATTCAATCAGGTGCTGTGATTGGTAGTGATGGCTTTGGCTATGCGAATGATCGTGGTCGCTGGGTGAAAATTCCACAAGTAGGACAAGTGATTATTGGTAATAATGTCGAAATCGGTGCTTGTACCTGTATTGACCGTGGAGCCTTAGATGCGACAGTCATTGAAGATAACGTCATTATTGATAACCTTTGTCAAATTGCGCATAACGTTCATATTGGCACAGGCACAGCAGTGGCTGGTGGTGTGATTATGGCGGGTAGCTTAAAAGTAGGTCGTTATTGCTTAATTGGCGGAGCAAGTGTGATTAATGGTCACATGGAGATCTGCGATAAAGTAACCGTGACAGGCATGGGTATGGTGATGCGCCCAATTACTGAGCCTGGCGTATACTCATCGGGCATTCCACTACAAACCAATAAAGAGTGGCGAAAAACAGCCGCACTTACCTTGGGAATTGATGGTATGAATAAACGATTGAAAGCCCTTGAGAAAAAACTTGGCTAAGATTTTAAAACGTACCTTAGGGTGCGTTTTATTTTTATACAGAAATATCGTATAATCTCAATGTTTTATTATTATTTATTTTAAAGGTATTAGTCGTGTCAGAGAATCAAGTAAGTAAAGTGATTGAAGCAAAAGAAATTATGACCTTATTGCCACATCGTTATCCATTTTTATTAGTGGATCGCGTGTTGGATTACAAAGAAGGTGAGTGGTTAAAAGCAATTAAAAATATCAGTGTAAACGAACCTTGTTTTACCGGTCATTTCCCTGGAGAGCCAATTTTACCAGGTGTGTTAATTCTTGAAGCTTTGGCGCAATCAATGGGGATCCTTGCATTTAAAACCCATGAATTAAAAGGTGGCGAATTATTCTATTTCGCAGGTATTGATGAAGCGCGTTTCAAACGCCCAGTATTACCTGGAGATCAAATGGAATTGAACGTTCAAGTGATTAAAGAACGTCGTGGTATTACAGCATTCACAGGTATTGCAACCGTAAACGGTGAAGTTGCTTGTGAAGCCAAATTAATGTGTGCTCGTCGATAATTAAAGAAAATTAAGGGGTAAGTATGATCCACCCAAGTGCAAAAATTCACCCAACCGCGATTGTTGCTGATGGCGCAGTTATTGGCGAAGATGTTGTTATCGGTCCTTTCTGTATTATTGAAGGGAGCGTTGAGATTAAAGCACGTACAGTTTTAAATTCTCACATTGTCGTGAAAGGCGATACCGTGATTGGTGAAGATAACCAGATTTATCAATTTGCCAGCATTGGTGAAGTGAACCAAGATTTAAAATATAAGGGCGAAGCAACAAAAACCATTATTGGTAATGGAAACCGTATTCGCGAGCATGTGACGATTCATCGCGGCACTATCCAAGGTGGTGGTGTAACACGTATTGGTAATAACAATTTACTCATGGTAAACGTACATGTTGCTCATGACTGCCAAATCAAGAATAACTGTATCTTAGCAAATAACGCAACACTTGCAGGTCATGTTGAATTGGATGATTTTGTGATTGTTGGTGGTATGTCTGCGATTCACCAATTTGTGATCGTCGGAGCACACGTTATGCTAGGTGGTGGTTCAATGGTTAGCCAAGATGTGCCGCCTTATGTGATGGCTCAGGGTAACCATGCTCAACCTTTCGGCGTTAACCTGGAAGGATTAAAACGTCGTGGTTTTGATAAACCAACCATGCACGCGATTCGTAACGTTTATAAAATGATTTACCGCAGTGGTAAAACCCTTGAAGAAGTCTTGCCAGAAATTGAACAAATTGCACAAACTGAATCGGCAATTAGTTTCTTTGTGGAGTTCTTCAAACGTTCTACTCGTGGCATTATTCGTTAATTAACGTTTCTTTTCTCATTAAGAGAAAATGATGAATAATAAAGAGACCGCACTATGATTTGTTCAAAGTGCGGTCGTTTTTTAGGATAAATTTAATGATTAAAGAAAATCCGACTATTGCGATTATTGCTGGCGAGGTCTCTGGCGATATTCTTGGTGCCGGTCTCATTCAAGCGCTAAAACGTCACTATCCGCAAGCTAAATTTGTCGGAATTGGTGGTGAGCGAATGATTGCTCAAGGCTTTGAAAGTTTTTTTGATATGGAAGAGCTCTCTGTCATGGGGCTAGTAGAAGTTCTCAAACATTTGCCGCGATTGCTAAAAATTCGTCGCAGTATCATCGACCAACTCTCTGATATTAAACCTGATGTATTTATCGGTATTGATGCACCGGATTTTAATCTCACCGTTGAACTGAAATTAAAAGAAAAAGGGATTAAGACCATTCATTACGTGAGTCCATCTGTATGGGCTTGGCGTCAAAATCGTATTTATAAAATTGCCAAAGCGACCCATCAAGTATTAGCCTTTCTTCCTTTTGAAAAAGCCTTTTATGATCGTTTTAATGTGCCTTGCCGTTTTATTGGTCATACCATGGCAGATGCGATTCCATTAAAACCAAATAGAACGGAAGCTTGCCAGATCTTAGGTATTGATGAAAAAGGACGTTATCTTGCCATTTTAGTGGGGAGTCGGGGGAGCGAAGTTGGGTTTCTGACAGAGCCATTTCTAAAAACCGCTTTGTTATTAAAAGAAAAATATCCAG
Organism: Haemophilus parainfluenzae; assembly: GCF_014931375.1. Lineage (NCBI taxonomy): Bacteria > Pseudomonadati > Pseudomonadota > Gammaproteobacteria > Pasteurellales > Pasteurellaceae > Parahaemophilus > Parahaemophilus parainfluenzae. The sequence goes on from NZ_CP063117.1 coordinate 963,050, forward strand.
ACCTGCAGTTTTTAGTCCCTTTAGTGAATGAAAAACGTCGCCAGCAATTTGAGGAAATAAAGGCTCAGATTGCACCTGATCTTGATATGCATCTCATTGATGGTAAAGCACGCCAAGTGATGATCGCTGCCGAAGCCACTTTACTCGCTTCAGGTACGGCTGCACTTGAAGCGATGTTGTGTAAATCGCCGATGGTGGTGGGCTATCGAATGAAACCTTTCACCTATTTCTTGGCAAAACGATTAGTTAAAACAAAATATATTTCATTGCCTAATTTATTAGCGGATGAAATGCTTGTGCCAGAAATGATTCAAGAAGATTGCGAACCGCAAAAATTAGCAGAACAACTTTCTCAATATTTGGGCGATGATGAAAGTGCGGTCAAATCTCGCAGTGTTTTAATTCAACGCTTTACTGAATTACACAAATTAATTCAATGTGATGCAGACAGTCAAGCCGCACAAGCAGTGATTGATTTATTGGAGCAAAAACATGACTGATTTTGTTTATCCTGAAGGTTATCAATTATTTGCAGGAGTGGATGAAGTAGGACGAGGTCCCTTAGTGGGGGCAGTTGTCACGGCTGCAGTGATCTTAGATCCGAATAACCCGATTGCTGGTTTAGCAGATTCTAAAAAGCTCAGCGAGAAAAAACGTCTTGCACTTGCAGCAGAAATTAAAGAGAAGGCCTTAGCTTGGGCAATGGGACGAGCAGAGCCAGCTGAGATCGATGAACTAAATATTCTTCATGCCTCTATGTTAGCCATGGAGCGAGCCGTAAAAGCCTTAAAAATTCAACCGCACTTTGTGTTGGTAGATGGCAATCGTATTCCGCCTAACCTTGGTTTGCCAGCTCAAGTGGTAGTGAAAGGAGATTCACTTGTGGCTGAAATTAGTGCAGCCTCTATTTTGGCAAAAGTCGCACGGGATCAGGAAATGGAAGTATTAGATAAAAAGCATCCTGAATATGCTTTTGCTCAACATAAAGGGTATCCGACCAAATTACACTTAGAAAAATTAGCGGAACTGGGCCCTTTACCAGAGTATCGTCGAAGTTTTTCACCTGTGAAGAAAGCGCTAGGCATAGAAGACTAGCGAGCTTGAAGGTTTTAAGATTGAAGGATATAAAATGGACATTTATTGCCTTGTCTTTGATGACTATGAAACGTTAGATCTAATGGGGCCTGTTGAGTTTTTAACAAGAGTCCCTAATGTTAAGCTTCACTATGTATCCCAAGTCGGTGGATTAATTCGTAGTAAGCAAGGATTTTATATTGAAACAGAAAAGCTAGAACATTTATTACCTCATAGTGCGTTATGGGTTATTGGGGGGCAGGGAACGCGTCAGTTAGTAAACGATGAACAATTTATTAATCAGCTTGGTAAATGGATTGATGAGTCAGAGATTTGTCTCAGTGTTTGTACAGGTTCAGCATTATTGGCTTGTACGGGGCGATTAGATAGTTTAAAAGCGACTTCTAATAAAAAATCTTTTGAATGGGTAAAACAATGTCGTCCAGCTGTAAAATGGCAACCCATTGCAAGGTGGGTGAAAGAAGGGAAGTTTTACACTTCATCAGGTGTTTCTGCTGGTATGGATATGGCACTTGGGTTTATTGCTGATTACTATGGCAATGACTTGGCTCAAGACATTGCTAACCACACCGAATATCATTGGCAAAAAGATCCTTGTGTAGATAATTTTGCTCGACTCTATGGATATGAATAATAGTTTTAGATTAAACAAAAGAGCGGTCAAAATTGACCGCTCTTTTTATACCTCAGCGAGATTATTTATTTAATTTCGCTTTATAAGTTGGGTTCATTAAGTTTTCTACAGAAAGGATATCATCCAATTGTTCTGCTGTTAATAAACCTTTTTCTAATACAACTTCACGTACGCCTTTACCGGTTTGAGCACAGATTTTACCCACTAAGTCGCCATTATGGTGACCGATAAATGGATTCAAGTAAGTCACGATACCGATTGAGTTGAATACGTAGTTTTCACAAATTTCTTTGTTTACAGTAATACCGTCTACACATTTATCGCGTAAGTTCACGCAAGCATTGGTTAAGATGTCGATAGATTCAAACATTGCTTGACCAATCACTGGTTCCATTACGTTTAATTGTAATTGACCTGCTTCAGATGCGAAAGTAACGGTAGTATCGTTACCAATTACTTTAAAGCATACTTGGTTCACCACTTCTGGAATAACTGGGTTTACTTTTGCAGGCATGATAGAAGAACCTGCTTGTAATTCAGGTAAGTTAATTTCTTTAATACCTGCACGTGGACCAGAAGAGAGTAAACGTAAGTCGTTACATACTTTAGATAGTTTTACTGCGGTACGTTTTAATGCACCATGAACCATGACATAAGCACCACAGTCAGATGTTGCTTCGATTAAGTTTTCAGCGGGTACGCAAGGTAATCCAGTTACCTTGGCAAGGTGTTTTACTACTAATTCTGTATAACCTTGTGGTGTATTTAAACCAGTACCGATTGCGGTTGCACCAAGGTTGACTTCAAGGAGCAACTCAGCGGTACGTTTTAAGTTACGTACTTCTTCTTCAAGTAATACGGCAAAGGCTTTAAACTCTTGACCAACGGTCATAGGTACCGCATCTTGTAATTGGGTACGACCCATTTTTAAAATTTTAGCAAATTCTTTTGCTTTATTATCGAAACCATCATGTAAGTATTGGATTTTGTCGATAAGTTTCAAAATGCTGTTATATACTGCAATACGGAAACCGGTAGGATACGCATCGTTGGTAGATTGGCTAGCGTTCACGTGGTCCATTGGGTTAATAACATCATATTCACCTTTTTTATGACCAATTTTTTCAAGTGCGAGGTTAGCAACTACTTCGTTGGTATTCATATTAACAGAAGTACCCGCACCACCTTGATATACATCAGATGGGAATTGATCTAAGCATTTCCCCGTGGTAAGAATTTCATCACAAGCCGCTACAATCGCTTTTGCAATATCACTTGGAATAGCACCTAATTCACCATTCGCTAGGGCAGTTGCTTTTTTTACCATTACCATGCCGCGAACAAATTCTGGTACATCAGAAATGGTTACATTAGAAATATTGAAGTTTTCAACCGCTCTTAAGGTATGGATACCCCAGTATGCATCAGCTGGCACATCGCGTTCACCTAATAAATCCACTTCTTTTCTGTATTGAGTCATTTTAATCACCTTTCCTGGTTGTTAATTAATTTGAGTTAATTATAGGAATTTAAATAGAAAATAAATTTGACGTGGATCACATTTCAAATAAGACGTATAAGAGATATTTTTATTTCTGGCATAAATTTTTTTAGGGTGAAATTTTTTTATTTATCCCCTTGAAACCGAAAAAGTTATCCCCACATTTAAAACACTTTATTTTAATAAGAAGGAAATTAATCATGAATATTCGTCCTTTACACGATCGTGTAATCATTAAACGTGAAGAAGTAGAAACTCGTTCAGCTGGCGGTATCGTATTAACCGGTTCAGCGGCGACTAAATCAACCCGTGCGAAAGTATTGGCAGTGGGTAAAGGTCGTATTTTAGAAAATGGTACCGTTCAACCTTTAGATGTAAAAGTTGGCGATACAGTCATTTTCAATGATGGTTATGGCGTGAAAAGTGAAAAAATCGATGGTGAAGAAGTGTTAATCATTTCTGAAAACGATATTTTGGCGATTGTGGAATAATTTAAATTAAGGAAAAAAGAAAATGGCAGCAAAAGACGTAAAATTTGGTAACGATGCACGCATAAAAATGCTTAAAGGCGTGAATGTATTAGCAGATGCAGTAAAAGTGACCCTTGGCCCTAAAGGTCGTAATGTCATTTTAGATAAATCATTTGGCGCACCAACTATCACTAAAGATGGTGTGTCTGTCGCACGTGAAATTGAATTAGAAGATAAATTTGAAAACATGGGTGCACAAATGGTGAAAGAGGTTGCCTCTAAAGCCAATGATGCAGCAGGTGATGGTACAACGACCGCAACAGTTCTAGCTCAAGCTATCGTAAATGAAGGCTTAAAAGCGGTAGCTGCAGGCATGAACCCAATGGATTTAAAACGTGGTATCGATAAAGCGGTAAGTGCGGTTGTTTCTGAGCTTAAAAATTTATCTAAACCTTGCGAAACCTCTAAAGAAATTGAGCAAGTAGGGACAATTTCGGCTAACTCTGACAGCATTGTGGGTCAATTAATTGCTCAAGCAATGGAAAAAGTAGGTAAAGAAGGCGTGATTACCGTAGAAGATGGTACAGGTCTTGATGATGAATTAGCTGTTGTGGAAGGGATGCAATTCGATCGTGGTTACTTATCACCTTATTTCATCAACAAACCAGAAACAGCAACCGTTGAATTAGATAACCCATACATTCTTTTAGTGGATAAAAAAGTATCAAATATCCGTGAATTACTTCCAGTATTAGAAGGTGTCGCAAAAGCGGGCAAACCATTATTAATTATTGCTGAAGACATTGAAGGTGAAGCGCTTGCAACCTTAGTTGTGAATACCATGCGCGGTATCGTGAAAGTGGCAGCAGTGAAAGCACCTGGTTTTGGTGATCGTCGTAAAGCAATGTTACAAGATATTGCGATCTTAACTGCTGGTACCGTGATTTCTGAAGAAATCGGTATGGAACTTGAAAAAGCGACATTAGAAGATTTAGGTCAAGCAAAACGTGTTGTCATCAACAAAGATAATACCACGATTATCGATGGTGTGGGTGATGAAGCGCAAATAAAAGGTCGCGTAGCGCAAATTCGTCAACAAATCGAAGAATCAACTTCTGATTATGACAAAGAAAAACTTCAAGAGCGCGTGGCTAAACTTGCCGGCGGTGTCGCTGTAATCAAAGTTGGTGCAGCAACTGAAGTTGAAATGAAAGAGAAAAAAGATCGTGTGGATGATGCATTACACGCAACTCGTGCAGCAGTTGAAGAAGGTATCGTTGCTGGTGGTGGTGTTGCATTAGTTCGTGCTGCAACCAAAGTAGCGGCAACCTTAAAAGGTGATAACGAAGAACAAGATGTAGGTATCAAACTTGCATTACGTGCAATGGAAGCGCCACTTCGTCAAATCGTCACTAACGCAGGTGAAGAAGCATCTGTTGTGGCAAGTGCGGTTAAAAATGGCGAAGGTAACTTTGGTTATAACGCAGGTACTGAACAGTATGGCGACATGATCGAAATGGGTATTCTAGATCCAACTAAAGTCACTCGTTCTGCATTACAATTCGCGGCTTCTGTAGCAGGCTTAATGATTACCACAGAATGTATGGTGACCGACCTTCCAAAAGATGATAAAGCCGATTTAGGTGCTGCCGGCATGGGCGGTATGGGAGGCATGGGCGGAATGATGTAATTCCCCTTTGCAAAAGAAAGTGCGATCGTTTTTCTTTATAGAAATGCGATCGCATTTTTATTTGTGTGGTGCTACACTTTAGTGGTTTTCGATGATTTTATAGGTATAACAATGACAATTTCCCAAACTGAACTTAATCAACAACTCAAATCTGCCGGTATTGGTATTAATGCAACTGAATTACATGGCTTTTTGAGCGGCTTAATTTGTGGTGGACTGAAAGATCAAAGCTGGTTACCGCTTTTATATCAATTCAGTAACGATAACCACGCCTATCCAACCGCATTAATTCAGCCGATTACCGAAATCTATGAACAGATTGGTAAAACCTTAGGGGATGTAGAAGGATTTGATTTTGAATTAGGCTTAACCGAAGATGAGAGCGTGTTTGCACGTGCAGACAGTCTATCAGACTGGGCAAACCAATTTTTACTGGGTTTAGGGCTTGTTCAGACTGAATTGGGTAAAGAAAAAGGCGAAATTGGCGAAGCGGTAGATGATTTACAAGATATTTGTCAGCTTGGTTATGAAGAAGATGATGATGAAGAAGAGCTTGCCGAAGCCTTAGAAGAAATTATTGAATATGTTCGCACCATTGCCATGCTGTTTTACACCCATTTCAACGATGATGCACAAGAAATAAAACCGATATTACATTAAAAGGAACGAAACATGGATCTCGCATACATGGCGGCATTACCGCAAGAAGAATTTACAGAACGTCGTCAAAAAGTATTCGCACAAATGCAGCCAAATTCTGCTTTATTGCTATTTTCCGAAATTGAGAAACGTCGTAATAACGACTGCGATTTTCCTTTCCGTCAAGACAGTTACTTTTGGTATTTAACGGGATTTAATGAGCCAAATGCAGCGTTGTTATTGATTAAAACGGAAGATGCAGAAAAGGCAATGATATTTCTTCGTCCGCGAGATCCTTTGCTTGAAACCTGGAATGGTCGCCGATTAGGCGTTGAGCGCGCACCGCAAAAACTCAATGTCGATGAAGCCTATTCTATCGATGATTTTAAAACAGAATTTCCAAAATTAACGGAAAAATTGACCGCACTTTATCATGTGGCCGATCGTCATCCTTGGGGTGATAAATTATTAGCCGAAAGTGCGGTGAAATTTTATGCTGTTTTTGATTGGCAGCCGATGTTAAGTGAAATGCGCTTAATTAAATCTCCAAACGAAATTCGCTTAATGCAACAAGCGGGACAGATTACGGCATTTGGGCATATTAAGGCGATGCAAGTGACTCGCCCAAATCGTTTTGAATATGAAATAGAAAGCGAAATTCTGCATGAATTTAATCGTCATGGAGCAAGATTCCCGTCTTACAATTCCATTATTGCCGGGGGCGATAATGCCTGTATCTTGCACTACACTGAAAATGATCAACCTTTGAAAGATGGCGATCTTGTGTTAATTGATGCTGGTTGTGAATTTGCTATGTATGCAGGTGATATCACACGTACATTCCCGGTGAACGGTAAATTTACTCAGCCACAACGTGAGATTTATGAATTAGTTTTAAAAGCACAAAAACGTGCGATTGAGCTATTAGTGCCTGGTAATTCAATTAAACTGGCAAATGATGAAGTGATCCGTATTAAAACTCAAGGCTTGGTGGATTTAGGCATTCTGAAAGGGGATGTCGATAAGCTGATTGAAGAAAAAGCTTATCGTCAATTTTATATGCATGGTTTAGGCCATTGGCTTGGCTTGGATGTGCACGATGTTGGCCGTTATGATGATGAACGTAGCCGTACACTTGAAGTAGGGATGATCATCACAGTTGAGCCAGGTATTTATATTTCAGAAGAGGCGGATGTGCCTGCTCAATATAAAGGCATTGGCGTGCGTATCGAGGATAACTTGCTCATGACAGAATATGGCAATAAAAATCTGACCGCGGCGGCACCAAAAGAAATCGATGACATTGAAAATTTAATGAAAAATTGAGAAGAATTCTCAAAAATGTGATCTAGTGCAAGTTTTTTGTCCAGTTAAGCTGCTAATATACTGTCAGATAAAAAAGACCAATCAAATCAGTAAGGAGTCGATTATGTACAAACACGTTTTAGTTGCGGTAGATCTTTCTGATGAAAGTGAATTTCTACTCAAAAAAGCTGTGGGAATTGCAAAACGTAATGATGCGCAACTTTCCATCATCCATGTAGATGTAAACTTCTCGGATCTCTATACTGGTTTAATTGATGTCAATATGTCATCTATGCAAGATAGAATCTCGAGCGAAACCCAAAAAGCGCTAATTAATTTAGCGGAACATGCGGGTTATCCAATAAAAGAAAAATTGAGCGGTAGCGGTGATTTAGGTCAAGTTTTGACAGACGCTATTGATCAGTATGATGTAGATCTATTAGTGACAGGTCATCACCAAGATTTCTGGAGTAAATTAATGTCTTCAACACGTCAAGTGATGAATACGATTAAAATTGATATGTTGGTTGTGCCACTTCGCGACGAATAGTGATCAAAAATTATTTTTAGCCCTATTAAAATAACGTAAATTTTAACCGCACTTCTCAATTAATGCAGTAGAGTGCGGTTTTCTTTTTTAAGATCAGTGAAAAAGCCTTTTTCTCTAGGTCAAAATATGCAAGAATAGTGAGCTTTTTTATAAATCGTGATCGAGATAGAGACACAAGGTTTTATCAATGAAAACAACAGCAGAAATTAGACAGTCATTCCTTGATTTTTTCCATAGCAAGGGGCATCAGGTCGTCGCAAGTAGTTCGCTTGTGCCTGAAAATGATCCGACATTGCTTTTCACTAATGCCGGTATGAACCAATTTAAAGACGTGTTCCTTGGTATGGACAAACGTCCTTACACACGTGCGACAACAGCACAACGTTGTGTACGCGCAGGTGGTAAGCATAATGACTTAGAAAACGTCGGTTATACGGCGCGTCACCATACTTTCTTTGAAATGCTAGGCAACTTCAGCTTTGGCGACTATTTCAAACATGATGCGATTAATTTTGCGTGGGAGTTCTTAACCTCTCCACAATGGCTCGGGTTACCAAAAGAAAAATTATGGGTAACCGTGTATGAAACTGATAATGAAGCTTATGATATTTGGCATAAAGAAGTTGGTGTGCCAGCAGAGCGTATTATTCGTATCGGTGATAACAAAGGTGCGCCTTATGCATCAGATAACTTCTGGGCAATGGGTGATACCGGTCCTTGTGGCCCATGTACCGAAATTTTCTACGATCACGGTGAGCACATTTGGGGGGGACCTCCAGGTTCACCTGAAGAAGATGGTGACCGTTATATCGAAATTTGGAACGTGGTATTCATGCAATTTAACCGTCAAGCAGACGGCACAATGGAAAAATTACCACGTCCATCTGTTGATACTGGGATGGGGTTAGAGCGTATTTCTGCTGTATTACAGCACGTAAACTCTAACTATGAGATCGATATTTTCCAAAAATTAATTGCGAAAACAGCTGAAATCGTCGGAACAACAGATTTAACCAATAAATCATTACGCGTAATTGCAGACCACATTCGTTCTTGTGCCTATTTAATTGCAGATGGCGTAATTCCATCAAACGAAGGTCGCGGTTATGTATTACGTCGTATTATCCGTCGAGCGGTACGTCATGGTCACTTGTTAGGTGCTAAAGAAGCATTCTTCTACAAACTTGTGCCAACCTTAATTGAAGTCATGGCGGAAGCCGGCAAAGAAGTTAAGGAAAAACAAGCGAATGTCGAAAAATTACTTCGTTTAGAAGAAGAACAATTTGCTCGTACATTAGAGCGCGGATTAAGCTTATTAGATGATGCGCTAGCTCAAGTGAAAGATGGTGTGTTATCAGGTGAAGTAGCCTTTAAACTTTATGATACTTATGGCTTCCCACTTGATTTAACAGCGGATGTATGTCGCGAGCGTGATATTGCAATTGATGAAGCAGGTTTTGAGCGTGAAATGGAAGCACAACGCTTACGCGCACAATCTGCAAGCCAATTCGGCATGGATTACAACAATGTTATTCGTGTAGAAGGCGAAACAAAATTTGAAGGTTATACTGAATCAGAATCTTTAGCCAAAGTGACCGCACTTTTCCATGATGGCAAATCAGTAGAGAGTATTACTGCCGGCCAAAGTGCCGTGGTGATTTTAGAAAATACTCCATTCTATGCGGAATCAGGTGGTCAAATTGGTGACAGTGGTTATTTAACCTCTCAAGGTATTCAGTTTAATGTAAAAGATACTCAAAAATATGGTCAAGTATTTGGTCATATTGGTGAGTTAGAGCAAGGTACTTTAAAAGTCGGACAAACAGTCAATGCGGTTGTAGATGCAGCAAGACGTCATCAAACGTCACTTAACCATTCAGCTACACACTTATTACATGCCGCATTGCGTCAAGTTTTAGGTCACCATGTAGTGCAAAAAGGATCGTTAGTATCTGATACCGCATTACGTTTTGACTTTGCTCATCCGGAAGCGATTACCAAAGCACAGCTTAATGAAATTGAAACGTTGGTGAACCAAAAAGTGCGTGAGAATTTTGTAGTTCAAACGGACATAATGGATATCGAAGCGGCAAAAGCGAAAGGTGCAATGGCGTTATTCGGTGAAAAATATGCTGATGTGGTACGCGTTTTAACAATGGGAGATTTCTCCGTTGAACTTTGTGGTGGCATTCATGCTAAACGTACCGGTGATATCGGTTTATTTAAAATTGTGGCGGAAACTGCAGTTGCAGCAGGTGTTCGTCGTATTGAAGCGGTAACGGGTGAAAATGCAATTAATTGGTTACATAACCAACAACGTATTCTCACTCAAAGTGCAGATTTGTTTAAATCTGACGTTAATACCCTTGTTGAGAAAATTCAGCAACTTCAAGATAAAGCGAAGAAAGCAGAAAAAGAATTACAAGGATTAAAAGAAAAAGCCGCAATGCAAGCGGGTTCCGATTTAGTGAAAAGTGCGGTTAAAATTAATGATGTTTCTGTAATCGTACATCAACTAGACGGAATTGAAACTAAATCGTTACGTGTGATGGTTGATGATTTAAAAAATCAACTTGGTTCAGGCGTAATTGTATTTGCATCTATTTTAGATGATAAAGTCAACCTCGTCGTTGGCGTAACAAGCGATTTAACTACTAAAGTGAAGGCTGGTGAGCTAGTGAATTTAATGGCTCAGCAAGTTGGTGGGAAAGGCGGTGGTCGCCCTGATATGGCAATGGCAGGAGGCTCCCAACCAGAAAATGTGAATCTAGCATTAACTGTCGCACAAAACTGGTTAAGCAATAATCTGTAGTACAAGCAGGTCGGTGGGATGCCGATCTTTACTTGATTGATAGGGATATCTAATAAATGCAAACTAAGGAGATAAAAGATGTTAATCTTAACTCGAAAAGTTGGCGAAAGTGTTCTCATTGGAGACGATATTTCTATCTCGGTTTTGAGTGTACGTGGAAACCAAGTCAAACTCGGTGTGCAAGCGCCTAAAGAAGTATCCGTTCACCGAGAGGAAATTTACCAACGAATTCTGCAGTCAAAAGATGAACATATAGATGGGGCATCTTAGACCAACGAGTTTTATGAATGTTTTACATTCTATTTATAATTTAATTAACGTTTTTCAAAAAATTAAACCCATTGGTTTGCAAGATTTTAAAATAACGGAAATTTGAGTTATAAAGGTAGAGAAGGAACTTTTCCAACTTAAATCTATCAAAATTTAATAAATAATGACCGCACTTTTAGTATAGAAGTGTGGTCATTCCATATTAAAACAAAAAGGAAAATCAATGAAAGCAATTATTCCCGTAGCCGGTCTAGGCACCCGTATGTTGCCAGCAACAAAAGCGATTCCAAAAGAAATGTTGACACTTGTGGATAAACCACTGATTCAATATGTTGTGAATGAATGTGTCGCAGCTGGTATCAAAGAAATCGTGTTAGTCACACATTCTTCTAAAAATGCGATTGAAAACCACTTTGATACGTCTTTTGAGTTGGAAACCATGCTTGAGAAACGTGTTAAACGTCAACTTTTAGAAGAGGTTCGTTCTATTTGTCCTAAAGATGTAACCATCATGCACGTTCGTCAAGGCAATGCGAAAGGTTTAGGTCATGCTGTGCTATGTGGTCGTTCTGTCGTTGGAAACGAGCCGTTTGCAGTGGTGTTACCTGATGTGCTTTTAGCAGATTTTACGGCAAATCAAAAGAAAGAAAATCTTTCAGCAATGATTAAACGTTTTAAAGAAACACAAGCAAGCCAAATTATGGTAGCGCCTGTTGCCGCGGATGAAGTGAGTAGCTATGGTATCGCGGATTGTGGTGGCGTAGAGTTAAAAGGCGGTGATAGTGTTAAAATTAACAGCATTGTTGAAAAACCATCTGTGGAAGAGGCACCATCAAATCTTGCTGTTGTTGGCCGTTATGTGTTCTCTGCTGAAATTTGGGATTTATTAGAAAGAACACCTGTTGGCGTGGGCGATGAAATCCAATTAACGGATGCAATCGATATGCTTATTGAGAAAGAGACTGTTGAAGCATTCCATATGACAGGCAGAAGCTTTGACTGTGGTGACAAGATTGGCTATATGGAAGCTTTTGTAGAATATGGTCTTCGTCATGATAAATTAGGTAAAGAGTTTAAAGCTTTCCTAAAAGATCTTGCAAAAACCTTATAATTGAGTGAAACCACCGAAAGGTGGTTTTTATTTATATATTTGGATTACACAATATAAAAGATAAAAAAGAAGGCATCGTGGTGATGCCTTCTTCTTTTTCTATGAAACGAAATCTTAGTTATTTTTCGCTAATAAAGTGCGGTAGATAATACCACCTAAAATACCACCGATAATCGGCGCAACCCAGAATAACCATAATTGGTCGATTGCCCAAGAACCTTGGAATACCGCAACTGCAGTACTACGAGCCGGGTTTACAGAGGTATTTGATACAGGAATGCTGATTAAGTGGATTAACGTTAAGCCTAAACCAATTGCAATTGGCGCAAAACCTGCAGCTGCATTTTTATGCGTTGAACCCATGATGATTAATAAGAAGAATGCAGTCAATAATACTTCTGCTACGAATACCGCTTCTAAAGAATAACCTTCAGGAGAGTGTTCGCCGTAGCCATTAGATGCGAAACCGGAAGTCACGTCAAAGCCCGCTTTACCTGATGCGATAAGATAAAGTGCAGCACCCGCTACTAAGCCACCAACCACTTGAGAAACGATGTATGGAAGAGCATCTTTCGCAGAGAAACGACCGCCTGCCACTAAACCAAGTGTTACAGCTGGGTTAAAGTGACCACCAGAAATGTGACCTACAGCATAAGCCATGGTTAATACGGTTAAACCAAACGCAAATGCAACGCCCACATAACCAATACCTAGGTTGACAGAAGCGGCAAAGATTGCACTACCACAACCACCAAACACTAACCAAAATGTGCCGAAGAATTCAGCAAAAAGTTTTTTTGACATAATAGACCTCATATTAAACATGTCATTATCTTCAAATAACAATAATGTATTGCGAATGCAACAGGCATTTAGTCAAAAGTAATGGTTTTTAGTTCTGCAAATTATTGTAAATGTTTGTAAGTGAATGTAAGGGAAATAGCATGCTATACTTTTAGCCGTCTAGATTGTCATTTTGCTTATTTTTCATTAAAATACGGATAAATTATCAGGTTATTTAAGGTGCATTATGGCAAACTGGGATGGCAAATATATTAGCCCTTATGCAGAGCATGGCAAAAAGAGCGAGCAAGTCAAAAAAATTACAGTGTCTATTCCAATTAAAGTATTGGAAATTTTGACGAACGAGCGTACGCGTCGTCAGCTGAAAAGTTTGCGCCATGCAACAAATAGTGAATTGCTTTGTGAGGCGTTCTTACATGCTTTTACTGGTCAGCCATTACCGACTGATGCGGATTTAATGAAAGAACGCCATGATGAGATTCCTGAAAATGCCAAAGAAATCATGCGTGATTTAGGCATCGATCCTGAAAGCTGGGAATATTAATTTTATCCTTTTAATCCTTCCAAAATACTGCATTCAGGGCAATCATTGCCCTGACAAGCGTTATGCCATTGTTCCAATTCCTCTACCATTTTTTGCAAGTGATGAATTTGCTCATTCAATGTTTTTATATGTTGTGTCGTGAGTGCTTTCACTTCCCGACTACTACGATTGGGATTATCCTGTAATTGCAAAAGTTGGTGGATTTGTTGGAGTGAAAACCCAACATCTCGAGAGTGACGAATAAAACGTAGTCGTTCTAAATCCTTTTCTTCATAATGGCGATAACCAGAAAGGCTTCGCTGTGCAGGCTTTAATAGGCCTGACTTCTCATAATCCCGAATTTGTTTACTTGATAAACCCACTAATTTTGCTACTTCACTAATGTTCATAAAAAATCCTTGACCTTAACCTTATGTTAAGGTTTATAGTAAACTCAATTTCAATCTATATCAATAATTAAGGAGTAAATATGAAATCAATTACATTACATGTAACAGGGATGACTTGTGGTGGTTGTGTGAAAAGCGTTACAAGAGTGTTGGAAGAGCTTAATGGCGTAGAAAAAGCTGTTGTAACACTTGATGACGGTAAAGCGGTGATTACCTTTGATGAAAGTGCGGTTAGTATTGCACAATTAATTGAAACAATTGAAGAGGCAGGTTTTGATGCAACAGAATAAAAAAATAGCCATTCAAATCGAGGGGATGACCTGCCAATCCTGTGCTAATCGGATTGAGAAAGTATTGAATCGAAATGATTTTGTCTCTGACGCGGGTGTGAATTTTGCGGCAGAGGAAGCGCACGTAGTATTTGATTCATCTCAGGCTTCAGAACAAGATATTTTGACAATTATTCAAAAAGCGGGATTTAATGGCATTCTAAAGCAAAATGTGCTGCCTAGCGCACCTAATGAAACGAAGATTAGTCCGCGTTTATGGTTGCTTTTGTTCATTAACATTCCTTTTTTAATCGGAATGATCGGGATGATGTTTAATCATCATTCTTGGATGATGCCACCAATGTGGCAATTTGTTCTTGCGAGCATTGTGCAACTTTGGTTAGCCATTCCTTTTTATAAAGGTGCGATTGGTAGTATTAGAGGTGGTTTGGCCAATATGGATGTACTGGTGAGTACTGGTACGTTGGCGATTTATCTCTATTCGGTCTTTATGCTTTTTTATCATCAGTCAATGGGACATGATGGCGCATCTCATGTCTATTTTGAAGCATCGGTGATGGTAATTGGTTTTGTCAGCCTAGGGAAATTTCTTGAGGAAAGAACGAAGAAACAAAGCTTAAATAGTTTAGGACTATTGTTACAACTCACCCCAAAACAAGTGAGTGTTCAACGTGAAAATCGTTGGGAAACGATTCCTCTCGATCAAGTAAAAATAGGCGATATTTTAAGGGCTAATCAAGGTGAACGTATTGCAGCTGATGGCGTAGTTGAACAGGGGAGTGGTTGGTGCGATGAGAGTCATTTAACCGGTGAATCTCAACCATTAGAAAAAATGTCTCAAAGTCCTGTGCTTGCGGGGGCTATGGTGACACAAGGTAGCCTTATTTATCGAGCCAATCAACTCGGTCAGCAAACTCTATTGGGCGATATGATGAAAGCGCTCTCTGAGGCGCAGGGTACAAAAGCACCGATTGCTCGTTTTGCTGATAAAGTCGCTGCAGTATTTGTACCTGCCGTGTTATTAATTTCTGCGATAACATTTGGATTAACCTGGTGGATAAAAGGTGATTGGGTTACTGCCTTAATTCATTCGGTTGCTGTGTTAGTTATTGCTTGTCCTTGTGCGTTAGGGCTTGCCACACCTGCTGCCATAATGGTGGGAATGGGCAAAGCAGTCAATGCAGGGATTTGGTTTAAAGATGCGGCATCCATGGAAGAGGCGGCGCATGTGGATACGGTGGTATTAGACAAAACAGGAACGTTAACTCAAGGAGAGCTCAAAATAGCAGAGGTTTGGCAGCCACAAAGTGCGGTCTATTCTGAGGAAGATTTATATCGTATTGCAGCTTCCGTTGAGCAAAATGCCAATCATCCTTTAGCTAAAGCAATAGTCCTGACGGCTCAGGAAAAATCACTTGAAATTCCGACCGCACTTTCAGTTCATTCCGAAGTGGGGCAGGGTATTTCTGCTCATATTGATGGAATAGGTTTGGTTAAAGTCGGTAAGCCGGCTTATTGTGAATTAACCTTACCAGATAATATGCCTCAAATTTGGCAAATTGCGAGTATTGTTGCGGTATCTGTAGATGGCAACCCAATCGGTGCATTTGCATTAGCAGACAGTCTGAAAGAGGATAGTTTGCAAGCGGTTCAGCGTTTACATCAACATAATATTGATGTGGTGATAATGAGTGGCGATCAGCAATCTGTCGTTGATTATGTTGCCCAACAAGTCGGTGTGAAAACTGCGAAAGGTAATTGTAGTCCACGTGACAAAGCTGCCTACATTGAGACATTACGTCAGCAAGGTAAAGTGGTAGCAATGGTTGGTGATGGTGTAAATGATGCACCAGCGTTAGCGATGGCTAATGTAAGCTTTGCGATGAAATCCGGGTCTGATGTTGCAGAGCAAACCGCATCGGCGACACTTATGCAGCATTCAGTCGATCAGTTAGTTGATGGATTAATGATTTCCCGAGCAACATTAAAGAATATCAAACAAAATTTATTCTTTGCCTTGATTTATAATGTGCTAGGTATTCCACTTGCGGCATTAGGCTACTTAAGTCCTGTTTTGGCAGGGGCAGCCATGGCAATGAGTTCGCTTTCTGTGTTATCCAATGCATTGCGATTAAAACGAGTGAAAATTAAATAAGAAAAAGGCGATATGAAAATATCGCCTTTTATTTTTGAATTAATGTTGTTTCCATAATGGAAGTTGAATCGTGACGGCAAGTCCGCCTAAATTGCTGGATTCAGCCCATACTTTTCCATTGTGCTCATTTACAACATTATAGACAATCGTTAAACCTAATCCTGTTCCGCCAGTGGCTCGAGTTCTAGTTTCATCGACTCGATAGAATGGCTTAAAGATTTTATCAAACTCTTCTGGTGGTAGGCCTAAGCCATTATCATCTACTCGAATTTGTAGGCAATTATCATCCTGCTCATTTTTATGTAAATCAATGGTTAAGAAAATACGATCTTTCGTATATTTCAGTGCATTTCGAATAATATTTTCAATCGCACTGGTAAGCAAGCTTAGGTTGCCGTAAATCATATGTTTTTCAGGATGTAAAATAGAAATATTGACATCGCAGGCGATCTTGCGCTGCTCAGCTTCAAATAAGGCATCTTTGATCACATCATCCCAAAGCTGATTAATAGGAAATAAATTATGCTCCATTTGAGAATGCATTTGTTGGCGAGAAATGAGTAACAACTCGCTGATCATTTTATCCATTCGTTGTATTTCTTTCTCAATGCGTTTAACTGGTTCAATATCCCCTGTTTGATGACGAACCAGAGCAGTGGAAAGTTGCAAACGCGTCAACGGTGTTTTTAATTCATGAGAAATAGATGAAAGTAGATTGTGTTGGTTTGAAATCAGATTATCAATCGCAATCGACATCTTGTTAAAGCTTTGTCCTACTTCTCGTAATTCTGCTGGACCATGATTCACTAATTCATTATCAACCTTAAAGTTTCCTAACGCCACGCTATTAGCCGCCTTTTGTAAATTGGTAATTGGTTTGACGATAGTATGAGTAAACCACCAAAGTAAAGGGGTTGTAATAATTAAGGTCAAGAGCAATAAGACCCAAGGGTGGTCAAGCATATATCGTAAAATTTCTTGTTGACCATTTGCTCTAGACACAAAGAATAATTCGGAGGCTTGGTCGGAATCACCAATATAGACTTTAAAGGGGCCTGCAATTTGAATATCTTTAAAGGTTTTACGTTGTGGTTGGGCAAAGTTACTTGACTCTTGGGCGAACTGAGCAATATGCATTCTTTCTTCGCCTAAAGCACCAAAAATTTCTTTTTCCGGCGTCATGATGACAGGACGAGCAGAGTCAAATTTATCGGTTGGAAGCACTGGTACGCCAGCGAGGATACCGGTGATTCTATTGTTACGAATGGATTCAACGAGTTTCTTTTGATAGCTCGATATTTCGTTTTGATTCAAGTCAGAATATAAGCGGCTATCAAAATAAGGGAGTGCGACCAAAAGTGCGGTCATGGCAAAGAATGCCAACCAAAAAACAGTAAATGTGCGTATCGTGAGCTGATTTAAGCTGAATTTCTTGATAAGCATTATTCACAAACCAACAAGTAACCACGACCACGTAGCGTTTTCAGCCATGGTAAGCCATTGTCTCTTTCTGGGAGTTTTTTGCGCAAATTTGACATATGCATATCAATCGAGCGATCAAAAGGAGAAAGGTGTTTGCCAAGTACATTCATGCTTAATTCTTCGCGAGAGACAATTTGTCCAGGGCGAAGTACCAGTTTATGAAGTAGAGCAAATTCAGAGCCGGTTAGACCAAGATCTTGACCGTTATAAGAAGCTTGTTGAAGACCAGAATGAAGCACTAAACCACAGAATTCTAATGTATTTTCTTCTGATGAAAGTGCGGTCGAATTTTGTGTATTTTCTTTTTCTGCTGGTGTAGCACGACGTAAAATGGCTTTAATACGAGCAACCAGTTCACGATCGTTAAATGGTTTTGGTAAATAGTCATCGGCGCCGAGTTCTAACCCAAGAACACGATCGATCTCTTCACCACGTGCGGTAAGCATCATCACAGGGACATTTGATGTTTGGCGAATTTTCTTGAGTGTTTCAATGCCGTTTAATACAGGCATCATGATATCTAATAAAACTAACTGGTGGCTTGCATTTAGCTTGTCTAACGCTTCTTGACCATTATTGGCAACTTCAACTTCAAAACCAGTCAGTCGTAAAACTTCAGCAAGTAAATCTGTTAGTTCAATATCATCATCAACTAATAGAATCTTTGACATTTTCATTCCCTTGTAATACAACGAACCTGCTTGATATGGCAAGCAGGTGTTATTTTTTTATGATTACCAGAATTTCCACCAGCTTTTCTTATCTGCGTTTTCAGGTGTGCTGATAATAGTATTATTTTCGTCTTGTTTTGCCACTTCAGGTAATGGCTTATCTAATTCTGCACTGCTTACTAAGCCGTTTTGATCGAATTTCACCGTAAACGTGTGTTGTTCAGGTTTTTGGTAAGAGTGTTGTTGTAAGAAGACGTAATACCAAGTTAGGTTACTATAAGGATCGATTAAAACTGGTGTGCCAAGCAGATATTGTACTTGTTGTGCGGTCATGCCTGGTTTAACTTGCGCCACAGTCGCTGCTTCTAAATAGTTACCTTGTGGAACATCAATACGATAGACGACTTTTTGCACTGTTGAACAAGAAGTTAAACTTAATGCTAAAACAACTGCACCTAAAAATGTTCTTAATTGCATATTTTTTACCTTTTACTGCAAAGTTATGTCGAATGATACCGAAACTTTATGATCTTGCCAAATTAATTATCGCATTTTAATGCTTTTTGAAGTTGATCTTTCAGATTTGGTGGTATCCCTTTGATTGTTAAAGTATCTGTGAGTGGATCCCATTCAATACGGTTATTCAATAAATCCGCATCAAAACTTAATGTCACACCTTTACCAGAACCCGAAAATTTCGTTAATGTTTTTAAGGCTGAACGTACTGGTGGAATGGTTTCCTCCAAGCCGTAATCTTGCTCTTCTGTAAAGGTGACAAAAGGGCGTTCGTTTAGAGTCGGCAAATTCGCTGAAAGTTCAGTTAAGGCAATTTCATCGCCGTTTGCTAATTGACCTTTACAGTATTCAAATACCTGTTTTTTCACTGCTTGAGTTTGTTCTTTGTTCAATTCACCTTGTTCACAGTAGTCACTGACTGCTTGTAATAGGCATTGGTTTTGAACTTGTGGATTTAAACCTTCTTCTGCACCTAAGAAATCCATAAAGAAGTCACTAATTTTACGGCCAACACGACCTTTAATGAAGGTGAGATAACGGTTTGAGTTTGCGTTTATTTGTAAATCCGTTAAGTTGATACGTGCCGCAATATCAAATTGTGTAATATCTAAGTATTCCGTACGGCGAATTTCAAGATTTTCGTCAACTAACATGCTGATACGACTATCTAATAGTGCGATAAATAGGTAATCCGTCGCTAAAAAGTTATATTGGCATAGGATAAGCGTACCGCTGTCTGCAAAATTATATTTACCTAGCTCTTGCGCTAATAATTTTGTGGATTGTTGGCTGAAATTTAAAAAGTTGATTTCATTTTCTAATAAACGATTCAGATCTTGTGCAAAAATGGAATTCTCTTGGAAGACACCAAATGCTTTGCCTTTATTTTGATAACCTTGATGTAATTGCAACATCATTTGTTCGACTTCCGGCGTAATGGTCAGAAGTTCATCACGCAACACGCTTTCCATGGTAGTGGTTTCATTTTCAGTGTGCTTAACTAATTGATGTAGCACGATTTGATTAACCGTAATGCTCATAAATTTTTCCTTCGTAAAATTTACCTTAAATTATAACCGCACTTTTTAAGCAAGAAAAAAGAAATTATTCAGATTGGGCAAATTATCGGGTATGATATGAAAAGTTTTTTTGTATTTAGAACAGGCTTAAACATTCCAAATGGCTCAACATTCAAAGTATTCCGATGGGCAAGTTAATGCCATCATTAACGATATGATTAGCGTGCTTGAAACTCACAAAGCACCCGTTGATCTTTCTCTTATCGCTTTAGGTAATATGGCTAGTAATTTATTAACCACTAGCGTGCCAGCCGCACAGCGTGAAGCTTTAGCTCAAGCCTTTGCCAACTCTTTAATGAATTCGGTAAAAATAAAATAAAATGTTTTGGTTTAAAAAGAGCAAATTCAACGGACGTGAATACCGTGAAGAAACCTCACGAAAAATTTCGTGGGGACATTGGTTTGCTTTTTTTAACATTATCATCGCCATTCTTATTGGTAGTCGTTACGCCTTTCTCATTGACTGGCCAGACACCTTACTCGGCAAAATTTATTTCTTTATTAGCTTATTAGGCCATTTCAGTTTTTGTGTTTTTGCCCTGTATTTGCTGGTTATTTTTCCGCTGAGCTTTATCATCAAAAATCACCGCACTTTCCGTGGACTAACGGTAATTATTGCCACGATTTGCACCACTTTATTGCTGTTTGATACAGAAGTGTTTAATCGCTTCAATATCCACCTTTCTTCTATCGTTTGGAATTTATTAGTGAATCCTGAAAAGGGCGATCTTTCACGAGATTGGCAAATTTTCTTTGCACCGATGCCGATTATTTTGCTAATCCAAATGCTTTTCTCCCGTTGGAGTTGGGAAAAATTACGTAGCTTAGAACGTCAAAAATGGCTGAAGAAAGTCGGATTAGTGCTGACATCTACTTTTGTTGCAACACATTTAATTTACGCTTGGGCGGATGCATTTTTATATCGTCCGATTACCATGCAACGCTCAAATTTCCCACTTTCTTATCCAATGACTGCTCGAACCTTTTTGGAAAAACAAGGATTTATTAATGCGGAAACATACTCTCAGCGCTTAGAGCAAGAAGGGCGTTTAGATGCATTAAAAATTGATTATCCGAAAAAAGACCTGCAGTTTGAGCAAGTTGAGAACAAACCAAATATCCTCGTGATTACCGTTTCAGGCTTACGTTATGATGCGCTGACTAGTGAGAAAATGCCTAAATTGTTTGAGTTTGCCACAAGTTCAACTCAATTTACGAATCATTACAGTAGTGGTAATACGAACAATGCAGGCTTAGTAGGCTTATTCTATGGACTGAATGCAAATTATACGGACAGTATTTTGAGTAATCACACACCGTCGGTATTAATTAAAAAGCTACAAGATGAGAAATATCAATTTGTCGCTTATTCGTCTACGGCATTTAAAGATAGCTTATTTAAACAAGCCTTATTCCGTAATGTAAAATTGCCTAAAGTGAAAGCCTCTTCGCCAAAAGAAGCGAGAAATGGTGTTTTATCACTCTTAAAAAATGATAAGCCTTGGTTTGCTTATGTGGATTTAGATATTACGGATAAAACAGAAGAAAATTACACCAAATCGCTTGCAGATATAGACCAACAGATTGATGAAACCTTAGCATCAGTTTCTTTAGAAAATACGATTGTCATTATTACTGCAGAACATGGAACAACGTTTAATAAGCTAGATGAAAAAGAGCAAGAAAACTATTTTGGTCGTGATGAAATCCAAGTGCCGTTTATTGTTTACTGGAAAGATTTACCGGTGCAAGAAGTCTCTAAATTAACGAGCCATACTGATTTATTACCAGCATTGATGTCATCAATCTTTAAAGTGAAAAATCCTGTTTCAGATTATGCACAAGGCCGTAATTTATTTGAGCTTAATGGCGATCCTTGGGTGTTGGCATCGAATTTCCGTTGGAATGTCATTATTCAGCCCGATGGCACACAGTATCACATTGATCGCAAAGGAAACTATAAGAAATTTGACCGCACTTATACGGAGCAATCTTCTAGCCGCCCACCACTTGGGTTGTTCTTGGAAGTTTTCAAACAAGAGCGTTCTTTTATCAATAAATAGATAGCTTTTTTGCGCTTAAAATCTTATACTTTGCATTCAGTTGAAAGACTGAAAAGATGTTATTAATTAAAATCTGCGAATTTTTCATAACATTGCAAACAATTCACAATAGATCAGATCCTTATTGGGTTTGCTTTTCAATTAATACACTTCTCGTCTCTCTTTTCCTTTCTTTTTTGGCGGAGTTATTATGAGAAATCACGTTCGTAGCTTTAAAACGTTTATTCGAGACGAAATTATTAAAAAAGGTGGCTGGGTTAATGCCCATGCTCACGCAGATCGTGCTTTTACAATGACACCCGAAAAAATTGGCATTTATCACAATAGTAATCTTCAACAAAAATGGGATTTAGTGGACGAAGTTAAACGTACATCAAGTGTTGATGATTATTACGCCCGTTTCTGTCAATCGATTGAGCTGATGATTTCCCAAGGGGTGACGGCATTTGGTACTTTTGTAGATATTGACCCGATTTGTGAAGACCGAGCCATCATTGCTGCGCACAAAGCTCGCGAAGTCTATAAACATGACATTATTTTGAAATTTGCAAATCAGACCTTAAAAGGGGTGATTGAGCCAGAAGCACGCAAATGGTTTGATATTGGTTCGGATATGGTGGATATGATTGGAGGCTTGCCTTATCGCGATGAGCTTGATTATGGGCGCGGCCTTGAAGCAATGGATATTTTACTTGATGCGGCTAAATCTCGCGGCATTATGTGTCATGTACACGTGGACCAATTTAACTCTCCGAAAGAAAAAGAAACCGAACAGCTGTGTGATAAAACCATTGAACATGGTATGGAAGGGAGAGTAGTGGCAATCCATGGTATTTCCATTGGTGCACATAGCAAAGAATACCGCTATAAGCTTTATGAAAAAATGCGTCAGGCAAAAATGATGATGATTGCTTGCCCAATGGCCTGGATTGATAGTAACCGAAAAGAAGATTTGATGCCCTTCCATAATGCGTTGACACCGGCAGATGAAATGATTCCGGAAGGAATTACAGTCGCGTTAGGTACGGATAATATCTGTGATTATATGGTGCCACTTTGTGAAGGGGATTTATGGCAAGAACTAAGCTTGCTGGCTGCGGGCTGTCGTTTCCCTCATCTTGATGCAATGGTTGATATTGCCAGTATCAATGGACGCAAAGTGTTAGGTTTAGAGCCGATTTAATCTAAAAATTTAATGAAAGTGCGGTCATAAAATGAAACGTTTTGTGGCCGTTTTTATTTATAAGATAAAACAGAACTAATGCTAATTTGACTGATTTAAAAAAGGGTTTTAAGAAAAGTGGTGGGCGATACCGGTCTCGAACCAGTGACCCCCTCCTTGTAAGGGAGGTGCTCTCCCAACTGAGCTAATCGCCCGATGCACCTGAAAAGGTATTCGGATTTATTTAAACACTAAAATTAAGTGGTGGGCGATACCGGTCTCGAACCAGTGACCCCCTCCTTGTAAGGGAGGTGCTCTCCCAACTGAGCTAATCGCCCACATAAGAAAAGCGTTTAAATAATGGGAAAGTTTGAGCGGAAAGAACACTTTAGAAAAGTGGTGGGCGATACCGGTCTCGAACCAGTGACCCCCTCCTTGTAAGGGAGGTGCTCTCCCAACTGAGCTAATCGCCCGCTTGGTCAAACTTTTACAACACTAAAGCCAACTTTGGAAAAAGTGGTGGGCGATACCGGTCTCGAACCAGTGACCCCCTCCTTGTAAGGGAGGTGCTCTCCCAACTGAGCTAATCGCCCTTAATGTTGTGGATTGGCATTATAAGTATAATGAGATTTCAGTCAATATATTTTTATGAAAAAGCGTCTAGTTGTTGCAAAAATAGGCATAAAATCAGATTTTTTATTTAGAACTCACGCAAGTCGTAGTAAAATAAAGGTAATTTTTGTAAATGAATAGGTTATTAAGAAAATGAAAATTGATCCTCCTTTTGAATTAGATCCGAATGTAAAAGTACGTACGCGTTTTGCCCCAAGCCCGACAGGTTATTTGCACGTAGGCGGCGCACGTACAGCCCTTTATTCTTGGTTATTTGCAAAACATAACAACGGTGAGTTTGTACTACGTATTGAAGATACCGATTTAGAGCGTTCTACACCGGAAGCAACGGCGGCAATCATTGAAGGGATGGAGTGGTTAAACCTTGCTTGGGAACATGGTCCTTATTATCAAACCAAACGCTTTGATCGTTACAATCAAGTGATTGATGAAATGATTGAGCAAGGCTTGGCTTATCGTTGCTATTGCTCTAAAGAGCGTTTAGATGAACTACGCCATACACAAGAGCAAAACAAAGAAAAACCACGTTATGACCGTCATTGTTTACATGATCACAATCATGCAGCCGATGAGCCACACGTAGTACGTTTTAAAAACCCAACAGAAGGTTCAGTCGTGTTTGATGATGCGGTGCGTGGTCGTATTGAAATCAGCAATAGCGAATTAGATGATTTAATTATTCGTCGTACCGACGGTTCACCAACCTATAACTTCTGTGTAGTGGTGGATGACTGGGATATGGGTATTACTCACGTTGTACGTGGTGAAGACCACATTAACAACACCCCTCGTCAAATTAATATCTTAAAAGCGTTAGGCGCACCAATTCCGGTATATGCACACGTTTCTATGATTAATGGTGATGATGGCCAAAAACTCTCAAAACGTCATGGTGCGGTAAGTGTGATGCAATATCGTGATGACGGTTATTTACCAGAAGCCTTAATCAACTATCTTGTTCGTTTAGGTTGGGGTCATGGTGACCAAGAGATCTTTACGCGTGAAGAAATGATTAAATACTTCGAATTAGATCATGTGAGTAAATCAGCAAGTGCATTTAACACAGAAAAATTATTGTGGTTAAATCACCATTACATCCGTGAATTACCTCCTGAATATGTGGCAAAACACCTTGCATGGCACTATAAAGATCAAGGTATTGATACATCAAATGGTCCAGCATTAACTGAAATCGTGGCGATGCTTGCAGAACGTTGCAAAACCTTAAAAGAAATGGCATCAGCAAGTCGTTATTTCTTCGAAGAGTTTGAAAGTTTTGATGAAGCTGCGGTGAAGAAACACTTTAAAGCAGCGGCGATTGAACCACTTGAAAAAGTGAAAGAAAAATTGACCGCACTTTCTAGCTGGGATTTACATTCTACTCATGAAGCGATTGAACAAACCGCTGCTGAATTAGAAGTAGGGATGGGTAAAGTTGGGATGCCATTACGTGTGGCTGTAACTGGTTCTGGTCAATCACCTTCGATGGACGTGACATTAGTGGGTATCGGCCGTGAACGTGTGTTAGCACGTATCCAACGTGCCATTGATTTTATTAAATCTCAAAACGCTTAATATTTAGGCTGATAAGCGGGATTTGATTATTTCAATATTGACAGTTTATCAGCCGAAATTTATCATAGCTTGCGTTATTTGGGGATATAGCTCAGTTGGGAGAGCGCTTGAATGGCATTCAAGAGGTCGTCGGTTCGATCCCGATTATCTCCACCAAATTTAAAACCTTGAAACTTAAAATGAGTTTCAAGGTTTTTTCTTTATGAGGAATCTACATTTCTTTTAGATAATTCAAGCCTAATCCATTCATTTGTCCCATAATCCAACTTTGTTTTTTACGAACTAATGCACTAGGCTTATTCACTTTATAAATGATAGGGTTTGGCAAAACTGCAGCGAGTAATGCCGCTTCTGATTGCGTTAAATTCTTTGCTGATTTTTTGAAATAATATCGACTGGCTGCTTCTACACCAAAGATACCATTACCAAACTCAGCGATGTTTAAATAGACTTCTAAAATGCGTTCTTTGGACCAAAAGATTTCCATTAATGCCGTTGTGGGAACTTCCAATCCTTTGCGAAACCAACTTTGTCCATGCCAGAGAACGAGGTTTTTCGCAGTTTGTTGAGAAATCGTTGAAGCACCTCGGGTTCGGTGAGATTTTTCATTAAATTTAAAGGCCTTTTGAATCGCCTCAAAATCAAAGCCCCAGTGGTGGGGGAATTTTTGATCTTCAGCGGCAATCACCGCAAGCTGCATATTCGGTGAGATTTCATCAAGACTCACCCAATCATATTTGATTGAATAGCTGAAATCTAATTGTAATAAGTGCCCGATTTTTTGCTGTACCATATAGGCAGAGAAGGGAACAGGGATAAAGCGAAAACAAATGAAAAACGCCAGGATTGCGAGAGAGAAACGCCACGCAACCCGTTGCCAATTTTTTTTCCACCAAGAGGGGCGAAAAAGAGGTAAAAGTGCGGTTAGAATTCGCTTAGTTTTTTGTAGCTTGCTCATCGAGTTGGCTTTTTACCCAGTTTATAAAATCCGGATCCATTGTTTTGAGCATATTAGAACCACGCGTAATGGTTGCTGCACTGGTATTGAGATTCTGTTGAATCTCTCGTTGGGAGAGATTTTTATCTAATAACTGTGCCACGATTTGTAAACGCAAACCCACTGCATCGCGCTCATCAGGCGTGAGCAGAAGCGTTAAGAAATCTTGTGCTTTCCCTTGTTCAAATGCGGTTTGCAAGGTTGTGAGAAAAGCATTCCATTGTTCTAAATTGCGACTAATATACATATCAACAATCCTATACTATTAAACTAGTGCGACTAGTATAGCCGATCGTATTCCTCTTTGCTAAAGGTTTGTAATTTTTCTTTGTTTTGTAGGTTTTGATAGTAAAAATCGTAAGTTAATACGTTTTGAACATAACCTCGTGTTTCAAAGAACGGAATAGAGGCAATAAATTCATCCATAGCCAATTTGCCATTGGCTCTCGCAAGCCATTTTTCTACACGGCTTGCTCCCGCATTATAGGCAGAGGCGATCAAAATGCGATTATTTGGATATTTAGCATTCAGCTCATTTAAGTGAGCTGTACCAAGTAAAATATTATTAAGCGGTTTGAATAAATCTAACTCTCCGTTATAAGGAAGTTGCTGATTTTCTGCCGTTTTTTGCGCAGTACTCGGTAATAACTGCATTAATCCTCGAGCATTTGCGGAAGATTGTGCCATTGGATTCCAAGCACTTTCTTGGCGAGCAATTGCCATGGCGAAGGTTTTGGTGACACGATTATCCACAATGGCTTGAGGTTCTGTTCCGCTGAGATTCACGTTACTGAGGGCAATATCAAAATATTGACTGTAAGCATTTGGTAAGCGTAAGTCGATATAATCCCAAGCTTTTGCAATAATCGAGCCATCTACGCCCAATTCAAACCAATTTTGTTCATTTGCATATTGGCTTAATGCAAGTTGTTTCTCTTGCGGTAGTTTTTCTAATAGAGAACGCCAGCGTTGTTTGGCTGCACCTAATCGATCTAATTGACGTAGTTCTGCAATCTCAGCTAATTCAGTTGCATACTTCTCTTGGATATTGGACTCTTGAGGAATTTTAGGCATTTCCAGTTTGTAGGAATGACCTAATTTGACGGCTGCTAACATTGGATAAAACCCACGTTCTCTCGATAAAGCTTCTAATCGTTGTTTCGCATCTTTATCGGATGCTTGAGCAGCTATTTTAGCCATCCAATAACGCCATTCTTGTTTTTGTTTTGCTTCATCTGAAAGTGCATTTAACCAGGCGAGTAAATCTGTTTGTTGCCAAATAGCCGTACGTAAACGACGTTCAATGAGGTTATCTGCATTGAGTTTAAGAATTTCCTGATCGCGCCATTGCACAAAATTAGGACTTTCATTATCAAAGAAACGGTTAATAAAGGCGATTTTCCAATCACGTAATTCAGCTTCGTTTAATTGCCAAGTCTTCGCCCACTGCTCGTAAGGGGTGAATGTTGGCTCATTCATATTTTCTGGAATGGTCCGCAAATAACGAGCAAAACCTAGCACTACGACAAATTTATTGGTGATTTTATTCGTATTACCATCAATTAATGGCAATGACTCAGCGAGCATTTTCAAATTGGCTGGATTTTTTAAGAGATCCTGATAGAGCACTAAATGAGCGGCTACTTGCTCATCTTCTTTTTTAGCGTTCTCAATTTTTTCTAACTCTTTAGCGAGTATTTCGAGGCCTTTAGCATCATTTTTACCAAAGAGCATTTCCGCTTTTTGATAGATTTTCTCTTCAGTGCGTCCACCTTGTGAATACCAACCCGCCCATAGCTGAGCATCATTAGGTAGTTCAGCATTATTGAGCCAAAGTTGTTCATATTCAGACAAAATAGCCGATTTATTCTTGTCGTTTGATTGATTTTCTGTCGTCTGACTGGTATTGGCTGCCTCTATTTGATATTTAGCTGTAAGCACGGCAATTTGTGTTTCCAAATTATTAGGTGTGAGTTTGGCGAGTGCTTGAGTATCTTCAGCATTGGTTAATAATGTAAAAATGCTTTGTTCTAATTTTCCGCGTAGAAAATGAGAGGCGTGCTGTTGAATAAATTGTTCAATGTCTGTTCGCAATGCATTCACTTCTTCACGAGGCGTATCGCGATTAACGGTTTTTATACGTGCATCTAAATAAGCCGCTATAGCATCAGTTTGCAATGGATAACCTTTTAAAGAATCAATAAGCCCAAGGAATAATTTTGCATTATTAGAAACATGATTATTTTTGACCGCACTTTTTAGGAGCGACTCTAATTGTAGAAAAGTTGCACGTTGTTCAATCAGCTTTAATTCATGAGCGTGCTGTTGTTGTGCCCATTTGGCTTGTTCTTCTGCAAGGTTAATTTGTGGCGCTGTTTCATTTTTGCTTTTATGGGCATGCTGATTAGCCAAAGCTGAGCCTGAAAGTGCGGTTAAAATTAATAACGAAATTGTCGTGTGTTTAAGTGCTCGCATAGGAGATTCCATATAAAGAGAAAGACGGATATTTAGATCCGTCTTTGAGTGTAGAGTTCGTTTTATTTAGAAAACTTTTTTGAAAGGCTTCACAATCACATCACCGTAAACGCCAGCTTCAACATAAGGATCTTGTGCCGCCCAGTCTTTTGCTGCAGACAGGCTTTCGAATTGAGCAATCACTGTCGAGCCAGTAAAGCCAGCTTCGCCTGGGTTTTCATCGTCAATAGCTGGATTGGGACCGGCTGTTAATAAACGACCTTCTGCTTGTAATTGTTTTAAACGAGCGAGATGCTGCTCACGTACTGAAAGACGTTTTTCTAAACTGCCAGGAATATCTTGGGCAAAAATTACGTAATACATCATTTATCCTTTTAACAATTTAATTCTTCGATAGAGGCTAATGCACGTTCTAGTTCAAGATTACCTTCACGTGGAATAGCGCGGGATTTACCGTCTTTCCCAACTGCGACAAAGGTAAATACGGCATCTGTCACGCAGTAACGTTCCCCAATTGGTTCACTCGCAACTTTTTTCACCCATACTTCTACTTTGATTTTAATCGAAGAGCGTCCCACGCTGAGGCATTGACCATAACAACATACCACGTCACCGACAGCGATAGGTTTGATGAAATTCATACTTTCTACGGCAACAGTGACCACACGGCCATGAGCGATTTCTTTGGCAAGAATTGCTCCGCCCATATCCATTTGGGACATAATCCAGCCACCGAAAATATCGCCGTTGGCGTTGGTATCCGAAGGCATTGCTAAGGTACGTAATAATAATACGCCTTTAGATTGACGACCGTCTTTATCAGTAAGATTTGAAACCATTATTTTTCCCCATCATTTTTTTGATCATCTTTAGGTAAGTAACGGTAAATATAAGCACCGCTGACGATTGTTGCAACAAAGGTCATACCAAGTAAACCAAAAGATTTGAAATCAACCCAAGCATCTTCAGACATATTTTGGCTGATATAAATATTTACAAGCATACACAGAATGAAAAATCCTGCCCAGCCTAAATTCAATTTGTTCCACACATTATCCGGTAATTGGATTTCTTTGCCTAATAACTTTTTCACCAGTGGTGTATTGAATTGGAATTGTGCAACCAATAAAACAATGGCAAACAAAGCATTAATAATCGTGACTTTCCATTGTAGGTATTTGATTTCATTGAAATAGGCAGTGAGCAAACCAAAAAAGACGACAGCAATCGCCATGATTTTTTGTTGTTTCTCAATCATGCCATATTTCAGTTTTAGTACAACCATCTGAATGATGGTCGCGATAACTAAGACAATCGCCGCCTCACGCACCCCAAACATTTTGTAGGTGATGAAAAAGAGAACAAGAGGAATAAATTCAAGAAGTTGCTTCATATTATGCCTTCATAAATAAACTGTAAAAACGGTAAGTAAATACCAAAATAAATAGTTGAAATAATGCAGCCAAGATACCAACGATAGCACTTAAAAATGATGAACCCAAGATTGCACCAATGGTATTCACCACTAAAGGAAGAAGTAAATAAGTGAGCAAGGCATAAATAATTAATACGCCATTACGTTTAATACCTGCACGCCACACCTGTAAAGCACTTTGCCCGATAGATTGATTTGCGGCAATGTAATGCACAGGCGATAAGCATAGGCGAACAAAGAAAAATAAACCAAATACCATTGAAACAAAGGCTAGAGGGGAGAGGGCATTTTTGCTTAAAAATGAGCTCATGACATCCGCTATGCCAAAGAGAAGTGGCAAGCTCATAAAAATATCTAAAACGACCACACCTAAAAAACGACGCAATGTAAGCATGAGACCTTGATTAATCGGATTTTCATTTTGCAGACTAATATGATGAATGGTTGCAATACCGAAGGTCGCAATAAAAGACATCAATAATTGTTGGAATAAAAAAGATCCAATCAGTGCAGTTGGCTCCACTTTGCTCAATGCATCAATAATATCCTGTTGTGATGGATTAGGATTATCACCCAAACTCGGCATTGGGACACTGACTAGTGCATTAATCAATTGTGAGATGACGAAAATACCAATGAAAATCAGCACGGTTTTTCGCTGATTACGCATAAAGTTGAGGCTATCTTGAAAAATCTGAGTAAAATTAATTTGCATACTATATCCCACAATAATAAAACCCCGATTATACAGGGTTTATTGTTTTTTTCATAAAATCAGGTTATTTAATGGTGATTTCATTTACCATTTTCAAGAGAGAATATCGTTTTATTCATAAGCATAGCCATTAGGCGGTAGCAACTTACCATCTAAATAAGCTTGATTTTCAATCAGTTTTAATCGCTCTTCAATAAACCATTTAATCACTAAAGGATAAATATTATATTCCTGTTCACGTGTACGAAGTTCAATTTCCTCGACGGTATCACCAGGGAAAATAGGCACTTTAGCTTGTAACACAATGGCACCACCATCGATCTCTTCATTGACAAAATGCACAGTTGTACCGTGTTCGCTGTCGCCATTCTCAAGTGCTCTTTGATAAGTATGTAACCCAGGATATTTTGGCAGAAGGGAAGGATGAATATTTAAAATTTTCCCAGTAAAACGTTGTGTGAATGGCTTGGTTAAGATTTTCATGTAACCGGCTAACACAATGAGATCAATATTGAGAGCGTCTAAATAATCCCCTATAGCCTTATCCATAGCGGGATTGGAACTAAAATCTTGGCGCAAAAAAACTCGGCTAGGAATGCCCGCACTTTCAGCGCGTTCTAAGCCAAATGAATCAATTTTATTACTGATGACAGTCACGACCTTTCCTGGAATAAACCCAGTTTGACAAGCCTCAATTATCGCTTGAAGATTTGATCCTTGCCCTGAAATCAGGACGGCAATTTTTTTCATATTATTCTACATAAAAGAAGGGCGAACCTTTCATTCTGAAATTTTCGCCCTGAAATGGAAAAGAGAAATTATTTAATAATGACTTGTGGTTCGTTATCTGTCGCATTTTCAATATGACCGATTAACCAGACATTTTCACCGGATTGTTTTAAAATCGCTAAAGCAGTTTCCACTTGCGATTGTGGTAATGCAATCACCATACCAACGCCACAGTTAAATGTACGGTACATTTCATAGGTTTCAATGTTGCCTTTTTCTTGTAACCATTTGAATACGGGTTGCCATTCCCAACTGCTTTCATCAATAACAGCTTTGGTATTTTTCGGTAATACACGAGGGATATTTTCCCAGAAACCGCCACCCGTTAAGTGTGCGATAGCATGGACTTCCGTTTGTTTGATTAAGGCGAGAACAGATTTTACATAGATTTTTGTCGGTGCAAGCACTTGTTCACTTAATGGACGACCATCTAATTGCTCAGTGGCTGGGTTGACGCCAGCAACATCAATGACTTTACGAATTAAAGAATAACCATTTGAATGCGGGCCACTTGAACCTAGTGCAATTAAAGCATCTCCTACTTTAACTTGGCTACCATCAATGATTTCTGATTTTTCGACGACACCCACACAGAAGCCTGCTAGGTCATAATCGCCAGCGTGGTACATACCCGGCATTTCAGCGGTTTCGCCACCCACTAATGCACAACCCGATTGTACACAGCCTTCTGCAATGCCTTTTACCACATCAGAGGCAACATCCACATCAAGTTTTCCTGTCGCATAGTAGTCTAAGAAGAATAATGGTTCGGCGCCTTGAACCACTAAATCGTTAACACACATTGCAACCAAATCAATACCAATGGTATCGTGTTTTTTTAAGTCAATGGCTAAACGTAGTTTTGTTCCTACACCGTCTGTACCTGAAACGAGGATCGGTTCTTTATATTTGCCCGGAATAGCACATAATGCGCCAAACCCACCTAATCCCCCGATGACTTCAGGACGAGTAGTTCGTTTCACGTGTGGTTTAATACGTTCAACTAATTCATTACCGGCATTAATATCCACGCCTGCATCTTTATAACTTAATGATGGTTTGCTCACAATGCTATCCTATATTTTTAGGTTAAATGATAAAACGGCGTGATTGTATCAGATTAAGCAAACGTTTGCGATAGTGATTTAA
This sequence comes from Haemophilus parainfluenzae, assembly GCF_014931375.1. NCBI lineage: Bacteria > Pseudomonadati > Pseudomonadota > Gammaproteobacteria > Pasteurellales > Pasteurellaceae > Parahaemophilus > Parahaemophilus parainfluenzae. The sequence goes on from NZ_CP063117.1 coordinate 996,050, forward strand.
TTAGGATTTAAGCAAAAAAATAACCGCACTTTATTTTGCATGATAAAGTGCGGTCAATTTCTAAAATATTTTTAGCGATTTGCTAATTCGAAAATCATCGCTTCAGCTTGGCAGCTAAATGTAAAACGCGCCGTTAAATTGGCGCCATTTTCAGTTTCTGTGATTTCACTTTTAATGTCGCAAGGATCGCTTTCTGTTTTGCGTGCTTTTTCAATGAAACGATTAAGTGCCGCTTCAGCTTCAGCTTTATTCGCATAGGTTTGATGAATATCAACAGAGCAATCTGAACCGTCAATAATCGTACCCACATCAACACAACTACAAGTGAGAGATTCTTCTGCTTTGCATGTTACTGTCATAGGATTTCCTTATTTAAAATTAAGATTGGTTCTATTCTAGCATTTTTAAAACGCTCTGCCAAAGTACCGCATTTTTTTAATTTAAATATCATTTATTTATCACTGGTCGGAACACTTTTAAATTAATCTAAAATAATTTGCACTCCATTTATTGGAGTTTTAGAATCTCGCGGATTTTTTTCATTATTATTAATAACAAAAGGTTCCAAATGACAAAATTTAATAAAACGCTATTAGCAATGACCACATTGTTAGCAGCAAGCGGTGCAAATGCAGCCGCATTCCAATTAGCAGAAGTTTCTACATCCGGTCTTGGTCGTGCTTATGCCGGTGAAGCAGCAATTGTTGATAATGCTGCAGTAGTTACAACTAACCCTGCATTAATGAGTTTATTCAAAACTAATCAATTCTCTGTGGGTGGCGTTTATGTGGATTCTAAAATTCACATGAGTGGTCCAGTTACAGTTAATGCACTAGGTCGTACCGTTGCTGTTGGTTCTGCAGCTCATAATAGTGTTGTTCCTGGTTCATTGATTCCAAATATGTATTTTGTGGCACCAATTAATGACAAATTTGCCATTGGTGGTGGTATGAATGTGAATTTTGGATTAAAAAGTGAATATGAATCAGATTACAATGCAGGTGTATTCGGCGGTAAAACCGATTTAAGCGCGATTAACTTAAATTTAAGCGGTTCATATCGTGTTTCTCAAGGTTTAACTGCTGGTGTGGGGTTAAATGCAGTTTATGCCAAAGCAGAAATTGAACGTCGTGCTGGTATTTTAAGTGATGCATTAAAAAATGTTGCACCATTAGTTCCTGGACTAGTTAAAGCAGGAAAAATTCCTCAAAGTGCTGCCGCATCTTTAGCTCGCTTACAAGGAGTGAATAAAGAAACTGTACTAACCCACTTACAAGATAAAAATGCATGGGGTTTCGGTTGGAATGCAGGTTTAGTGTACGAGTTTAACGAAAATAACCGTGTTGGTTTAGCCTATCATTCAAAAGTCGATATTGACTTTGAAGATGATAATGCTGTGAGTGCGAGTCGTACTATTCGTGGTCAAGGCCCTGCTGCAGGTGGATTAACATTACACTTACCAGATTATTTAGAATTATCAGGTTTCCACCAAGTGACAGATAATTTGGCATTGCACTATAGCTACAAATTTACACATTGGAGCCGTTTCAAAGAGTTACACGCCACCTTTAATGACGGTGAACTTGCTTTCCATAAAGATGAAAAATACCGTAGCAATTCTCGTTATGCATTAGGTACAACCTATAATGTAAATGATAAATTAACGCTTCGTGCCGGTATAGCTTATGATGAAGCGGCAGCACCAACAGAACATGTGAGTGCATCTATTCCAGATACAGATCGTATGTGGTATAGCGTAGGGGCAACTTATAAATTTACCCCGAATCTTTCTATTGATGCGGGCTTTGCGCACTTACGTGGTAAAAAAATTCACTTCACCGAAAGCCAACCAATTGGTGGTTTAGCAACAGTAACAGCGAATTATACCTCTAAAGCAAGTGCTAACCTTTATGGTTTAAACTTAAACTACAGTTTCTAATTTGTTAAAAATTTAGCATAATACGTAGCACACCGAATGAATGTTCGGTGTGCTTTTTTCTTATATGGTCCCATAAAAAACGGGAGAAAAATGACCGCACTTTTTTATGCTTATATGGACTCACCAATTGGTCGGTTATTAATGCTTTCTGATGGTGAACATCTTACAAATTTAGATTGTGAGTTAGAACAAACCACGCCCAATCCAAATTGGATTTTACGAGAAGATTTACCGCTTTTTGAAAAAGTGCAGTGTTCTTTAAGGCGTTATTTTAATGGCGAGCCAGAAAGTTTCTCCGATATTCCTTTATCGCCTAAAGGTACCCCATTTCAACAAGCGATTTGGAAAGCATTATGTCAAATTCCTTATGGTAAAACGGCGAGTTATGGCAGGCTAGCAGAAAGCATTAATAATCCCAAGGCGGTGCGTGCCGTTGGTGGTGCAGTAGGGAGTAATCCCATTAGTATTATCATTCCATGTCATCGTGTATTAGGGAAAAAATGTGAAATCACCGGTTTTGGTGGTGGATTGCCGGCAAAACGTTTTTTATTGAAATTAGAGAATATTCCTTACATTGACAAAGGCGTAGAATACGTTAAACCAAAATTATTGAAGAAATACCACGCATGATCCCACAAACCGAACAAGCCTTATTAGAAAAAGCGCAATCTATTGCGGGGTTAACCTTTGGCGAACTTGCAGATGAATTAAATATTCCCGTTCCGCCTGATTTAAAACGCGATAAAGGTTGGGTTGGAATGTTGCTTGAAACCGCATTGGGGACGACTGCCGGCAGTAAAGCAGAGCAGGACTTTTCCCATTTAGGCATTGAATTAAAAACGTTGCCCATTAATGCAGAAGGTTTTCCGTTGGAAACCACGTTCGTTAGCCTTGCGCCTTTGGTTCAAAACTCGGGCGTGAATTGGGAAAATTCGCACGTTCGCCATAAATTATCGAAAGTTTTGTGGATTCCTATTGAAGGCAGTCGAGATATCCCTTTGCGTGAGCGACATATTGGTCAGCCTATCTTATGGCAACCTTCGGCTGAACAAGAACATCAATTACGCCAAGATTGGGAAGAGTTGATGGATTATATTGTGCTTGGGAAGTTAGATCAGATTACGGCGCGTATTGGTGAAGTCATGCAACTGCGCCCTAAAGGCGCAAACAGCAAAGCCATTACGAAAGGCATTGGTAAAAATGGAGAAGTGATTGATACCTTACCGCTGGGGTTTTATTTACGGAAAGAATTTACGGCAGGCATTTTAAACGCTTTTCTTAATCATAAAAATGGGTGAATCATCACCCATTTTTTTATTTCTCTAAGTTTTGAAAAACACGGAAAAAACCCACCGCACTTTGTAAAGTCTCACCATAAAAAATGAGTGGGATACGATTTCGTTGCCAAGGCGGAACGCCGAGCTCTTGCCAAATTTTTTTCATGGTTTCGGCAGGGCGATTATGTTGTCGTTTCACTTTGCCAGTATAAGCAAATCGTATTTGAATCGGCTCTTGTGTATTGGCAAGTTGAACTTGTTTGTCATTCCAATGCACTAAAATGCCTTGCTCATTGTTGATTGCATAAATTCTTCCAAGATTATCAGGCAAAAGAATCTGTTGATTTAACGGCATATCAAGACAAGTTTGCGACAAATCAGCGAATTTTCTCGTTAAATAGAGACATTGCTGATAACGGCGAATAATATGCTCCCCGAGTTGAAATTGTGGGGATGCATCTGCTTTAGCCTGAATAACATCATCAATAATATGCATTAATTGAACCTGCGTAGGCATAGCAATCTGATTTTTAGCCAACCACATGCGTAAAAGTGCGGTTTGTTTTTGCAATGAATATTCTAGAAAATTTACGAGTGAAAACTGTTTTTGATCCTCAAGAATGTGCTGCTCAAAGCAGGTCTGTAATAATTCATTAATGAGTTGTTGTTGCTCAAAACAATGTTGTGCGGCACGCTGAACTGCATGATCAAAATGTCCCCAGCGTTGGCGTATTTCAGGCAAAATTTGGTTACGTAAGAAATTGCGATCGTAATGATTATCTTGATTGCTTTCGTCTTCGACCCAAGACAGATTTTCTTGCTGAACGTAATCTTCTAATTCATTACGGCTAAAAGAAAGGAGTGGGCGTAGAATAGTCATCCCAAATAATTGGCTTTCTTTTTGCATAGCACCTAAACCTTGTAATCCTGCTCCGCGTTTTAGCGCCAGGAAAAAAGTCTCAGTTTGATCATTTAAATGATGTGCAGTAATCAGATATTCATCAGGCTGGATATGTGTTGAAATCGCCCGATAACGGGCTTCTCTTGCGCCCGCTTCAATGCCATTGTGCATTTCCACTTTGACTTTTTCAATAATAAGTGGAATGGCAAATTGCTCACAGAGTTGTTGGCAATGAGTAGTCCAAGTATCCGCATTCGGGCTTAATCCGTGATGGATATGAATAGCTCTCAGGCTTAAGTGCAGTCGTTTTTCGCTGAGTTTTTTAACTAAAGAAAGCAGTGCAGTTGAATCCAAACCACCGCTAAAAGCAATGAGAAGCTTATTGGCGGTAGTTGGGATTTGTGCTTGGAATAATGAAAAAAGATCCATTAGGCCACTTTAACAGCTTTGTAGTTTGTGCTTGGATTTAAGATTTCAAAACGTGCAGCAATAGGTTGGAGTTCGTAAGATTTTAAATCAAAGGTAGTTTTCATTACGCCAGCAACAGCATTATTCATTTTTTCAAAAGCTTCAACATCATTGCCACAGTTTAAGTAATGCGCCAAGAAAGTTCCCGCAATTAAATCACCCACACCAACAGGTTCAAAGTTAAATTTATAAAGCGGACGACTTAAATGCCATACACCTTCAGGTGTCGCCATAATAATTTCAAAGGTATCAGGATCATTTAATTTACCAGCTTTACCTAAGTGTTTAACTAACACTTTCTTCACACCTTTAGCCACTAATGCATTAGCGGCTTTCAGCACATCGTCAAACGTATTGATAGGGAAGTCAGAAAGCGTACGAAGCTCTGAAAGATTTGGTGTCATGATGTCCGCACGTGGAATCGCTTTTTCAATTAAGCGTTCACGTACACCATCGGCCACCACGCAGACTTTTTCGGCATTTGGCATAACAGGATCGCACAAGTAAAGTGCATTTGGGTTACGTGCTTTGATTTTTTCTAAAGCATAGATAATTTGGTCAACTTGCTCAGCTGAACCTAAATAGCCAGAAAGCAACGCATCACATTCTTGCAGTTTTCCAATAGCATCTAAACCGTTAGCAATTTCACCAATTTGCTCTTGTGGAATCACCATGCCCGTCCATTTGCCATATTGAGTATGGTTAGAGAATTGCACGGTATTGAGTGCCCATACATCCACGCCTAATAGCTGCATTGGAAAAGTGGCGGATTTATTACCGGCAAAACCATAAACTACGTGAGATTGGATTGCTAATACGTTTTTCATTTTGAGTTCTCCTTTTATATTATTTTAGGCATTGATGCTGTTTCTTGCATCCATGCAACATTTTTTTCAAAACACAAAAAAGAGCGGTTAAACTAACCGCTCTTTTTCTATTTTATTAACAATAACCGTAAGACATTAAACGTTCATAACGTCTTTCTAATAAGCCATCTTTGTCGAAGGTATCGAGTTCGTTTAGTTCTTCAACAAGGCATTGTTTTAAATTACGTGCCATTTCATGATAATTACGATGCGCACCACCTAATGGCTCTTGAACGATATTATCAATTAAACCTAACTCTTTTAAACGAGTTGCGGTTAAGCCCATGACTTCGGCTGCGGTTGACGCTTTTTCTGCGCTTTTCCATAAGATAGAAGCACAGCCTTCCGGTGAAATAACGGAATAAGTTGAATATTGCAACATATTTACTTTGTCGCCGACACCAATGGCTAATGCACCACCAGAACCGCCTTCACCGATTACCGTACAGATAACAGGTACTTTTAAGGTAGACATTTCACGTAAGTTACGAGCAATCGCCTCAGATTGACCGCGCTCTTCTGCACCGATACCTGGGTAAGCCCCTGGCGTGTCGATAAAGGTAATAATAGGTAAGTTAAAACGCTCAGCCATTTGCATTAAACGTAATGCTTTACGATAGCCTTCAGGTGCCGGCATACCAAAGTTACGTGTTACTTTATCTTTTACTGTACGACCTTTTTGGTGACCGATAATCATTACCGCGCGACCATCTAAACGAGCAAGACCACCTACGATTGCTTTATCATCGGCAAAGGCACGATCGCCCGCAAGTTCTTGGAAATCAGTAAAAATATGTTCGATATAATCAAGCGTGTATGGACGATTTGGGTGACGTGCCATACGAGAAACCTGCCATGCATCAAGATTTGCAAAGGTTTTTTTGGTTAATTCATCGCTTTTCTTTTGTAAGCGTTTAATTTCATCGTGTAAATCAATTTTGTCATCAGATGCTGAACGTAGTGCTTCAATTTTGGCTTCAAGTTCAGCAATAGGTAATTCAAAATCTAAATATTCTTGGCTCATTTCTTATCCTAAAATATCGTCAAAAGTTGCCCGCACTTTATCAAGATTTAAGGTGCGGTGCAAATGGTTTTCACTGGTTGGAGCGGATTATAAATATTCCTTTTTTAGTAATGATAACAAAAACAAAAATGCGGAACAAATCACGACAGAAGGCCCCGCAGCTGTATCATAAAAGGCGGAAAGGAATAACCCGCCAACGACGGAAAGCATACTGATTAAAATCGCAATAAACACCACTTGTTCAGGTGTTTTGGCAAAACGTCTTGCTGTTGCGGCTGGAATAATTAATAGCGATGTAATAATCAGGGCCCCTACAAACTTCATACTTAATGCGATCGTCAGTGCGGTCAAAATCATTAAAATAAATCGCATTTTTTTAATGTTAATGCCTTCTACTTGGGCTAATTCAGGCGAAACTGTGGTGGAGAGTAAGGCTTGCCAGAAGTAAAGTAGAGTGCCTAATACAATGATTACGCCAGCAGCAATATAAGGTAAATCGTTAAAATTAATGGCGAGTAAATCCCCAAAAAGATAACTCATTAAATCGACTCGGACATTTTTAAGTAAGCCAACCGTAACCACGCCAAGTGAAAGACAACTGTGCGCGATAATGCCTAAAAGGGTATCCACTGAAAATTGCGTGTTACTTTCGAGCCATACCATTAATACGGCGAGAATAATCGTCAAAATTACAATGGCAACATAAGGGTTAATTTGTAGGAAAATGCCTAACGCCACACCGAGTAAGGCTGAGTGGGAAAGGGTATCACCAAAATAAGCCATTTTACGCCACACCACAAAAGCACCGAGTGGTGCGGTAATTAAGGAAAGCAGTAAGCCCGTAAGCAAGGCGGGAAATAAAATCTCAAACATGATTTTTCCTTATTGTTGGCATTCTGATGGATTGGCACTGCAACTACAAACATCACCGTGCATATTATGGTGATGGTTATGGTGGTGCGTATAAAAGCCCATATTTTGTGAGATTTGATTGCCCCAAAGACGCATAAATTTGGGATCATTGGATAGGCTTTCTGGTGTGCCGGCACAGCAAATGTGTTGATTGATGCACAACACTTCTTTACTGTCCGCCATCACGATATGCAAATCATGGGAAACCATTAAAACCGCACAGTTTAAGGTTTGTTGAGTACGATGAATCAGCTGATAAAGTTCAGCTTGACCATTAATATCCACGCCTTGAGTTGGTTCATCTAGCACCAGTAAATTGGGTTTATTTAAAATCGCACGGGCCAATAATACACGTTGCATCTCGCCACCAGAGAGTTTTTGCATATTATTTTTTCTCAAATGAGTGATAGAGAGTTGCTCAAGTGCGGTTGATATTTCTTGCGTTTTAACACCTTTTTTGAGCGCCAGAAAACGCTCAACCGTCATTGGTAAGCTGTGATCGAGGTGAATTTTTTGTGGGACATAGCCAATTCTGACATTAGCGCTATAAATCACCTCACCAGATGTTGGCGTTTGCAATTTTAATAAGGTTTTTAAGAGGGTTGATTTTCCCCCACCATTTGGCCCTACAATGGTGATAATGGAATTGGGATAAATGCTGAGATTAATGTCCCGCAATGCGGTTTTTTGTTCAAAGACCACATTGATATTTTTCAGTGTAATTAATGGTGTGGGTTGGGCTGGTTGAATGGCGCGAATCTGCATAATTCCCCCTTTAAAAATGGCTCACTAAAATAGCTCATTTCCGCCTTTTTCTCAAGAAATTCCGACTATGCCTAATATTTAGGCATAAGATTTCACATTTTTAGGGTAAAATGAATTTTTCCTAGAGTTTGTAGTCTGAAAAACGAAAATCTTTTTTACTCATTTTAAAGGTATCTATTTTGCAACACGTTAAATTAGCCAGAGATCGACGGAAAAGAAAATCCCGCATAAAAGCGGCGATTTTTTTTGCCGCACTTTTGCTTATTTTAACGGGCATTTTCCTCGCCTTTAAAGATACCGCTGATTATGATCCTTCTCTGCAAAGTAATCTTGAACCAGAGATGGTAGATAACGTTCAATATCAATCTCTTACACCTGAAAAAACGGAATCGGGCAATCCTCAATCTCAAGAAGGCGAACATCCTGAAGCAAAACAACATGCTAATACAGAAGATGCAACCTCTTATGATGATGAACTTCAAGCCAAAGATGATGAAGTCGATGAAATCAAACCACAATTTGACGATCTCAATGATTTACCAAAAGATGCTCAAGATGCACTCAGCGGTATTTTAGATGTGGCCGATCAAGCATTACGTATCACCGATCAATTTAGCCATACCGTAGTACGTGGCGATTCATTAAAAGATGTACTAGAGCTTTCCGGTTTAGAAGATGATACGGCGAAAGATTTGATTGCTGCGTATCCTGAATTAAAAACGCTGCGCGCAGGTCAGCAGTTCTATTGGATTTTAGATAAAGAAGATCAGCTGGAGTATTTAAACTGGTTGGTGTCTGAAAAAGAAGAACGTATTTATGAACGTACGGAAGACGGTAAGTTTAAACGCCAAATTCTAGAGAAGAAAAGTATCTGGAAGAAAGAGGTGTTAAAAGGAACAATTAACGGATCTTTTGCATCAAGTTTGCGTGATTTAGGTCTAGATGGTCGTCAAATCAGCCAATTAAGCTCAGCATTACAATGGCAAGTAAGTCTTCAAAAACTCAGTAAAGGTACTAAGTTTGCGATTTTGGTATCACGTGAATATTTAGGCGATAAATTAACCGGTCAAGGTAACGTTGAAGCCATTCATATTATGGCAGATGGTAAGAGCTATTATGGTATTCAAGCGGCGAATGGTCGCTACTACGATAAGCAAGGGGAAACCCTTGGCAAAGGTTTTGCGCGTTATCCATTACAACGCCAAGCACGTATTTCGTCACCATTTAACCCAAATCGCCGCCATCCGGTAACGGGACGTGTTCGTCCGCATAAAGGGGTAGACTTTGCTGTTTCACCAGGTACGCCAGTTATTGCGCCAGCAGAAGGTGTGGTGGAAAAAGTGGCTTATCAAGCCGGTGGTGCAGGACGTTATGTGGTGATACGCCATGGTCGTGAATATCAAACGGTGTATATGCATTTAAGTCGTGCTTTAGTGCGTGCGGGCCAAACAGTGAAGAAAGGGGAGCGCATTGCATTAACTGGTAATACGGGTATTTCAACCGGTCCACACTTGCACTACGAGTTTCATATCAATGAGCGAGCGGTGAACCCGCTTACGGTGAAATTACCAGGTACCAGCAGTGGAATGGCAACAGCAGAGCGTAAGCAATTCTTAGTCCGAGCGAAAGAAGTTGAAAGAACATTAAAATTATAGTGAATAAAATGCGGTCAAATTTGACCGCATTTTTTATAGGCCTAAAAAATTAACTTAAAACTAACCGCACTTATCTTTTCTCTTTTTCCTCAATATGCTATTCTCTTTGCATTTTAGAATTATTCTCATTTTTATGGTTAAGAGACGTTATCTGATTTTTCTTTTGATCGTGCTTTCCTTTGTTTCACTTTTTCTCGGGGTAAGTACCGTTAATTTGCAAGGGTTACTGAATTTTGAAGGTAATCAATGGCAGATTTTTTTAATTAGTCGCGTGCCTCGCTTAATCAGTATCTTGATTGCAGGTGCATCCTTAAGTATTTGTGGCTTAGTGATGCAGCAACTCAGTCGAAACCGATTTGTTTCTCCTACCACGGCGGGCACAATGGACAGCGCACGATTAGGGATTTTAATGGCGATGCTGTTTTTCCCAACGGCCTCAATGTTGTTAAAAACCGCAATTGCAGTGATCGTCTCTTTCCTTGGTACATTGTTATTTATGACGATTCTGTCCCGTTTGAAATTCAAGGACACCATTTTTGTACCTTTAGTAGGGATTATGTTTGGTAATATTATTAGCTCGATTACCGCCTTTATTGCTTACAAAGAAGACTTGTTACAAAACTTATCGGGATGGTTACAAGGGGATTTTTCGCTTGTGATGTCTGGTCGTTATGAATTGTTGTATTTCAGTATTCCTACACTCATCGTGGCTTATTTATTTGCGCATCGTTTTTCTATTGTCGGGATGGGGAAAGACTTTGCGGTTAATCTGGGTCTAAATTACAACCAAGTACTTTATCTCGGATTGCTCATTGTGGCGGTGGTGTCTTCGATTATTATCGTGTCTGTTGGCGTGATCCCTTTCTTGGGGCTAATTATTCCAAATATCGTCACGCTTTATTTAGGGGATAACTTGAAGAAAGTGTTATCTCATACCGCTTTGTTAGGTGCGGTATTTGTTTTATTCTGCGATATTTTAGGTCGAAGTGTGATTTATCCTTATGAGATTTCCATTAATGCCGTGGTTGGCGTATTTGGCAGTGGTATCTTCTTATTTTTATTATTAAAGCGGTATAGAAATGGCTAAGAAATCTTCTTCTCAACTGATTGTATTGTCGTTGTTAGCCATTGTTTCTCTTGCACTCTATTTAGGCTACAACTTACCAAACCGTTGGCAATATGCCTTGGAAAATCGTGCTTTATCCTTAATTGCGATTGTGATTACAGGCGCGGCAATTGCACTCGCTACGATGATTTTCCAAACGGTTGTGAATAACCGAATTCTCACGCCGAGTATTTTGGGTTTGGACTCGCTGTATTTACTGATTCAAACGACGATTATCTTTCTTTTCGGTTCAAGCACATTGCTTTCAATGAATTCGATTGCATTGTTTGTCTTGTGTACGGGATTAATGATGGCATTTTCATTAGTGCTTTATCACTTCCTGTTTAAGAAAGAGAACCAAAATATTTTCTTTTTGTTGCTTGTCGGGATTATTTTCGGCACCTTCTTTGGTAGCTTAACGACATTTATGGAAGTGTTGATTGATCCAAATGAATTCCAAATCGCTCAAGATATTGGCTTTGCAAGTTTCAACCGAATTAATACACAAATCTTGTGGGTCGCATTAGCCATTTTAGTCGCGACGATTGTTTTCAGTCTGAGATATTGGCATTGCTTTGATGTGTTGGCGTTAGGGCGAGAAAATGCCGTTAACCTAGGTATCGATTACCAAAAGACCTTAAAAATCTTATTAATTCTGGTGGCAATTTTAACGTCAGTGTCGACCGCACTTGTTGGCCCACTTACGTTCCTCGGGTTATTAGTGATGAACGTGACCTTTGAATTTGTTCGTGATTATCGTCACAAGATACTCATTCCTGCTGCGATGTTAATTTCCATCATTACCTTGGTTTTAGGGCAATTATTGGTGACGCATATTTTTACGTTCCGCACGACATTAAGCATCATCGTTAATTTTGTCGGTGGCGTGTACTTTATTTATTTGTTATTAAGAGCAAACAAAAAATGGCAATAGAAATTCGCAATATTACTAAAAGTTACGGAAGCAAAAAGGTGGTGGATAATGTGTCCGTCACCATTCCTACGGGGAAAATTACGTCTTTTATCGGGCCGAATGGCGCGGGGAAGAGTACGGTGCTGTCTATTATGAGCCGTTTGTTGAATGCGGATAGTGGTGAGATCTATCTCAACGGTGAATTGCTCAATCGTAAGAAAAGTAGCGATATTGCGAAACAACTTGCGATTTTAAAGCAAACTAACAACATTAATTTGCGTCTAACCATTGAAGATTTAGTCGCTTTTGGGCGTTTTCCTTATTGCAAAGGAAACTTAACCCAAACTGACCGCACTTTTATTGATAATGCTATTGCCTATATGAATTTAGATGATATCCGTCATCAATATATCGATAACTTAAGTGGTGGGCAGCGACAACGCGCTTATATTGCGATGACGCTTGCACAAGATACGGATTATATTTTGTTGGATGAGCCATTAAATAATCTGGATATGAAACATTCAGTGCAGATCATGCAAGTTTTGCGAAAATTAGCGACAGAACTCAACAAAACCGTGGTGATTGTGATTCACGATATTAATTTTGCCTCTTGTTATTCAGACTACATTGTCGCCATGAAAAATGGAAAATTAGTGCATCAAGGGGAAGTTAACCACATTATGCAATCGCCCGTGCTACAAGATATTTATGATATGGCGATACCTATTCAGGATATCGACGACCATAAAATTGCCGTTTATTTTAGATAAATAAGGAAATTTTCATGAAAAAAACATTATCAACATTAGCACTTTCACTTTTTGCTTTGGTCGGTGTTGCTCAAGCAGCAGATATTACCGTTGAAAATGCCGCTGGAAAGCAGGTTGTGCCACAAAATCCACAGCGAGTCATTGTGCTTGATTTTGGTGCAGCAGACACACTTCGTGCATTAGGTGTGCAAGATAAAATCGTGGGTTTCCCACAAAGCGGAAAAATTCCAAGCTATCTTTCAGAATTTGCAGACAAAAAATATAAGAATGTCGGTGATTTGAAAGAACAATCATTGGAGCAAATTAATGAACTCAATCCTGATTTGATCATCGCGTCTAAACGTCAAGAAAAAATGATCGACAAATTTAAAGAAATTGCACCAGTATTTAATGTTGAAAATGATTACAACAATTACTACCCGAGTTTTCAACAAAATGTGACCGCACTTGGTCAGATCTTTGGTAAAGAAAATGTTGCGAAAGAAAAACTTTCAGCATTAGAAAGTAAGGTTGACCAAGTCGCCAAAGATGCGAAAGGCAAAACAGCCTTATTGGTATTGGTTAATGAAAGTAAAATCAGTGCCTTTGGTGATGGTTCTCGTTATGGTATGGTGTATCAAAAATTTGGTTTTAAACCGATTGATGACAGCATCAAATCGTCTACGCATGGACAAAGCGTTGGTTTTGAATATATCTTAGAAAAAAATCCAGACTTTTTACTTGTCGTGGATCGTACCGCGGCGATTACAGAAAAAGCCAACAATGCACAAAAAGTGTTGGATAACGATATCATCAAACAAACCAAAGCGTATAAAGATGGACACATTGTGTATCTTGATGCAGCGAATTGGTATCTTGCGTTTGGTGGTTTAGAAAGCATGGAAATCATCGCACAAGAACTTGATCGTGCAGTGAAAAAATAATACAAAAAACCATCTAAAAGGGCAGTCAAGGATTGCCCTTTTTATATGTAAATTAATCTTTACACATATCAATAAACTCCCTATCATATTGGCATCATTCAATAAAATTGAGCTTATTTTATGCTGACATTTAATCCACAAGATCCTTTCTCTTGCTTTGTCACTCAAAGCCTTTCCATGAAAAGTACGGTCGAAAATGCACAACGTTTTGCGATGTTTGATGTGCCGCTTTTAATTCAAGGTGAAACGGGTACGGGTAAAGACTTATTAGCAAAAGCTTGCCATTTTGCGAGCTTGCGTCGTGAGAAAAAATTCATTGCGGTAAATTGTGCCGGCTTGCCGGATGAAGATGCGGAAAGTGAAATGTTTGGGCGTAAAGTAGGTGATAGTGAAACCACTGGTTTTTTTGAATATGCTAACGAAGGCACGGTGTTGCTGGATGGCATTGCTGAGCTTTCATTAAGTTTACAGGCAAAATTATTGCGTTTTTTAACGGATGGTTCTTTCCGTCGAGTGGGTGAAGAAAAAGAACATCATGCGAATGTTCGAGTGATTTGTACTTCACAAGAACCTATGGAAAAACTGTTAGAGCAAGGGAAATTACGCAGTGATTTATTCCATCGCTTAAATGTTTTAGCGCTAAATGTGCCGCCTTTGCGTGAGCGAGTGGAGGATATTCAACCTTTAACGGACGGTTTTTTACAAGAAATAAGTGCTCAGCTTAAGATTTCAATGCCGCAATATAATGCTGATTTTCTGAATTATTTAAAAGGGCAGACTTGGCAAGGTAATGTGCGAGAGCTTTACAATGTCTTGTATCGCGCCTGTTCCTTAGCGAAAAATAACCAGCTTGATATTGAAAGTTTAAATTTAAAACCCGTACAAAGTGCGGTCATTTCTGCGGAGGATTTTGGTGAGCAAACGCTGGATGAGATCATGGGACAATATGAGGCGAGTGTATTGCGTGCATTTTATGCCCAGTATCCAAGTACGCGTAAATTGGCACAACGATTAGGTGTATCACACACGGCGATTGCCAATAAATTAAAACAATACGGTATTAGTAAATAATTTCTGACAGTTTAGGGAATTGTTTACAAAGTTTGAGCCATTTGACTTTATCAATTTGTACATTGAGGATAAATTCACCCTCATCTGAAATTTGTTCGTGACGAATGCTATTTAATTGATAGAGCGCGTGGCGAATTTTTCCCTCTTGTGGGAGCAGTGTAAGGGTGAAAGAAAGTATCTCATTTTTCAACCGCACTTTAATGGCTTCAAGTAGCAGCTCTAATCCTTCACCTGAATGTGCTGAAAGATAAACGGCAACGGGCTTATTCTCATCATCATATTCAATATGGGGTGCCACATTTTCCAATAAATCGATTTTGTTATATACCAGCAATACTGGTACTTTGTCAGCCTTAATTTCTTCCAACACTAAATTCACGGCTTCAATATTTTCGATCTTTCGAGCGTCTGCTGCATCAATGACATGCAATAACAAACTGGCTTCTACCGTTTCTTGCAAGGTAGATTTAAAAGCGGAAACTAAATCATGGGGAAGTTGGCGAACGAAACCAACGGTATCGGCGAGAATCGCTGTGCCAACATCTTGAATTTGCAAACGTCTTAATGTGGGATCGAGGGTGGCAAAAAGCTGATCTGCCGCATAGACATTGGCTTGCGTGATGAAATTGAAGAGTGTTGATTTCCCCGCATTGGTGTAGCCTACTAAGGAAATGGTCGGAATATCCGCTTTTTGTCGTGTTTGGCGATTTTGATTGCGTTGTTTTTCGACTTTCGCCAAACGATTTTGCAACTGCGCAATACGCACCTTGATTAAACGGCGATCCGTTTCTAATTGCGTTTCGCCTGGACCACGCAATCCAACCGCACCTTTTTGCTGATCTAAGCCTGTTTTTCGGCGGACTAATCGAGTCGATAAATGCTTAAGTTGAGCTAATTCAACTTGCAATTTCCCTTCGTGCGAGCGGGCTCGTTGGGCAAAGATATCTAAAATCACTCCAGTGCGATCCACTACACGACATTGGCAGATACTTTCTAAATTACGAGTTTGAGCGGGCGTTAATTGGTGATTCACCAAAACAACATCGGCATCTAAGTCTTTCACGGCATCTGCAATTTCTTGTGCTTTTCCCTCACCGATAAAGTATTTTGCTTGTGGCGTGGCACGGCTTGTGGTGATGATTTGTAAAATCTCAACATTGGCAGATTCCGCTAAAAGTTGGAATTCTTGTAGATCTTCAATGTTTTTATTTTGAGAAAAGAAAACATGCACGACGACAGCTTTATCTTTCGCCGATTGGCTATTGTCGCCTGTTTTAGATGACGAAAGTGCGGTTGAAATTTCTGGTGAATTTTCAACCGCACTTAAATTGATGAAATCATTCATTGAACAGAATTATTCTGCTTGTGTTTCTACTTCCGCTGCAGCGTCAGAAGTTTGTGCTGCATGATGACCGCCGTTATTATTGTGGTGAGAAACAGAACGTGCTGGAACCACAGTTGAAATAGCGTGTTTGTACACCATTTGATTAACAGTGTTTTTTAATAAAATCACGAATTGGTCGAATGATTCGATTTGACCCTGTAATTTAATCCCATTAACGAGATAAATCGAAACAGGAATACGTTCACGGCGTAACGCATTCAAATAAGGATCTTGTAATGATTGTCCTTTTGCCATTTTGCTATCCTTTGTTGTTATATGTTAATTAATGATAGAAACGAGTTGTCTCCGTCACCAAATATAGCAATAAACATTTTTCTTGTCTATGGGTTTATCTCTTTGCTTTCACGCAGTTTTTTCAGAATTGTTTTCATTTTTTCATCTAGTTGTGCATTGAAACGTAATGTTTCGCCCGTTTTAGGGTGTTCAAAGCGAATAGAAAATGCATGTAAAAACAAACGATTGAGTCCGAGATCTTGCATATATTTATCAAATTCTTTATCACCGTATTTATCATCCAGCGCGATTGGGTGACCTGCATATTGAGTATGAACTCGGATCTGATGGGTTCTTCCCGTTACAGGCGACGCTTTTACTAAGGTCGCATTTTGATAGCGTTCTTCAATGGCAAATCGCGTTTCAGAAGGTTTGCCTTGTTCACTGACTTTAACGATGCGTTCACCACTGGCCAGTTCATTTTTTAATAAAGGCGCTTGCACAACTTTCACATGAGATTGCCATTGTCCACGTACGAGTGCGAGATAATCTTTTTGTACGGTTTTAACACGAAGTTGTTCATGTAAGTTGCGTAAGGCAGAGCGTTTTTTTGCCACTAATAAGATACCCGATGTATCTCTGTCTAAGCGATGAACCAATTCTAAAAAACGGGCTTCAGGACGTAATGCGCGTAAGGCTTCAATCACACCAAAATTCAGACCACTCCCGCCATGAACCGCAATGCCAGAAGGTTTGTTCAATACTAATAAACAATCATCTTCAAAAAGAATATGGCTTTCAAGGGAGGCGACTTTATTTAAGTTTTTAGAAATTGGTGCAGTATTTTTTTCAGAAACACGAACTGGTGGTACACGCACCACATCACCATTTTGTAATTTATATTCAGGTTTGGTTCGCCCTTTGTTCACACGTACTTCACCTTTACGCAGAATGCGATAAATCAAGCTTTTTGGCACACCTTTTAATTTTGCCAATAAATAATTATCAATGCGTTGTCCTGCTTCATCCTCAGAAATCGTGAGCATTTTGACGGATTGATTGATGATTTTTTCTTGTTTTTCAGTCATTGAATCTGTCCTTTAAAAATTGGGCTGAATCATATCACAATATCCCTGGTGATAATAGCAAGAATGCCTTGCTAATTTAGCCCTGAATGTGGATAATAGAGCGTCTTTCTGCGCCTAAAATTTGGCATTTAGAAAGCGATTTTGTATGTTGGTCAAAACTCAATGCGGCGAATGGCATAAGACATTGATAATCAACATATTTTTCATGAAGGTTAACGCTTCCTTGCAATGCGTAATTAACACACCGCATTGTTTTACGAAAATTGTCTTAGATAACAATTGAGTATGCTATCAATGCACCCAGCAACACACAGTCGTGAGATTGACTGTTCGCGAGAAACACGAGGTCGATGGCTAAGGTCAGTAAATCTGTAAAGTGCGGTTAATTTTCAAGGTATTTTAGATAATTCAAACGAGAAATTGACAATGAAAAGAATGTTAATCAATGCGACTCAAAAAGAAGAGTTGCGCGTTGCGTTGGTCGATGGCCAGCGTTTATTCGACTTGGATATTGAAAGTCCTGGTCATGAACAGAAAAAAGCAAATATTTACAAAGGAAAAATCACTCGCGTAGAGCCGAGTTTAGAAGCAGCCTTTGTGGATTATGGTGCAGAGCGCCATGGCTTCCTTCCTTTAAAAGAAATTGCCCGCGAGTATTTCCCTGCTGATTATGTGTTCCAAGGTCGTCCAAATATCCGTGATATTTTGACCGAAGGCCAAGAAGTGATCGTTCAGGTGAATAAAGAAGAACGTGGCAATAAAGGTGCAGCCTTAACCACTTTTGTTTCCCTTGCCGGTAGTTATTTGGTGATTATGCCAAATAATCCGCGTGCAGGTGGTATCTCTCGTCGTATTGAAGGCGATGAACGTATCGAATTAAAAGAAGCATTGAGTTCTTTAGATGTACCAGAAGGCGTTGGTCTTATCGTGCGTACAGCGGGTGTGGGTAAATCACCAGAAGAATTACAATGGGACTTAAAAGTACTTTTACATCATTGGGAAGCGATCAAACAAGCTTCACAAAGTCGTCCAGCGCCGTTCTTAATTCACCAAGAAAGTGATGTGATCGTTCGTGCGATCCGTGATTACTTGCGTCGTGATATCGGTGAGATCTTAATTGATAGCCCGAAAGTATTTGAAAAAGCGAAAGCACACATCAAACTTGTACGCCCAGATTTCATCAATCGTGTGAAGCTGTATCAAGGCGAAGTGCCGCTATTTAGCCACTATCAAATTGAGTCACAAATTGAATCCGCCTTCCAACGTGAAGTTCGCTTACCTTCTGGCGGTTCAATTGTCATTGATGTGACAGAAGCGTTAACGGCGATCGATATCAACTCGGCGCGTTCAACTCGTGGTGGTGATATTGAAGAAACCGCATTAAATACTAACCTTGAAGCCGCAGATGAAATTGCTCGTCAATTACGTTTACGTGACTTAGGTGGTTTAGTGGTCATCGATTTCATCGATATGACACCAGTTCGTCACCAACGTGAAGTTGAAAACCGTATTCGTGATGCGGTACGTCAAGACCGTGCTCGAATTCAAATTAGCCGTATTTCTCGCTTCGGCTTATTGGAAATGTCACGTCAGCGTTTAAGCCCATCATTAGGTGAGTCTTCTCACCATGTTTGCCCACGCTGTCAAGGTACAGGTAAAGTGCGTGATAACGAAAGTTTATCACTTTCTATCTTACGTTTAATCGAAGAAGAAGCGTTAAAAGAAAATACCAAACAAGTACACACCATCGTGCCAGTACAAATCGCGTCTTACTTACTTAACGAAAAACGTAAAGCCGTTCATAGCATCGAAAAACGCCATGATGTTGATATTATCGTGGTACCAAATGAAGCAATGGAAACGCCACATTTCAGCGTATTCCGTGTTCGTGAGGGCGAAGAGCTAAATGAATTAAGCTATAACTTAGCGAAATTCCATGATGCACAAGACGATACATTTGTACCAGAAGAGTCTCTAGTTTCTCGCAATATTGAAACTGCAGCAGTGACATCTGAGCAAGTGATGGAAAGTGCGGCAGTATCTTTATCGATTCCAACGGCTGCACCAGCACCGGTTGAGCGTAAATCGGAAGAACCATCATTGTTTGCGAAAATTGTTGCCGCAATTAAAGGTTTATTTGCTTCTGAACCAAAAGAAGAAGAGAAAAATCAAAATAACCGCAACAATCGTAACAACAACCGTAATAATCGCCGCAATCAAGATCGTCGTAATAATCGCCGTTCTCGCAATAATGAAAACAACGATAATGCGAAAAATACAGATGAAGAAAATGTGCGTCCAACTCGCGAGCGTGTAAATAATCGTCGCAATCGTCGTAACGCGAATGAAGAAGTGACATCTGAAAGTGCGGTTAATTTTGCTAATGTTTCTGATGATAATCGTCAAGAAGAAAAAGCAGATAAACCGGTAGCAGAGCGTCGTCAACGTCGTGATTTACGTAAACGTGTTCGTATTGATGACAATTCAACTGATGTAAACGAGAATGTTATTGAAGCGGTTGAAGTACCCGTTGTTGAGACTGTTCAAAATGAAGTAGTTGAAAACAATGTTGCTGATAATGCTGAAGATAAACCACGTCAAGAACGTCAGCGTCGTACTCCACGTCATTTACGTACATCGAATAATCAACGCCGTCGTCGTAATGAAGTGAAGTCACCAATGCCATTATTTGCGGCAGTTGCTTCGCCTGAATTAGCAAGCGGTAAAGTATGCATCGATTATTCTGCTGTGAATGCACCGAAAGAAAATAATTTCTTATCGGTGGATGAATTGCTTGAGCAAGAAAAAACGAAAAAAGGTGTGATTACGCCAGCAACAGGTATTGTCGTGGAAGAGAAATCAGTTGAAGCACAACCAGCGTTAGATTTCATTACTCAACCGGCAAATGAAGCTGTTCAACAGAAAGTGCAAGAATCATTAGAACGCTTGCATCATAAATCAGAACCTGTTGCTAAAGTTGCAACGACAGAAGTTGAACCACAAGAGAAAACAGAGTTTGTTCGCTCTTATGTGTTCACTGGTCGTGCAGGTACCATTTCAGCGGTACAACACACTAAAGCAGCGATGACATTAGCTAAAGCACCAGATGAAGAGTCTAAACCATTCCCAATTGTAGAATGGACGGAGTCTCGCTATTACTTTAACGGTAAAGGCGCCGCAGGCCATCATAGTGCAATTAGTCATATTTATTCTGAAGCGACACAAGCGAAATCAGAGTAATATCTTAATCATAAAGACGGAGCCAGTAGGTTCCGTTTTTTATTTTGTGTATTTTTAAAACATAGTGATTTAAAAGTAGTCAGTCAGATAATTTTTTTATTTTCTTGCTTGACGGGATGGGGGAAAAAACGTATTATTCACCTCGCTTAAATCACGGAGGAATGGTCGAGTGGTTGAAGGCACCGGTCTTGAAAACCGGCGAGGGTTTACGCCCTCCGTGAGTTCGAATCTCACTTCCTCCGCCATCAAATTCAAAAAATCCCTAAGTCGAAAGATTTAGGGATTTTTGCTTTTCAGTCTATTAAAAAATATCTTATTTTTTGACCGCACTTTCTTGGGCTTCTTTAAAGGCAAGGTATTCTTCTAAGGTCTCAATCGCCTCTAAACATTTTTGACGGCGCGTTAAATAAATTGCCGCAGTTTGCTTATGCATATCTCGTTGAATATCTGTTTGTGCCGTATCCGCTTGTGCTTTAGCTTCTTCGTATTTTTCCGTGAGTTGCTGCAAGGCTTCATAATACTTTTCTAGACGCTCTCTAGGAGGGAGACGATGAATGCTATGTTGTGATTTACTACTTGCAACTTGTGGCTCTGCTATTTTCGGCTGAATGGGCTTTTTATGCTTGCGATTCATGGCTTCGGTCAAGGCGGTACATTGCCCTAAAAGATGTTCTGCCATAAATACAATTTGTTCTTCATTTTGATGAGTAATTTTACATAGCTTAGTTAAGCTTTGTTGGATTTCTTTGAGATAAAAACCGACGGTTTCAAAATCTTCGGTAAATAAAGTGCGGTTAAATTTCGCGTTGATTTTTTTATCAGAGTCAGTTTGATAGGCTTGAGTCAGTTGCTGTACTTTTTGCTCGAGCGCATTGAGTAATGATTGAATAGACATAAAAAAATCCCCGCATAATGTATGCAGGGATTATAACGATTAAAGGGTCATGGCTGCAATCCAACCGAACGCTAATAGTGGGATATTGTAGTGAATAAAGGTTGGCACAACAGAATCCCAAATGTGGTCGTGTTTACCATCTATATTTAAACCGGATGTCGGCCCAAGTGTTGAGTCAGAAGCCGGTGAACCCGCATCCCCTAATGCTGCTGCTACACCTACGATAGCTACTGTCGCAAGTGGTGAGAAACCAAAAGAGAGACAGAGTGGTACATAAATTGAGGTAATAATTGGTACAGTTGAGAAAGAAGAACCAATACCCATGGTAATCAATAACCCAACGAGTAACATTAAGAATGCGGCAACGCCTTTACTTTGAATCGCACCGGTTGAAAGTGCATCAACTAATTCTTTCACGCCACTTGTGGTATTAATCACATTCGCGAAACCAGAGGCAGCAATCATAACGAAGCCAATCATTGCCATTAAGCGTAAACCTTGTTGGAAAATGTCGTTACTTTCTTTGAGTTTGAAGATACCGAATGCCCCGAAAATGATTAAACCGACTAAACCACCAATAATTGTAGAGCTTGTGAAAAGCTGGGTGGCAAAAGTGGCGACAATGGCGACCGCACTTGCGGTAATTTGAATAGGTTTAATATTCGCAATGTGTTGTTCAATTTCAGCTGTAGTGGGTTCTGCCGTTGTCACAACATACTCGCGCGGTTTGCGATAGGTAACAAATACGGCAGTGAGTAAACCAAGAATCATACCAATAACAGGGATAAGCATAGCAAAAGAAACTTCACCAACACTGGTTTGTAAACCGAGTGGAGCACCAGCCAGATTGATATTTTTTACTAAAACGCTTTCGATAAAGATTTTCCCGAAGCCAACCGGCAAGATCATATAGGTTGCGGTTAAACCAAAGGTAATAATACAAGCCACTGCACGACGATCGATTTTTAAACGGTTAAAAATAGAAAGTAAAGGCGGTACCACAATCGGAATAAACGCAATGTGTACTGGGAGCAAGTTTTGGGATGAAATTGAGAATAAAAGCAAAATACCAAGTAGCATATATTTAAACCAAGCTAAATTTTTGCCGGTTGGTGTTTTGTTCATTCGAGTAATAATTTTATAAGCAAGCAAATCAGTGATGCCAGATTTTGAAATCGCAATGGCAAATGCACCGAGCATCGCATAGTTCATGGCAACTTCAGCACCACCACCTAAACCACCTGTAAAGGCTTCAATGGTTTTGCTTAAACCTAAGTCTCCGCATAAACCAGCTGTAAGGGCCGAAATCACAAGTGCGATAACCACGTTCACGCGCAGTAGGCTTAACGCCAGTAGCACGACAATTGAAATAACAACGGGATTAGATAGCATATTGTTGTTCCTTATTGATTAATTAAAATAAAAAGGTCGCATAAAAGAAAATTGATTTAAGGTTAAATGTCGCATAGTAATAAACTCCTGTAAATTGATAATAAAACAAAACCCCTCGAAAGTTGCCTTCCGAGGGGTAAGATTTTTTTGATCTTTATCTTGTCAGCTCGGAAGAAATCTTCCAAGCACGCCAACAGCCTGAAAGATTATTCAGTTGAATGGCGATGATGGTGACGAAGGATAAAGTTCATTTGAAACTCTCTTATTTAGATAACTAAATTGAATTACTTTTTAAAATACGGTAAAGCGAAAAGGATTGCAAGCCTTTTTTCTAAAAAATTTGAAAATTAAAGTGCGGTATGATTTTCAGTAGTTTTTTCCGTTTCATCGGTTTGAGCAATATGCGGGAAACCACCAAGCTCTTTTAAATGATTCACCATATAGCAAAATAATTCTGCCGTACGTTCGGTATCATATAGTGCCGAGTGTGCTTGTTTACCATCAAAAGGAATTTTTGCCGCTTGGCACGCTTTGACGAGCACCGTTTGCCCAAACATAAAACCAGCAAGCGTTGCAGTATCAAACATCCCAAAAGGGTGGAATGGATTACGTTTTACACCCGTACGTTCAGCTGCCGCCATCACGAAGCTTTGGTCAAAAGCCGCATTATGTGCCACGATGATAGAACGCTGACATTCTGCATCTTTTTGTCCACGACGCACCATTTGGAACAATCCCGTGATGGCATCTAATTCAGATACGGCACCACGCAATGGATTGTGAATATCAATCCCGTTAAATTTGAGTGATTCGGGATTAATATTCGCACCTTCAAATGGTTCAATATGGAAATGGCATTTTTGATCAGGGTGTAAATTGCCATTTTCATCCATTTTTAAGGTAATTGCCGCAAGCTCTAAAAGTGCATCTTTTTTCGCATCAAATCCCGCTGTTTCCACATCAATAATGACAGGAAAGTAGCCACGAAAACGATTTTTTAATTGGTGGTGATAAGGAGTTTCTTGAGAATTGGACATATTGTATCCTTTAAAATAAATAACGCAGGTAACCCTGCGTTATAAAAGAGCGAAAAAATCAACCGCACTTTTAATTAATTGCCTAGACCAGATTTTGAGCTTTTATTTTCGATAAATTCAATTTTATAGCCATCTGGATCTTCAACGAAAGCAATAACGGTTGTACCACCTTTAACAGGGCCTGGTTCGCGAGTCACTTTACCACCACTTGCACGAACTGCTTCACAAATAGCATAAATATCATCAACGCCGATAGCAATATGTCCATACGCAGTGCCCTGTTCATATTTATCTACGCCCCAGTTGTATGTTAATTCAATTTCTGCAGCGCTTTCGCCATCTTCGTAACCTAAAAATGCAAGCGTGTATTTATATTCTGGGTTTTCACTCGTACGCAATAAACGCATACCTAAAACATCTTGATAAAACTTAATAGAGCGGTCTAAATCACCTACTCGAAGCATTGTGTGTAAAATTTGCATCTTGTTTTCCTCTTTTCTATTTGGGTGTTGGGGGATTATAGCATAGAAATTTTTAAATAGACTTAGAACGTAATTTGTTCCAGAAATTGGTGCTGTTGAATGATGTAAATGAACTAATCATTTGTAGTGATCGGAGCTCTGTTTTGTATTCGGTTTTGGTAATCTGTTTTTTGTTGTAATGGTCTAGCTATTGCAACAATATGACAAGTTATAAATTATTATAGGAGAACAAAGATGTTTTCATTCTTAAAAGCATCTCCTCCAGCACCAAGAATTGAAAGTTCTAGAACAGATGCCGAGTATAAAAAATTACGTTGGCAGGTGTTTGCTGGAGTATTTATCGGGTATGCGGCTTATTATCTTATCCGCAAAAACTTTTCTTTAGCCATTCCTTATCTTATTGATGAATATGGCTTTACTAAAGCTGATTTAGGTACAGTAGGGGTAGCCTTGTCACTGGCTTACGGTTTTAGTAAGTTCATTATGGGAAACATCTCTGATCGTAGTAATCCTAAATATTTTATTACCATTGGTTTATTAGGTTCTGCATTAGTGAGCTTAATTTTCGGTTTAGTACCTGGTGTACTTTCTTCTATTCCATTGATGATTGTGTTAGCCGCATTAAATGGGTGGTTCCAAGGAATGGGATATCCACCAGGTGCAAAAACAATGACCAACTGGTTCTCAGTTTCTGAGCGTGGTGTGTGGTGGAGTTGGTGGAACGTATCACATAACTTAGGTGGTGGTTTAATCGGTCCATTAGCGCTCCTCGGTTTATCGATTTTCGGCGTATGGCAATCTTTATTCTATTTACCAGCCTTAATTGCCATTGTATTAGCATTCATCATGTTCTATTTAATGCGCGATACACCTGAGTCTCAAGGGTTACCGCCAGTAGATGAATGGAAAGGTGAAAAAATCGTAGAGAAAGTTGAATCAGCTCACACGCTTTCGTCTAAAGATATTTTTATGAAATACATCATTAATAATAAGTTCTTATGGGCGATTGCACTTGCGAACGTATTTGTGTATTTCATTCGTTACGGCATTATTGACTGGGCACCAACGTATCTAAAAGAAGTGAAACATTTCTCTGTAGACAAACAAAGTTGGGCGTATTTCCTTTATGAATACGCAGGTATATTTGGTATGCTTGCTAGCGGTTATTTAAGTGATAAAGTATTTAAAGGCCACCGTGCACCACCGATGTTATTATTCCTAACCGGTGTATTAATCGCGATTATTGTTTATTGGAAAAACCCAGAAGGAAATCCACTCGTAGATAATATTTGTCTTGTTGCTATCGGTTTCTTAATTTATGGTCCAGTAATGATGATAGGGCTTCAAGCAGCTGATCTTGTGCCACGTGTTGCAACAGGTACAGCGACAGGTTTAACGGGGTTATTTGGTTACTTATTAGGTTCTGCGAGCGCAGGCTATGTGATGGGTAAACTGGTAGACTTATTTGGCTGGGATGGCGGTTTTTATGCCTTGATTGTTTCTTGCTTCTTAGGATTTGGTTTTATTGCTTTTACCTTACTCCATAAGCCGAATGCAGCGTAATAAATATTATTTGACCTAAATTAAAATGTGGCTAAATTGTATTATTTAGCCACATTTTTGTTATTTATTTACCTTACTATTATGCTAAGATAATACGGATCTTTTTATAAAAAGGAAAAAATGAATGAATACAACAGGCCTTTTTAATCTTTCTTGGCAACGTTATTTAAATTTACTGTTTTTATTATTAACCGTGGGATTTTTGACGAGTGGAGTAGTCACGTTAATTGCAGCTAATTTAGATTATTTTTCTGATTTAGCCAAAATTTATGGCTTACAGACATTGCTTGTGGTGACAGTAGTATTAGGTATTTATTTCTTTATTCGAGAGAGTCGTCGACAAGCCACAGAAAAATTAAAGTGGAAGACATATAGCCTCTTTTTTGTTGTTTCTGTCTTGATTGGCGGTTTATTTGCCTTAGTTGGCCAAACCTATCAAACGGGGGCTGATGTATGGCAGTTATTTGCAGTTTGGACACTTTGCCAACTTCCATTTTTATTATTATTTCCGAATGTGGCCTCTGCATTATTATTTGCTGCCACCGCCAATCTTGCGTTTTATTTATTTAATGAACAAAACTCGCATAACTCAATGTGTTATGCTGTGTTAATTAATGCTGGATTACTTGTGATATCGGAATTATTCAGTAAAACTTTTCATGACCAACATTGGCGCATTTTACCCAAAGTATTTCTAGTACTGACTTTTGCCAGTTTATTCGGTTTAATAGTAATTTATGATGTGTACTTTTATGCTTATGCTTGGGGTGAGCTTGGTCGTTCATCACTCAGTTCTTTGCTAATTGCTATTCCTGCCTTAATCGCACTTTATGTATATCACAAATATCGCTTTGATTTTATTAATTTAATTATTTCAGTCATAGCCTTACTTGGCGCTTATTGCTTTTTGGCATCTCTTTTGATTCGTGGTGCATCTCTTTTGATTCGTGGTGTAGAAGAGGGGGTGGTTTTAGGATTGATTGGCTTTATTTTCACAGTCATGGCAATCAAGTGGTTAGTGAAACGCTATAAACAAGAATATCCAAATAATAAGAAATCCCATTGGGCGATTTCAATACTATGGATGATAGCTTTATTGATAGCTTTCGTGACTATAGGTGTTTGGTTATTTTTATTTTTAGGTTTAGATGAGTCTAGTGCATTCATCGTTGGTATTCTTTTATTTGGTATAGCTTGGTTGATTACTTTAAATAAAGATAAAAATGAATACACTACAATTTTAGCAGGTTTATTTTTTCTAATCGCAAACAGTTTTTTAGGATTCTATTTGCTTGTTAAATTTGATGATTTTTTTCTTTTATTAGGAAATGAATTTAGCAAAGATTCAAATCTCGGTATCTTTATTTCCACACTGATTTTTTCAGTCATTATTATTGTTAGCTACAAATTGATGCCGAATTCTTTAGTGAGGATTCTACTGGTTACCCAGCTTCTCGTTTTTTGGCAAATTTCCTATAATCTATATTTCCATAATTACAGCTTGAATAACGCATGGTTTAACACATGGTTTAATAACAGATGGTTTAATAAAATCCAGCTCTTGAGTTCGATTGTACTCTTTTATTGGGTCATGCGACCTCATCAATCAGCGCGAATTCATTTAAAGCCTATTGCCTGGGGAACAGTATTATTCTCTCTATGGATCTCTGTGCCGTCGTATATGATGATTCCTTGGGTAGATTATGGCCTTATTGATACAGATGTTTCAAGTGATGTCATGCCAGCAGACGCGATGAGTCTTGATAATGTGTTGCAAGTTTTAAGTGGACAATTTTGGTCACACTTCCAGTTTGATGTTAGCCATATCTTATATCTGCTTATCTGTGCATTACCATTAATTGTCTATGTACTAATGAATAAGCATAGTGAATCCAAACACACAGAAGCAGTGTTAATTTTATTAGTATTAACCTTGTTTGCATTAGGCTTTGTTGGGATACCCGTCATTTTATATTTAACAGCGTTATTATTGCTTGTTTATTGGACGGACAGCCGTGCGTTCTTCGGTCTTTTGGTATTTGCCTTTGTTGTTTATTTAGGTGGGTTCTATTACCAATTGAGCATCCCATTACTCTATAAAGGGGTATTGCTAGTAAGCTTTGCCGTTATTTTTGCGATTGTTACTTTATTCTTGCATGCACGTTATAAAGCGCCTTCACAAAGTGCGGTCGAAAACCATTCTGTTTTTAAAGCACCGATTTGGCTTGTTGGCGTCTTTGTGATTGCATTATTGGGGGCGGTGAACTATAAAGTGCAGCAATTTGAAGATGTGCTGGCTACCGGTAAGCCTATTGTTTTAAAAATCGCCCCTGTGGATCCTCGTTCATTGATGCAAGGCGATTATATGATATTGAATTACGCTATTTTATCTGAGTTTCAGCAAAGTCAGGTTTTACCTGAATCGAATGAATCCCTTGAAAGCAATGAATCTATTGATACTCTTGAATCTAATGAAACCACTGAAACCACAGGTATAGATGAATCAAGTCCTTCGGGAAACAAAGCTTATATCCTTGTTCATCTTGATAAAAATCATGTTGCGACATTTTGTGAGGCGCAATCAGAAATACCAACAGATTTTAAACATTGCACACCAAATGTTTATTTGCCAATTCGTTATAATGGTAGTTGGCTTCCTAAATTACCAAGCCAAGATTATTTCTTTGCAGAAGGAAAAGGTGAATATTATGCACAAGCAGAATATGCAGAATATCGCTTTAAAGACGGTATTTTGTTGCTAGCTCGTTTATTAGATAAGGATTTAAAAGGGCTATAAAGCATTGGTGACAAATAAGGGCGTATTTGATACGCCCTTATTTTTTAGATGATTGATTAGGTTATGATTATTTCACTGCAATCATTGAACCAAAATTAAAACATTGGAACCATAATTCGACGTGTGAAAATCCGATGTTTTTTAACCGCTCTTTGTGGATGTTAATCGAGTCAGTACGCATGACATTTTCAAGTGCGGTGCGTTTTTGGCTCACTTCAAGCTCACTGTAACCGTTAGCACGTTTGAATTGGTGGTGGAGATCAATAAGCAACTCATTCACTTTTTCATCTTCAAAACGGAATTTTTCAGAGAGTACTAATACACCATTTGGGTTTAAACCTTGGTAGATTTTGGTGAGCAAGGCTACACGATCTTCTGGTGGTAAAAATTGTAATGTGAAGTTGAGCACTACCATTGAGGCGTTCTTAATTTCAATTTGACGAATATCATCGCAAAGAATTTCTACGGGTACATCACTATGATAAGCCGCAACGTGCTGACGGCAGCGTTCCACCATTGGCAAAGAATTATCGACACCGATAATTTTCACATTCGGTTGTTTAATATTACGTCGCATAGAAAGAGCTGCCGCACCGCGTGAACAGCCTAAATCATAGACTTGGCTGTCTGCAGTCACAAAACGTTCAGCCAACATACCAATCGCCGTGATAATGTTGGAGTAGCCAGGAATCGAGCGTTGAATCATATCGGGGAAAACTTCCGCCACGCTTTCATCAAAAGTAAAATCGCCCAGTTTTTCAATCGGGGCGGCAAAAATTGTATCTTTCATCATTCTTGAGTTCTATTGTTGTCTTGAGAGAGCATTTAGTTAGATAAAATGCAAAAAACTGCGGTCATTTTAGTGAAAGTTTTTAAAGGATCAAATAAATTTCGCTTTTCAATTTAAAAGGCACGTCTTTTTCCGTATAATCAACGCGTTAATTATCCATTTTTAGAAAAATGAAAGGAATATAGAAATGATGCGTACACATTATTGCGGTGCATTAAACCGCAACCATATTGGACAAGAAGTAACATTAAGCGGTTGGGTTCACCGTCGTCGCGATTTAGGTGGTTTAATTTTTATTGATATGCGTGATCGTGATGGTGTTGTGCAAGTTTGTTTTGACCCTAAATATCAAGAAGCGTTAACTGCAGCGTCAGGCTTACGTAATGAATTTTGTATTCAAATTAAAGGTGAAGTGATCGCGCGTCCTGATAATCAAGTTAATAAAAATATGGCGACAGGCGAAGTAGAAGTATTGGCGAAAGAATTACGCATTTACAATGCTTCTGACGTTTTACCACTAGACTTCAACCAAAACAACACAGAAGAACAACGCTTAAAATATCGTTATTTAGATTTACGTCGTCCAGAAATGGCTCAACGTTTAAAAACTCGTGCGAAAATCACCAGTTTTGTGCGTCGTTTTATGGATGACAATGGTTTCCTTGATATCGAAACTCCAATGCTTACTAAAGCGACACCAGAAGGTGCGCGTGACTATTTAGTGCCAAGCCGTGTACATAAAGGCAAATTCTATGCATTGCCGCAATCACCACAGCTTTTCAAACAGCTTTTAATGATGTCTGGTTTTGATCGTTATTATCAAATCGTGAAATGTTTCCGTGATGAAGACTTACGTGCAGATCGTCAGCCTGAATTTACTCAAATCGATGTGGAAACTTCTTTCTTAACAGCGCCAGAAGTACGTGAGATCATGGAACGCATGGTGCATGGTTTATGGCAAAACATCATTGGTGTGGATTTAGGCAAATTCCCACAAATGACCTGGCAAGAAGCGATGACTCGTTTTGGTTCAGATAAACCAGATTTGCGTAACCCGCTTGAATTAGTCGATGTGGCTGATATCGTTAAAGACGTTGAATTTAAAGTATTTAATGAGCCTGCAAATAATCCAAACGGCCGTGTGGCAGTCATTCGTGTACCAAATGGTACTGAAATCACTCGTAAACAAATTGATGAATATACACAATTTGTTGGTATTTACGGTGCAAAAGGTTTAGCTTGGGCGAAAGTAAATGACATTAATGCTGGTCTTGAAGGCGTACAAAGCCCGATCGCAAAATTCTTAAATGAAGAGGTATGGAAAGCGTTAGCAGGACGTGTGAAAGCTCAAACTGGAGATATTTTATTCTTCGGTGCTGACAAATGGCAAACCACCACGGATGCAATGGGTGCGTTACGTTTGAAATTAGGTCGTGATCTTGGCTTAACTCGTTTAGATGAGTGGCAACCACTTTGGGTGATCGATTTTCCAATGTTTGAACGTGATGAAGAGGGTAATCTTGCAGCAATGCACCACCCATTCACTTCACCAAAAGATTTTACGCCGGAACAATTAGAAGCAAATCCAACAAGTGCGGTAGCAAATGCTTACGATATGGTGATCAACGGCTATGAAGTAGGTGGTGGTTCTGTCCGTATTTTCGATCCGAAAATGCAGCAAACCGTATTCCGCATTCTTGGTATCAATGAACAAGAACAACGTGAAAAATTTGGTTTCTTATTAGATGCATTAAAATTCGGTACACCGCCACATGCAGGTTTAGCATTTGGTTTAGACCGTTTAACCATGCTTTTAACAGGCACTGAAAATATCCGTGATGTGATTGCATTCCCGAAAACAACAGCCGCAGCTTGCTTAATGACAGAGGCACCAAGTTTTGCGAATCCGCAGGCGTTAGGTGAGTTGAGTATTGCAGTGACTAAGGCTGAGTAGTTTTTTCAATATTTAAAAATAAAGAAGTGCGGTCAATTTTGGCCGCATTTTTGTGGAGAGTAAATGAAGCAACCTACATCATTAAAAGTAATTGCAGGGATTAATATCCTTGCTTCAGTGATTGGATTTTTGTCAGTTTTCTATATTTTATGGGATGGGTGGCGAACTTTAGGATATGTAGTTCCTGGAGCTATCCCATATTTAATTTTTGCATTTGTAGTTTCTTTCCTTGTATTTTTATCTTCTATTGTAATGCTGGAAGGTAAATCATGGGGAAGAACACTTTATATAGTTATAGGATGTTTGTCTGTTGCCGTTGGTTTTATCGATGGCGGATATGCAGATAAAGATGCAATTAGAAGTCTAATTAAATTATGTATTTTGGGATTTTTCCTATATCGTCCAATTATTAATGAATATTTCAAGTCCTCAAAAATAGAAAACGTTCAAAATAATTAGTTTTATTATTCTTACGGTGCGGTCAAAAATTCAACTGATTTTGACTGCACTTTTTTTTTGTTGAAAAAATTTTATTCACTTAAAGATATCAGTTTTTCGGTATGAATACTTGTGAAATTTATTTGTTTTGAAGTTATATTCTGAAAAAATAAAATAATCAGATTTTTATTTTTCACTACTGCTTTTAAGTGGATTTTATTTACTTTACTCAAGGATAAAATTCTATTATAAATAAGACCTTTTTCGGTTTATGGTCAATTTATAAGAGAAAATTTTATGAGTGAAGTTTCAACTCCAGTAGAAAAATCAACATGGGCGAGTAAATTCTCAGCCTTAGGCCCTGGAATCGTGATGGCATCAGCAGCTGTCGGTGGTTCACATATTATTGCATCCACCCAAGCGGGTGCGATCTATGGTTGGGAATTAGTGAGCATTGTTATTCTTGCTAATTTATTCAAATATCCTTTCTTCCGTTTCGGTGTTCAATATACCTTAGATACGGGTAATACTTTGCTAGAGGGGTACCGTCAAAAAGGGAAATTCTATCTTTGGTTATTCCTTGCTTTAAACATTTTTGCAACTGTGATTAATACTGCAGCAGTAGGGTTATTAACAGCAGCAATTTTAACCTTCATTACTCCAATCCCACTACCGATGCCAGTATTGAGCTCATTAGTGATTCTTGTGACAACCGGCATTTTATTGTTAGGGAAATACCGTCTATTAGATAGCTTATCGAAAATCATCATGATTGCTTTAACGGTAACCACCGTGAGTGCTGTTGTGATTGCTTTTATGCGTAATGGTATCCATGGCGTAGCCGCGCCTGATTTTGTCGCGCCTTCTCCATGGGAATTAAGTAAATTAGCGTTTTTAGTCGCCTTGATGGGCTGGATGCCTGCACCAATTGAAATTTCTGCAATTAACTCAATGTGGGTGGTAGCAAAACGTCGTCTAACGAAAGTATCTTATGAAGACGGTTTATTTGACTTCAATGTGGGTTACATCGGTACTGCCATTTTAGCTGTTGTCTTCTTAGCTCTTGGCGCATTGGTACAATATGGTTCGCCAGAAACTGTAGAGATGGTGGGCGGAAAATATATCGCACAACTTATCAATATGTATGCAAGTACTATCGGTGAATGGTCTCGCTTATTAATTGCAGTAATTGCCTTCATGTGTATGTTTGGTACAACAATTACGGTAATTGATGGTTATTCACGTACTAATGTTGAAGCTGTACGTATCTTGTTTGGTAAACAAGAAAGCTCAGTAAGAATTTTAAACATTGGCATGATTTTAGCCGCATTATCTGGTTTAGCGATTATTTTCTACTTCAATAATGCAGTAGGCCCAATGCTGAAATTTGCGATGATTGCTTCATTTGTTTCTGCGCCAATCTTCGCTTGGTTGAATTTATCTCTGACTAAGCACGCGAAACACAGTGTAAAAGGCGGGTTATTGTGGTTATCCCTTATTGGTTTATTCTATTTAACCGCCTTTGCTGGATTATTTATTGCCCAACAAGCTGGCTGGTTAAACTAAAATAATTGAGATAATTACCGCACTTTAGTTTTAAAGTGCGGTAATTTTTTTGAAAGTTTTTAGTAGAAAAGGTATGATGCTGCCCATTCTCAATTATGCAGATGACGAGTTTGACATATAAAAATAATCAATCGGTTCTCGTGGTAATTTATGCGGAAAGCACGCATCGTGTTCTTATGCTTCAACGTCAAGATGATTCTACTTTTTGGCAATCTGTTACGGGGACATTAGAACGAAATGAAACACCAAGAGAAACCGCCATTCGGGAAGTTTGGGAAGAAGTAGGATTAAAAATAGAAGAAAATTCGACCGCACTTTTTGATTGCAAAGAGAGCATAGAATTTGAAATTTTCCCGCATTTCCGCTATAAATACGCACCGAATGTGACTCACTGTCATGAACATTGGTTTTTATTGGCAGTTGAGCAGGAATTTGAGCCGATATTAAGTGAGCATTTGGCGTATCAATGGGTTTTACCTGAAAAAGCGATCCAAATGACAAAATCGCCGAATAATGCCGAGGCCATCAAAAAATATTTGATGAAAGGCTTTCCTCTATAGAAGAGGGTATAATTTACAAACGTTTTTAAGATAAGAAGGAAAACAACATGGCAGGCCATAGTAAGTGGGCAAATATTAAACACCGTAAAGCAGCACAAGATGCGCAACGCGGTAAAATTTTTACAAAATTAATTCGTGAATTAGTAACTGCTGCAAAAATTGGTGGCGGTGATGTCGGTGCGAACCCGCGTTTACGTGCAGCAGTAGATAAAGCTTTATCAAGCAACATGACTCGCGATACCATTAACCGTGCGATTGAACGCGGTGTGGGCGGTGGTGATGACACCAATATGGAAACAAGAATTTACGAAGGTTATGGTCCGGGTGGAACTGCTGTGATGGTTGAGTGTCTAAGTGACAACGCAAATCGAACCATTTCACAGGTTCGCCCAAGTTTCACTAAATGTGGTGGTAACTTAGGGACTGAAGGTTCTGTGGGCTATTTATTCAGCAAAAAAGGCTTGATTTTAATTAGCGAAGGTGAAGAAGATGCGTTAATGGAAGCGGCAATTGAAGCCGGTGCAGATGATATTCAGCCACAAGATGATGGTTCATTCGAAATCTATACTGCGTGGGAAGATTTAGGTTCTGTGCGCGATGCAATCGAAGCAGCAGGATTTAAAATTGATAACGCAGAAGTAACAATGATTCCATCAACAACGGTTGATCTTGATCTTGAAACTGCGCCTAAATTGTTGCGTTTAATTGACATGTTAGAAGACTGTGACGATGTACAAAACGTATATCATAACGGTGAAATTAGTGATGAAGTTGCAGCTCAGCTGTAATTTTAAGGAGATTTAGAATGAAATTAGCTAAAGTATTACCTGCAATGGCCGCTCTTGTTGTTTTATCAGCTTGTGCAAGCGATGCACCAAAAATGGAAAACAAGGCAGAGCAAACTGCAGCACCTACTGTAACGGATAAAACAGTTGTTTATACTTGTAATAAGAAAACTGTAACTGCAGTTTATCAATTCGAAAACCAAGAGCCAACAGCGGCAATGGTAATGGTAGGCAACAAAGTTGTTGCGAAAGATTTCGCTCGTGATGCAGCTCAAAAAGACTTCACTTCATTTACTTCAGGCAAATATGTTTGGAACGTAGATAGTGGTTTAACTTTAGATAAATTTGATTCTGTAGTGCCAGTAAATCTTTTAATCAAAGGCAAAAAAGCAGACAAAATTGTTGTGAAAAACTGTGATGTAGATGCAAAAGCAACTGCAAAAGCAAATCAATAATTAACGCTAAAAAACGGCCGGCATTGACCGGCCGTTTATTTTTGAGAATTTATGAGTATTATTTTAGGCATTGACCCAGGTTCTCGTGTAACGGGCTATGGTGTGATTAGACAAAATGGTCGCCAATTAGAATATCTCGGCAGTGGAGCAATCCGTACGCAGGTAGAAGATTTACCTACACGATTAAAACGAATTTATGCCGGTGTGACAGAAATCATCACGCAATTTCAGCCGGA
This sequence comes from Haemophilus parainfluenzae, assembly GCF_014931375.1. NCBI lineage: Bacteria > Pseudomonadati > Pseudomonadota > Gammaproteobacteria > Pasteurellales > Pasteurellaceae > Parahaemophilus > Parahaemophilus parainfluenzae. The sequence continues at coordinate 1,031,538 of NZ_CP063117.1, forward strand.
TATGTTTGCCATTGAACAAGTGTTTATGGCTAAAAATGCAGATTCCGCTTTAAAACTGGGGCAAGCACGTGGTACGGCAATTGTGGCAGCGGTGAATCACGATTTACCTGTATTTGAATATGCCGCTCGTTTGGTGAAACAGACTGTCGTTGGGATTGGTTCGGCAGATAAAGTTCAAGTACAAGATATGGTGACACGAATTTTGAAGCTCTCAGATAAACCACAAGCTGATGCGGCAGATGCTTTAGCCATTGCGATTACCCATGCCCACACCATTCAACATTCTTTGCATATTGCTGGCTCGGTCAAGACGACAGAAACACATGAAAAAATGACCGCACTTTTAAAAACAAGGTATAGCCGAGGTCGATTTAGACTAAAAATTTAACTGGATTAATATCCAGTTTTATTTTATTCTATGCAAAATTTTTTTACATGGAAATCTTATGATCGGTCGTTTAAAAGGCATCTTATTAGAAAAACAACCTCCTGAAATTTTGCTTGATGTGCAAGGCGTAGGTTACGAATTATTGTTACCAATGACCAGTTTTTATGACTTACCTGAAATCGGGCAAGAAACCACTTTATTTACCCATCTTGTTGTGCGTGAAGATGCTCATCTTCTTTTTGGATTCGCCCAAAAAACTGACCGCACTTTATTCCGTGAATTAATTAAAACCAATGGTGTTGGTCCTAAATTGGCACTCGCAATTTTATCTGCAATGTCCGTAGAGCAATTTGCTTATGCTATTGAACGAGAAGAACTGTCAAAATTAGTTAAAATTCCTGGTGTGGGCAAGAAAACGGCTGAACGTTTATTGGTAGAGTTAAAAGGGAAGTTTAAAGATGTTCGCCAAAGTGATTTCTTTGTGGAGAGCAAGCATATTCCTTCAACGTCAGAATTACGCCAAGCTGAAAGCTCTACAGATGAAGCGATTGCTGCATTGGTTGCATTAGGTTATAAACCAACCGATGCTGAAAAAATGGTGAAAAAAGTCGCTAAAGCGGATTTAAGCAGTGAGCAATTAATTCGCGAAGCCTTAAAAGCCGCATTATAAAGATTAAACAGATATGATCGAAGCAGATAGAATTATTAGCAGTCAGGCAAAGATGGATGAAGATGTCATCGATCGTGCGATTCGTCCAAAGCTTTTAGCGGACTATGTGGGGCAGCCACAAGTGCGAGAGCAGATGGATATTTTCATTAAGGCGGCAAAACTGCGTCAAGATGCCTTAGATCATCTTTTGATCTTCGGCCCTCCAGGTTTAGGAAAAACGACGCTAGCTAATATTGTGGCAAATGAAATGGGTGTGAATATTCGCACAACATCAGGGCCTGTGCTTGAAAAAGCCGGCGATTTAGCGGCAATGCTGACAAATCTTGAACCCCATGATGTGTTGTTTATTGATGAAATTCATCGTCTTTCCCCTGCGATTGAAGAAGTGCTTTATCCAGCAATGGAAGATTATCAGCTGGATATTATGATCGGTGAAGGCCCTGCTGCACGCTCAATTAAATTAGATTTGCCACCTTTCACATTAATTGGTGCAACAACTCGAGCGGGTTCTTTAACTTCACCATTACGAGATCGTTTTGGTATTGTTCAGCGTTTAGAATTTTATTCCGTTGAAGATTTAACTTCTATTGTGACAAGAAGTGCCTCTTGCTTAAATCTAGAATTAGAAGATAAAGCGGCTTTTGAAGTGGCTCGTCGTTCGCGTGGAACCCCTCGCATTGCAAACCGTTTATTGCGTCGCGTTCGAGATTTTGCTGATGTACGTAATGATGGCATTATTTCGGCAGACATCGCGAAACAAGCACTTTCAATGTTAGATATAGATGATGCGGGCTTTGATTACTTAGATAGAAAATTGCTTACCGCAGTGATTGAACGTTTTGATGGTGGGCCAGTTGGGTTAGATAACTTGGCAGCAGCAATAGGTGAAGAACGAGACACTATCGAGGATGTTTTAGAACCTTATTTGATTCAACAAGGATTTTTACAGCGAACCCCTCGAGGCCGAATTGCGACTTCGTTAACTTATCGACACTTCGGACTTCAGAAGCCGTCAGAATAAGAGATAGAAAAAAAGGACATATTGATATCAATATGTCCTTTCTTTTTGAAACCTGCTTAGTTAGTTCCTTCAGTTCCTTCAGTATAGCTCTTCATACTATTTAATCTTGCTAAACCCACATCACAGCTTTTTTGTTGAGTCGCTAATTCCATTTCAAGAATTTGCTGTTTGCTTTGATTTAGTTTGCTTTTGATTTTACCTACTTGAGTGTGAGTGCCGGGCTGTTTTTCTGCTTGGGCAATCAAATTTTCTGTTTCTTTAAATAACTGAGTACATTGTTGTGGAAGAGCAGCTTTGTTTTCTGTAAGAGGTGCTGCAGTGGCAGATAATGCCATAGAACCGAAAAGTGCGGTCAAAATTACGCAAATTTTTTTCATTGTAAATCCCTACAAATCTCTCCAAATATTATTAGGCTAAAAAATAGCAAAATCTTGCAGCCCTGTCTAGTGATTATTTTGTCCATTTTTTTTAAATAAAGTTTCCTTGTGATAGATAAATTTTTCCATTTTGAGCAAAAAACACAGAATTTGATGTGGATCAATTTTGTCATTGTTATGCAAAATAGGGTATTTTGTAACTTATATCAAAAAATGTGATCAAGATAACGGTTTTTTCTGTTTTTTATCCTCATAAATAGTAGTAGAATATGGCAAATTTTTGAATATTTATATTGTAATCGGTTACTGTATTCTGTTTTGAGAATAGAAAAGGCAATTATTACGTAAATAATTCAATATTTCTTAACAATTTCTGTTGAGTAGTTTGGGGTGGTTATTTGGGGTTATCCTTGGTAATCATAAAGTGAAAATCTTGTAGATTTATACAAGGAGTTGAGATGTTAGACGTTGTTGATCTCTCACGCTTGCAGTTTGCGTTAACTGCGTTATATCACTTCATTTTTGTACCATTAACATTAGGTTTATCTTTCGTTCTTGTGATCATGGAAACCATTTATGTTAAAACGGGCAAAGAAGTATATAAAGATATGACTAAATTCTGGGGTAAGTTATTTGGTATTAACTTTGCTCTAGGGGTAACGACCGGTATTATCATGGAGTTCCAATTCGGGACAAACTGGTCTTATTATTCTCACTATGTAGGTGATATTTTCGGTGCGCCATTAGCGATCGAAGCATTACTTGCGTTCTTCTTAGAGTCCACTTTCGTGGGTCTATTCTTCTTCGGTTGGGATCGTTTAACTAAAGGTAAACACTTACTCGCAACTTACTGCGTAGCCTTTGGTTCAAACCTTTCTGCGATGTGGATTTTAGTCGCGAATGGTTGGATGCAACATCCGGTAGCGGCAGAGTTTAACTTTGAAACCATTCGTATGGAAATGACCAGCTTCTTAGATCTTTGGTTAAATCCAGTTGCGCAAGGTAAATTCTTACACACATTAACAGCAGGTTATACAACCGGTGCAATGTTTGTATTAGGTATCAGTGCATTCTATTTATTAAAAGGCCGCGATATTGGTTTTGCTAAACGTTCATTCTCTGTAGCGGCAACTTTTGGTTTTATCGCTGCATCAGCTGTATTAATTATGGGGGATGAATCAGGTTATGAAATTGGTAAAGCACAACCTGTGAAATTGGCTGCAATGGAAGCTGAGTTTGATACTCATGCAGCACCAGCACCATTCCATCCAGTTGCGATTCCAAATACCGCCGAAATGAAAAATGATTTTGCGATTGATATCCCTTACTTAGGTGGTTTAATTGCAACGCGTTCTTTAGACACTGAAATTGTTGGTTTGAAAGACATTCAAGCGAAAAATGAAGGTCGTGTTCGTAACGGTATGGTTGCTTATGATTTATTCACGCAATTAAAAGCAGAGAAAAAATCAGCAGGCCAAGTAAATCCTGAAACTAAAGCAAAATTTGATGAAGTCAAAGGTGATTTAGGTTTTGGTTTATTATTAAAACGTTACACAGATAAAGTTGTAGATGCAACGGATGAACAAATTAAACAAGCAGCACGTGATACTATTCCAAACGTAGGTCCTAACTTCTGGGCATTCCGTGGTATGTTAGCGGCAGGTGGTTTAATTATTTTACTGACCTTTGGTGCATTTGTTCAAAATTTACGTAACAAAGTCACTTCTTCTCGCTTATTACTTAAAGCATTGCTTTGGGGTATTCCATTGCCATTCTTAGCGATTGAATTTGGTTGGTTCTTAGCTGAATTTGGTCGTCAACCATGGGCGATTTATGAAGTATTACCGGTAGGTGTGTCTGCCTCTAACTTGAGTGTAGGTGATTTATGGTTCTCTATCGGTTTAATTTGTGTACTTTACTTCTTCTTCATTATTGCAGAAATGTATTTGATGTTTAAATATGCACGTTTAGGTCCAAGTGCATTGAAAACCGGCAAATACTATTTTGAGCAATCATCTAAATAAGCAGGAGATGGATTATGCTTGATTATGAAATTCTACGTATTATTTGGTGGGTGCTAGTTGTTGTATTGCTTATCGGTTTCTCTGTAACAGATGGATTCGATATGGGCGTGACCGCACTTTTACCCGTAGTTGGTAAGAAAGAAGTAGAAAGACGTATTATGATTAACTCGATTGCTCCACACTGGGATGGTAACCAAGTTTGGTTATTAACTGCTGGTGGTGCAATCTTCGCGGCATGGCCGATTGTTTATTCTGTTGCGTTTTCAGGCTTCTATATTGCCTTATTTTTAGTGTTAGCTGCGTTATTCTTCCGTCCAATTGGTTTTGAATATCGTGCGAAAATTGATAATCCAACATGGCGTGCTATGTGGGATTGGGGCTTATTTGCGGGTGGTTTTGTACCTGTATTAGTATTCGGTGTAGCATTTGGTAATTTATTACAAGGTGTACCATTCGAATTAAATGAGCTTTCACAAGCAACTTACACAGGTTCTTTCTTTGCATTATTAAACCCATTCGCATTACTTTGCGGTGTGTTAAGCCTTGCAATGTTAGTGACTCACGGTGCAAACTGGTTACAAATGAAAACCACTGCTGCATTGCGTGATCGTGCAAGAGCAATTACACAAATTGGTGCATTAGTAACATTAATTACTTTTGTACTTGCAGGTGTGTGGCTTTCATTCAAAGACGGTTATGTGGTGACTAGCACGATTGATCATTTTGCAGCATCAGCCCCAGCTTCAGGTAAGCAAGTAGCAGTTGAAGCAGGTGCATGGTTCAAAAACTTCAATGAAAATCCAGCTTTATGGGCGTTCCCAGTATTAGCTGTGGTTGGTGCATTATTAAATGTGGCTGCATCTAAAGCAAATCGTTGTGGTTTTGCGTTCTTCTTCTCCGTATTAACCATGGCAGGCGTGATCATCACTGCGGCAGTATCAATGTTCCCATTTGTAATGCCTTCAAGTACTCATCCAGAACAAAGCTTGTTAATGTGGGATGCAACATCAAGTCAATTAACATTAAACTTAATGTTCTACTTGGCATTAGTATTCGTTACCATCTCATTGCTTTACACCACTTGGTCATACTACAAAATGTTTGGTCGCTTGGATGAAAGCTTTGTTGAAGACAACAAAAACTCATTATACTAAGGAGAAACAATATGTTATATGCAATTTGGGTAGTGGGTGTGTTGGCTGCAGTTATGGTGAGTGCTAAATTAACCATTGGTAAAGAAAAGTCAGGTAAATTTGACGAGTAATGATGATTAATTCACTCTATCAATTAAGTAATAAGGGTTCCTTGCGAACCCTTTCGTTTATTTTAGCGTTATTTTTAACTGCGGCTTTCTTTCTAAATTTAAGTCAATTTTCGACCGCACTTCGAACTGCTCATCCTGCTTGGATTCTCGCAATCTTTTGGGGATTGATTAATTTATGGATCCACGGCATTGGATTTGATATTCGACGGGCAATATGGCAGCTTGTTTTCTTGCCATTTATTGGTTATTTCACCACAATAATCGCTATTGTTCAGCATTGGTTATTATAAGAACGATAGACAAATATTATTATTTGGATCTTGCACATCTTATGAACAGGTTCTAAAATAAGCGGTTTGTTATGGCTGATAATTTGAGCATTATTTTGAATAACCAATGTTTTACCTTTCCGGTTCGTGTGTATTATGAGGACACGGATGCAGGCGGAGTAGTGTATCACGCACGTTACTTACATTTTTTTGAACGTGCGCGAACTGAATATTTAAGAACGCTTAATTTTTCCCAACAATCATTATTGCAGGAACAACAAGTCGCTTTTGTGGTCAAAACCGTGTCTATTGACTATTGTATTCCGGCAAAATTGGATGATTATCTTATTGTCGAAACTGAAATAACGGCAGTGAAAGGGGCGACAATCCTCTTTGAACAGCAGTTAGTTCGTGAGACGGTGGTGTTATCAAAGGCTACTGTTAAGGTAGCCTGTGTTGATCTAGGCAAAATGAAACCTGTCGCAATTCCTGAAGAATTAAAAGCGGCATTTTTAAAGTAAATAACTTTTCGGAGTATGCAATGACTGCAGAATTGAACTTTTTAGATCTTTTTCTAAAAGCGAGTATCGTTGTTCAACTTGTAATTGTGATCTTAATTTCGTTCTCAATTATTTCTTGGGCAATCATCATTCAACGTAGCCGTATTTTGACGAGCGCGTTAAAAGAAGCGAACACTTTTGAAGATCGTTTCTGGTCTGGTGAAGATTTAAATAAACTTTATGATGGTTTATCTAATCGTCGTGAAGTATTAACAGGTAGCGAACAAATTTTCTTTGTCGGCTTTAAAGAATTCTCTCGCTTAAAACAAGTGAATGCGAATGCACCAGAAGCAATCATCAAAGGTACGACTCGTGCGATGAACCTTGCGATGAATCGTGAAGTAGAAGCGCTTGAAAGTCGTGTACCTTTCTTAGCAACAGTTGCTTCTGTAAGTCCATATATCGGTTTATTTGGTACCGTTTGGGGGATCATGCACGCATTTATGGCATTAAGTGGTGCGAAACAAGCAACATTACAAATGGTTGCTCCAGGTATTGCAGAAGCCTTGATCGCAACAGCAATCGGTTTGTTTGCGGCGATTCCAGCTGTAATGGCGTATAACCGTTTAAGCTTACGTGTAAATGCGATTGAACAAAATTATGGTAACTTCATTGATGAATTCACCACAATTTTACATCGTCAAGCTTTTGGTAAAGCGCCCCATTAAAAATAAATGAAAAATTGACCGCACTTAATAAATAAAACGAAAAGTGCGGTGGATTTTAGCGAAGTTTTAGAGGAAATTATGGCTCGTCGTCAGCGTAAAGACATTAAATCTGAAATTAACATCGTGCCATTTCTCGATGTTCTTTTAGTTTTAGTGTTAATTTTTATGGCAACCGCGCCGATTATCAGTCAGAGCGTTCAAGTGGAACTCCCTGATTCGGTGCAAAGTCAAAATGTATCAAATGAAGATAAAACACCGGTTATTTTAGAAGTAGCAGGTGTTGGGCAGTATTCGATTTCGATTGGTGGTCAACGCCAAGAAGGCCTTAACGAAGAAATGGTAACCCAATTATCAAAACAAGAATTTGATAAAGACAATAACACAATGTTCTTAGTGGGTGGAGCAAAAGATGTACCTTATGAAGAAGTGATTAAAGCACTGAATTTACTACATCTTGCCGGCATTAAGTCTGTGGGTTTAATGACTAACCCAATTTAAGAATAAGTAGGTAAAACCGTGCAGAATAATCGACGAAAAAAACGTGCAAATGAGTTTGTCATCTCTATTGCGATGCACCTTGCATTGTTTGGTTTGTTGATTTGGAGCTCTCTTTATCAAACCGTTGAAATAATGGGTGGTGGAGAAGGTGAAGGTGATGCCATGGGAGCTGTGATGGTCGATACTGGCAGCGCAGCACAGGAGTGGGGACGTATTCAACAACAGAAAAAAGGTCAAACTGATAAACAGAAGAAACCTGAGCCTGTAGTTGAAGAGAAAAAACCAGAGCCTGAACCTGAACCAAATCAGCAAGAAATTGCGAAACAAGAAGAGATTAAGCGTCAGCAGGAAATTCAACGTCAAAAAGAACTTGAAAAACAAAAGCAGCAAGAAATTGAAAAGCAAAAGCAAAAACAGCAGCAAGAGCTTGCTCGTCAAGAGGCGTTAGAAAAACAGAAACAAGCTGAAGAAGCAAAAGCAAAACAAGCTGCAGAGGCAGCGAAGTTGAAAGCTGAAGCTGAGGCAAAACGTTTAGCGGCAGCCGCTAAACAGGCTGAAGAAGAGGCGAAAGCGAAGGCACAAGCTGAAGCTCAAAAAGCGAAAGAAAAAGCAGAAGCAGATGCTAAAGCCAAGGCTGAGGCGAAAGCGAAAGCAGAGGTTGAAGCAAAAGCGAAGGCAAAAGCTGAGGCAGACGCCAAGGCTAAAGCAGAAGCAGATGCTAAGGCGAAAGCGAAAGCTGAGGCCGATGCAAAAGCGAAAGCAGAGGCTGAAGCAAAAGCGAAGGCAGAAGCAAAAGCTAAAGCGGATGCAGAAGCTAAAGCGAAGGCTGATGCAAAAGCGAAAGCTGATGCAGCAAAACGTAAAGCGGATCAAGCAGCTTTAGATGATTTCATGAATGGTGGTGACATCGGTGGTGGTAGCGCATCTAAAGGTGGCAATGCGAATAAAGGCGGTACACAAGGTAGTGGTGCTGGACTAGGGGCCGGAGACGGTGGCAAAGTCGGTGACCAATATGCAGGTGTGATTAAGCGTGAAATTCAACGCCGCTTCTTAAAAGATCCAAGTTTTGCCGGTAAAGTTTGCCGCATTAAAATTCAACTCGGTCGAGATGGTACTATTTTAGCTTACCAACGAGTTTCTGGACCTGATGACATCTGTACTGCGGCAATGAGTGCGGTAGCAAGAACGAAAAAAGTTCCAGCGGCACCATCTGATGCAGTGTATGAGAAATATAAAGCGCCGACTATCGATTTTGATATCAATGCTCGATAATCGGTTTTAGGAAAATAACAACGTTAAAATAAGGTGATTAAATGAAATTGATCAAACGTGTTATGGGGCTATTTGTGGTGATGTTTGCATTTGCAAGCACAGCAATGGCAGAAGATGAAGTTAGAATTGTGATTGATGAAGGGGTTGATGGGGCTCGTCCTATCGCAGTTGTTCCTTTCGCAGGTTCTGCACCTGAAAATATTGGTCAAATTGTTGCGGATGACTTACGTAATAGTGGTAAATTTAATCCAATTCCAGTAAGCCAAATGCCACAACAACCAACAACCGCAGCAGAAGTGAAACCAGAGGCTTGGACTGCTTTAGGTATTGATGCTGTTGTTGTAGGTCAAGTGACTTCAACTGGTAGTGGTTATAACATTTCTTATCAGTTAGTTGATACTGTGGGCGCATCAGGTACGCCAGGTGCAGTGCTTGCACAAAATAGCTATACCGTGACTAATAAATGGTTACGTTACGGTGCGCACACTGTGAGTGATGAAGTATTTGAAAAATTAACTGGTATTCGTGGTGCATTCAGAACTCGTATTGCTTATGTGGTACAAAAAAATGGTGGATCACAACCTTATGAAGTTCGTGTAGCAGATTATGATGGGTACAATCAATTCATTGTAAATCGTAGCTCACAACCAATTATGTCTCCAGCCTGGTCTCCAGATGGTAAACGTTTAGCTTACGTATCTTTTGAGAACAAGAAATCACAACTTGTTGTACAAGACCTAGGTTCAGGTTCTCGTAAAGTGGTTGCTTCTTTCCCTGGTCATAACGGTGCACCAGCGTTCTCTCCAGACGGTTCTAAACTTGCCTTTGCTTCTTCACAAGATGGTTTATTAAACATCTATGTAATGAGCTCAAATGGCGGAAAACCTACTCAATTAACTAGCGGTGCGGGTAATAATACAGAACCGTCATGGTCTCCAGATGGTAGCTCAATTCTCTTTACTTCAGATAGAAGCGGTTCACCACAAGTTTATCGTATGAGTGCAAGCGGTGGTGGTGCGTCACCAGTAGGCGGTCGCGGTAGTGCGCAAATCAGTAGTGATGGTAAAACACTTGTGATGATCAACGGTAATAATAACGTGGTAAAACAAGATCTCACCAGCGGTAGCTCTGAAGTATTAAGTACATCTTTCTTAGGTGAAAGCCCAAGTATTTCTCCTAACGGTATCATGATTATTTACAGCTCTACACAAGGGTTAGGAAAGGTGTTACAATTAGTTTCTGCAGATGGTCGCTTTAAAGCGAGTCTTCCAGGAAGTAATGGCCAAGTGAAATTTCCAGCTTGGTCTCCATACTTGACTAAATAAAAAAACTCATTGAGGAGAAATCTAATGAACAAATTTGTTAAATCATTATTAGTTGCTGGTTCAGTAGCTGCATTAGCAGCATGTAGCTCATCAAACAACGATGCAGCAGGCAACGGTGCTAACAACAACGGCCAAACTTTCGGTGGTTACTCTGTTGAAGATCTTCAACAACGTTACAACACCGTTTACTTCGGTTTCGACAAATTCAACATCGAAGGTGAATACGTTCAAATCTTAGATGCTCACGCTGCATACTTAAATGCAACTGCAGCTTCTAAAGTGGTTGTTGAAGGTAACACTGACGAACGTGGTACTCCAGAGTACAACATCGCTTTAGGTCAACGTCGTGCTGATGCAGTTAAAGGTTTCTTAGCTGGTAAAGGTGTTGACGCTGGTAAAGTATCAACTGTTTCTTACGGTGAAGAAAAACCTGCAGTGTTAGGTCACGATGAAGCAGCATACTCTAAAAACCGTCGTGCAGTGTTAGCATACTAATTTTTAGAGAATTTTGATTCTTAGAAAAAGGGAGAGTAGAAATACTCTCCTTTTTTTTATTTGTTCTAAGATATTGGCACAAATTGACGAGTATTCACGCAATTAGCACAATTTCTTCAGATTTTTCTTGCGTCAGAAAATAAAATCGGTAATATACGCACCTGTTACGAAACAATGTGGGTCGTTAGCTCAGTCGGTAGAGCAGCGGACTTTTAATCCGTTGGTCGAAGGTTCGAATCCTTCACGACCCACCATCTATTTTACAGGTCATTATTTAACCGGTTGGGTTGTTAGCTCAGTTGGTAGAGCAGCGGACTCTTAATCCGTCGGTCGAGAGTTCGAGTCTCTCACAGCCCACCAGTCAACTTCTTATTCCTCCTGTTTGTTAATAAATTTACAAAAAAGTAAAATATTTTCAAAATTCTTGACTATATTTAGCGGTTATTATGATAGAATATCCACAACTTTAAGTCGGGCATAAAATGTTACAAAATATTCGAATTGTTTTGGTTGAAACATCTCATAGTGGGAATATAGGTTCAGCCTCGCGTGCGATGAAAACAATGGGATTATCCAACCTTTATTTGGTCTCGCCAAAATCGGTGGATGAGCAATCTATTGCATTAGCTGCAGGCGCTGATGATGTTGTGCGTAATGCCAACATTGTTGATACTTTTGAACAAGCAATAGAAAATTGCTCATTAGTAATTGGGACCAGTGCGAGATTACGCCATTTACAGAGTACGTTGATTGAGCCAAGAGAATGTGCGGAGAAAGTCAGTGCACATCAAGGCCAAGTGGCAATCGTGTTCGGTCGTGAGCGTGTTGGGCTCACAAATGAAGAATTACTTAAATGTCATTATCATTTAAATATCCCTGCTAATCCTGAATATTCTTCGCTAAATTTAGCGATGGCAGTACAGTTGGTAAGTTATGAAATGCGAATGGCATTTTTAGTGAAAAATAGAACGGAAACTGCACTTTCAACAATAGAAAATATCTATCCAACAGCACAAGAAATGGAGTATTTTTTCGTGCATACGGAACAGGTATATCAATCACTTGGTTTTATTCAAAATCAAGGGGTTATACAAAAGTTAAGACGACTTTATAACCGTTCTTCTCTAGAAAAAAATGAATTAAATATTTTGCGAGGAATGTTAAGTGCGGTTGAAAAACGCCTTAATCTGCAAAAAGACTAAAATTGACTATCATAGTCAGATATGTAAACTATCCAAACGACGATTAATAGGGATGCTTTATGAAACTTACATCTAAAGGACGATACGCGGTTACCGCAATTTTAGATATCGCATTACACGCAGGGACAGATCCAGTTTGTTTAGCGGATATCTCAGAACGTCAAAATATTTCACTTTCTTATCTTGAGCAATTATTTGCCAAATTGCGTCGTGGTAGATTAGTAAAAAGCGTTCGTGGTCCAGGTGGTGGCTATCGTTTAGCGTTACCATCTGATCAAATTTCTATCGGTATGGTAATCTCTGCCGTAAACGAGAACATTAATGTCACAAGATGCCTTGGAAAGGGGAATTGTAAAGGTGGGGTTGAATGTTTAACTCATTCTTTATGGCAAGATTTAAGTGATCGTATTTCTGATTTTTTAGATGAGATTACATTAGCCGAGCTTGTAGAGAAAAAATCAGGAAAACATAAAGCTCACAAAGATTTTGATGATTTGGTTGTCGTTAACCAATAATAGGAAAGTAGATCAAAGTGCGGTCAAAATGATGGCATTTTTGGTAGTTATTTAGGAGTGAAAATGAAATTACCAATTTATTTAGATTATGCAGCAACATGTCCAGTTGATGAACGTGTGGCTAAAAAAATGATGGAATATTTAACCATTGATGGTGTATTCGGTAATCCAGCATCTCGTTCACATAAATTTGGCTGGCAAGCTGAGGAAGCGGTTGATATTGCACGTAATCAAATTGCGGATTTGATTGGCGCAGACTCTCGTGAGATCGTATTTACTTCTGGCGCAACAGAAGCAGATAACCTTGCAATTAAAGGTGCGGCACACTTTTATCAAACAAAAGGTAAGCACATTATCACCTGCAAAACTGAACACAAAGCTGTATTGGATACTTGCCGTCAATTAGAGCGTGAAGGCTTTGAAGTCACCTATTTAGATCCAGAAGAAGATGGTTTAATCGATCTTGAGAAATTTAAAGCAGCATTACGTCCAGATACAATTGTTGTGTCAATTATGCATGTGAATAATGAGATTGGCGTGATTCAAGATATTAAAGCAATTGGTGAGCTTTGCCGTGCAAACAAAACCATTTTCCACGTAGATGCGACCCAAAGTGTCGGTAAGGTAGAAATTAATCTTGCTGAATTACCAGTTGATTTGATGTCAATGTCTAGTCACAAATTGTACGGGCCAAAAGGTATCGGGGCATTATATGTTTGTCGTAAACCTCGCGTTCGTTTAGAAGCAATTATCCATGGTGGTGGTCACGAGCGTGGTATGCGTTCTGGTACATTACCTGTACACCAAATTGTTGGTATGGGTGAAGCTTATCGTATTGCAAAAGAAGAAATGGCGACAGAGATTCCTCGTATCAGAGCTTTACGCGATCGTTTATATAATGGATTAAAAGAAATTGAAGAAACCTATGTAAATGGTTCAATGGAGCACCGTGTAGCAAATAACTTGAACATCAGCTTTAACTATGTTGAAGGTGAATCATTGATGATGGCATTACGTGATGTGGCAGTTTCTTCTGGTTCGGCTTGTACTTCAGCGAGTTTAGAACCATCTTATGTATTACGTGCATTAGGTCGTAATGATGAATTAGCACATAGCTCAATTCGTTTCACTCTTGGTCGTTGGACAACGGAAGAAGAAATTGATTACACCATTAATTTAACACGTAATGCAGTAGCAAAACTTCGTGAATTATCGCCACTTTGGGATATGTTCAAAGAAGGTATTGATTTAAACACTATTGAGTGGGCAGCCCACTAATTTTCAAGGTGGCTTGACCGCCTGATAGCAACTTATTTAGGAAAGGAACATAATATGGCATACAGCGAAAAAGTTATCGAACATTACGAAAATCCACGCAATGTTGGTTCAATGGACAAAAAAGATAATTCTGTGGGCACTGGCATGGTGGGCGCGCCAGCTTGTGGTGACGTTATGCAGTTACAAATCAAAGTAAATGACAGCGGCATTATTGAAGATGCAAAATTTAAAACTTATGGTTGTGGTTCTGCGATTGCTTCTAGCTCTTTAATTACTGAATGGGTAAAAGGCAAATCTTTAGATGAAGCAGGTGCAATCAAAAACAGCCAAATTGCGGAAGAACTTGAATTACCACCGGTAAAAGTTCACTGCTCAATCTTAGCAGAAGACGCAATTAAAGCCGCCATTGCTGACTACAAAAATAAACAAGGTAAGTAATCAAAAGTGCGGTCGAAAATGACCGCACTTTATCAATTTAAGGATCAGAATATGTCTATAACACTCACTGAAAAAGCGGTACAACGAGTTCGTACTTTTCTTGAAAATCGTGGAAAAGGTATCGGTTTACGCTTAGGTGTGAAAACATCAGGTTGTTCGGGTTTAGGCTATGTGCTTGAATTCGTTGATGTGCTCAATGATGACGATCTTGTTTTTGAGCAGCATGGCGTGAAAGTGGTAGTCGATCCAAAAAGCTTGGTTTATTTAGATGGCATTGAGCTAGATTATGTCAAAGAAGGCTTGAACGAAGGCTTTAAATATAACAATCCAAATGTGAAAGAATCATGTGGATGTGGTGAAAGTTTCCATGTTTAAGGAATAAAGATGACAAATCCTTTTGCTATTTTTGATTTGCCCGTTGCTTTCAATGTTGATCAATCGCTTTTGTCTGAACGCTATTTAGTGCTTCAAAAGAGTTTGCATCCGGATAATTTTGTTACGGCAGATGCACAAGAACAACGCATTGCAATGCAAAAATCAACAGAAGTTAATGATGCATTAAAAACCTTGAAAGACCCAATTTTACGTTCGGAAGCAATTATTGCATTAAATACGGGAGAAGCACAGGATTTAGAACAAAAGAGCACACAAGATATGGCATTCCTAATGCAGCAATTAGAATGGCGAGAAGAGCTCGAAAATATTGAGCAAAGCCAGGATGAAAATGCATTAGAATCCTTTGCGAAACGCGTTAAAAAAGAAACAAAAGAAATGTTGACCGCACTTGAAGAACAGCTAAATGAGCAACAATGGTCAACTGCTGCACAGTTCTGTGATAAATTACGTTTTCTAAAAAAATTGGCGGATGAAATTAGCCAAGTAGAAGAACGTCTATTTGAATTATAATCTTGAGGGCGTTTAATACGCCCTTTTCGCTATTGATAAATGGGCAGCGGCCCTCATACTAATGAAACTCGATTATGCAAACTTTAGAACAACTGACTGATGCCTCAAAATCTGCTTGGGGAACCATTTCCCAATGGATTGAGCATGCTCGTAATCATTGTGATGTGATTAAAAAAGATCAATCTAGCGCAGAACGTGAGCTTTTCACCATGCAAATGCCCACTTCTTCTCCAATGGGAGCGGTCATTTATGAAACTGGCGGCATTTTAATCCATCATGGTTGGTTGCGTATATTGGGGTCAGGCAGTTTTAAATTACCACGTGGATTAATGGACTGGAATTTCAGCAAATCCTTTAATCAATCAGGTGATAAACCAAAATATTTGCTTGTTGCGGACGATGTCATTGGTGGTTATTTTGCTTTAAATGGTGGCTCTTTAGGTTCTAATCTTGGCAAGATTTATTATTTTTCGCCAAAAGATTTAACTTGGCATGATTTAAATTTTACCTATACGGATTTCTTAGCTTGGGCATTAAATGGTGACATTGAAGCATTTTACCAAAATCTATTTTGGCAAAATTGGCAAGAAGATGTAAAACAACTCGATGGTAACCACATGATTGTTTTTACACCAGAGCTTTCAGAAGATAAGACGACTTATATTAATCAGCGTGAACGACGCGAAGTCAACATTGAAACCCATTACAACGCAAGTTTCACTGAACAAGATAAATTTGCACAAGCTTATTCAGTGGCATAACGAGCCCTTAACGAATTAATTATTAGAGATAAAAAGAGATATGGCATTACTCCAAATTGCAGAGCCAGGACAAACGGCTGCACCACATCAACATCGTCTTGCGGTAGGGATTGATTTAGGTACAACAAACTCTTTAGTTGCCGCAGTGCGTAGCGGTCAAGCCACCATTTTGAATGATGAACAAGACAGAAGCCTTGTGCCTTCAGTCGTCTACTATGGTGAAAATGAAAAACTTGTTGGTACAGAAGCATTTGCAAAAGCTGCAATTGATCCTAAAAATACGATTATTTCTGTGAAACGGCTGATTGGACGTAGCCTTGATGATGTGCAATCTCGTTATACCAATTTACCCTATGAGTTTGTGGCAAGTGAAAATGGGTTGCCATTATTGGTGACACATCAAGGTAAAAAAAGCCCAATTGAAGTCTCTGCGGATATTTTATCTCGTTTAAATCATATTGCAGAACAACGACTTGCAGGTAAGCTTTCTGGCGTGGTGATTACCGTACCTGCCTATTTTGATGATGCTCAACGCCAAAGTACAAAAGATGCGGCACGTCTTGCAGGGTTAAATGTATTACGTTTATTAAATGAACCCACTGCTGCAGCAGTGGCTTATGGCTTAGATAGCGGAAAAGAAGGTGTCATTGCTGTTTATGACTTAGGTGGCGGTACCTTTGATATCTCAATTTTACGCTTGTCTAAAGGTGTATTTGAAGTCTTAGCAACAGGTGGGGATACCGCTTTAGGTGGTGATGATTTTGACCATTTAATTGCCGATTGGATTATTGAACAAGCGGGTATTCAACCACAAAATGTGAATGAGCAACGTGAACTTTTAAGTTTAGCCACACAAACTAAAATTGCTTTAACGAGTGAGCAAAGTGCGGTCATTTCTTGGCGCGGATTTGAAGGTGAGTTAAGTCGTGAGCAATTCAATGAATTAATCCACTCATTGGTAAAACGTTCTTTATTAACCTGCCGTCGAGCATTGAAAGATGCGCATGTTGAAGCTGAAGACGTGCAAGAAGTGGTTATGGTTGGAGGCTCAACTCGCGTGCCTTACGTACGTGAACAAGTAGGCGAATTCTTTGGTAAAACCCCATTAACCTCTATCGACCCAGATAAAGTAGTGGCCTTAGGTGCAGCTATCCAAGCAGATATTTTAGTGGGCAACAAGAATGACAGTGATATGTTGTTACTCGATGTTGTGCCGCTTTCTTTAGGCATTGAAACCATGGGCGGTTTAGTGGAGAAAATTATTCCACGTAACACCACGATTCCAGTGGCTCGCGCGCAAGAATTTACTACCTTTAAAGATGGTCAAACTGCAATGACTGTACATGTGGTACAAGGTGAACGAGAGTTGGTGGATGATTGCCGTTCTTTAGGTCGTTTTACGTTGCGTGGTATTCCGCCAATGGTGGCAGGCGCGGCTCATATTCGAGTGACTTATCAAGTGGATGCAGATGGCTTATTAAGTGTGACTGCTATGGAAAAATCCACAAAAGTCCAAGCATCGATTCAAATTAAGCCTTCTTATGGTTTAACGGATGAAGAAGTAACGGCAATGATTAAAGCTTCTTTTGATAATGCACAAGATGATATGCAAGCACGTGAATTAGCTGAGCAACGTGTTGAGGCTGATCGTGTGATTGAAAGCGTGATTGTGGCCTTACAGCAAGATGGGGCGGAATTATTAACCGAAGCCGAATTCCACCAAATTGAAAATGCATTGAAACAATTAATGGATGTAAAAGAAGGTACAGATCGTCATGCTATTGTTCAAGGGATTAAAGCCCTTGATATCGCGACTCAAGAATTTGCGGCAAGACGAATGAATAAATCCATTAATCAAGCGCTGACAGGTAAATCTGTATCAGATATTGAGAAATAAAGTGCGGTTATAAATTAATGAGTTTTTTATATTGAGGAAAGTAATATGCCAAAAGTGATTTTTTTACCGAATGAAGAATTCTGTCCAGAGGGTATGGTGGTTGATGCAGCAGCAGGCGACAACTTATTAGAAGTAGCGCATAATGCGGGTGTTGAAATTCATCACGCTTGCGATGGTTCTTGTGCTTGTACAACATGCCATGTCGTCATTCGTGAAGGGTTTGATTCATTGAATGAAGCCAGCGATCAAGAAGAAGATATGTTAGATAAAGCATGGGGTTTAGAAATGGATAGCCGCCTTTCTTGCCAATGTGTCGTGGGCGATGAAGATTTAGTGGTGGAAATCCCTAAATATAATATTAACCATGCGAATGAGGCGGCTCACTAATGAAATGGACTGATGCACAACTTATTGCAGAAGAGCTGTATGATCGTAATCCAGATTTAGATCCTAAAACGGTACGTTTCACGGATTTGCATAAGTGGATTTGTGAACTAGACGGTTTTGATGATGATCCAATGAAATCTAATGAGAGTATTCTGGAAGCGATTTTGTTGAAATGGTTAGATGAATATGAGTAATCGATTCAATTAAAAAAAGCGAGCAGAGAGGCTCGCTTTTTTGTTTTAAGAATTTACCTCAAAATAAAACCGCACTTTATTGCTAAAGTGCGGTTATTTTTATCGTTGTTTTTAATTATTTTTTCTTCGCGTATTTTAAGGAGTCGATAGCAACCGCGAGGATGATAATGCTACCTTTAATGATATATTGCCAGTAAGGGTTTACACCGATGTAAGTTAAACCGTAGTTAATAACGGTGAAGATGATAACACCCGTGATTACGCCGATAACAGTACCCACACCACCAGCGAAAGATACACCGCCTACTACGCAGGCAGCAATCGCATCTAATTCATACATGAAACCAAGGTTGTTGGTAGCACTACCGATACGACCTGCTTCTAACATACCACCGAATGCATAGAACATACCTGCAATCATGTAAATCACAACAAGGTTACGCGCTACGTTTACGCCCGATACTTTTGCTGCTTCAGGGTTACCACCGATAGCAAAGATATTTTTACCGAAGCGTGTTTTATTCCACATCACCCAAACTAAGAATGCACAAATCGCCGCATAAATAGTGATGTAGGATAATTTGAATGAACCAAGTCTGAAGAAACCTTGTGCGAAGTTAGAGAAAGATTCACTGAAGCCAGCAATTGGTGAGCCACCTACGCCATCATAATAAAGTGAGTTGAAACCGTAAACGATGATCATGGTACCCATGGTTGCAATGAACGGGGTTACATTGAGATAAGCGATAACTAAACCATTCACTAAGCCGATTACAGCACCTACCGCACAAACAGTCAGGATAACTACAGGAATAGGAATTTCACCTAAATCCGGGAACACGCGGTTCATGTTTTCCATTGACTGCAAGAGGGTAGCAGAAATAACCGCTGCTAAACCGACTTGGCGACCGGCTGATAAGTCGGTACCTTGAGTAATAAGCAAGCCTGCAACACCAAGGGCGATAATGAGACGGACGGATGATTGAGTTAAAATGTTACTAAAGTTGCGAACATTCAAGAATGTTGGATCTTGTGCGATGATGATGCCAAGTAAAATCAACAACACAAAATAAATCGCATTTTGTTTTAAGAAATCGAATGATTTATTTTTTGGTAAGGCACTCATAATTTGTTCCTTTATGATTTATAAATATTTTGCGGCAAGTTGCAAAATTTCTTCTTGAGACGTTTTTGCCGTTTCAACGATGCCGGCAACACGACCATTACTCATGACCAAAATTCGGTCTGTTACGCCTAATAGTTCCGGCATTTCTGATGAAATCATAATGATGCCTTTATCTTTTTTAGCGAGTTCTTGAATGAGCTGATAAATTTCAAATTTTGCCCCAATATCAATACCACGAGTTGGTTCGTCGAGCATTAAGATATCTGGTTGGGTTAAAAGCCAACGGCCGATAATGACTTTTTGTTGGTTACCACCAGAAAGCGATCCAATCGTTGTTTTGTGAGAAGGTGTTTTCACGTTCATCGCATCAATTACCCATTGCGTATCGCTCGCCATTTTTTTGTTGCTGAGCAATTTCCATGGGGTAAGGTAAGATTTCATATTTGAAATCAAAGAGTTAAATTCAATACTTAGGTTTGAATAAATCCCGGTTGAACGACGTTCCTCAGTCACCAAAGCAAAACCGTGGTTAATCGCCTCAAGTGCGGTATGATTTTTCACGATTTTTCCGTTGAGTTTGATCGTCCCTTCTTTTAATTCGCGTACACCAAAAATGGCTTCCACAATATCAGTTCGTTTTGCACCAACAAGACCTGCAATACCTAAAATTTCACCTTTGCGTAAATTAAAGGAAACATCTTGAATGGAAGGTTGATTCACCGCAGTTAAATGTTCCACTTCAAGCGTGATTTCTTTTGGTACGTTAGTTTTTTCAGGGAAACGTTGTGTTAATTCACGGCCTACCATCATTGAAACAATTTCTTCCATGGTGGTGCCTTTAACTTGAACGGTATTGATCCATTTACCATCACGAAGAATGGTGATTTCATCACAAATTTTGAAGATTTCATCCATTTTGTGTGAAATATAGATAATGCCACAACCGCGATCTTTTAATTTTTGAATAATTTTGAAAAGATGTTCCACTTCTTTTTCTGAAAGTGAGGATGTTGGCTCATCCATAATTACGATTTTAGCGTTATAAGAGAACGCTTTCGCAATCTCGATCATCTGCATTTGTGAAACGGAAAGTTTGGCCACTTTTTCTTTTGGATCAACATCAATATCCAATTCATCGAAAATCGCTTTGGTATCACGATACATTTTGGCGTGATCCACAAAAGGACCTTTAAGTGGGTAGCGACCCAACCATAAGTTATCCATTACACTAGTTTGACGCACCAAGTTAAGTTCTTGGTGAACCATTGAAATCCCATTTTCAAGGGCTTCTTTTGATGTTTTAAAATCAACAGGTTTGCCTAAGAATAAAATTTCACCTTCGTCTTTTGCATAAATTCCGAAGAGGCATTTTAATAATGTCGACTTACCCGCCCCGTTTTCGCCCATTAAGGCATGAACAGAGTGAGAACGAACTGTTAGATTGGCGTGATCAAGGGCTTTTACACCGGGGAAAGACTTACTGACATCTGTCATCGTCAGTAGTACATCACTGTCTTGGGTTTGAGTTGTCATATCCAACCTCATCAAAAAAGGGGAAAGGGAATTTGGGTTTCCTTTCCCCCTAAAATTAAAGAAAAGCAATAGATTTTCTTATTTTAAGAATTCACTTAGGTTATCTTTATCCACACCAACATAAGGAATACGTACAACACGATTTTCTAATTTCCATTTTGTACCTTCTGTTGCTGCTTTACCGTTAGCAAGGTTTGCTGAAAGTTGAACAACTGCTTTACCTTGGTTAACACCATCGTTTAACACAGTACCAGCAATTTCGCCTTTCTTAATTAATTGAAGTACTTCTGGTAATGCATCCACACCAAAGATTGGTAATTTTTTACCGTGTGCTTTGGTTGCTTCTAACGCACCTAACGCCATACCGTCATTGTTTGAAATGATCATTTCAATTTCGTTAGCTTTAGAGCTAGACAACCATGCATCCACTTTATCTTTTGCCATAGCTGCATCCCACATACCGGTATCAATAAATAATTGTTCGGTTGGAATACCTTTAGCATTTAATTGCTCAATCACATATTTAGTACGTGCTTCCGCATCTGGGTGGCCTGGTTCACCTTTTAATAATACATATTGGATTTTACCATCTTTATTTAAGTCTAAGGCTGGCATTGCTTTCCATTGTTTTGCAATTAAATCACCTTGGATTAAGCCTGATTCTTTAGGGTCGGTACCAACATAGTAAGCGTGCTCATAGCTACCGATAGCTTTTGCACCAGGGTCTTTATTGAAGAACACAACAGGAATGTCATCTTGTTTCGCTTTGTTGATAACAGTTGAAGCTGCAGCTGGGTCTACTAAGTTAATGGCTAGGGCTTTTACACCTTTAGAAAGCAAACCATCTACTTGGTCGTTTTGAATAGATTGTGCATTTTGAGAGTCATTCATCAATAACTCAATGCCGCCAAGGGCTTTCGCTTCTTTATCGATTTCTTTACGCATTAATGACATGAAGTTGTCATCATATTTATAAATGGTAACACCAATACGGTTATCGGCTGCGAAACCTGAAGTTGCTGAACCTAAACCGATTGCTAAAGCGACCGCACTTAATACTGCTGTTTTTTTCATAAAAACGCTCCTATTAGAGAAAGAGATTTTATTGTTGATTTTTATATACCAAATAGAGGAATGTTGCTTACATCTATTGCAACTGAATCCATCATAACGAAATCAAAATTGTTAATCTGTGATCAAACTCACATAAATGAAAACGATTACATAGCAATGTTTAAATTTGTGATCTCCATCACGGTTTCATTGCATTTTCTACAGAAAAACGTCTCACCAAGGTTGGATTAAATTGGACAACAGTCGGTGTAACAATAGACGAATCAACTAAGCTTAATGCCAGTTTTGCCGCATAATTTGCCATTAAATCAATTGGATATCGAATGGTGGTAAGCTTCGGAATCAAATATCGAGCAATTGGCATATCGTCAAAGCCCACAATGGAAAACTGTTTCGGCACTTTGATATTGTTTTCATTTAAAACGGAAATTGCTCCCGCAGCCATCGTGTCATTATAGGCTACAACCGCTGTTAAGTTAGAGTTGTAGCTCAATAAATCAATCATCGCCTTTTCACCGCCTTCAAAATCAGGCGAATTATGCACAATGGCTTGTTCGACAATAGGAAAGTGATGATCTCTTAAAGCGGCCAAATAACCTTCTTTACGTTCGGTTTCATCTAAAATACCATGATTAGATCCAATGTAGGCTATGTGCTTATGACCATAACGAATCAGCATTTCAGTCGCGAGATAGGTACCTTGTCGGTTATCAAGACTGACGCAACGATTTTCATAACCGGAAATCACACGGTTAATCACAACCATACCCGGTACATTTTCGAGATAATGACGTAATTCTTCGTCAGAAAGGGCTTTGGAATGAACGACTAAACAACTACAACGCTTGCGTAGCAAGGTATCAATGGCTTCACGCTCTTTTTCTGCATGATGGTATCCAATGCCGATCAAAATCGTTTTTTGATGCTCTTCAGCCACTTTATCGACTGATTTGACCAAGATAGCAAAGAACGGATCCGTTACATCGGTAACCACCACGCCAATGGTATCAGTATTTTGCACGGCCAAAGCTTGTGCATTTGCATTGGGTTGATAATTTAAGACTTCCATTGCACGTTGTACCGAATAACGGGTTTTTTCACTCACGGATGGAGAGTGATTAATCACCCGGGAAACAGTAGCAACCGACACGCAAGCTAATTCAGCAACATCTCGAATTGTAGGCATAACTGGGCTCTCATTCATTTTTTCATACTAATTATCATAGTAAATTTGAATAAAATTGAAAGCGGTTACTTTCAAAAATGCTACATTCGTCACAAAAAAGAGATTGGACTGGTGCCTTATTTCCTGATTTTGTGATAATGATCACGGTTTATTTTTTTTAATTTGTTATCTTATGAAGAAAATTTTGTAATCGTTTACATTTTGGAGCAAAAATATGAGCGAAGCCGTATTTGAACCGACAGATCATCCGCATCGTCGTTATAATCCGTTAATTGACCAATGGGTTTTAGTCTCGCCACATCGTGCTAAACGTCCATGGCAGGGGCAACAAGAAAAAGTGAGTGAGGAACAAAAGCCAAGCCACGATCCAAATTGTTATCTTTGCCCACGTAATAAGCGTATTACCGGTGAACCTAATCCGGATTACCATAAACCTTATGTATTCAAAAATGATTTCTCGGCTTTATTAGAAGATACACCAGCGCCAGAGCAATCAGCCGATCCGCTTTTCCAAATGAGCCAAGCTCGTGGTGAAAGCCGTGTTATTTGTTTTTCGCCAGATCACAGCAAAACATTGCCGTTATTGACCGCACTTGAAATTGAAGAAGTGATTAAAGTGTGGCAAGCGCAATTGCGTGAACTGGGTCAAAAATATCAGTGGGTACAGATTTTCGAAAACAAAGGTGCGGCAATGGGATGCTCCAATCCACATCCGCACGGACAAATTTGGGCAAACAGCTTTTTGCCGAATGAAGTCGCGCGTGAAGATGTTGCTCAACGAAATTATTATGAAAAGCATGGTTCTGTCCTTTTAGTGGATTACGTTCAAAAAGAATTAGAAAAAAAAGAACGTATTGTGGTGGAAACCGAGCATTGGGTTGCAGTGGTGCCTTACTGGGCAGTGTGGCCGTTTGAAACCTTGTTATTGCCAAAAGTGCATGTTAAACGCTTAACAGAATTAACCGATGCTCAAGCCAAAGATCTTGCCGTGATATTGAAAAAGCTGGCAACAAAATACGATAACTTATTTGAAACGTCTTTCCCTTATTCAATGGGTTTCCATGCAGCGCCATTTAATGGCGAAGATAACGAACATTGGCAGCTTCACGCGCATTTTTATCCGCCATTATTGCGTTCAGCTACAGTACGTAAATTTATGGTGGGTTATGAGATGCTAGGTGAAAGCCAACGTGACCTCACCGCAGAACAAGCCGCAGAAAGATTACGTGCGTTAAGCGAAGTACATTATAAAGAACGTTAAGCAATAATTTCCCTCTTGAGTTAAGAGGGAGTGTGAAAGATAAAGGAAAATAATATGACTCCAGTCCAAAAATCCCAACACATTTTTACGCAAAAATATAACAAGCAACCTGAACTGACTGTGTATGCGCCAGGTCGTGTAAACATTATCGGTGAACATACCGACTACAATGATGGCTTTGTGATGCCTTGTGCGATCAATTATGGTACAGCCATTGCGGGATCAAAACGTGCTGATCATATTTGGAATGTTTATGCCGCAGATCTTGATCTTGAGGATACCTTTTCTCTTAATGAAGATTTTCCTCAAAGTGAGCAAAAATGGGCGAATTATGTGCGTGGTGTCGTGAAATTTATTCAGGAACGTTGCCCGCAATTTAAACAAGGCGCTGATTTGGTGATTTCCGGAAATGTGCCACATTCTTCTGGTTTAAGCTCTTCCGCCGCCCTTGAAGTGGCGACAGGCAAGTTCTGCCAACAACTCAGTGATTTACCTTTAACCCATACCGAAATTGCTTTAATTGGTCAAAAAGCTGAAAACAAATTTGTAGGCGCAAATTGCGGGAACATGGATCAATTAATTTCCGCTTTAGGGCAAAAAGATCATCTCTTAATGATTGATTGCCGTAGCTTAGAAACACAACCAACGCCTGTGCCGAAAGATGTCGCTGTTATTATTGTGAACTCAAATGTACCGCATGATTTGGTGACAGGCGAATACAATACACGCCGTTGGCAATGTGAAAAAGCTGCAGAATTCTTTGGCGTAAAAGCGTTACGTGATGTGTCAGTAGAAGAATTCCAAAAAAGAGAAGCAGAATTGACCGCACTTAATGCTTTAGTGGCCAAACGTGCACGCCATGTGGTGACTGAAAACCAACGCGTACTTGATGCGGTTGAAGCATTAAAACATAACGATTTAACAAAATTAGGCGAATTAATGGGGCAATCTCACGAATCCATGCGTGATGATTTTGAGATTACCGTGCCACAAATCGATTATCTTGTGGAACTTGCTCAATTAGTGATTGGTAAAACCGGTGGCGCGAGAATGACAGGCGGTGGTTTCGGTGGCTGCATTGTTGCCCTTGCTCCTCATGATAAAGTTGAAGAAGTGCGTAAAATTATTGCTGATAATTATGAAAAACAAACAGGTTTAAAAGAAGATTTCTACGTTTGCACTGCCTCACAAGGAGTGAGTCTATGCTAGAAAAAACGGCGTTCAATGCACCAGATGGACAGCCTTATCAACTTCTTCAACTCACCAATTCAAATGGCATGACCGTGCAATTTATGGATTGGGGAGCCACTTGGCTTTCTTGTAAAGTCCCAGTGAATGGTGAGTTGCGAGAAGTTTTACTCGGCTGCAAAGTGGAAGATTATCCTAATCAAGCTGCTTATTTGGGGGCAAGCGTAGGACGCTATGCGAACCGTATTGCTAACGCCAAATTTGAATTGGGTGAGCGAACAATCCAGCTGGTTGCGAATCAAGGCAAACATCAATTACATGGTGGTAAAGAAGGTTTTGATAAACGCCGTTGGAAAGTCGAAGAGTGCGGTCAGAATTTTGTGCGTTTTTCTCTTGTGTCTCCTGATGGTGATCAAGGTTTTGAAGGCAATGTACAAGTTAATGTGCTTTACACGCTGACCGATGAAAATAGCGTAAAAATTGAATACGAAGCCGAAAGTGATAAAGATACCGCGCTGAACTTAACAAACCACGCTTATTTCAATTTAGAAAATGCTGAACAGGGTAGTGATGTGAGAAATCATACATTACGCCTTAATGCGGATTTCTATTTACCGGTTGATGGCGAAGGCATCCCAAATTCACCACTTAAGCATGTGGTGAATACCAGCTTTGATTTTCGTGTGGCAAAACCCATCGCACAAGATTTCCAACAAGGTGATCAAGTAGTAACAAAAGGTTATGATCATTCCTTTATTGTCAATAAAGCATGGCAAAGGCCTTGCGTATTATTGACTTCCCCTAATGAAGATTTAAGCCTTGAAGTACTCACATCCCAAGCAGCATTACAGATTTATACGGGAAACTATCTTGCAGGCACCCCAACTCGTGAAGGTAGCACTTATCAAGATTTCAGCGGTATAGCCCTTGAAACGCAATGCCTTCCCGATACCCCAAACCACCCAGAATGGCAGAATTATGGTGGTATTCAAAAAGCTGGTGAACGCTATTACCAGTGGACAGAGTTTAGGTTTAAATAGGTAATCCTTGAAAAGGAAAGTGCGGTTAAAAACTATTGTGTTTTTAACCGCACTTTGTTTATATGTAATTACACAAAATGTATGAGAAATACATTAATGACATTTAATTCGTAATATTTTACTAGAGGTAAAAAATCACAAATGAAAAGCACCTTTGAAAAAACGATGCTTAAAATATCTAAAGGAAGTAATGCAGGATTTTTCCCTGTTTATTTTGGATATGTTGATAATGATCGATGCCAAATATCCTTTGAATGTTTTGGTATGAAAATTTGTATTGTAGAGGATAATTTTTGGGATTGTTTATCTAGATTAAAAAAACAATATCCTGATATATTGTTACATTGTAAAGGATATAAACGAAATGCTTATCCATCGCGCATGCTACTACAGATGGGAAAAGCTGTAAAAGTGTATGAATACAAACTTGGTAAACAAGCTACATTTGAAGATTTAGTTTTTATTTTTTCTCCTGAAGATAGTGAACTGACTTCTTCCGTAGATGAACAAATTGTGTTTTTTAATAAATGGATTAATTCGTTAGACAACAAGTAAAATGTTCTAAGTATTTATCCTATAAGAGGGCAATAATGATAGTTGAATTTGGATATTGTGATTCTTTTGGCAAACTAGCTCCTATCTGTGCAACTAAGGATTCGTTATTTGATTCTTCTAGATAAATACGATGAAATTGATGATAAAAGCGATCATACAGAGTATTTAATACCTCGTAAGAAACTAACTTATCTTTTAGAAAGATGGTTGGCGTTCATACAAAAACCAATACCAGATCCGGACTACGTAGAAATTATCGATTCAGAGGATGCGTATAAATAAGCATAAGCTATAGAAGCTCTTTCTACCTGCAGAAGGAATCATAACAACAGTTAAAATTGAAGTGCGGTTAAAAACTATGGTGTTTTTAACCGCACTTTATTTTCAGCCATTTAGCTTAAGTTTTTTGCGATTTTTGTCAAAATATGCTACTTTTTACACAGTCAATCCGACAGTAACATATTTAATTTTATGAACGAAGAACATTCGAGTAATCAAACTGAAACAACTAAAAAATCTTTTTTCCAATCACTTATTGGCCGCTTTTTCCAAGGTGAGCTGAAAAATCGTGAAGAACTCGTGGAAGTGATTCGCGATTCAGAACAAAACGATTTAATCGATCAAAACACTCGTGAGATGATTGAAGGGGTAATGGAAATCGCCGAGCTTCGTGTGCGCGATATCATGATTCCACGCTCTCAAATCGTATTTATTGAATCAAATCAAGATCTTGATGCGTGTTTGAACACGATTATTGAATCTGCACATTCACGTTTTCCTGTTATAGCTGATGCGGATGATCGTGATAATGTTGCAGGTATTTTGCACGCAAAGGATTTACTCCGATTTTTACGTGAAGATGCGGAAGCCTTTGATCTTTCAGCCTTACTTCGTCCAGCCATTGTTGTGCCGGAAAGTAAGCGCGTGGATAGAATGTTAAAAGAGTTTCGTTCAGAACGTTTTCATATGGCGATTGTGGTGGATGAGTTTGGAGCGGTATCTGGTCTTGTCACCATTGAGGACGTATTAGAGCAAATTGTTGGTGATATTGAAGACGAATTTGATGAGGAAGATGTCGCCGATATTCGTCAGCTTTCTCGTCATACTTATGCGGTGCGTGCGTTAACGGATATTGATGATTTTAATGCGCAATTTAATACGCATTTTGATGATGAAGAAGTGGATACCATTGGCGGTTTAATCATGCAAGCCTTTGGGTATTTGCCTAAGCGCGGTGAAGAAATCACCTTAGAAAATATTCAATTTAAAGTGACCTCTGCCGATAGCCGCCGTTTAATTCAGGTACGTGTAACCGTGCCAGATGAGCATTTATCGGATATGGAAGGCGTGGAAGAACAAGCTGAATAAGTTGTTTAGCCTGACTGTATTCTAAGCCCCCTCTTTGCTGAAGAGGGGGAATATTTTTTTATAGTATTGATAAAATGAATAAATTAGTCGTTTATCTTATAGCCCTGATTTCTGGCGTAATTGGCGTATTTGCCTTTTCACCGTTTGATTATTGGGGATTAGCCTATGTATCCTTGGGCGGATTGCTTTTTGTGGCAAAAAATGCCAAAAAATCAACCGCACTTTTGGCCACTTTTTTGTGGTCGATGGGCTTTTTCTGTTTTGGTGTAAGTTGGTTGAATGTCAGCATTCATCAATTTGGTGGAGCATCCCTTGGCGTGAGTTATCTCTTGGTGGGCTTGCTTTCTGCCTATCTTGCACTTTATCCAATGCTTTTCACTTATTTCGTGCAGCGTTTTCAGGTGCAAAGTGCGGTCATTTTTGCTGCGATTTGGACATTGACTGAATTCTTGCGTGGATGGGTGTTTACTGGTTTTCCTTGGTTACAATTTGGTTATACCCAAATCGACAGTCCATTTTTCGGCATCGCGCCGATCTTTGGTGTCACGGGGCTGACATTCTTTACCGTTTGGGCAAGTGCGGTCATTTTTAATCTTGTTTTTTCACTATCGAAAAAACAATGGAATTTAGTCAGTGTGAATGCATTGCTATTATTGGTTGTGGGTGGATTAAGTGCTTATGCAGGTAAGGTGAATTTTGTTCAACCCAAAGACGGTAAAGGACTAACTGTCACGCTTGCACAAGGTAATATTGAGCAAAATTTAAAATGGGATCCTGAATATCTTTACGCAACGGTGGATATCTATCAAAAACAAATTTTGGCGCATTTAGGCACGTCTGATTTGATTATTTTACCCGAGTCGGCATTGCCTACCCTTGAAAATGCGATTACGCCATTTTTTGAAGCTTTAGATAAAGTCGCGAAAGAGAAAAACACGGAAGTGATGATTGGTACCGTATATCGCGATGAGCAAAGTGGTAAATTATTAAATTCGATTGTGACGGCAGGGAATCCTGATTTCCCTTATGAGTTGACGACAAAAAATCGTTATAGCAAACATCATCTCGTGCCATTTGGTGAGTACGTGCCGTTAGAAAGTTTGTTGCGTCCACTTAATTCTGTCTTTAATTTGCCAATGTCTGCGTTCCAAAGTGGCGATGCAGTACAGCCGTCATTTATGGCGAAGCAACATGCTTTTGCACCAGCTATTTGTTATGAAATTATTTTTGGTGAGCAACTTCGTGAAAATCTGAAAAAAGAAACGGATTATTTGCTGACTATTTCCAATGATGCATGGTTTGGTGATAGCATTGGCCCTTGGCAGCATTTACAAATGGCTAGAATGCGTGCACTCGAATTAGGTAAACCATTAATTCGTGCAACGAATACAGGGATTTCAGTGTTTATTGATGCAAAAGGCAACATTGAAGCGCAAGCGCCTCAATTTGAGGAAACCACACTGACCCATAAAATGGTGCCAACAGAAGGCAAAACGCCTTATGCTGCACTGGGTAATTTACCTATTTATGTGTTGTCATTGATTTTTGTGTTATTACGAGGCTTCACGACGTTATTAAAACGCCGCTTGAACCTTTCACAAAAATAGCAGTCAAAACGACCGCACTTTTTTAACGTGAGAGGAAAATAAATTTTCTCTTGTAAAACCAATGAGATTTTAATGAATAAAAATCTAATCGAAGTCAAAAACCTGACCTTTAAACGAGGTGAGCGTGTGATTTACGATAACCTGAATTTGAAAGTCCAACAGGGCAAGATTACGGCTATTATGGGGCCATCAGGGATCGGGAAAACCACGTTACTGAAATTAATCGGTGGTCAGTTATATCCTGAACAAGGCGAGATTTTGTTTGATGGACAAGATATTTGTCGTCTTTCAAATCGCGAGCTTTACGAAGTACGTAAACGCATGGGAATGTTATTCCAATCAGGCGCTTTATTTACGGATATTTCCACGTTTGATAACGTGGCATTTCCGATTCGCGAGCATACCCGTTTGCCGGAAAGTCTAATTCGTCAAATTGTGTTGATGAAATTAGAAGCGGTGGGCTTACGCGGTGCGGCAGATTTAATGCCTTCGGAGCTTTCTGGTGGGATGGCGCGTCGTGCCGCATTGGCTCGAGCGATTGCACTTGATCCGGATTTAATTATGTTTGATGAGCCGTTTACAGGGCAAGATCCAATCAGCATGGGCGTGATCGTAAGCTTAATTAAACGCTTGAATGAAGCATTGAATTTAACTTCTATCGTGGTTTCCCATGATGTTCAGGAAGTATTAAGCATTGCGGATTATGCCTATATTATTGCGGATAAACATGTGATAGCCGAAGGAACATCAGAGCAACTGCTCGCGAGCCAAGATCCTCAAGTGGTTCAGTTCTTAAAAGGCGAAGCGGATGGTCCGGTGAGATTCCATTATCCAGCAAAAGATTATGTGGAGGAATTATTTAAATGATCGTTGATATGATTTCTTCACTTGGACGAAGCGTAATTAAATTTTTCCGTGCATTAGGCCGATCAGGCTTTATGTTGTTTGGTGCGTTAGTCGGTAAACCACAAATTCGTAAGCATTTTCCTTTATTAGTGAAGCAGTTATACGCATTAGGTGTACAGTCTTTATTAATTATCCTGCTTTCAGGTTTATTTATTGGGATGGTGTTAGGCTTACAAGGCTATGTGGTCTTGGTGGATTTTTCTGCAGAAACCAGCCTTGGACAACTTGTGGCGCTGTCTTTATTACGGGAATTAGGCCCAGTAGTGACCGCACTTTTATTTGCGGGGCGTGCAGGTTCAGCGTTAACGGCTGAAATTGGCTTAATGAAAGCCACAGAACAACTTTCCAGCCTTGAAATGATGGCAGTCGATCCACTACGTCGTGTGATTGCCCCGCGTTTTTGGGCGGGCGTGATTGCGATGCCAATTCTTGCGATTCTCTTTACCGCGATTGGTATTTGGGGTGGCTCGCTTGTTGGTGTGGATTGGAAAGGTGTAGATGCCGGTAGCTTCTGGTCAGTGATGCAAAATGCAGTGAGCTGGAGCTATGACATTCTAAACGGATTTATTAAAAGCGTATTTTTCGCCATTGCGGTGGTGTGGATTGCGTTATTCAATGGTTATGATTGTATTCCAACATCTGAAGGTATCAGTCAAGCCACAACCAGAACGGTTGTCCACGCATCACTTGTGGTACTTGGGCTCGATTTCATCTTAACTGCCATTATGTTTGGGGCAGGCTAAAAGGGTATTTTTATGCGACAAACAATTAAATATGAATTTTGGGTAGGGCTATTTTTACTACTCGGTATCGCCGCGTTAGTGTTTTTAGGCTTACGTGTAGCAAACGTACAAGGTTTTGGTGAAACAAAATCTTACACGGTGACTGCAACTTTTGACAATATTGGTGGACTAAAAGTCCGTGCACCACTTAAACTTGGTGGGGTAGTCATTGGTCGCGTATCTGACATTACGTTAGACGAAAAATCTTACTTACCAAAAGTCAGTATTGCGATTAATGAAGAATATAAAGAAATTCCGGAAAACAGTTCGTTATCGATCAAAACATCGGGATTATTGGGCGAGCAATATATCGCCTTAACAATGGGTTTTGATGATGGTGAAACCGCGATGTTAAAAAACGGTAGCCAAATTCAAGACACAAAATCCGCAATGGTATTGGAAGATTTAATCGGCCAGTTCCTTTACGGTGATAAAAAAGCCGACGGCAATGCTGACAAAGCACAACCTGAAGCCAAATAATAATCTTTATTTAGGAGATTTATGATGAAATTTACTCAGTTTAAAAAATGGTTTAGCGTAATGGCATTTGCAGTGACTGCACTTTTTGTGACTCAAACTGTACGTGCAGAAACGAGCCCTTATGTGTTGATGCAACAAGCATCAGATAAGTTATTTGCCGATATCAAAAACAATCAGGCAAAAATTAAAAAGGATCCAAACTATTTACGTACTATCGTGCGTAATGATTTATTACCTTACGTGCAAGTAAACTATGCAGGTTCTTTAGTGTTAGGTTCATACTTTAAATCAACCACACCAGAACAACGTGAAAAATTCTTTAAAGCATTCAGCGATTTTATCGAACAAGCTTACGCACAAGTGTTAACCGCTTACACCGATCAAAATATTCAAATTGAACCGGCTAAAGAAGTAGGCGACAAAAACCTTGTAAGCATTCGTGTAAACATCGTGCAAAATGGTGGACAAGCGCCAATTAAATTAGATTTCAAATGGCGTAAAAACAGTAAAACGGGCGAATGGCAAGCCTATGACATGGTTGCAGAAGGCGTGAGCATGGTTGTCACCAAACAAAACGAATGGAGCGGTATTTTACGTCAACAAGGTATTGATGCTTTAACAGCTCAAATTCAAAAATCTGCCGCAGCACCTGTGACATTGAGCAAATAAGAGAATGACTGCGTTAAAGTGGGATTTAATCCAAAATAATGATAAGATAGCTCTCCAATTATCGGGGGAGCTATCCCGCAACACGTTGTTACCATTATGGCAGCAACGTGCTTCTTTTTTATCAGAAAAGCTGGCGAATCAAAGTACCATTGAATTTGATTTAACGAATATTAAACGAATTGATTCTGCCGGTTTTGCATTATTGTGTGATTTTCTACATGATAGTGAGCAGTTACCAAATAAAAAAGTGCGGTTGATAAATCCGCCAGAACAGTTATTAACCCTTGCTGATTTAGTGAATTTATCTCATTGGATTGGCACTTTTATTGATCATCATTAAAACGGAAATCCGAATGGAACTGCAAGAAATTGAACGTATTTTAAAAGAAAGCCTGAATGTAGATGAGGTTTATGCTCAAGGTGAAAATGCACACTTTGGTGTGATTGTAGTGAGCGATGAGATCGCTGCACTTTCTAAATTAAAACAACAACAAACTATCTACGCGCCATTAATGACTTATTTCCAAACTGGCGAAATTCATGCTTTAACCATTAAAACCTATACCACTGCAAAGTGGAAAATGGATCGTCTATTACATCAAGCAAGCTAGGATTTTCTATGGAAAAATTTCGTGTTTATGGCGGGCAATCTCGCTTAAGTGGTACTGTAACCATCTCTGGTGCAAAAAATGCTGCACTTCCTATTCTTTTTGCCGCAATTTTGGCGACTGAGCCGGTTAAATTAACAAATGTACCGGAACTCAAAGATATTGATACCACCTTAAAGATCTTACGTAAACTTGGCGTGGTGGCAGAGCGTGATGCTGAAGGTGCAGTATTATTAGATTGTTCTAAAATTGATCACTTCGTTGCACCGTATGAATTAGTAAAAACCATGCGTGCTTCTATTTGGGCATTAGCACCGTTAGTAGCTCGTTTTAATCAAGGTCAAGTTTCTTTACCGGGTGGTTGTTCTATCGGTGCACGTCCGGTTGATCTTCACATTAGCGGCTTAGAAAAACTCGGTGCGACCATTGAGCTTGATGAAGGTTATGTAAAAGCAGTTGTCGCAGAGCGCCTTGTAGGTACACGTATTGTGATGGAAAAAGTGAGCGTTGGTGCGACTTTATCTATCATGATGGCGGCAACGCTTGCTGAAGGTACAACAACGATTGAAAACGCTGCACGTGAGCCTGAAATTGTTGATACAGCTGATTTCCTCAACAAAATGGGCGCGAAAATTACAGGTGCGGGTACGGATCATATTGTTATTGAAGGTGTTGAACGTTTAACTGGTTGCGAGCACAGCATTGTGCCAGATCGTATTGAAACCGGTACATTCTTAATTGCGGGTGCCATTTCAGGTGGTCGCGTGGTATGTAAAAATACCAAAGCGAATACCATGGATGCCGTGATTGATAAACTTCGTGAAGCGGGTGCAGAAGTTGAAGTAACTGAAGATAGCATTACATTGGATATGCATGGCAATCGTCCGAAAGCCGTTAATATTCGTACTGCACCACACCCAGGTTTCCCAACAGATATGCAAGCGCAGTTCACCTTGTTAAACATGGTGGCAGAAGGCACCAGTATCATTACTGAAACCATCTTTGAAAACCGTTTTATGCACATTCCAGAATTAATTCGTATGGGCGGTAAAGCGGAGATTGAAGGTAACACGGCGGTTTGTCAGGGTGTTGAGCACCTTTCTGGTGCAGAAGTGATGGCGACAGATTTACGCGCATCAATCAGTCTTGTGTTAGCAGGATGTATCGCAAGTGGTGAAACTATCGTAGATCGTATTTATCACATCGATCGTGGTTATGAGCACGTTGAAGATAAACTTCGTTGCTTAGGTGCGAAGATTGAACGTTTCTCTGAAAAGAGCGAAGAAGTTTAATTAAATCCAGATAAAAAAGAGCGGTCAATATTGACCGCTTTTTCTTAGTTGGTAATTCTTATATCAATTGCTGGATCCAGTGGAATTTCCCTTTTATCTATCGTTTCTTTTAATCCATAATCACTGGTATCTGGTTGATCAGAAAATAAATCAATACTCTTATTTAGTTTGCTATTTGCTATACCAATCCAGTTAGCAATTCCATCTGTAAAATTCAAGCCAGATTTGAAGACTTTATATTCTTTTCTATCAACATCATCAGATGATATTTTGAATAATGGAACATCATTGTGAAGTTTACTTAAACAAGCTTGAGATACAATAATATTAGGTGGATTTATAGAAGAATGACATTGTCCATGATCTGAGAAATAAACTATTGAAAATTTGCGGTTTTTTACTTTATTAACATTATTCATTAGGTTATATGTGTTTTCAATAAATTTATCTGTTTCTTTTATAGATGTAATATAGCAATTAAGATAAAAGTATTTCTCATCAAACTCTTTGTCTTTTAGAATCATTTCTTTTCCTTTAATTCTATCGCAAGCATTTGGATGCGAACCATATAAATGAATAACAATAAAGCGTTTTTCTTTTGAGTCTTTATTTATAATATTTTCTAAATAAGGTAATAGCAGAGTGTCATCGGTATCTTGTTCATCGTATTTACCTTTTTTTATAAAGAATTTATAGTCTGCCTTGTTTCCAATAGCAGATATTGGAGTATCCCATTCTCCTAAGTAACCTTGGTTAGAAAGCCAATAAGTTTTTATGCCTGCAGACTTAATTAAATCAATTAAATTTAAACTATAGTTTTCTTCCCATTTTGATGTATCAGGCTTAGTTAGCATTAATTTTAATGATCCAATAGTATAAAAACCCGCAGATTCCAATCCATCAATAAGTATACCTTTTGATGAACTCATAAATGGAGTATTTGCAATTGGATAACCGTATGCATGCAGATAATCCCTTCTCGCGCTTTCCCCAATGATTAAAATATAATCATCATATTTGGAATTTTCTAAATATGTATCTCCCCATTCATTTTTTAAGCTTAGTTTATTTAAAGTATCTAACTCTCTTTTTACATCTAGAGCTTCAATATATGTTTTTCTAAAGAAATCAAAGGGGGACATATTGAAGAGTAAGTATAATGTGGCTATAGATAAAATGAATTTATTTTTAAAGAAATTTATTCTGAACTTTACCGTTATTATTCTATAAGCAACAATAATAATAATAATACTTATTGCATATAAATAATTTTTATAAGGTATCTGAAGTAGAAATTCTTTGGCTTCATTGGTATCAGTTGCAACTAATGAGGATATATGTTGATAAGTTGGCCCTCCGAAAGTCAAGCCGATGGGGGTATATAGAGCATAAATAAGAATAAATGGAAAAAGCAAGAACCAAAATATTTTTTTTGATGAACTAAATATAATAATTAGATATGAGAATATCAGTATTTGTTCTATATTGGGTTTAGGGTAATAACCCGATCCTCTAAGAATTAGCTTGCTATCTATAATAATCAGACTGAGTGCTATTAAGCACCCAATAACCCATTTTGCATTTTTAAGAGAAAATACATTCTGTAGGTAGTTAGTTAGCTGATAGAGTTTTGTTCTAAATTTGCTACTCTCTATAGACATAATTATTAGTTCCTTATTCTTATTAATATATAGTAAAATTTAAATTGTAATTGTTGATATTATAATGTCAATGGCAGTGTTAAAACATGTGGAAAGTTTATAATTTTATCGTAATTTAATAAATTCTCGCCCCAAAAATGGCTGTACCAATACGTACCATGGTTGAACCACATTTTATGGCACTTTGCATGTCATCGGTCATTCCCATCGAAAGCGTATCAATTTGTTGATGAGGGAAAGCGACTTTCAATTGCTCAAATAATTGTTCCATTTGGCTAAAAGCCGCTTCTTGTTCTGCAATATTGTCTGTTGGAGCAGGGATCGCCATTAATCCACGCAAACGTAAGTGCGGTAGATTTTCAATGTGTTTTGCAAGCTCAATCATTTGACTTGGTTGAATGCCTGATTTACTCGCTTCGTCACTGATATTAATTTGGATTAAAACATTCAGCGGAGCTTTATTGGCAGGGCGTTGTTCATTTAAACGAACGGCAATTTTTGCACGTTCTAACGTTTGCATCCAATCGAAATGTTCAGCCACAAGACGCGTTTTATTGGATTGCAATGGGCCAATAAAATGCCATTCAAGCTGAATATTCTGTGCTTCAAAATACTGAATTTTATCTACACCTTCTTGAACGTAGTTCTCCCCAAATGCTTTTTGTCCTGCATGATAGGCTTCTAAAATCGCTTCATTGGGTTTCGTTTTAGAAACCGCTAATAAAGTGACCGCATTTTCAGGGCGATGAGCGAGTTGTGTGGCTTCTTGGATTTTTTGATGGATGGTTTCGAGTGCTTGTTGAATTGTCATAATTCCCTTCCTGACCAATGTGAAACTCTCTTCATTCTACACCAAAGCGATGATTTTTAGAAAAAATCTTCATTTTTTTGATTTTGTGTTTGACAAGCCAGCGCTTTTTCGGTATTTCTAAACACATCTTTTTTTTCAAGGTTAAAACACAATGAAAAATAACCGCACTTTCACGATTACCACCATTATTATGACCATTACGACAATTAATGGGGCGGGTTAGTGCATAACAAACAGGATCAAGAAAACCCGCATTCAGTCTAGTGCGGGTTTTTTAGTATTTAAAAATCACAACATCTGAGGATATTATCATGCGCGTATTAAAATTTGGTGGCACTTCATTAGCCAATCCTGAGCGTTTCTCACAAGCAGCTCAATTAATCGAAAAAGCTCATTTAGAAGAGCAGGCTGCCGGTGTCTTATCTGCCCCAGCAAAAATTACTAACCATCTTGTTGCCCTCTCTGAAAAAGCCGCATTAAACCAACCTACTGATACCCACTTTAACGAAGCCATTGAGATTTTCTATAACATCATTAATGGTTTACACGCTGAAAATAATAAATTTGATCTTGCTGGTACTAAAGCCCTCATTGATGCAGAATTTGCTCAAATTAAAGGCTTATTAGAAGAAATTCGCCAAGCTGGCAAAGTAGAAGATAAAGTTAAAGCAACCATTGATTGCCGTGGTGAAAAATTATCAATTGCGATGATGAAAGCGTGGTTTGAAGCACGTGGGTATAGTGTTCACATTGTTGATCCAGTTAAGCAATTATTAGCACAAGGTGGTTACTTAGAATCTTCAGTTGATATTGACGAATCAACAAAACGCGTTGATGCGAAAAGTATCGATAAAGATAAAGTTGTTTTAATGGCTGGTTTTACCGCATGTAATGATAAAGGTGAATTAGTGTTATTAGGCCGTAATGGTTCTGATTATTCAGCAGCCTGTTTAGCAGCTTGTTTAGATGCGTCTGTTTGTGAAATTTGGACTGATGTGGATGGCGTTTATACTTGTGATCCTCGTTTAGTGCCAGATGCTCGTTTATTACCAAGCCTTTCTTATCGTGAAGCGATGGAGCTTTCTTATTTTGGCGCGAAAGTGATCCATCCACGTACAATTGGTCCATTATTGCCAAAACAAATCCCTTGTGTGATCAAAAACACCGGTAATTCATCTGCACCTGGTTCAATAATCGATGGTCATGTAAAATCTGAAGGGTTACAAGTGAAAGGGATTACTAACCTTGACAACGTGGCAATGTTTAATGTTTCAGGCCCTGGTATGCAAGGCATGGTAGGGATGGCTGCGCGTGTCTTCTCAGCCATGTCAAAAGCCGGTATTTCAGTTATTTTAATCACTCAATCTTCTTCTGAATACAGCATTAGTTTCTGTGTGCCAGTTAAATCAGCGGATGCAGCGAAAGCGATTTTAGAACAAGAGTTTGCGACAGAATTAAAAGCGCATGACTTAGAGCCAATTGAAGTCGCAAAAGATCTATCTATCATCTCAGTTGTAGGTGATGGTATGAAACAAGCTAAAGGTATTGCGGCTCGTTTCTTCTCTGCCTTAGCACAAGCGAATATCAGCTTAGTCGCAATTGCACAAGGTTCTTCTGAGCGTTCAATTTCCGCAGTTGTCGCGCAAAATAAAGCGATTGAAGCTGTGAAAGCGACTCACCAAGCCCTTTTTAATAACAAGAAAGTTGTCGATATGTTTCTAGTCGGCGTTGGTGGCGTTGGTGGTGAGTTAATTGAACAAATCAAACACCAAAAAGAATACCTCGCAAAGAAGGACATTGAAATCCGAGTTTGTGCGTTAGCGAATTCAACAAAAATGCTTTTGAATGAAAACGGATTGAATTTAGATAATTGGAAAGTGGATCTTGAAAATGCAACCCAACCTTCTGATTTCGATGTGTTGTTATCTTTCATTAAATTACACCACGTAGTGAACCCAGTCTTCGTAGATTGTACAACGGCTGAATCGGTCGCAGGACTTTATGCGCGCGCATTAAAAGAAGGCTTCCATGTAGTAACCCCAAACAAAAAAGCGAATACCCGTGAATTAGCTTATTACCACGAATTACGTCGCAATGCACAAGCAAGCCAGCATAAATTCCTATATGAAACCAACGTAGGCGCAGGCTTACCGGTTATCGAAAACTTACAGAATTTATTAGCAGCGGGTGATGAGCTTGAGTATTTTGAAGGCATTTTATCGGGCTCACTTTCTTTCATTTTTGGTAAATTAGAAGAGGGACTTTCTCTTTCAGAAGTGACCGCACTTGCACGTGAAAAAGGGTTTACAGAACCAGATCCTCGTGATGATTTATCAGGACAAGATGTGGCACGTAAATTGCTTATTTTAGCGCGTGAAGCAGGGTTAGAACTTGAGCTTTCCGATGTGGAAGTGGAAGGCGTGTTACCGAAAGGCTTCTCTGAAGGCAAATCAGCCGATGAATTTATGGCGATGTTGCCACAATTAGATGCGGAATTTAAAGCACGCGTTGAAGCCGCGAAAGCCGAAGGCAAAGTATTGCGTTACGTAGGTCAAATTAAAGATGGCCACTGCAAGGTATCAATCATCGCTGTGGATCAAAATAATCCATTGTACAAGGTGAAAGACGGTGAAAACGCCCTTGCATTCTACACGCGTTATTATCAACCAATTCCGTTGTTATTACGTGGTTATGGTGCAGGTAACGCAGTGACTGCAGCGGGCATCTTTGCGGATATTTTAAGAACATTACACCACTAAAAAGGACATAATATGTTAAGAATTTATGCTCCAGCATCGAGTGCAAATATTAGTGTAGGGTTTGACACATTAGGCGCAGCCATTTCACCGATTGATGGTTCATTATTAGGTGATGTCGTACAGATTGAGTCTATTCCAAGTGGTTTTGAGCTTGAAAGTGCGGGCTATTTTGTGCGTAAATTGCCAAAAGAGCCACAAAAAAACATCGTGTATCAGGCCTATGTACTGTTTAGTGAGCAATTAAAATTACGCAATGTGAGAGTCAAACCATTGCGTTTGACCCTTGAGAAAAATATGCCGATTGGTTCGGGATTAGGCTCAAGTGCCTGTTCTATTGTGGCTGCATTAGTGGCATTAAATAAATTCCACGATGAACCATTCTCAAAAATGGAATTGTTAGAGATGATGGGAGAGCTAGAAGGTCGTATTTCAGGTTCTATCCATTATGATAACGTTGCGCCTTGCTATCTTGGCGGTGTGCAGTTTATGGTACAATCTCTCGGTAACATTTGCCAAAAACTACCATTTTTTGATAATTGGTATTGGGTCTTAGCCTATCC
Source organism: Haemophilus parainfluenzae (assembly GCF_014931375.1). Classification (NCBI taxonomy): domain Bacteria; kingdom Pseudomonadati; phylum Pseudomonadota; class Gammaproteobacteria; order Pasteurellales; family Pasteurellaceae; genus Parahaemophilus; species Parahaemophilus parainfluenzae. The sequence continues at coordinate 1,072,413 of NZ_CP063117.1, forward strand.
AGGCATTGAGGTTTCAACCGCTGAAGCACGCGCAATTTTACCGAAAAGCTACACGCGCCAAGATGTGATTTCTCATGGTCGTCATTTAGGTGGCTTTGTGCATGCATGTCACACGCATCAAGAAAACCTAGCTGCGATGATGATGAAAGATGTGATTGCGGAACCTTATCGTGAGGCTTTATTGCCAAACTTCGCAGAAGTGAAACAAGCTACTCGTGATTTAGGCGCGTTAGCAACGGGGATTTCAGGCTCTGGACCAACGATTTTCTCCATCGCACCTGATTTACAAACGGCAACAAAACTGGCGACTTATTTAGAAAATCATTATTTACAAAACAATGAAGGCTTTGTTCATGTTTGTAAGGTCGATAATGAAGGTGCTAAATTGTTAACTCGTTAAATTTATTTGAGATGCAATTATGAATAGTTCAAAAGAAAAGCATTTAAATTTATATCCTATTGATTACCCATTTGAAACTTTAAAGTCTAGAATTGAGAGTGGAAAGCTTAAACTAGACCCAGATTTTCAAAGAAAATATAAGTGGGATAAGAAAGGATGGGGAAGAGCATCTAAGTTTATTGAATCTTGCTTAATGAGAATTCCTTTACCTTCATGCTATTTTGCTGAAGATGATAAAGGAAATCATATTGTTATTGATGGAGTTCAAAGATTAACGACTATCCAAAAGTTTTTTAATGATGAATTTGCTCTGGAAGGGATGACAGCATTTTCTGATCTTGAAGGGAAGAGATTTTCTGAATTAAATGAATCTAAGAGTGACTTAGAAAATACGACTATACGCTGCATAGTTTTACGTAAAGATAATTCTCAGGAATTAATTAGAGAAATTTTTGCAAGGTTAAATCAAGGCTCAGTGACTTTAACAGATCAAGAGATTAGGCACGCTTTGTACCCCAGCGCCTTTAATAATTTACTAGATGAATTAGCGATTCTTTTGTCAAATTATAAGTTTAATTCTATTAAAGATGATAGTGGTAAAGCTGAGCTAGTTTTACGGTATTTTGCTCTTTCTAGTGATGATAAGTTAGTAAACTATTCTGATAATTTGAAAGAATATTTAGATTCATATCTTGAGGAGAAAGTTTCAGTTTCAGAGGATGATATAAATACCTATAGGGATAAATTTAAATCAGCATTAGAAAATTGTCGAATAGCCTTTGGTGATGATCTATTCTTAAACTTATCTAGAAAAAGAAATATGACTCTTAAAGCTATTGTTCATTATGATCTTCAAATGTATTCAGTTGGTCGATTAGACCCAAAGATTGTCAAAAAATTTGCACATAAGATTAAATCTAAATATAAAGAGTTATGTGATAGAGAAGACTTTGGAAAAACGTTAAAAAGAAGCGTACAAACTAAGTCATCTATAATGACTCGTAGGAAGTTATGGGATTATCTTCTTCAGGAAGCAATAGCTGAAAATTAATAGTATGAGCCAGACATATTCACCTATATATAAAAAATATAGTTCTTTGTTGACAAAGCTTTCTAAGGTGGTAAAAGAAAGTAGAGATAGAGTTATTACTTCTTCCGATTCTTTATTTGTTAAGAATGTGAATCTTTTCTCTAGAAGTTATTTGATTAATCTATGTACTTATTTAGAGTCTTATTTAACTGAAATTACAATAAAAATATTTGAAAGACATTGTAAATGTATTAACCAATATTCAGTTCCAGAAGTATTTGTTTTAGCAAGTTTATCATCCTGGAATGTAGACAAAAAAAGTCGGGCAGTTAGAAACTATAATGTATCTTATGCTAAGAAAGATATAGAGAGTTTCCTTGATGCTAATAAAATATCAGGGAATATAAAAAAAACATTAAATGTTTTCGAATTGTTAGGAATAGAGCTAGATAATAAGCTTAATTCTGCAATTAAAGATCAGATTAGTAGCATTGTTAATAAACGTAATGACATTGTTCATAGAAACAATGATGTTACAGATACATCTTTATCTGATATTGTTCTGCATATTAAAACGGTACGACTTTATATGCAAGAAATAGAAAAAATTATTCAAAAATCGGAATATGACTTTAAGAAGTATTATTAATAATTAGGATATACAATGAATTTATATAACATCAAACACCCTGAAGAAAAAGTGAATTTTGCGCAAGCAGTACGTCAAGGACTTGGCAAAGATCAAGGTTTGTTCTTTCCAGAAACGATCCCCGCTTTAACCAATATTGACGAGTTATTAGCCTTACCATTGGTTGAACGTAGCCAAAAAATTCTTGGTGCATTAATTGGTGAAGAATTACCGAAAGCAACATTAGATGCAATGGTGAAAAATGCATTTACTTTTCCTGCACCGTTAGAAAAAGTAGAAGACAATATTTATGCCCTTGAATTATTCCACGGTCCAACTTTAGCATTTAAAGACTTTGGTGGTCGTTTTATGGCGCAGGCACTTGCTGCAGTACGTGGTGATGGCAAAATTACCATTTTAACAGCAACATCTGGAGATACCGGTGCGGCAGTTGCCCATGCATTTTATGGGTTGGAAAATATCAATGTTGTGATTTTATATCCGAAAGGCAAAATTAGCCCATTACAAGAAAAACTGTTCTGTACTTTAGGTGGCAATATTCGCACTGTGGCGATTAATGGTGATTTCGATGCCTGCCAAGCGTTAGTCAAACAAGCCTTTGATGATGCAGAACTGCGTCAAGCGATTGGTTTAAACTCAGCAAACTCTATTAATATTAGCCGTTTATTAGCGCAAGTTTGTTATTACTTTGAAGCGGTAGCGCAATTACCAAAAGAAAAAAGTGATAATGTCGTGGTTTCTGTACCAAGTGGCAACTTCGGTAACTTAACCGCAGGGTTAATCGCAAAAACATTAGGTTTACCAATTAAACGCTTTATTGCAGCAACCAATGCGAACGATACCGTACCGCGTTATTTAGAATCAGGTAATTGGGCACCTAAAGCGACTGTAGCCACGCTTTCTAATGCGATGGATGTCAGTCGTCCGAACAACTGGCCACGTGTCGAAGAGTTATTTAAACGTAATGGCTGGAGTTTAAGTGATTTAGGTTCTGGTATGTTAAGCGATAGCGAAACAGAAGAAACCTTAAAAGCGATGTACGCAAAAGGTTATTTATGTGAACCACACGGTGCAATAGCCTATCAAGTATTGAAAGATCAACTTAAAGCGGATGAAACTGGTATTTTCTTATGTACGGCACATCCTGCAAAATTTAAAGAGTCTGTAGAGCGTATTCTTTCGCTCAATCTTCCATTGCCAGAAGCATTGGATAAACACAATAAATTGCCATTACTTTCTGATGAAATGGATGACGATTTTACTCAATTACGTGCATATTTGTTGAAATAATAAAAAAGTGCGGTTGATTTTGACCGCACTTTTGTTTCGTTACTCAAAAGGGCGGGATAAACGCCCTTTATTTTTAGGAATTAATCTTCTTTTCCTAAGATTTGATTCACTTCACTCTTATAGAGTACGGCTTTTGCACCGAAAATGGCCTGTACGCCACCGCCCACTTCAAGCACATCAATTGCACCTAATTTTTTCAATGTGGCTTTATCAACGGCTTTCACGTCCTTAACAGAAACACGTAAGCGAGTAATACATGCATCCACGTTTTCAATATTTTCAGCGCTACCTAATGCCGCAATAATTTTATGTGCATTTTCAGTAAGAGAGCTGGTTTCTTGTTCTACATTTTCTTCAGTTTCTTCACCGCGTCCTGGTGTCATTACATTAAAGATGCGAATCAAGAAAATGAAAGAGAAATAATAGAGTAGAGCCCAAGGAATACCTACAAAAATCACACGCAACCAATGGGTGTTTTCATCACCTTGTAAGATACCGAAGAGCAAGAAATCAATAAAACCACCAGAGAAAGTATTCCCGATAGAGATATTTAAATAATCGGCAATAAAGAAAGATACACCATCTAAGAAAGCGTGGAATACATAAAGCCATGGTGCGACAAACAAGAACATAAATTCGATCGGTTCTGTAATGCCAGTAATGAAAGAGGTTAGGGCTGCACCAAGGAATAAGCCGCCAATTTGTGCACGACGTTTTTTCGGTACACAGTGATACATGGCTAAGCAGGCTGCTGGTAAGCCAAACATCATGGTATCAAAACGGCCGGCAAAGAAACGAGTCCCTTCAGTAAATAAACCGTGGTGATTAGGATCGGCTAATTGAGCAAAAAAGATTTTTTGTGCCCCAACAATCATCTCGCCATTGACCATTTCAACACCACCTAATTCAGAATACCAAAACAGTGGGTAAATCATATGATGTAAGCCAACCGCACCAGATAATCGCATTAAGAAACCGTATAAGAATGTTCCAAAGGTTCCCATGGAGGCGATGCTTTTACCTGCCGATACGAGCCATTGTTGGAAAGTTGGCCAAATGAGGAAGAAAACTAATCCAACAAAAATAGCTGAAAAAGCAGTCACAATTGGCACAAAGCGAGAGCCGCCAAAGAAACCTAATACTTGTGGTAATTGGATGTTGTGATAGCGATTGTGTAATTTAACGGTAATCAAGCCCATCACCAATGCTCCAATCACACCCGTATCGATGCTTTTTACATCAGGAGAGAAAATCGGAATTAATGCAGCAATGGTACCCGTCATAATGAGATAACCAACAACCGCAGCGAGAGCGGCAACGCCTTTGTCACGTTTGGCTAAGCCGATACCTAAACCAATACACAATAATAAGGCTAAATTAGCGAACACTACGCTACCGGCTGCTGACATGATCTGAAACAGGCCTTGCAGCACCTCATTATTTAAAATTGGATAAGCTTGCACCGTTGCTTTATTGGAAAGCGCCCCACCGATCCCAAGTAAAAGACCCGCAGCAGGCAAAATAGCAATCGGCAACATGAATGCCTTACCGACTTGTTGAAGTTGTTTAAACATAGAACCTCCTGTGATTACTTTTTTGAAATGTAACGTATTTGAAGGGAAAAATCTGTGAAACCGCTCACAGTTTCAACCTAACACCTTGCTTTGATGAGTTTTAGCTTATGTTGGCGTGCGGTGGATTTCCTTTTATAATGCAAGAAAACTTGCGTGTTTATTCATTATTTTATGACAACTTTTATTGCCTACGCCAATATTCAACAACCTTTTCCTTTTGATGAAATCCCTACGGATCTAGTCCCTGAAAATTTGCGTACTGAACTGCAGGGAAATTCTCGGATAACGCAACGTCATCAATGTCGTCGATTGGCGCATTTTTTACTTTGGCAGTTGCTAAAAAAAGCGGGAAAATCAACCGCACTTTTAGGGCAAATTTATCGTACGCAAAGTGGTAGACCACAATTTCTCGTCGAGAACATCGATTTTAATATAAGCCACTCAGGCGATTGGGTTGCCGTATTGCTGCATATTAATGAATCAGAAAAAAGTGCGGTCGGTATTGATATTGAATTTCCCAAAAAACGAAATTTTTCTGCACTCATGGCGCATTTTGCGCCACAAGCAGAGCAAGAATGGTTTGCTAAACAACTTAATGAGGAGCAGGCTTTTTATCGCTGTTGGTGTTTGCGTGAGGCGGTATTGAAATCACAAGGAGTAGGAATAGTGAAACTATCAAGTGTGACGCATTTGCCAGAACAATTGCAGATCTTTTCAGATTATTGTCCGAAAGGGAAATTGCTCTTTACTGATGAATTACCTTTTTACTTTGCGGCATTTATTAATCAGTCAAAAATCCAACCGCACTTTTATCAATGGAATGGAAAAGAATTAGAAGAAAAAAATATAAAAAAATCCTTGATTTACCAAGTAAATGAATAAAAGAAAATCCTTGAAAATATTAAAGGATTTTTTATTTTGTAAAATTTGCATTGTCACTTGTATTTTCATAGACTAACCCCATTTATTTCGTTAAACTCATTAAAAATTTTAGACAAATGGAGAACGTAATGTCGCAAAACGGTCCAGATCAAGATCCTTGGGGTAAACCGGGACAGAGCAGCGGTCCAAAACAGTCAGATAATTCATCAGATAAGCAAAATGAAAATGGCTGGGGTTCGCGAGACAATAAAAATCAGGAACAATCACCTCCAGATATTGAAGAGGTATTTAATAATCTGTTGAAAAAATTAGGTGGTGGGAATAAGAAGGGTGGATCAAATAATACTTCGCCGAATATACCTGCATTTAATTTAGGTAAGATTTTACCGATCGCCGCAGTAATCGGAGGGATTATTTGGGGTGCAAGCGGTTTTTATACTATTAAAGAAGCAGAACGTGGCGTAACGTTACGTTTTGGCGAGTTTCATTCTATCGTTCAACCAGGTTTAAACTGGAAACCAACCTTTATTGATAAAGTGATTCCAGTGAATGTAGAACAAGTTCGTGAGCTTAAAACGCAAGGTGCGATGTTAACCAAAGATGAAAACATGGTTAAAGTGGAAATGACTGTGCAATATCGCGTGCAAAATCCTGAAAAATACCTGTTTAGCGTAAGCAATGCGGACAATAGTCTTGGACAAGCGACTGACAGTGCACTTCGTTATGTGATTGGTCATATGACTATGAATGATGTGCTGACAACCGGTCGTGCCGTGGTACGTGAAGATACATGGAAAGCCTTGAACGATATTATCAAACCTTATGATATGGGACTTGAAGTGATTGACGTGAACTTCCAATCTGCACGTCCACCAGAAGAAGTGAAAGATGCTTTCGATGATGCGATTAAAGCACAGGAAGACGAACAACGTTACATTCGTGAAGCGGAAGCTTATGCTCGCGAGAAAGAGCCAATCGCTCGTGGTGATGCACAGCGTATCGTTGAAGAAGCAACGGCTTATAAAGATCGTGTTGTGCTAGATGCGCAAGGGGAAGTGGAACGTTTACAACGTCTGCTACCTGAATTTAAAGCGGCCCCTGATTTGTTAAAAGAGCGTCTTTATATTCAAACCATGGAAAAAGTCATGGCAAATACACCTAAAGTGATGCTAGATAGCAATAATGGTAACAATTTAACTGTATTGCCATTGGAGCAATTAATGGGTAAAAAGACGGTTAAGCCAGTGGCCACTACTTCTGAAAGTGCGGTCAGTTCTGCGCCTGTTTCAACACAGGAACGTCGTGTAGAAACACAAGCGGTTCAACCGGTTCAATCAAATGAAGGCATTCGCCAAGGGAGATTTAACTAATGCGTAAATTTTTACTTCCGATTATTGTGGTGATTGCTGCGGTGTTATATTCCAGCGTCGTGGTTGTAACTGAGGGCACTCGTGGCATCATGTTGCGTTTTAACAAAGTACAACGTGATGCAGAAAATAAAGTGGTCGTCTATGAACCAGGTTTGCATTTTAAATTGCCTTTAATTGATAGCATTAAAGTGCTTGATGCGCGTATTCGTACCCTTGATGGCTCAGCTACTCGTTTTGTGACAGTCGAGAAAAAAGACTTGTTGGTGGATTCCTATGTGAAATGGAGAATCAGCGATTTCGGTCGTTTCTATACTGCAACGGGTGGTGGTGATTATAACCAAGCTTCAAGCTTATTAAGCCGTAAAGTGAATGACCGTCTGCGTTCAGAAATTGGTACACGCACGATTAAAGACATCGTTTCAGGTACACGTGGTGAATTAATGGCGGGGGCGAAAAAAGCGTTAAATTCAGGGCAGGATAGTACCTCTGAATTAGGGATTGAAGTCGTCGATGTTCGCGTAAAACAAATCAATTTACCGGATGAAGTCTCTTCTTCCATTTACCAACGTATGCGTGCAGAACGTGATGCGGTTGCTCGTGAACATCGTTCGCAAGGTAAAGAAAAAGCGGCGTTCATTCAAGCGGATGTGGATCGTAAAGTCACCTTGATCTTAGCGAATGCAAATAAAACAGCACAAGAATTACGAGGTAATGGTGATGCGGCAGCGGCAAAACTATATTCTCAAGCTTTTGCCCAAGAACCACAGTTTTATAGCTTTATTCGTAGCTTAAAAGCCTATGAAAGCAGCTTTGAAGGTTCAGATAATATGATGATTTTGAAACCTGATAGTGATTTCTTCCGCTTTATGCAAGCGCCAAAGAAATAAACAAGAGATAATAAAAGCAAAGTGCGGTTAGAAATAACCGCATTTTTTATTGCTTAATTTTAGGGGAATTCTCACTTATAAGATAAAAAGGCCTTTAATGCAATCAATCGAATCCATAGCCAAAGTTAATTAAATCCATACAAAATATAAGCCAAATTTTTGGCATAATCACCTTACTTTAAGCTTTACGTTTCTTTTTATGTTTATTGATCGTTTGGAGGATTATTAGATGAAAAAACTGATTATTGGCGGAGCCGCCATTGCTATCTTAGGTTATTTGGGCGTTGTGGGGTATCTACACCAATTTGATAAAGAGAATGCGACCCAACTTTTAATGGAAAATCGCTATGCTGGCGAATAAGAAAAAGTGGCAAAAGCCTTATTTGATAATAGCTGCCAATATTGCCATAGTCCAAACACACCTCTTCCATTTTATTCAAAATTCCCGATTGTGGGTGATGAAATGCAATCGGATATTCAAAGTGGGCTTCGTGCTTTCCGCCTAGATCGTTTACTTGAAGGCTTAAAAGATCCGAGCAAATTATCCCAAGCTGATTTAGCAAAACTACAGCGTGTGCTTGAAAATAATGAAATACCAATTGCTAAATTCAGACATCTCCACTGGGGAAGTAAACCAGATGAGCAAGAAAAAGTGACATTGCTTAACTGGATTCGTGAAGCACGTAAAATGTCTTTACCAAAAGAAACCCCCAATGTTGATGCAGATCGTTTAGTGCAACCTATTCCAGACAATATTGCAACAGATGAAGCAAAAATCGCGTTAGGTCATGATCTTTTCTTTGATGGTCGTTTATCAGGCGATGGTTCTATTCAATGTCACACTTGTCACCAATTAGATAAAGGTGGTGTAGATAGACTTGAAACTTCAACAGGGATTGAAGGTAAAAAAGGTCCAATTAACGCACCAACCGTATTCAATGCGGCATTTAACTTTGTGCAATTCTGGGATGGTCGTGCAGCAGATTTAGCTGATCAAGCGAAAGGTCCTCCAACAAATCCAGTAGAAATGGGCTCGCACTCGTGGGATGACATCGTGGCACGTTTTGAAATGGATGAAGAATTTAAAAAAGAATTCTTAAAAGAATATCCACAAGTGACGAAAGAAACCTTAACTCACGCAATTGGTGAATATGAAAAAACATTAATTACACCAAATAGTGATTTTGACCGTTATTTGAAAGGGGATAAAACAGCCTTGACTGAACAACAAGTTCGCGGTTATGAGTTATTCAAACAACATAAATGTGATACTTGTCATACTGGCGTGGCAATGGGCGGACAATCTTATGAATACATGGGACTTTACGGCGATTACTTTAAAGATCGTGGTACGCCATTAACTGATGCCGATGAAGGTCGCTTTGCTCAAACGAAAGATCCGTTTGATATGCATCGTTTCAAAGTGCCAACCTTGCGCAACGTCGCACTTACTGCACCATATTTCCATGATGCCTCAGCAAAAGAGCTAAAAGATGCCGTTAGTGCAATGTTGAAATATCAAAGTAATGTGAAACAGCCAGCTCAAAAAGATGTTGAAGATATCACGTCTTTCTTAGAAAGCTTAACAGGTGAATTTAAAGGTGAAAAATTAAAATAATCCTTTAACTGTAAATAGAAACGACCGCAAGTGCGGTCGTTTTTTTGTGAGTTTTGGTTAGATACAAAGTCATAAATGACTTAGTCAAAAAACAGAAAAGCTAAATTTTAGGTATAAAAAAAGCCGCTTACGCGACAATCTTCTTTTTATATTTAAAATGGTGCCCGAAGCCAGACTTGAACTGGCACGCCTCGAAAGGCGAGGGATTTTAAATCCCTTGTGTACATCATTTAAGTTTGAAAACTATTTGTTTAGACCAATTCCGTGTACCTAGCCAATACACCATGATCTACCCACTAACGCTCTGTGGATAGGTTAGATCTTACACAAAAATACTAGTTTGTAAAGCCTGAACGTACTAATTTTAAAAATATTTTTATAAGGATGAATAAGCTTAGAACGAGCGGTTTAAATTATTTTTGCAAGGAACACCCTTGGATGCCCCTTGCATACCTATCTAAAGCAATTCTGTATATTCTCTTATTGAATCAATATTATCTTCAATATAACTCAATGTAACTTTGACATCTTTATGTCCTAGTAATTGTTTGGCTATATATAGGTTTTCAGGTTTTTTCATTAGATTTGTTGCTGCTGTATGCCTAAATCTGTGAGGGGAGCTGATAATCCCCGTATATTTTGAAATAACTTTGAAGATATAGCTCACCTGGTCATTGGTCATTTTCTCTCCCTTTCGTTTAACAGCATTTGAAAATAAATTAATGTTAAATAGTTGAGATTCTACAGGCTGATTCAGTTTACTTAGTTCAGTTAATAATTTCTTTAAATAAGGATAAAGTGTAGTTGATATAGGAAGTATATGATACTCGTGATTTTTATTTATCTCAGATGGAATATGAATAACTTGATTCAGCAAATCTACATCTTTAATTCTTAATTTATTTAACTGAGAGCGTCGAATTGCCGTATAGCGGAAAGTCATAATTATGGTTTTAGTAAACCATAATGGGCGAAGAATAGGAGGAAGATGCTTTGATTCAGTGATTCCAAAGCTAAGTTTTTTTAAATCTGAAGAAGTATATACTTTCCTTTTCTTCTTTCCTTCTCTAATGAACAAACCATCGAAAGGGTTCTTTGTAAATGGGAGGAGTTGTTTTTCAATTCCAAATTTGAAAATAGTCTTTAGCTGACGAATATAGCTGTTCCAAGTCACTTCAATGATAGATTGTCCAACAACTCTCTTTCTCCATTGGAGTATTAATGATTCTGATATTTCATCAGGATATTGAAGGTTGCAATTTTTCTGTAATTGTCTAATTGCTTTTTCATAGCTTTTAATAGTATCTATACGTAAATGACGGTATAAAAAAAATTACTAAGTAACATATCAAATGTGGTTCTATTCACTTTCATTTTCCTCAATAAGTGATAAATGCAAATTATCAATTGGAATTCTATTACCGAAAAAATAGTCGGTTTTATCAATCAAATACCCAATCAATTGAGAGGTTCTTCTTGGGCCAATAACCTTACAGCGCCAAAAATTAATACTATCATTGTTTGATTGATGGTATTTCTTGTGTAATTTAAGGTCTTGGAAACTATATTGCAAATTTTCGATATCTTTTTTAGTAAAGTTGGTAATGCCCTTACTATTGAAAAAGAGCTGAAAGATTCCAGGTGTTACAAGGAAAAGTTTGCCTTTGACTATATGTAATTTAGCATTTGAATTATTAATAGTTAGGGTATTCCCGATAATTCCGGATTTTAGCCATTCAACAAAAATCTCTCCTGAGACAGCCTCAGTTTCCTTTGTATCATCACCCACTGTTATAGATGGGGTAGAGGCGATTTTATTTATTTCGTTTTCTTGAGATGGTTTTTTATCAGTAGAGTCTTGAGATTCTTCTACAGGTGAAAATAAATTCATTACCAAATCAGTCATATCCGTCTCGGTTTCTGAGTTTTGGGTATTGATTTGAGTGTTTTGAGAGGATGTATTTTCAGACAAATCCGGTTTATTCAGTGCGCCTGTTATTGTAGGAAGCTGCATTTCAGATTCCATAATCACTGAATTTTCTTCTTTAGTATCTTCAGCTGAATTTAATTGTTCTTCATTTTCAATATCGACTCGACCTAAAAATATACCTGGTCTGTCATTAAGATTTTCCCAAGCTACTTCCGGTTTAATTCTGAGTAAAGAAAATGCTTTAGGTGGGCACCAGCCTGAATCAGCTTTAATTCGACAATGCCAAATTGCTGTACCATCATTTGTACTTTCAATAATCCCCAGCGATTGCATTTCACTAAATAATTTAGGATTGTCAGCTGGAGCTGATATGCCTTGCTCCAATAAATAAGCTCGAATTTGGTCTGCAGTGGGTTTGCTCATTAACCATAGTGCATCCTCTGTAAGCCAACCATCAGATGGGCCTTTAGGTGTATTAATTTTAAATTTATGTTGCAGTAAATGACGTAAAGCCATGAGTAGTTGTTTTGCAAATGACGTTATAGGTTTCTGAGTCAGTTTTGATACGTCTCCACCTAGTGCAAGAGTTACACTATTTTGGTCTGCTTTTTGTACTATTTCAGATAATAAACCAGCTTTATCTTTATGATCAGCCATGGCATACATTAAAGCTGAAAAAGCTTCCGGGTATTCTGCTAACCATGCAAATGCTTCTTTAGGAATTAAATAGTTTGCAAGAAAACTACCCATAACCGGGTGAAGATCATAATCTCGTCCTTTAATATATTTGAATTTATAAGGTTGAGTTGGTACTCCTAACCAAGGAAACCAACGAGAACCATCTTTTAATTGTATATCTATATCAACAATAACTTTGCCAATGTCATGAACCAATGCAGCATAAATAACAGCTGCAGTCCAAGCATCACGTTGCTTAGATTGTTCTTCCGGAGCAGCATTTTGTGGCAATACATAACTTTGTCGTAATTTAGCTGAAAATGAAAGAACTTCTAGGCCATGATCAAGCATACCACCTAAATGTGAGTGATGATGTGATTCTGAGGCAGGTAATAGTTGAACCATTTCAGCGTAGCGCTCGATAGGTTTTTTATAGAGCTCATTAAACATATCTTGCGTCATTGATACTTGTTGCCAAAGTAAATTTAAGTATTTTTGGCGTAATTCAGAATTGAGTAATTCTGACGCAGTAAAGGGGGTTATCCATCCCTCATCATCCACTTTGAATGTTGATAAATTAAGATTTTTTAGAGAGGATGTGATATTAAGGGAATCTTGTTTTTTCCCTCTGATTTTATGAAAAATAGATGAAAGCATAACTCAGAACCTTTTTTGTAAAAGAATATTGATTTATGCATCGATCTCAATAAATAAATAATTCTAAATCGGAGATAAATATTAAAGCCATTTTGAAAGCCTTTTGGCCTTTTTAGGTAAGACCTTTCCCTTGGAAAGGTTACCTTTATTACATTACCCTTAATCCCGTTAGGGATTCCTTTAACCTTTTGTTTTTTTTGCTACAATAATAACAATTACAAAAAAAGAAGAAAAATATGAAGTTTGAAATTAAAGATAACCAGGTTGTTATAGCTTCTTACCCTAGCAAAGAAACCATATTAAAACATAATGGAGAAATAACTATATACTCTATAATTAGGCGTTATAAAGAACGAAGAGGGAAATGCAGACCTATCGGTGATAATTGCCCCATGTTGTATGCCATGAAAGGAGCTGAAGGGTTAACAACAGATATTGAAACTATCGATGCTGTATATGAATACGCTAAAAAACTGATTGATGAATATCCATTTGAAGAACATATCGAACAACCATTTGATGTGATCATACTAATGCCATCTAAACATAGTATTGGGCGTAATTTAGCTTGTTTATTGCAGCAAAAATTTAACATAAATATTATTGATAATTTTCTCAGAAAAAAAACGCCTCAAACATTGATTGAGGATGTTATAAGTGATAACACAATTCCCCCAGATAAAAAACAGTCCTTAATTACTGCATTAAAGAGAAGCGAAGGGAGATTATCAATAAAAGACATAGCTCCGAAGAATAGATGCTACTTACATATTTTTTGTGGTGATCATGTAAAATTACCAGCTGATGCTAAACATGTATTACTCGTTGACGATATATCTTCTTCAGGAACAACATTTGAAAGCGCGGCAGCAGTGATTAGACAATATTGCAAACAAGTTGAAATGATCTCAGCAGTTACATTATTTGCACCGATTAAATGAGTTTTAAGTAACGATTAGCTATTGTCATTAATCATAAGAATTAATCATAAGAGTTAATCATAAGAGTTAATCATAAGAGTTAATCATAAGAATTAATCATAAGAGTTAAAATTAGATTGACATTTAATTAGTAAATACTTAACATTAAGCACATCTAAGAGATTAGATTGACAGGGTAAATGTCCCCTCGGTCATAAAACATAGCAGGGACCCGCAGAGTGCAACTTCGGCCAGCTTATAATGAGCAAGTAGAAGGAGTTCTAGGCAGCGGCTAGAAAAATAATGAAACAATGGGGAGCTTGGCTCCCCATCATTTTATCTATTAGGATATATCAGTTCATTATAATTTTTTAGGTAATATTGGTTAGGTAAATTAACCTTCTCTCCATTAACCTTATCGTATCCTCTATCAACTCTGCTGAGTAGTTCATTTACCAGCATGAATGATAATGTCTTTTTTATAAACCCTTTTGGAATTCCTGTTTTTTCAGTTATCTTGAGATAAGATGCCATTGAATACTTAAACTTTTTATCTCTTATTGCAGAAAAATAAATGAATAATTTTAGTGCATACAATTCAATTTGTGAACGCAACGAGAAGCTTCTACAAAATATGCCTTCTAGCTCATGAATTGGGACTTTACACCACGTTTTATCTTCATTTTGATTTACTATATATTGGTTTGTTCTTCCAATTCTCTTAATTGAAATAATATTATTGGATTCCAATACTTTTAATCCCATGCTTATAGATTGCCTACTAATACCTAGACTCTCTGAAAATTCTTTATAAGTAAAATTTGTTATCAACTCATCATTAAATTCATCTTTTTGTGCCTTACTTACGATAATTAAAAATATCATTAATGCAGCAATATTTGCTGCATTCATTTGATTTTGGTTATTAGATGAGTATCTAAATTTTTTTAGACCACCGTCAATAACCCATCTACTCGGCATTTTGGACCAATATTTCATTTTTTTTTGTACACCCATAAAAATAGACTCATACATAAGAACATAAATCCAATACCAATTGAAAGATCGGTTAATTCAGTTACAAAGGTAGATAAATGATCTAAATTGAAGTTTGATAAAACGGTCATGATTAATGATAAAAATCTCTGTATTTGCATATTGATAAATTCCCATATAAATTTTCATACGGTATATTTATCTTTAAATGACCCCAATATCTAGATATAGTTTTTATAAAATTTACATAAAAATGTAATAAAATCAAATTGTTGCTTATTAAAAATTAGTCTTTATTTTAAACTAATTAGTTCATAATGGATAGATTTATTCACTGTACATTTCATCCAGGCTATCATAATCGCTATATTCATTCTCTGATTCTGTTGTATCTTCGTTTAATTCTGATTCTAATGTTCTTCGGTCTTCATCACCTAAAAATTTCCAGTAGTTACAAATCAACTCCTTTTCGCCATATTTTTCCCATACTCCTGGATAAAAGTATTCTGCTTCAACGTGACAAATCCCTCCTTCGTGAGGGTCTCTTATATTAGCTATAGATTCAAGGCTTTGAGTTGCAATAATACACGTGATATAGAGTAGATGGCGTTTCATAGTTGGGTCAGTATTTTAAAAATGACTAATTCTAAACATCCTATCCAATACTAAGTAGCTTTATTTAGAAACTCTCCTGAAGATAAAAATAAATTATCAATGATGATACAGAGCTAAATCTATATTATTTGTCTAGAAACTTTGATTTTGGTTTTTAGACGGTCTAAAAACTAGAGAAGGGTAAGATTTTAGACTGGCAATATTAGGTAGTCTAAAAAGTATTGAATTTTTAATAAAGGAGTTAATTATGGACTATGATTATCAAAAAGGCTTTGAAGAAGGTTATAGAATGATTATGGGGGCATCTGCATTGCTACCTTTAGCACCTATTCAACCATTGACACCGCTTGGAAGTACTCCATTTAGAGAGGGATTAAAAGCTGGTATAAATTTAGCTAAAAGAAATAACCAACAGTCATTTAATAACATTTTTAAATAATTTTAAGAGAGAAGATGGCATTAATAGGATTTGCTCGAGTATCAACTCAACAGCAGGATCTAAGTGAACAGATTCAAGTATTAAAAGAATACGGCTGTAAGAAAATTTTTTCAGGGAAGCATTCCGGTAAAGCTGAGAAAAATAAAGCACAATTGGATGAACTACTGGATTATATCCGAGAGGGTGATGTCGTTGCAGTAACTAAGCTTGATCGCTTAGGAAGGAGTCTTGCTCAGTGTTTGAATACACTTGAACTATTTAAGAATAAAAATATTGGTTTTGTTGCAATACAACAAGGAATAGATACCCGAACCCAAAACAATCCTATGGGGATGGCCTTAATTCAATTGTTAGGTATTTTTGCTGAATTGGAAAGGAGTTTTATTGTTGAGCGTACTCAGGAAGGGAAGCGAACAAAACTTGCTTCAGGTCATAAAAATGCATTAGGCGGCCGTCCACCTAAAGTGACAGATAAAATACGTAAAAAGATTTATGCGGATTTTAAAGCTGGTGATTCTATTTCAACAGTAATGAAACGATATGATTTATCTAAATCAACAGTGGCGAGACTAAAAGGTATTTATAACAGAGAGAATAAGAATTAACTAATAAATTCTTTTTTATGAAGAATTTAATGTAAAATATATTGTCTAAGCAGTTAGGATTTAAATAACTAGGAGTCAATTTATGACAAATTTCATTAAACTAAAAATTGAAAAAAAAATTGAAAATGATGCAGGTGAACTTCAAGGCTTTGAGTGGGTAGAGGTTTATGTCAATGCAGATAATATATCCCATTTCAAAAAGGTCAAAAATAGGTTATGCCCAAATAAAAATGTTGAAAAAATATATTTCACTGATGAGAAATATAAAGATTCTACTTATTATAGTCGGTTAGAAAAGTATCTATTAAAATCAAAGACACAAGATGCATTTCTAAAAGATGAATTTAGTGACTTTATTCAAAAGTATGGAAGGGCTGATGTTAGTGCTATTTTTGCTGGGGATATTATGTTTTCTGAGGCTATTGAGGTTTACTTTAAAGCGGGGGTTCATCCATTAGATAGTTCTGATAAAGAGCCTGTTATTTCATGTTGTGGTTTAGAAGAGCTTAGGATATTGGTTCCCTAAGTAGAGCAAAGCAAAGTAGAGCTTAAATCTGTATAAATAAAAAAATGCACTTACTTTTAAAGTAAGTGCATTTTTTCTAATAAAACATAGGTTCATTTTCCCAATCAATGTCAAGCGGGGGTTCTTCTACTGGTTCAGGTTCAATAACTTGATATTCTGCTTCAGTATAGGAATCTGCACTCTCCAATTTTTTGTTCCAATTTCCCATTATGTGAGCAGGTGTGTATAAATGGTAATTCACCTCATCTTTAAGGGTGTTACCTATAATGACTTCTCCCGGTATATGCAAGAGTGTCATTTGTATATAACACATTAATGCTGCAGTAAAATCCAAATCTCTTGCTTGAGCCCACATTTGTTGCTGAGGGTTGAAGTCCTCTTCGCGCAAATAATTATAAGCCTCAATAATCATTACGCCTGACCCACAAGTTGGCTCTTGCAATGTCAAAAAGCCACGTTTTTTAATTAAACTATGACAATCTGATAGAGTTACTGCTGCCATTAAGTGTGCAATGTGACTAGGTGTGAAATATTGAGCTTTATATTCATCACCTAAATCTAACGCCATGAACACGGAGCCTAGGAAATCATAGGTTTTATGCTCCAAAGCTTCAACAATAATGTTGAAAAGGCGACTGAGAGCTTGTATTTCATCCTCATTATAATGCCCAGCTGCACTCTGATAGCGTTGTCTCAACGATTCGTCTGCTTGTGCACCATATAGGATAAGATAGAACTCTAGGGCAAAGATTGTAATAAAGTCGTAAAACACTTCAGAACGTCGATATTGTGGTGCAATCGACTTAAAAAGTGCGGTAAATTTTTTCTCGAAATCCATAGATTACTCCTAAAATAACGGGAGTAATCCCCTTTGAGGATTACTCCCCAAAGGGTGGTTTATGAGAGCTCTAACAAAAAACGTTAGAATGGTTTAATTGAGGCTAAGCCGCTAATTTTGCTTCTTCATTCGATGTTAATTCGAGAGCATTTAACAAGAATTGTGTTGCTTCACGTGCTTGAGAAGATGCTCGGAAAATAGCTTTTTTATCGGCTTTTAATGCGTTAATCCAATGTTCAATATACGCTGCATTTTGTGAAATATTATTGCAAACATTCACGTGCGCACAGGTAAAGGCGCTTGTGAGTTCAGCTATTAATTCTTCAAATGCATATTGTTCAGAACCAAATTTATCAAATTTAGCTACACCGTCACGATTTAATCGGTCTTTATGCCCGGTGGCATGACCGCATTCATGCAGTAGAGTTGCATAGTAGTCGTCAGCTGTATTGAATTTTTTGAAATCCGGCATCACAATGCAATCTTTTCTCGGCATATAACAAGCACGATCTTGTGCTTTGTTATACAGCTGCATACCCATTTTATTGGGTAATACATCTAAATCCGGACGAGCTTGCATTTCAGAAGATTTTTCCGGTTCAGGAAATTCCTCATAGTATTTTTCTAAACCTTCACACTGTTCAATATTAAACACGTGATGGCCACGAATAAATACAGATGACTTCATTTTCGGATCACCGTTTTCATCAAGTACAACATTTCCGCTATCGTCTTTTTCTTCAAACATATTTTGTTTATAGAAAATAATAACCGTACTTTTTTCACCTGTGCGAACTTGACCACCTAGATGATTTGCCCCTTGAAAAGTTACCCACTTGCGTTGAGTAAAGTTTTTTCTAATGGCGCTCATCCAAAGCAGAAGTACATTGATCCCAGAGTATTGACGACCACTTTCACCGTTGCATGGAATAGCCATTTGTGGCCATCTACTATCCCAAGGTTTTTGCCATGGCATCACACCTTGTTCTAATGCTTCGAGAATTTGGTCTGTAATTTGTTGGTATAAATCTTTGGCAGGTTGAGTTCTTTTTTTCATGGTTGTTCTCCAACAAAAAAAGGGAACAACCCCCCGAATGGGAAATTGCTCCCAGTCGGGTAAAAGAAAACCTTGAACACGCCAATGGCATGATCAAGGTTTGTTGTAAAGGTTGCAGGTATTAATTCAGTTATGAATTAACACCAAGGGAATGTGTTTTCTTGCTTTGTGCTTTTTGCTCTTGTTGGCGTTTTAATGATCGCACGCCAATAAAAGCAACTGTTCCCATAAAAAACAGTACAAAGACAATTGCAAAGAGGAACCCATTCCAGTTTAACGTAATATTCATACGTTACGCTCCGTCTGTCTCCATTAAGTTGTTGCAATATTTAGCTAACAACACACCACAGAACCAAGCTATTCCGCCAAATATCATAATGATAATGGCAAGAAGTAGCGGAATATTGTCATTCTGAACAAACATTGCGACAAACGCAATACCTAAGATGTAAGTGCCGATTTTACGAAAATCTTCAGAAACCAGCAGCATTGTTTTTTTGTCCCAATTGGAACTAACAAGCTTGAGTAAACGCTTAATCATGTTTACCCCCTTACACTTAACAAATCTTTACGGTTTGCGTATGGCGAAACTGTAAAGAAGTGATATTTCTGTCCGTATTGACTAGGGATATTCACCATAATACGAGTAGAAGATACATCTTTTCCTCGATTTTCCCAGGCATTTAATGCTTGAGTGCGAACTTCCTCTATTAGAGATTCTGAGTCATTATGTTTGGCTAAATAAGCTAAACAACTGTTATGTAATGTCACTTTCATAAGTTTTCTCCTACAGCAAGGGAAACCTTTACCTCTAAGGGTAAAAATTCCCCTTAGGGTTGAAAATGAATAGCTTATGCAATGTTAATGCATAAGGTAGTAAAGAGTACCCACTGTACCAACAATACCGACAATCAAAAATAAAATGCTAAATAACGTTGTTCGTTTTAACCACGTTCTTTGCACATCATCAATAATTGCCTCATATTCTTCCGCTTGGCTATCTAGCATCATTTGTAATTCGCAAAGCCGACGAGCTTCTTCGTCTTCAATGCTTTGATTGATACCAGATGTTACTTGTTTGTATTTGTCGGTTGCTTTGTTTTTAGCTGCAACGAAAAAACGGCCCAAGTGTTTTCCCACACGGAATGATAATGTTGGAGTTTCAAGAGGGTTACTTGATGGAACATCATAGTGTTCCAATTGAGTGGATGAGGACATAGTCATTCTCCTAATGTGAAATAAAAAATTCCTTGGAAAAATGACATGCCCGAAGGAAATCATTTTCCCTCGGAAGGTCTTTAAGGTGGCATTCCTACGATTGCGTAGAGTATCCTTTCAGAATGCTGGATAACATTTTGGCTATGATTCTACTTGCACTAAGGCAAGGCGTTGCTTCTCAAGAATCGTGCAACTTATAAGAGCTGTTTGCACAGCGACTTATCAAGTCCAATCATACTTAATAAGGCTGTCGAATCTCTATCAAAAATTGTTTTTTGGAAATGGAGAATTTATCTCAAAATCAAAAAGAATTTTTTATATATTCCCCCCTGTCATTTCGTTAATGTTTCAACTATCCAATTTCATCGTAAAGGATGGTTATGTCTATAAAAAAATCACTGTTTCTTTTCGGTTTGTTACCACTATCAGTGTTCGCCCAGGGGCCTAATCCCATAATTACTGTTTATTCAACACAAGATTATCCAATTCTTCACGCGGAGCTTGCAAGCCAGGTGTATTTACTTGATCAAGTTGAGCAATGGGAAAATTTGATTAGTCAGCGATTGAGTGCGAATCCTAGTGTAGCAGCTCAGCAAGCATCTCAGATTTTTCAGTCTGCTGAATGGAAACAGTCTGAAGAGCAATTAAAGCGTTCTTATCAGGGCCTTATAAGTGGTTGGCAAAATGGAATCAAGAAGGTGCCTGCAATTTTATTTCAATATCCGGGAAAAGAGGATAGCGTCATATATGGCGAAACCAATATTGCTCAGGCATTAAGTTTATGGCAACGAGAGATTACAAAAGAGGGGACAAGATGAAATTGAAAAAAATGACATTATCCGGGCTTTGTATTGCAATTGCGTTGACCAGTATTTCAGGGCAAGCTTCGGAGTCCGGTCAATCTTCTTTAAATACTGCATCAATTATGGCATCAAGTGCTTCGACAAGTTGTTTAGATTATAAGGTCGTGGGCACTTGTTTTTGGCTATTTTGTACAAAATTCGGCTGTAAGATCCGGACATCTACGAAAATAAAACACTATATTCCCGAGGTAGTGGTTTCAAGTTATAACCATCAGGCTCAAAATCCTTGGGTGGAAATGAATTTCCTTAGCAATGGGGTAAAAGGTGGAGATTATCAATCACCACACAAAGACTACACGCAAGCAACATTTAAAAATGTTGATGTAATCGGTCATCCGCAGGGGGCGATTAGTCAAATGCTTAATAGTACAGGGTATTACTGCAAAAGTCAGACAACGCCTTTTGTGCCTTATTACTTGAGTGGTTTGGACTTTTTAGCATGGCGATTTGGTGTTCCGGAAATGGTTTATCCTGAAGCGCTTATTCCAGGTATGAGAGAAATTAGAGCAAATGGAGACACTTGGGGAAATATTTATCCACGAGCGGGTACAGTAACACAAGTTCATGACTATAAAGCTTCAGCTGTAACAGCGCATCGAGTAGCGGATGTTGTGACAAATACTTTCCAACCACATGTATATATACCGATTGCGAAAAAAGATAATCAATCGAATGGTGAGTGGTTTCCCCCTCCAGTGAAAGAAGGGGATGAAAAGACACATAAATGGCAACAGCTTCACCCGGTTACTTCACAGTCTTGTGCTATTTTCCCTGATAACCCGCCAAGTATGCTATCTGAAAATGGTAGTTATGCCTGGGCATTATGGCGCCCTTACAAGTGCTGTAAAAAACGCGGACAAACATTTTTGTATAGTATTGATTGGTCTAATTAATAAAGGAATTGAGTATGAAATTAAATCATGCACTGAAAGCATCTTATATTGCTATATCGTGCGCAATCTTATCCTCAACCATGCCAGTATCAGCTTCTAATAGTAATCCGTTTGGATTTAATAAAGCCGATTCTATTTTGTCTGATATGGTGTTTTATCAAATTGGGGGCGGTGTAGGTTATATGGCTCCCCCGAGTCGAGGTACGATTCCTGCAGCTGAATTTGGGATTGGTTGGAAAGCTAACTTGATGTGCGGTAATTTTGACATTAAGACGAGTATTAAAAATCAGTTAAATGGTTTAACTGAAGGATTTAAAGATCTTTATAGTAACGTTATCGAATCAGCCACAGGAGCTGTGGCGAGTTTACCTGCAATGGTTATTCAACGAGCAAATCCTCAGTTATACGATATTCTTACGAATGGTTTATATCAAGGTAAAATTGATTTTAATAGCTTAAAAACCAGCTGTGAAGAAATGTCTAAGAAGCTTGCAGACGCAACTTTAAATGGTCGTTGGTCTCAAAGTTCGGATATGGAATCCTTTAAAGACATTACTTCAACTGAACCAGATGCTACTCGAGCTAAAAAGAGACTTGAGGAATCTCAAGGTAAGGAAGGTAAAGAGTGGGTCGGGGGTAAAAAACGCGGTGGCCAAGGACAAGAACCAATCAAAATTGTTGAGGATGTTGCAAAAGCTGGCTACAACATGCAAAACAAGCGTAATGTATTAGAATCAGGTCGAATCTCCGGTAGTAGTTGTAGCGGATTACTTTGTCAAACTTGGGATAATCCTAAAGATATGACAGATTGGTTAACGAATGTGATCGGTGAGAAGCAATTAACTACTTGTAAAACAGATTGTGGTACTGCTAGTAGCTCTCGAGCTGGTGTTGGTTTAACACCTGAAATTGAAAAAGAAAATATTAAGACGGTAACTCAATTACAAAAAGCGCTTAACATGAGCACTCCTTCCGTTGAAGTACTTGCAGAATTAAGTTCTACAACAGTTCCTGTAACTCGTGGCTTAATTGAGTCTTTACGAGAAGATCCCGATGCTCAAGTATTAGGGCAGCGTTTAGCCAGTGAAATTGCTGTAGCTAAAACAATGGAGAAAATGCTTCTTGCACGTCGAGCTGTTTTAACGGGTATGCGTGAGCCAAATGTGGCCAACAATAAAGATGCTCAAGAAGAGTTAGAAAAGATCCTCACTTTAATTGACCGAGAAATAGGTCAAATTAGAATGGAGATTGATCTACAAAAATCACTTACCGGGAATTCCGCAGTTGCAATCCTACAAAATAAAGAGCTACGTGAATATAACACTGGAACCGGAAATGTTACACGTGACAGTGTAGATAAACGGATTAGCGATTTAGCTAATGGTACGAATAGCAATGCTGCTGAATTGGCAGATGCTGACAATATCAATATTCCTCGTAACAATGTCACTTTAGAAGTGCCTCAGATGTCAAACTCCCTGTCTTACACCGGGACTGGCGGTACATCCGGAAATAGTAGAGGTAACACTTCTTATTCATCAGTTCCAGCAATTAAAGGGACTGCACTTGATCAAGCTACAGGGTTGTTGAAAAAATTTGAAGGGTTTAGTGATAAAGCATATTGGGATGTCAATGCTTATCGCACTGGATATGGTTCAGATACTATCACAAAAGCGGATGGTACAATTGTCAAAGTAACGAAAGATACTGTAGTTAGTCGCGCTGACGCAGAGCGTGATTTAGCACGTCGAACACAAGAATTTGCAAATAGAGCGAGAAATAACGTATCATCTTCAACATGGGATAAGTTACCGCCAAATGCCCAAGCCGCATTAACATCTTATGCCTATAACTATGGCTCATTAACAAAAGATGTGATTGCTGCAGCCCAGGCATCTGCGCAATCAGGCGATATGAACGCACTAGCAAATGCAGTAAGAAATCGTCAAAACAATAATAATGGTGTAAATGCTAAACGTCGTAACCAAGAAGCAGATTACATTTTAGGAAAATAAATAAAGGATATTTTTATGAAAAAATTACTCACTATTGGAGCGGTAGCTATGTTTGCAACGCCAGCTTTTGCAGCTAATAATATTTTTTCTTGTACAGCAGAGAACGGAAGCCCGGTGTCTGTAACAAAAAATGGTTCAGATTATGAATTCACTTATGGCCAGGTTTCTTTTAAAAATCCGGTAAAACAAGTTTTTGCTAATCAGGATTCTTATGTAGCTACTGGTTCAGGATTTATTACTAGCTCATTAGAAATGAGAAATAATGGCACAAGTTACACGATTCAATTTGTGCAACCACACAATAGTAACAGTATTGAAGAGCCAATGCTTTATATCACCAATGGCAGTAAAATGGATACGGTGAGCTGTAAAGCGGGTAGTGCAACTCAAAACTTTGAACGTCGCAGTATGAAAGCTTCATAAGCGTAAATAGAGATAAAATAAGCGGGATTTTCCCGCTTATTTTTTTAGTGGTATTCACTATTTTTAAAGATTTGTATTAAATTATTTAAAATCTCCTGTTCACATTCATTTCCGTTAATGATGTTCAGTTCATCATCAAGATGAGTAAGCATTTCATCAATTCCTAATTCATTCATTGCTATTTCATTTAAACTAATAAGCCATTCTTTAAAACGAGCTTTCATATCTCCTCCTGGTACGGTTTATTTTTATATTGCAGTGTTAAGGTACATTGAGGGGATAGATAAATCAGTAAAATTAGGGGTCTGACGCTCAGTGGAACGAAAACTCACGTTAAGGGATTTTGGTCATGAGATTATCAAAAAGGATCTTCACCTAGATCCTTTTAAATTAAAAATGAAGTTTTAAATCAATCTAAAGTATATATGAGTAAACTTGGTCTGACAGTTACCAATGCTTAATCAGTGAGGCACCTATCTCAGCGATCTGTCTATTTCGTTCATCCATAGTTGCCTGACTCCCCGTCGTGTAGATAACTACGATACGGGAGGGCTTACCATCTGGCCCCAGTGCTGCAATGATACCGCTAGACCCACGCTCACCGGCTCCAGATTTATCAGCAATAAACCAGCCAGCCGGAAGGGCCGAGCGCAGAAGTGGTCCTGCAACTTTATCCGCCTCCATCCAGTCTATTAATTGTTGCCGGGAAGCTAGAGTAAGTAGTTCGCCAGTTAATAGTTTGCGCAACGTTGTTGCCATTGCTGCAGGCATCGTGGTGTCACGCTCGTCGTTTGGTATGGCTTCATTCAGCTCCGGTTCCCAACGATCAAGGCGAGTTACATGATCCCCCATGTTGTGCAAAAAAGCGGTTAGCTCCTTCGGTCCTCCGATCGTTGTCAGAAGTAAGTTGGCAGCAGTGTTATCACTCATGGTTATGGCAGCACTGCATAATTCTCTTACTGTCATGCCATCCGTAAGATGCTTTTCTGTGACTGGTGAGTACTCAACCAAGTCATTCTGAGAATAGTGTATGCGGCGACCGAGTTGCTCTTGCCCGGCGTCAACACGGGATAATACCGCACCACATAGCAGAACTTTAAAAGTGCTCATCATTGGAAAACGTTCTTCGGGGCGAAAACTCTCAAGGATCTTACCGCTGTTGAGATCCAGTTCGATGTAACCCACTCGTGCACCCAACTGATCTTCAGCATCTTTTACTTTCACCAGCGTTTCTGGGTGAGCAAAAACAGGAAGGCAAAATGCCGCAAAAAAGGGAATAAGGGCGACACGAAAATGTTGAATACTCATACTCTTCCTTTTTCAATATTATTGAAACATTTACCAGGGTTATTGTATCATGAGGCCCTTTCGTCTTCAAGAATTTTATAAACCGTGGAGCGGGCAATACTGAGCTGATGAGCAATTTCCGTTGCACCAGTGCCCTTCTGATGAAGCGTCAGCACGACGTTCCTGTCCACGGTACGCCTGCGGCCAAATTTGATTCCTTTCAGCTTTGCTTCCTGTCGGCCCTCATTCGTGCGTTCTAGGATCCTCCGGCGTTCAGCCTGTGCCACAGCCGACAGGATGGTGACCACCATTTGCCCCATATCACCGTCGGTACTGATCCCGTCATCAATGAACCGGACTGCCACGCCCTGAGCGTCAAATTCCTTTATCAGTTGGATCATATCGGCAGTGTCGCGGCCAAGACGGTCGAGCTTCTTAACCAGAATGACATCACCTTCCTCCACCTTCATCCTCAGCAAATCCAGCCCTTCCCGGTCTGTTGAACTGCCGGATGCCTTATCGGTAAATATACGGTTTGCTTTCACACCTGCGTCTTTGAGTGCTCTGACCTGAAGATCAAGAGACTGCTGACTGGTTGAGACCCGAGCGTAACCAAAAAGTCGCATAAAAATGTACCTTAAATCGAATATCGGACAACTCATGTCTATTATTACAAATTTACGATTTAATAGACATATTAATGTAACAGTTTTACGATGTCCGATAATTTATAACATTTCGTACGGTTGGAAAAATGTTACTAAATGCCCGTCAGGCAGGGAGGCCGATATGCCCGTTGACTTTCTGACCACTGAGCAGACTGAAAGCTATGGCAGATTCACCGGTGAACCGGATGAGCTTCAGCTGGCACGATATTTTCACCTTGATGAAGCAGACAAGGAATTTATCGGAAAAAGCAGAGGTGATCACAACCGTCTGGGCATTGCCCTGCAAATTGGATGTGTCCGTTTTCTGGGCACCTTCCTCACCGATATGAATCATATTCCTTCCGGCGTCCGGCATTTTACCGCCAGACAGCTCGGGATTCGTGATATCACCGTTCTTGCAGAATACGGTCAGAGGGAAAATACCCGCCGTGAGCATGCAGCGCTGATACGTCAGCACTATCAGTATCGTGAATTTGCCTGGCCCTGGACATTTCGCCTTACCCGTCTTTTATATACCCGGAGCTGGATAAGCAACGAACGTCCTGGCCTGCTTTTCGATCTGGCGACAGGGTGGCTTATGCAACATCGTATTATTCTCCCCGGAGCCACTACGCTGACCCGGTTGATTTCAGAGGTAAGGGAAAAGGCGACGTTGCGCCTGTGGAACAAACTGGCACTGATACCGTCAGCCGAACAGCGTTCACAGCTGGAGATGCTGCTGGGGCCAACTGATTGCAGCCGCCTGTCTTTACTGGAATCACTGAAAAAGGGCCCTGTGACCATCAGTGGTCCGGCGTTTAATGAAGCAATTGAACGCTGGAAAACTCTGAACGATTTTGGCCTGCATGCTGAAAACCTGAGTACACTCCCGGCTGTGCGCCTGAAAAATCTCGCACGTTATGCTGGTATGACTTCGGTGTTCAATATTGCCAGGATGTCACCGCAGAAAAGGATGGCGGTTCTGGTTGCCTTTGTCCTTGCATGGGAAACGCTGGCGCTGGATGATGCATTGGACGTTCTGGACGCCATGCTGGCCGTTATCATCCGTGACGCCAGAAAGATTGGGCAGAAAAAACGGCTCCGCTCGCTGAAGGATCTGGATAAATCTGCATTGGCGCTCGCCAGCGCATGTTCGTACCTGCTGAAAGAAGAAACACCGGACGAATCGATTCGTGCTGAGGTGTTCAGCTACATCCCAAGGCAAAAGCTGGCTGAAATCATCACGCTTGTCCGTGAAATTGCCCGGCCCTCAGACGATAATTTTCATGAAGAAATGGTGGAGCAGTACGGGCGCGTTCGTCGTTTCCTGCCCCATCTGCTGAATACCGTTAAATTTTCATCCGCACCTGCCGGGGTTACCACTCTGAATGCCTGTGACTACCTCAGCCGGGAGTTCAGCTCACGGCGGCAGTTTTTTGACGACGCACCAACGGAAATTATCAGTCGGTCATGGAAACGGCTGGTGATTAACAAGGAAAAACATATCACCCGCAGGGGATACACGCTCTGCTTTCTCAGTAAACTGCAGGATAGTCTGAGGCGGAGGGATGTCTACGTTACCGGCAGTAACCGGTGGGGAGATCCTCGTGCAAGATTACTACAGGGTGCTGACTGGCAGGCAAACCGGATTAAGGTTTATCGTTCTTTGGGGCACCCGACAGACCCGCAGGAAGCAATAAAATCTCTGGGTCATCAGCTTGATAGTCGTTACAGACAGGTTGCTGCACGTCTTTGCGAAAATGAGGCTGTCGAACTCGATGTTTCTGGCCCGAAGCCCCGGTTGACAATTTCTCCCCTCGCCAGTCTTGATGAGCCGGACAGTCTGAAACGACTGAGCAAAATGATCAGTGATCTACTCCCTCCGGTGGATTTAACGGAGTTGCTGCTCGAAATTAACGCCCATACCGGATTTGCTGATGAGTTTTTCCATGCTAGTGAAGCCAGTGCCAGAGTTGATGATCTGCCCGTCAGCATCAGCGCCGTGCTGATGGCTGAAGCCTGCAATATCGGTCTGGAACCACTGATCAGATCAAATGTTCCTGCACTGACCCGACACCGGCTGAACTGGACAAAAGCGAACTATCTGCGGGCTGAAACTATCACCAGCGCTAATGCCAGACTGGTTGATTTTCAGGCAACGCTGCCACTGGCACAGATATGGGGTGGAGGAGAAGTGGCATCTGCAGATGGAATGCGCTTTGTTACGCCAGTCAGAACAATCAATGCCGGACCGAACCGCAAATACTTTGGTAATAACAGAGGGATCACCTGGTACAACTTTGTGTCCGATCAGTATTCCGGCTTTCATGGCATCGTTATACCGGGGACGCTGAGGGACTCTATCTTTGTGCTGGAAGGTCTTCTGGAACAGGAGACCGGGCTGAATCCAACCGAAATTATGACCGATACAGCAGGTGCCAGCGAACTTGTCTTTGGCCTTTTCTGGCTGCTGGGATACCAGTTTTCTCCACGCCTGGCTGATGCCGGTGCTTCGGTTTTCTGGCGAATGGACCATGATGCCGACTATGGCGTGCTGAATGATATTGCCAGAGGGCAATCAGATCCCCGAAAAATAGTCCTTCAGTGGGACGAAATGATCCGGACCGCTGGCTCCCTGAAGCTGGGCAAAGTACAGGTTTCAGTGCTGGTCCGTTCATTGCTGAAAAGTGAACGTCCTTCCGGACTGACTCAGGCAATCATTGAAGTGGGGCGCATCAACAAAACGCTGTATCTGCTTAATTATATTGATGATGAAGATTACCGCCGGCGCATTCTGACCCAGCTTAATCGGGGAGAAAGTCGCCATGCCGTTGCCAGAGCCATCTGTCACGGTCAAAAAGGTGAGATAAGAAAACGATATACCGACGGTCAGGAAGATCAACTGGGCACACTGGGGCTGGTCACTAACGCCGTCGTGTTATGGAACACTATTTATATGCAGGCAGCCCTGGATCATCTCCGGGCGCAGGGTGAAACACTGAATGATGAAGATATCGCACGCCTCTCCCCGCTTTGCCACGGACATATCAATATGCTCGGCCATTATTCCTTCACGCTGGCAGAACTGGTGACCAAAGGACATCTGAGACCATTAAAAGAGGCGTCAGAGGCAGAAAACGTTGCTTAACGTGAGTTTTCGTTCCACTGAGCGTCAGACCCCAATTAGTAAAATTTGCGACGTGGATCGCAAAAATCACATTTTTCCTGCTTAAAACGAGGTTTTAATAAAAGAATAATAAGAGTACAATGAGAGTAAGTCAGAGTATTTTAATAGGAGAGAGAATATGGACGCTCAAAAGTTTGGCCATACTGTCGGACAATTTTTTAAGAAAATTGACCGCACTTTGTCATTTCTCCCAGGAAAGCCTCGTAAAGCTGTTGTGACAGCTGCTGCTCTTGCTGCGAGTCCAATTTTGGCCGGAGTTATAATTTCCAAAACCAAGCCTTCTAAAAACATTGAATATTTAGATGAAGAGCCAGTAAGTGATACATCTTTGTTGTCAGAATTACTTGCAAATGATGATTCATCAGAAGAAGGAAAGTGGGATTATGGTTTTCAGGGGTTTGGCTATTATATTAACGGAGTAAAAGTTTACGGAGATGATGACGATTAATTATTTTCGTAAATAAAAAAGTCCATCTGTCTAACAGATGGACTTTTTTTATACGTTATATTTTTTTACTAATTTTATCTCCAAATTGCCCCCCTGATTTTTGGGATGATTCAGTTCCTTTCGCAATGGCAGCGCTAAGCTCGCCACCCACTCGAATTCCAGCCCAGGTCATTGCTCCAAACCATAAACCAGGTAAAATTATAAATAAACTCCCCATCACAAAGTTAGAAATAATGTCATCTTCTGCATTTTCTAAAAAGTGGATGTTTAGCATATTATGAGATGGAGAACTATACATAATTTCTATTAGGTATGAATCAAGCCATCTTGCTAACTCCCACCAAAATGTGGTTGTAATGAGTGCAAAATATACGAAGCTTAATGTCATTACAGTTTTAATAGCAAAGCCACTTAAAATCGTAATAATTGGAATTAAAATAATTACAGCCATAATCATAAAGGCTTGAACCATTGGTAGGGCTTGTCGCATTGCATCTAGGCCTGGGAATATAGCCAAACTTCCAACAGCCGTTCCTACAGTTGAGGTGAGTCGAGTAACCGCATTCCAAAATCCAGCATCCACGCTACCACCGTAACCTTGATACATTTTCCCTTTTGAAACATCTATGTTTTCAGAGCGTAAAAGTGTTCTCAATAAAGCTTCATCTTGGTTGTCGATAGAGTTAAAGAAATCACTCACCTGGGCAGATAAGTTTTGACGCATATCTGTAAGTAAGCGAGATTTTAATCCAGCTCCACTTTCATCCCACCATTGATCACAACTTGGGAAACCACCTTTTCCCGAATTAGGTAATGCCGCATCTCGATTTGCATCATAAGGGAACGTGCTAATAGGTTGCTGAGCCCTAAAACGAGGGTAGAGCTCGCTGTTATTAATAAGCAATTTACCACCTAACCAGGATGTTTCGCGGATTTGTGCCGGACTCAAGGCAAGTTGGCTTGTTTGTAATTTTTGACGAGCCGGGATATAGCATTGTTGCACAAATTGCTGCACTTCAGTTAATAATGCTGGGTTAGTGATTTTTTGATGTTGCACTTCAAATCTAACCTGACGTAAATCACGCTGGCAAGGCAATACTGCAGTCATACCATAAGTTAGACCTTTATCCACTTTGTGCATCAACATCCACCAAATAGGAATTCGGGCTTGTCTGTCTCCAAATGTTGTCGTAAATGGCGCATAGCCTGATTTATCCGGGGAAGCAGGAACTTTATAGCCACATTGAATAGATGAACGTTCATTGTATTCAAGGTTATTCAATGATACCGGGATAAGAGGGGCTAATGTCAAAACAACGATAAGCATTGCTGGAAGGAGTTCGATTGTGAGCCAGCGGATTAATAAATCCCCTTTCTCACCTTCATCATCCCCTTGTTTAGCTACGTCACGCCAAATTTTAAAGATCATTCCGATAAGCGGAAGAAGCCATAACCCTGTTCCAACAAATAACGCAAAAACTCCGTTATTAAGCAACCAACCAAGTAGAGTCAGGAAATATTCAAGATAACTGTCAACTGAGAATGTCATATTTCCCCCTAAGCTAAAGTAATCTGTGTAATCGCTTCAGCAAAAATTAAAATCATCGCAATTAACCATTTTGCTTTTGCCGGCATAGAAGATGGTTGGCGACGAGAAATGGAATAGACCATCAACATAATCGCACCATATAGTAATAATCGTACTGCAAACCATATCCACTGCGTTTTAATAAACCAAGCACGAATATCAACATTCTGAAGATATTGAGTTGCAAAGATGCCAATTGCAGTAAGGGCTAAAAATAAAAATAAAAGGATAGCAATAAAACGGAGTACATTTTTAAGCCATCCTCTTGATTGTGGCTTTTTACCTTGAGACATCAGGACTCCTTATTCATTACCCACAGTCTTATCCCCAAAAACTGGGGATAAGTCAGCAGGGGATTCCCAAATTGCAGCTAATTTCCAAAGCAAATATTGAATTAACCAATATGCATCAACGTGATCGGTTAATTCCACATTAAGTCTAGCTGGCCAGTTTTCGGAAGAAAACACAGGTAATTGGAAACGCCCGGAGATATTAAATAATAAATGCACTTCACCTTTATCTCCTTTAGCGTGTACTTTCCAACTTGATTGAGTAAATACACGCTGAGGAAATGCGCTTAATTGGCAGTTTGAACCAATTTTTGTCTTAATTTTTGCAATGAAATGCAGCACGTAGGCTTTCACCTCATCAGAGGTAAAAGCAAGTGATTGGATGCGAGGCCCAATGTCAAAAATACGATGAAAAGTCATATTAGGATTAGGCTGCGATTGAGTTAAGTTCGTCATTGACTGCAATCCCCCGTTTTTTGTCTAAGTCTTTAGCAACCATCAATGCCGCATCTAACTCAGTACAGTTATGTTCCATCATTAATTGTTTACGTTGTGCTTTCTCGTGTTTTTCAGTCATCCCTAGTGCTAAGTAAAGACTAGGTGGAACAACACGGAATAAGGCTTCCATATTGGTTGCGAGCACCACACCTTCAGTATATTTCTTATCTGCTTTTTTCGCAGATAACAACATCATTTTCTGAGCTTCGGATAAACGACGGAAACGGTTTACCTGTTCGACTTCATCATTAGAAAGGTTAAGTAATTCCCACCATTCAACCATGCTGAGTAATTTATCAGATTCATCAGGGAAGTCAGCCATATTCTGTGTAGCTAACCATAACCAAATACCCAATTTACGCCACATTTTAGAACCTTTAACCAGGAACTTAGCTAGAAGTGGATTTACGGTAATGATATGCGACTCATCCGTAATGTTCACGATAGGGCGGAAACTGTGTTGATATTTTTCACCTAATGAGTTGATATGGTTAATTAGGGAAATATACGAAATCGCTAATTCAGCTTCATAGCCATCACGTGCAAACATCGCCAAATCGACAAGTGTAATATCAGCTTCAGGCCAAATTTCCCCTTCACGGTTAAAGAATCGACCATTTACCCCAGTGCAGAAAATATCCATTGCTTCGGCCATATCTGCAAGACGAGATGCACGTTCCGGGCGAATATCTTGGCGACGACTTAACTCCTCAAGTGCGGCTTTTACATCCCCGGTTAAAACTTGACGAGGTGGGGTCTCTTGTGAAGTTTTCTCTGCAGCTAATAAAATAGCCTGGCGAATAGCCGAGCGGTCAGCACGGCTCATTTTCTCATCTTCCTTCGCTTCTCCCCCGGTGATCATTAAGCGAGCGGTTAATTCCATTTCCGCAAGTAAGTCTCGTTGTTCCTCGCCTTCATCTTCATTATCGTCATCATCTTGAACTTCAAGATCGATATCCATTTCCAATAAACGATGCGCTTCAGAGAAGAGCGGTAAAGCGATGTTACTACTTGGCTCAAGAGATACCCGGTTAACCGTTAAACCGTAACGCTCCGCATAATCTGAAAACAATCCAAAAGAGTTACCTGCTTCTACAATAAACAAGCGAGGACGGTGCACCGCCATCAGTTGTGCCATTTGTGCGGTTAATGTTGCCGATTTACCTGAACCTGTAGGGCCTAAAATGAGCTTATGCGCATTTTTAGTCCGGTCTTTAGGGTTTAGTGGGTCAAAATCTAATGGGCTTCCACCGCGGTTAAAATAGGTGATTCCTGGGTGTCCCGTTCCGGTCTCACGGCCAAATACAGGTAACATATTCGCAATGTGTTGCACCCAATAATATTTGGTATAAAAACGAGATTTTGCATCTAATTGAGGATTAAAATTCATCGGTAGCCAGCGTAAATAGCTATTAAGAGGCGCAACTTCGTTGCCTTCTTTTACCGGCACTAAATTATTACTGAGTAAAACCGTTCTTAATTCTCTTGAGCGAATGCGTAGCTCTTGATCGTCTTTCCCTCTTACATAGAAAACCATGCCAGCTTGATAAAGCTTGTGTCCGTCTTTTAAATATTCCGTTACTGTGAGGGCATCTTGTTTTAAATAGATAGACTCATAGTTATTACCGACAGCTCGACTACTTAATTTGTCTAAATGCGCCTGTAATTTATCTTGAGGATGAATGACTACAGTGATAGCCATAATGGTTGATTCCGGCAATAAATCAAATAGTGCATTAATATTACGACCTCGAGTGACTTCGCCTGTCATGTGGCCAACATCCGGCTGCTTACGAATATTATCAACTACAATGACTTCGTGAGGTTGCTCATTAAAATACCAATAGCCATTTTTACTTTCCGGTGGCGTAAAAAAGAGATTTTCACTAAAATCTTGGTCTTGTAATGGTAGAGCAGATTCATCCTTAGAGAGTGATAAAAGATCATAGCAAGCTTTATCATCGAGTCCGTTAAAATAGCGTGATGGATTTGGATTAAACCATTCTAATAACCAACGATGAATTTGTGTTTCATTTTGGCGTTCCATGGTTAATCCAGCTGTGATAAAAGCACTTTGAACACGATCACAAGCTGTATTTAATTTCTCGATTGTATCTGTCTCATTATTTCCAGCATAACGATAAATAACCATGCGTGTTTTACGCACTTTTCCAGCCCATGCCGTATTTGTTACCCGGTCATCAACAAAAAGCCCACCTGGTTTACCTACTGCTTTTAAGTGACGCTCCATTTCACCAAGCCACTGTTCTGTAAACTCACTACCGCTCGCTTCAGGTGAAGTGGTTTTAATGTACTGTCTCAGATTCTCAACATAACCGCTTAAATCCTTGTCATCCTGGCAATAGAATTGTACAACGTAAGGGTTGGTATCAAGTTCATCGAAACTATCCTGTAAGGCATCTTTAACCAATGTGCGAACGCGATTAAGATAGTCGCTGCTTCTTCCCTCAGTTCCTATAGGCTTAATATCAAATACCGCACCTGCACTTTTAGCATCATCAAAAAGCATTACGCCTTCTTCTTCCAAATATTCCGCATAAGGAAGATTGGAGATAAAAGAGGGATCGCGCCCATAAAGCATTTTAACATGTTGCTCTCTGGTCATTTTTCTATTACGCATAACAGGAGTGATTTCAATCGTCTCTTCTACGTTATTGGTATCATCCTGCTGTGCTTCTTCCGGTGCAATGGATGTTAGGATAGGTTCCTTTTTAGGTTGAGGCTTATCACCTTTTTTAGCAGGGAAGAAAGCCTCTAACACGTCTTGGAATAATGCCATCGTTTCTTACCTCATCTAGTACATTCTTGTACGCTCACCCGGTTGGGCATATTGCACACGTCCATAAAATGGAATTACTGAAGAATAACCTGGTACAGGCATTTGCTCTGAGGAATCAGTTAAGTGCGGATAAACATACATCACTAAATCAGGGTTTGGTAAACGAGGGAAAAGATTTTTCACCTCGTTTTCTGCTGTACGGGTATAAGTTTGTTGTTCACGAGATGAAACGTAATTTGGTGCATCAATAAGACGGCCATTCGGTGTCCGATAAGATGTAATATTGCTATCATTACCGCCTCGATTCCAAATATCTTTCATTGTTGCATCGCCTGTTGGCAATAAATCACCTTGAGAAGTTGAGCAGCCAGTCAAAACACTGCTTGCGGCTAAAATCACGCCCATCATCATTAAAACTTTCATTATTGCTCCTTAATCCAAGTTAGATTGTCTTGAGGCTTGTCCGTATTTCACTTTTCGAGACATGCGGTCATAATCAATATCAATTTGTTTTTCGATGTGTACAGCCACTTCTTTACCCGGTGGAACATATACCGCATCAAACATTTGGCCATAACGCTGACGGAACCAGTCTGCTGTTTCTCTCAAACCGCCACCTAACGCTTGACCAAGAATATACTTACCGTTATTACCCGTTACCGCACCAATTACTGCACCGCCATCAACCACTGTTGTTGATTGAGAAGATGATAAGCCTTGTGCAGCTGCTGAAGCCCCCGTTAAGAAGAAGTTGGTCGTTAGATATTCCGGAGCATTTGTTCTGCGTTCTCCAGGAATGCAAGGCACACCATGTGGATCAGATAACCAGCCAATTTTATCGTCAGAATTGTCTGTTGAAACAATGCGGCCATCGCTAAACACAAAAGTTAAGCTTTTCACATCACCACGAACACAAGATAGCGTCCAGTCACCGCTTGCTGTTCCAGAGACAATTGCGCCTTCAATATCCGGCAGTTCAATGCCATTTGCAATTAAGTTATCTCGACCAATAAGCAATTTAAACGGATAAGGCTCGGTTACCTTATTGTCAATCGGCACACGCCCAACAAGCGCAGTCATAGCAACAGAATTAGTTAAAGTAGAGTTAGCTGCAATTGTGAAAAATGGTGTAGCGGTATTAAATATTGCATTATTACCTGTACTAGATTGCAACCCATCATTAGATTTTCGGATGTCATTCACATTGTTATCGAAGGTTTTGGGAAAACCGATTCCTGCACCATTTACACCAATACCTTGTAGAGCATTCCCTTGTCTGTCTGTAGTTGGCATATCACTAGGGTTCACCCAATTAATTCCCCCTCGAGTTTCAACCTGAGGGCCAGTTGTTGCTCCGTTTATTGGTAGAGGAGCATTGGGATTTGCCTGGGCATTTCCATTCCCTACAACTTGATTACCAGCTTGTACAACCTGATCTTTTAACGCATTAATCTCATTAATTAACGCCCCTGTTTCTGCTTGTACCGCCTGTTGAATTTGATAATCCGTATTGTTTGCTTGATTTTTTAACTGCTCATTCTCTTTTACCAAGCGTTCATTTTGTAAAATCACTTCATCAAATCGCTTATTATGCTCTTTCACTTTACCTATAAGTGTTCTTACCGTATCTTTAGATGTGTCACCCTCAATCCCCATTGCTCGTAATTCTTCCGGTGATAAATCTTTAAAAGAGATATCTAAAGTATCTTCTTTCTTGGTTTCTGCTGTATTTGTTGAACTACTACCGGAGAAAAGAAATCCAGCCATCAGCGTCACGACAAGAGCGGTAATCCCACCAATAACATAGAACGCTTTATTTGCTTTCATTTGCATTGTTCGCTCCTTATTTTGTTTGAGTTGTCACTGTTGTGGTGACTTTTTTCAATTTTTTCGGTTTATATGAATTTGACTGAGGGATAACAGAATGATTAGGTGAACCTTCTGTCACAAGATATAACGTTGTGGTATCTTCAGGTGTATCATGCCCCCCAAGCCAATTATGCTGAAATGTTGCTGCATAGAATCGACCTTGAAGCTCTCGAGGATCTAAATCAATGCGAGATTGCCCCTGGTTTTGCAAGCGAACCGCAGTGACAACATACTCATCAAGTTGCCAGCTGAGTAATGGAGTAGCTCGCACAGGCAATGCAGGTAAGAGCGTTTTAAGCGGTGTAGGAAGGCGATGTGAAACTTGGCGCACACCTTCCAAAGGCTCAACTGAACGTAAAGGCGCATAAAACATTTGTGCGGCATAACGTGTTAATGCAGCTGGAGCGGGGAGTGCCGGACGCGCATTTGGCATTGGTTCGTTATATGCATTTGCATCTTGGCCATAAGCAGTTGTTTGTTTTTCAACTTTATTTTCATAAACAAAGCGAATTGGCTCACTTGCATTGGCAACAGAATGCTTCGCTTGCACATCAAGTAAGATTATTTCTCCAGTTGCAACATCCATAAGCTGCAAGCGTGTTTTTGGGAAATCTGCAGTTGCTTTTAAATAAACCGCACCGCCAGTTGATTGAATGCGAAGCTTGCTATCTAATTCAGGTGGATAACCTACTTTTACATTTTTATCTACGAATAGAATACGTTCTTTTTCGATTTGTAAGTCAATAGGTAACGGTTTGCGCGCCCATTTCATTAACACATCGGCAGATGCCGTCATTGGTGAAAAGATAAAAGCCGCGCTTAGTAACAAAGTGAGTTTTTTCATTATTGGTTATCCCCTTCTCTAAATTCTTTTGCTTCTAAACGTAATGGAATTGAGCTGTAGCAGTTAAATCCCAATCCCCAAGGATTGTTCTGTAAATCTGTTTCCATGCGCACGATATTGACCGGGAAGCGGGTTAAAACACGTTTTACTGGTTCATCTTTGAAATACTCATCTACACTTAAATCAAGATTAACCGTCCAGCTATCTGGACTATGCACAATAACGCTACTGTCTTTAAATCCACGTCCCACAATTTCATAAACACCACGTGCACGTTCACGTAATTCACCGTTAGATAAACGGTCATAGTAGTCTTTCTTCAAAAATTCTTGGCAACTTGGCGTAATAAAGGCTTTATTTCTTTCAATATTTAATTTGTATTCTTCCTCGCCATTCTCCATCCAGCGGTTTAACTGCTGGAAGGTTTGATAAGCAAAGGCATAAACGGTTGATTTTGGCACTTCCCACCAAGGGCGTTGACTTCCCGCACGTAAATCCGGTGGGTTATAAATCATTAATCGACTTGGTGCGGTAAAAATAATGGCACATAGCACCAAACAAATCACAAGCAATGCACCGATAGCAATTCGCCCGGTCATGATTTCGCGATTTTTTTGATGAACAATCCCTTTTAAGTTACTCATAATAAACTCTCTTATTTTTTAACTCGGCGAATAGACCAAGTGCCTTGACGGGAGATAAAGCGATTCCCCCCTAATATTCCATCTAATTTAACCTCAATCATTCGATTCAAGTAGGCTTCCGGCTTACCTCGTTTAAGGCGCGCAATAATCACTTTGCCAATCACCACAGAAAGAATGCAAAACAACATGGCGAGAGACGGAATTAACAACCAAAAATCAAAGCCTAAGGCAAAACAACAAAGGAGGCCAAGCACTGCACCCAAGATAAATCCCATTGCTGCAGCCAACATAAATTCACTTACAGATAACCCGCCATACACACTCGATTCACGATTTAATCGAGTAGGAAGAAAGGGGATTGTTTGTTCTTTATCGCTTGACATCTTGACCTCACAGAGATAATTAAAACAGACCGATAGCCAATTTCACCAACCAGAGGCTGAAGAAAATTAAAATGAAACCAAGAATAAGAGCGATAATAAATGGGCCCCATCCTTTTTTGTCATTTTCGTCAGTCGCTGCGTTATAGGTTTTAATTAATGCCTTAACCACTGTCATGATTGACCATGCTGCAAATAAAATTGCACACAAGGTTGCCAATGATTTAGCAACAAGATAGATGATTTCCATCGGGTCTTTGGTATTGCTATCTACGCCTGGGATTTTAAAATCAGGGATTTTAGAGGCATTGATACCATTACCACCGCCTGTAGCAAACGCATTTTCAACGGATAACCAAAGTAAAGTTACTACCGCAAGAAAACGACTTGAAACATTCTGAAAGAAGGATTTAATCAACTTCATGAGATGTCCTTATGGTTTGTTAAATAAAAAAGCTGACAACACATATAATTAATGCTGCGCCCCATAGAATCAGTTTAAAGAATGACCAAATATCACCGTCGTTCACCATGCCTTTGTAGCCATGATTAGTTGCCCACATATACGCAAGCAGTAATACGACAACCAAAATAATGGCCAGCATGATTTTCAGTTTTAGCGGGTCTAAACCACTTACAGTATAAAAACTGTCTAATGGTGAAACAGAAGGGAAATTAGCGTTACTCATCTGCTATTGACTCCGAAGATTGAGATAATCTTCTTTTAAGTTACGAATAGCTTTAGGATTTCTAGGGATTGCCCGGGAAGGGTTAATATATTGCTTAATCCCTGCCTGTACCGTAGCAATATCTTGATGTGCTGAAGCGTAATCAAAATATTCACGACTTTTCGCAGAAACCTTTGCACTTGCAGCTGCTCGCTGTAATGAGAGTTTTGCTGCATCCAACTGTTTAATTGCTTGCGCTAAATGCTCTTGCTCTGTTGCTTGAGCACTTATAGCGCCAAACAATAACCCTATTGCTAGAGATAAACTGAAAATATTTTTAGTCACGGAGAACTCCTTACTTGAAACAGATTCCAAGCAAAGAGTGCCAAAGAAGAGAGGGAAATTTAATGAGAAACTCTTTTTAAATTCAAAACAGTTTTTAGTGATAAAAAAGGGCGCTTATTCTTGGAAAAATAAGCACCCATAATGACAACATAGAGGAATATTAAAGGTATTTTTTAAAGCTCGCTGCCGTTACACAGATGGATAGTCCAAATAGAAATGCAGCTGGCACCAAAATTATATTCGGGTAAATAGAAATTGGGATAGAAAGATACAATACCCATGCCGACAACATAATCGGGCCAATTAATCGACGTGCATGATGATAAAGAAAACTAGACTCTCTGCCCGCACCAAATTTACGACGGTCACGCATCATTAACCCTTCAGTAAAGCCCGCAAATGCGGCTAACAAAAAGAGTGGGGAAGTAAAAACAATCACTACAAGTCGAATAACAAAGGTGATAAAAACATAAATCACTGACTCAATATACGCTCGCCCATAATGATACACCCACAAACCTACGCCACTATGCTCACGAGGGTTGGCTAACCAATCTTTTACACCTGTTTTCACAAAAAGCCATTCATGTAATGACAAAATAAGACCTTCAGCCAGCTCTTTTGGAGAATGATAGAAAAGACCTCTCGTTAGACTATCAGAAAGCCATCCAAGCTCAGTTAGCATCATTTTTTGACTGTGTAAATGACCTTCTTCAGGCCATAAAAATGCAATACCTAACCATTCAAGAATAATGCTCAAAATCAGGGAACCCAATAAGGCGGCTAATACCGCATTAATGTAGTAAAAAAGACCCTTTTTCTTTTTTTTGACTTGTTGTTCTGCCATTACTGTAATGTTCCCGCTGGAGATAATTTACAGTGAAAGAAAAGATAACCTTTTACTTCACCGTCTAAAAAAATTTGAATTGCCTGGATGCCATTTTCAGATTTTTTTACATCATTAGCCGTCCAAAGTGAGATGCCTTTATTTGCATACTTTTTCGCAAATTCATGTGTGGTATAACGCTGATTATTCCAATCTTCCAAATAAGGTAAAAAGTAATTAAGTAATTCATCAGCGTTTTCCAGCCCACAAGAACAGCTAGTGACTGAATTGAAATCTACGCTCATATCCGGAATATCAAGCAAGTTCATATCCGGCTGATTAATTATCTGTGTCATCAAAATCATCCTCATCTGTATCATCATTCTGATCAATATCTTCATCTTCCATATCTTCAGCAACTGGAGCTTCAACATCCCCGAAAAGCATTTCTTCTCCTGCGTGTGAAGGCGCTCGATTTAATGACATTGACTGAAAAGCGGTTGCTATATCTTGACTTGGCGCATAATCAGAAAATGCAGATTGCCACCAATTTGGAGAAATATGGTAGTTTTTGCGCATATAAGCCGTCAATTCTTGAAGTGATTCCGGCATCACATCATCTTTATCAACCGCAGGTAAAGGCATTCTTAATTTATAAAGCGTACTCCCTTCAAGAAGAGCAAATGCCTGTCCTTTTGGTAAATTTGTAATATGTGCTGGCGATAGCATTGGCACCATTTTTTCAGAAATACGTTCACCAGTATTAGAAGTAAACGCCTTGCCATCATCCGGATTGCTGTTATCTGTCGTACTTGATGTCACCATGCTTTGATAAATTGTGACATCGTTGAGCTGACGCGTTAAAAACTCTGCAGTGGCCGGCTCTTTTACCCGGAACATTAAAAGTGTATTGAAGTTACCTGTTGTTTGTCCCGTTTTTGCCTTACTTCCAATACGAGCTTCAATATCTGAAAGTGTTTGAGTATAGGCTGTTACCTGCATTCCCGCACCACGACCTTTATTGATCAGCGGGATAAATTCATCCCCCATCAATTCATTGAACTCATCGCAATGAAGGTTGATTTTAGGCGGTTTGCTTTTAGTTTTAAATGCATCTGGCAACCCCTCATCTACGCCAAATTTATAAATATGACCAGCCATTGATACCAAATCAGCAAACATACTATTACCCACAGCTGCAGCTACGGTCGCATCGGATAATGCATCTAATCCAACGTAAACAATCCCTCTTTTACGAATAATAGATTCCCAATCAAAGATAGGGCGCTCATCATGAATATCAGTGTAATCAGGCGAGAGAAGCTCTGCAGTTTTACCTGTAGTGAGTTTTTCAAGTAACGGTAAAAGCGATGCCACAATTTTATCAAAATAGGTTTTATCGTAACGTACCGCACTTGATAACCCTTCAAGTACCGGGTCAAAAATCTTATTCTCTAAAATATATTGGTTAATAACAGCAATCAGCGGTCTATCTTTCATCGAGAACGGTAAATTTTTTACATCTAAGTTAGCCGCAACCGAAGCCAACGTTGGCCATATTTTCTTATCTACGGCATCAAAATGAAGTTTGGCGTAATCTAAGAAAAGTGCATCAATATTTTGCACAAAACGCGAGATTTGCACATAGTCCGGGCGTTTTCCCATTTCAACCAATGCACGGGAGACAATATTCACAAAACGCCACGCAAACTCTTTAAATGCTGCACTATTTCCCGCACCACTTAATTGCCCAGAAATACGTCCTGCCACTTCAGAAATTCGACCGAAGCGACCAACTGGGTTATATCGAGCAGAAATTTCCGGATGCCCTAAATGGAATACATAAAATTCATTTTCACGCCCCGCACGTTTTGCTTCTGCATACATTCGTTTTAACATATCCGGGTCGCCTTTCGGATCAAAAAAGACAACCACTTCACGCTCTTCAGGTGTTTTACCTCGATGTATATCTTGTGTAACAAGCACTTCAGCAAAACGCGTTTTCCCTACGCCAGTTGTACCAAATACTAAGGTATGACCGCCACGGTCGCCTAACGGAAGCATAATATCGCGTTCATTCGGCTCCACACCATGCATCACTGGAATGCCGCCAACTGGCGGTAGCGGTCTGACTGGATTTAATGGAGAGTCCATTGAAGTGAGTCTAGATAACCAATTATCATGCACTTTTTCATAATCACGAGCGGCTTTAAACCACTTCCCATTTTTCCAATAAATTTGCCCATTTGCAGAGAAACAGTCATAAAGACGTTGCGTATGCTTTGGTTCCCATTCAAAGCCTCGTCCTAAGAACAAGGCTTTTTTACTTACTGGAATTTGACGACTGGTCAAAGCATAGTGAGGGAGTCTGCGTAAATTTCGGTGATAGCGTACAATTTCCATGCCTTGACGAAAACGCATAACCCCCATACCTGCGAAAGCGGCCCCTAATCCATATCCAATAAGAGGATTTAATGCGAGCGACCAAGGCGCACCGCAACAAACCAAAGCACAAGTACCATGGACGGCAGCTGGAAAAAATTCAACAGGCGGTCTAA
Organism: Haemophilus parainfluenzae; assembly: GCF_014931375.1. Taxonomy (NCBI): domain Bacteria; kingdom Pseudomonadati; phylum Pseudomonadota; class Gammaproteobacteria; order Pasteurellales; family Pasteurellaceae; genus Parahaemophilus; species Parahaemophilus parainfluenzae. Next base: position 1,115,665 of record NZ_CP063117.1, read on the forward strand.
GTAAACCTTCTAATACATGTTTTTGACTCATTGCGACAATCCTTCTGAAGTCAATAAAGCAGGGTAGTGAGCAAGATTTAATCTTGAAGCTAAGTCATCCCCTGGCGTTGGCATTAAGGTTAAATCCGGTGCTAATTGGCGTAACTCGCTTAATTCGTTTGTTGTTTTAACGCTTACTACAAGTCCCATTGCACCAATTTTTTTAAGGTAATTATAATTAGCGTGTAGCCAATTTTTAGATAAGTTATCTGTTCCAATAAGAAAAATAGGCAACATTCCAGGAAGATTCATTCTGACTGGTTGTATTTGGCCCGGTGTCATTCTATGTGAGATAACAGGTAAAATATCCGCTTCGGTCAATGTTGAAGGAACGCTATTAGGGTAGGCTTGAACCATTGATTCATCCGGTTGTAATGCTTCATAAAAACGGACTGCACTTTCTCCGCCAAAATCACCAATAACTTTTAATTCAGCTTGCGCCTGAACTACTGCTCCTAAGCAGACCAAAGAGAGGAAAAAGGATTTATACTGCATAATTCTGTTCTCGTATTAATTGGTTGGATTTTGCCAACGAATAGCTTGTTGATTTGTTTGATTTGACGCTGGCTCAACCCAACGCATAGCGGTTTCTGTTGGAGAAACCCAATGTAAATTGGCTGGTAATGGTTTATTCTCAATTTGATAACGTGGTGATACTGAAGGGCGCTGGAAGTTAGCTATTTGTTTACTGACATTAAAACGCTCACTTTGATAAACAAGAAAGCCTTGTACCGACATTCCTTTTTTCATCCCGTTACGCTTCATATTTAGAATATCTTCACGTGTTGCTCTACCTTGTAGCGCTCGATGTAAACCATCTATACCGATATTATGAGCAAGATATAAATTTTCATGGGATGGTTTTATGCCTCGCTCAAAAAACTGATTAATATGCCATCTAGCTAAAAGTGCGGTTGCTAGAGTGTTAAGTTGATTGTTTTTTCTAGGGTCGAAAGGTGTATCACGATTGTAACGAGTGATTTGAGTCATACCTAAGGCTCGCCCCTCATCAGTTGTTGCAAGCCAATTCCAGGTGCCCCGGGTAAATTGCCCCACACCGGTTGCCCCGGTTGGGGAAACATTTCCATACCACCCATCTTCAATTTTTACTAACCCACGTAGCATCGCTTCATCGACCTGGTAGCGATTAGATGCATCTTTAATATAGCCATCAATATCAGTTCCAAAGCCATTAAATGCAACGGAGTGAGTCGCAACGCCAAGACCGATTAAGCTAAATACGATTTTTAATAGACGATTTGTTGCCATTGCCCATCCTGTTGAATTTGGAATGCAGCAGGCATTTTGCCATCTGCATACTGTAACCAGGCTCCATTATCATGATTAAGGGTAATTAATTTTCTATTCACTTTATTTGGGTCGATGTTATGTTTTTTCGCCCAATTATAGATTTGCTCATTATTATTCACGCCAACAAAATAAATATCTATAGGCGTTTTATCATTCACATATTGCAGTACACGATCAGCATTCGCTTCACATTTGTCACAATTTTCTAGGCGAGTAAAATAAATCACCCGTCCAAACCGCTCTGAAATATGAGGTTCAACCTTAAATGGTTGCTCATTTGGATACATTTCAGCAAATACGCGATCATAAGTGCGTTGGAACTGCAGCTCTCTCTCCATGCGGTCGTGCATTTTTTTTGCCAGTAGTCGAGCATAACGCTCTCTTTCCTGCTCATTTCGAGACTCCACACCAAGCGAGGTTAAAGGGTCAAGACCTGGCGACCATATACCACGAGCACCTTGATTAAGCTCTTGGTAGCGTTGCCATTCTTGCTCAGTTAAACCCCACTCTTGAGACTTAGCTAATAACTCTTGTTGATTTAATTTATTTGTCACCAAGTTTTGTTGATTGAGGGATTGAGTAGCAAGTGTATTAGCCGCAGTGACTTCAGCAAATACAGCAGTAGAAAACATCCCTAATATCATCGCCACATAGGATATTTTTTTGACATGATTCATTGCTTATTCCTCGATGATTTCTGTTGTAGTTGTTGTCGTTGTTGTGGTTTCTACTTTCGGCTTTTCCCCTGTAGCACGTTCCGGTACAGCTGGGCGTAATTTAAAACAAACGGTACGAGAAACGTCATTGATAGTAATTTCATAAGCCGGCCCTGCTAACATTTGAAGGGCATCACGTAAAGCCATCGGGCCAAATTGATAATGTACTTTTGGTAATGGACGGGAATAAAGCGTAGAAAGTGTTGGTTCATTCTGACCAAAACCATGACAAAGTGAAAGGCCTGTATCTTTTAACGTCGTGCGTAATCCCTGCTCAACGGTTGCCGTTAAGGCTCGTTTCTTTTTACCTAACATGTTGACAGTGACACTTTGGTCTAGAAGGTATTTTTGACCTTCTTCTGGAGAGAAATTAATTAAAGTGTATCGACCTTCACGTAACACTTCTGTACGTTCAGGCTGATAGTCTGTGTAAATATCCGGACGAACAATTCGATCTTCCGGTTGTAAAACTTGATGCTGACCTTGTTGAATATTTGGATTTTCTAGTGCTTGTTGCTCATCGGCTGTTTGTTGTTTATGTGCACAACCTGAAAGCACAACCAATGCAAAAGTGGTTAATAGAAATTTTTTCATGATGAGGCTCCAATTAAGGTATTTAAATAATGCCTTAATATGGATAACTCTCACCTGAATTTGAATAATTTATTCTTCTTGAAGTAAAGATAGAAAAATTAGCTGAGAAAAATATATTTAATGCCAATAATAATTGTTAAGTGCACCGGGTAAAAAAGATAAAAGAAAAGCTTAGGCATTCGAGAGATTGAGATATTACATTGACGAAGGCCTTTAGGGTGAAGAATAAATATCATTGTACCGACCACAACAGTAACAACACTGATTGTTTCAACAATAGTTTCCCCGAAATTATCAATAAAACTGTGATTGACGAAAAGTGCGAGCAATACACAGGTTAGCATCGTAATAAGACGAAATTGAGTATCTTTTGTTTGCAAGAATAGGTAACAACCAATGCAATATAAAAGCCCAGGTAAACCATAATCAGAGAGTGCGGAAAGAATAATAAAAAAGCCCAATCCAAAAAACATGACCCAGCTATTTAAGTCTTGACGGTTTTTATATACCCATATTACCCCGATTACAGACAAAAACTGAAATAGGACATTTAAACGGTCATAATTAGGCTCGAAAAGCGTAAAACTGATTTCAGATAAAAATGCGGTTGCTATCATCCAAGTGAAATAACTTTTAAAGTTTACTTTATCTCGAGATAAATTAAGCGCGATGATAAATCCAAACGCCACGTAGGAAAATCGACCTATCACCCGACACCAGGATAGGGCTGGGTAAGCATTTGAAAAAGCCACACCAATGTGATCGATAATCATCGTGATAAGAGCTAACCATTTTAGGCATTCAGTTTGTGAAGAAGTTAAATAAGGCATCGTTATACTGTTAAAAAGAGTTTTATTTATCATATCCTAAAAAGGAAAAGCCTATCTACATAAAGTAGATAGGCTTTCAAGGTAAATAGATTAATATTCATATCCGAGCATAATCGTTGTAGAACTACGATCTGCTTCAGTGATGACAAAAACACTTTCGCCATCAATAAAATGCTGGCTCACAATGCGTTTATCCTTCTCTACGGCATGATCGTTTTCAATCCAATCTTCAACGCAGGTAGCACCCCAATCATAACCTAATTGTTTTTCAATTAAGCGATGAATGGTTGGCATTCCCAATAACTGTTTAGCGCAGATAGTACACGAAACATCCCCTAACTTAAGTGGTGTTCTTTTTGATTGATATATATCCCAATCAAAGTGTCCTCTTTGCTCATCTTCACTTTCATCAGAAAAAGAAATCTTAGTTGTTCGATTCCCGTCATCATCTACTGAAGTAGAGAGTTGAATGGTGTCTTTACCATTATCTGCTTGATAGAAATTCATAACAATTTCTGAAAGCGGATGTGGCGGTTTTTCAATCCAATCTTTATTCCCCAGCATGATAATGCAGCCATTTTGATGCCACGAGATGACCTCATTGATCTTTTCGGTAGTTAATTCCGCTAAGATACGACGAGAGACGAAGATTTTTCCAAGTTCTAAAATACGATTTTCCTTACACATAAGTGTTTCTCCTAAATTTTTAAAATGTAAAAAGTAAAGGGGATAACACTGCCATTGAGGGTGTTATCCCCCAATGGGTGAAAGGTTGTTAGCTAAATAAGATGATTATCAGTAAAGCAAAAAGATGCTGAACCAGAAACGATAAAGTGATCAAGTAATTTAATATCCATTAATTCACAAGCTTCCTTTAATCTCTTGGTTATATATTTATCAGCATCACTAGGCTCAACATTTCCAGTTGGATGATTGTGCCCAATGATAATTGCTGATGCATTTAGCTTTAATGCTTGTCGAATAATCTCCCGAATTGACACAGAAGTTTCTGAAACAGATCCTTGAAACATCACCTCAGATTTAATCAATCTGTGGATTCTATCCAAGAAAAGTACCACGAAATTTTCTCTTTCCTCATTACCTATAATGGTTTGAAAATAGAGTTTAGCTATTGATGGCTCAGTAAATTCCTGTGCACCTTGGTAAAAGGGCTTTTCTTCCATCACTTTAGTTAAAATAACCTGTGCCTGTTCTAAAATAGCTTGTTGTTGCTCGTTTAATTTAAACATTCGATATTCCTTCTAAAATAGGGAATATCGCCCATAAGGGATATATCCCCTATGGGTAAGGTGCGAAAAGAATGCTTATCGCACATTAAAGTTAATGTTATTAATCAGAAGTTTTTAAACTGTCGATAATCTGTTTAATTTTTGCTGCAAATTCTAAATCGTGCTCAGATTCATCATCTATACAATATTCCAAATAATTACTCATATCAGCAATTAGTGCTTCTTTTGTTGGCGAAGGTTGGAACATAATTGATCCATCCCCATTATTACTAGCATTTTCCAATGCCAATTCAACAAGTAAAGCTTCTGCTTCTTGAGGTGTATATTGGTACTCAGAAGTTGCTACACATTTGCCAGAGTACCATGCATAAACTAGCTTGGTTTGAGGATCATAGAAATGATTTGGCTCAATCCCTTTAGGGGTAGTTGCCTTTCCTAGAAACTCACTTATAAACTCTTGCGTTGTTAAAGTAATTAGCTCTAATCCACTATTTACATAGTAAAACATATATTTCTCCAATTTATGTTTTCAAAAGTTAAATTTACGCCCAAAGTAATTCGGCTAATTTTACTTTTTTCTCAAGCTCATTGACTGCTTTTTTAGCATAAGTGAGAGAAAAAGCATGTGTTCGCAATTCAGGTTTATCTTTAAGCTCTTGGTGTTTTTCTTTGGCTTTTTCCAATTCAAACTTGAAGAACTCAAGACTTTCCGGCATGGATAAATCAATTTTCCCTGCCATCTGTTCCCAATAAGCGATTTTACCGTCATAACTTTCTGCTTTACGCATTTCTTCAATAGACTTATCCATGCGTCTTGCATTACGTTCAATCAAGGCTCTATGGCGTTTTTCGCTATGATGACCAATTTTAATTGGTTCTCCCAAGCTAAGAAATTCACGGCCTTCATTAGCAGCTTCACAATATTGTTCACTGCGTTTTAATGCATTATTAGCTGCGTTTTGATAACGCTCAGCTTTTTGTTCTGCACGAACTTGACTATTCACTCCATCACACCGGGTGAAGGAATAAAAATACGCATCCTCAGAGGTTTTTACGAGATTATGAATCTCCACTTCAGTCTCTTTACCGTATTTACTGGTTAAGATGATAACGTCACCTTTTTGGTGAGCATCCGGACATTTAGCAACAAAAACATTAGGGCAAAATTTAGCGTAAGTATTCATAGGTTTCTCCTCAAATAGAAATAAAAAAGGAGAAACCACCCATAAGGGGAGTTTCCCCTTCAGGGTAAAGAAAAAGCCAACAAATTTTGTTGTTGGCTTTCATCAGTTTATAGGTTAGTCATTCCCTTGCTCATCTTGGCGTTTTGCTTGATATTTCAACTCACCATCAACTTTAATAAAGTTAATACGATAGAGTCGTCCTTTAATCGACACGCCAGTATCACCTTTTTTGTGATATTCGCTATCTTTTGAATAAGTGAATGTGTCATACCACAAATCACTCATTACAAAGGAAACCAAGACTTTTTTCTTAGCTTCAACAGCTTCTTGACAGCGTTTGATTAAATTTACAGTTTCTTCACCGGATACGTTCATATCAAAAAAACGATATTCCGGAGAATCGGAAGAACCTGTAAGAGCAGCAATTCGACAAGCCCAAAATGCATCTCCTTTTTTCGGCTTGATTTCGCGAATATCGCTTAAATAACCAATGCCAGAAGTATGAAGATTGAAATATTTTGGTTGTGCGTTTTGAGTAGACATAATGTTTCTCCTAAGTAGTAAAAAAGCGGAGAAACATCCTTACCCAACACGGGAAAAATGTTTCCCGCCAAGGGTTAAATTGTGATTAAACTAGAATAAGTAATCTTATTTTAGGTTAAGGGTAGTTTAAGGTGGCACACCTACGAATTATTCGTAGATTCTCCTTTCAGTGTGCTGGAAAAAATTTTGGCTATGATTCTACTTGCGCTAAGGCAAGGCGTTGCTTCTCAAGAATCGTGCAACTTCTTAAAGGCTGTTTTCACAGCACCTTAAAAACTGTTGTTATTAAAATCTAAAGCAAACCTTAAATGTATAAAAAATTAAAAATTCTATTTGGAGATATTTTAGTCAAAAGAAAAGGTCACCCAGTTTCCTGAATGACCTTATAGTTTTGACTATAGATTGATTAAATAAAAATTAAGTAGGCCAAACTAATTTGATTCATAAAAATACTGATACGTTCGTTACCATATACGGATTTTTACGGCTCGCCTTATCCGATTACTTTGTGGCCATCAATCGGTTATATCTGTGGCATCAAATTGACACAAAGGGCACCCATTGTTTCACCGGTGGGCTCCGGTAAGGAAAAAGTAGCAAGCCATTGCGAATTTTCAAAATGCACTTTGCAATACACTTTAAAAATCCGCAATGGCCAGCGATTTGAAAAGTCGAGAGTAAATTGGGGCGTTACTCCATCATTACTCTGATTAACTAGGTGGCACACCTCACAAGGAGCGTTAATCAATGTGAGAAATTCCTTTCAGCGTGCTGGAATCATTTTTGGCTAGTGTGAATTGATAACCGACAATTCACGAACGGTCTTACGAAGGCTTTAGTATAGCACTATTTTTGAGGGCTCGCCATTCACAGGCGCTTAAATCCTAGTTCAATAAGCTTCGTAAAGATGAAATTTGCTCACTCACACTTTTACTCGACTTTTTCTTTAAATTTTTTGTACTTTTAGTATTCTTCTTGCTATCAATATTTTCAATATGTTGGCAATTTGGATAAGCAGAACACCCAAAAAAAGCCCCATTTTTACCATTTCTTTTAATCATTGGTGCACCGCACTTAGGGCATTTACGAATTTCAATATTCCCCAAACTCATTCCCTTTTTAAGGCAATCAGCCATCAAATGCCGCACAAAGACTTCTTGTTTTTGCATAAACACTTCTAGCGAAAGCGTTCTTTCAGCAATTTGATTGAGCGCTTGCTCCCAAAGTGCGGTTAAACCCGGATCTTTTAACATCTGAGGTAAATTATCAATTAGCGTCATTGCTTCATCTGTCGCTAATAGTGATTTACCTTTCTTTTTCAAGAAACCTTTATCAATCAAACCTTGAATCGTTCCCGCCCGAGTAGCTTCTGTTCCAAGCCCTTCAGTTTCTCGTAAGCGTTGTTTTAAACGCTCATCAGTTACAAAGCGAGCTGCATTTTTCATTGCGGTGAGCAATGTACCTTCCGTGAAGTGATTAGGTGGTGATGTTTGTAAGGTTTTTATTTCTGAATCAGAAATCTGACAGATTTGTCCTTGCTTTAACGTCGGCAAGGCTTGAGGTGCGTCATCATCTTCATCAAGTGATTTGCCAAATAGAATTTTCCAACCTGGAGCAATAAGCACATTCCCACGTGCACTTAATATATGTTGACCGCACTTCAAAATAATTTGTGTCTTATCTGTTTCAGAAACAGGTAAGAATTGAGCTAAATAACGACGACGTATGAGATCATAGAGCTTTAATTCTTCATCAGACATTTTGCTAATATCAGCTTTAATCATAGTCGGAATAATGCCATGGTGAGCAGTAATTTTTTTATCATTCCAAACTCGTGATTTTTGATTAAGGTTTAACATACCTGCAAGGGGGTGTAATCGATTATCGGATTGCAACAAACATTGGATAATTTGAGGCGCTTCTGCAAACTGAGACTCCGGTAAATAACCACAATCTGTTCTAGGATAGGTTGTCGCTTTGTGAGTCTCATAAAGTGATTGAGCTATATCCAATACTCTTTGCGCACCCAGTCCATAAAGGCGGTTAGCTTCTGATTGTAAGTCACTTAATGCAAAGCAAAGTGGGGCATTTTGTCTTTCACGTTTAGTTTCAACTGATTCCACTTTCGCTTGGCCAAATTGGCGAATTTGCTGATTTGCTGCTTGTATAACTTGGGCAGACAAACAAAGTCCATCAGGATCACAATATTGCTCCGGAATAACATATTGCGTAGCAAAATGCTGATTTCCATCAGAAAGCATTACTTGCAAAGCAAAATGTTGCTTAGGAATGAAGTTTTTTATCTCACGGTCACGATTAACAACCAAGCTTAATGTTGGAGTTTGTACCCGACCAACACTTAAAGGTTTCCCTTGATACCCTTGTTGTTGCGCTAATAAGGTATAGAGACGAGAGAAATTCATACCAATAAGCCAATCAGCTCGACTACGTGCAAGTCCCGCATAGTAAAGAGGTAGTGTCTCCTCATTATTTTTAAGTGCGCCCAAGGCTTTGCGAATACTGGTATCATCTAGTGCAGACAACCAAAGGCGTTTTATTTGCCCTCGAAATCCTGCCAAATCCAGCAATTCTCTTGCTATAGTTTCGCCCTCTCTATCAATATCGGTTGCAATGACAACAAGTTTAGCTTGTTTGATAAGTTTCATGACGACATTGAACTGTTTTTTTGTTTCTTTTTTAGGTGAAAGCCCCCATTTACCCGGGATAATTGGCAAGGTCTCAAATGCCCACTTTTTAAAGGCAGGATCATATTCTTCAGGATTAAATTGCTCTACTAGATGACCAATTCCCCAGGTAACTGTAAGCTGACCGTCAGGTGTTGATAAACAACCCTCACCACGCTTTGTCGCACCTAATACTTTTGCAATATCATTGCCTTGTGATGGTTTTTCACATAAAAATAATTTCATGATGTTTTCTCTCATTGATATTTGAGAGATATTTTCGATGTAATAAGATAAACCACAATTAGGAATTCTTTTTAAACTGAGGAGTAAATCATGATAAAACTGACCCCTTCATCAATTGGAGTGATGGTTGATACGCTTAGATATTCAGGTCGAGATAGATATATTATTTTTAGAATGAAAACGAGAGAGCAGAAAGTCGTGTATATGCGTTATCCACAGCATATTGAAAATATGGCTAATCAAGAGAACATGATTGTCATCGTAGATGCTCAAAAGTTTCTTTCTTTATGGCAGCGATCACCGTATGAGGTAGATAAAAATACATGTGCGGGCGATGAGTCAACATGGAGAAAAGATTATAAGTTTCATCATGCTGAAAACGGATTTGCTAAAAGTATGGATTCTCCAGTTCCACTTGCAGATGTAAATGTTCATATTAAAGATGGAGAAATAAGCTGTAGTCTTAATGATGGTATGACAAGAACGCTTTGGTTGCTTGCAAATGGTGTAAAGGAGTTTCCTATTTTGGTTAGAAACCATAAAGAGAAAGCTAAAATTCTGTCAAAGTATGCAAGCCCATTATCTTCACTTCATTTTGAGCCACTTAATTTATTTTTTGCAATTACAGGAGAAAAATACCCCTTGTAGCCAAGGGGTAAACGTTTGAGATATTAAACAATATGAGGAAAAGGAAAAGTTTGGATGGATCTCAAAAAACAAATTTGTTTCGTTATCTATCATACAAAATAATCATTATTATCGGTATCGAAATTTAAAAACACCTGAAATAAAAAAAGCCCCACTAAGGTTGGGGCAAAGGAGAATGAGGTATTGATTACCTACACTATGTTTATGTTGTCGTATTATTTAATTGCTTTTATCACTTCTGATTTAACAAATTGAGCAAAATCAGATTCATTTGAGGATGCAATCCAGGAAATTCTAACCTTGCCATCCTCTTTTGCAAGCGTTATGTCAATTTTTCGACCGCCAACATAGCTATTTGCCATGTGATAATAGACCCCAGGAGTCGCTTCATGAGCATGTCCTTCTTCATCTAAAAGCGATTCGTAACGTTGACGCTCATACCCGGATAATCCACTTAATGCTTCCTCCCGTGTTTTGAATTTTAAATTACGTTTAATTTTTACGTAAAGAGAGTCAATATTTTTAGATGATGTAATTGAATCCTCTACGTTATAGCGATGAGAACGAGAACTTTGAGTGTAAGCCACACCGGAAGAACTAGAGGAACTATTCCCCCCGCCAAGAACACTGCTGAGTTGACCTGCAACATTACCAACCGCATCATTCAATGAGTTTAATTCAGCACAACCACTTAAAGCAGCGACGGCAGATAAAACAAAAATTATTTTTTTCATCACGATTAACCTTAATTATATTGAGTTCAGAATGGTATTGAATCATCAAAAGCATTTGCCGATGCATCTTGTTGTGGCATTGGCTGAGAATTATTTGCACCATCTGCACTTTGAGGGCGAGTACCTAACATTTGCATTACATCACCTTGGATTTCCGTGGTATAACGATCTTGCCCGTTTTGATCTTGCCATTTACGAGTACGCAAGCGTCCTTCAATATAAACTTGCGCTCCTTTCTTGAGATATTGGCCGCAAATTTCAGCTAATTTGCGATAAAAAACGATTCGATGCCATTCAGTCACTTCACGACGTTCACCGGTGTTTTTATCCGTCCAAGCTTCGCTAGTTGCTACACTGATATTTGCAACTGCTTCACCATTCGGCATGCTTCGCATTTCAGGATCATTACCTAAATGTCCCACGATAATTACTTTATTAATTCCAGCCATATTGATTTCTCCTAAATCACAAAATTAACTGTCAAGATTGTGCATTTTTTACATCTAATCCTTAAGGGTAAATTCAGTAAAAAACACAGAGATTTTTTAACACAACCACGAAAGGCAAAGGCTTTTTTTCGTTAAGGTAAGGGGCTTGTCCCCTTACCTTTAAAAGGCCTTTTAGTGAGCCGATCACAAACTATATAAATTAGCCGATTACAAACTAGAAGATCCAACGTTCACAAATGTGAATGTTATAAATGATCTTCTATCTCTTTAATTTTATCTACCGCACTTGATACCTGTCTCATCATAAAATTTAGTACGGAGACCTGCAGATTAATCAAAATGCGTTCTTTCTCAGCTGAGACAAGTTTTTGTCGTAAGTCTGAAGATAACTGAGGATTATTAAATACCGGATTTAACACAGCATCACCAGTCTTAGAGGCTTGAAAACTGCGCCAGCGTAAAAACGTCCCACCGGATGATGAAGCTTTATCTCGGATCATGTGAATAGGTAATACACTAAGTTCACTTTTACGAACGTTCTGCAACATTTCATTCTGCTGCAACATTAAAGCTTCACGGACTGTAGCAAGGGATTCAGCTAGTAATTCATACTGTTGCACTGAGTCTAACTCACTGAATAACTGTTTCAGCGAGTCATTAAGTGGGGTTGTGCGTCCTAATTGTTTATACATATCAGAAGGAATGAGCACGTTATCCATAATCCCAATCTCCATTATTCAGTTTTATTTGCTGTAATTTGGACTTCAACAGAGCCATTATCATCTGATTCAGCAAGTGATGATTTTTTAATTGTTGGAGCAAATGTTGCACGTGTTGTACCGGAAAGCACGTCAGGCGTTAAGGTATATTTCATACGTTTTACAGCAGCTTGATAGCGAGCGTTATTTTCAAGCGCATCTTGGCGTGTAATACCGGAATTTCTGTAATTCTCAAGCACACCAAATGCACGACGAATTAATTTAGCTCCGGATTCTAACCAATCATACGCATCATCTTTTGTAAGTAATGCAATATGTGAAGCGGTCATCACTGTACGAGCTAACGAATCAAAGTCAGCCAAAAGATACAATAATTGATAACCCAGCTGAGTATTCACAAAAATAGGGTATTGAATCGGAGCAATATTGGCACAACGCTCAATTTGAAAGTTTTCAGGAATTTTCTCACTGTAGAGATTAACCATTCTCCAGGTCATATCTTGCATTTCTTTACGAAACCCTAATACTTTTTGTTCAAAACGAAGAAGATAATCATCAGCATAAGGATCATCTTGTTCGGCAGCTTGCTGAATTTGACTCAATAGAGATAGAGCATTAGGAATACTGAGAATTGATGATGTAACGACTTCCCCGGCTTCATTTTTAACTAAGTCACGACCATTCCAAAGACGTGTTGCATACTGAGTATGAAGCGTAAATGTAATCTCACTGCGTAACGGCCCAAGCTGTTGGTTGTATGTTGTTGTCATGTTATGTCACCTTTTATCATTTGGTTAAAATTTGTACTTTGTCCAGCCCCTGGACAGTGGTTAATTTTTGTTCACTGTGCAACCCTAGCACAGTGGTTAATTTTTGTTCACTGTGCAACCCTAGCACAGTGGTTAATTTTTGTTCACTGTGCAACCCTAGCACAGTGGTTAATTTTTGTTCACTGTGCAGTCCCCGCACACTGGTTAAAATTTGTACTTTGTAAAGTCCCTTTACAGTGGTTAAATTTTGTACTTTGTAGAACCCTTCTACACTATTCACTTTTTATACAGCTTATTCAATTGCAAATTGAAGCCTTAAATTGTCGAATGCGATCAGCTCTCGCTTTTCGCTCTTCTTCAGATTGCACTCGCATTGGTTTTATTGTGCTATCGGCTTTCACATTATTAACTAAGCTAGTTTCATCATGTTGTGATAACCGATTTTTTGATGATAATGATTGCGCTTGTGTAGCCAAAAATTGTTCATACAAATATGGTTTAAATTCACCACGGTGTGCACGTTGGATTAATGTCACTACATAGCCTTGTGGTTTTTTCACTTCACCTTTTGCCACACGCTGTTCTAGCTCAAATAAAATCGCTTTACAGATTCCTAAATCAAGTCCACGCATTGCTTGCATAATTGCTGTTTTTTCCAATGATGAAAACTGAATATTAGTCGGCCAGTCAATTTCATCCGCATTACCAGTACAGTACGTATTTATATAAATACTAGTACCTGTACTGTACTGTGAAAAACCTGAGTTCCCTTTTGGAACTAAGCCTGAAATCAATGACTTATCATCATTTTGGGTACTGAGTTCCTTTTTGGAACTCTGCTTGATTTTACTGAGTTCCATTTTGGAACTAAGGTGATTTTTACTGAGTTCCCCTGTTTTTTCACTGAGTTCCTTATTGGAACTTAGTAAGTTTTCTTGAATAAATGTTGATTCTTCTTGCTCTGAAATATCCATTTTTGGACGTTTTTGATAGTCTTGAAGGCGAGCTCGCATCCAGTCAATGTGAGAAATATAATGCCACTGAGTATTATCTGAGAGCAGGTTTTCTACAATATGGTTTGCTACACCTCGCACAAAGTTATCTCGATGCTGAATGGATTTTTCAAGGAGTGCGATGTAATCATGGTTTAATTGAATCGTATCAATGATTGGCATAGGTTCATCATGAAGGATGTAAAAATTACCCAATACTTGACCTTGCTCATTACGTACAGTTTCACAAAGTGTTAGCCAACGAGTTAATCTAAGTAATAACAACGTTTGGCTAACTAGCTTACGCGAGAGTTCTGCTTCATCATAAGGTTTATCTGAAAGTAATTTTGCAAGCACTTCGTATGATGGGAACATGCCTGATTGAAATTCTCTTGCTTTGTATTTTATAAGTTGCCATGCCAATTTTGCTCTTGATGTTAAATAAGGATCAAATAGCAAACGGGTTGGAACTGTTTCATGCTGGTTGCCAAAAAAGAGCAACCCATGCTCTTGTAATTTTGTTTCCATAATTTAATTCTCTCTGAGAATATTTCATTTTTATTGTTGCAATGTGCTTAAACATCTTTACAATAGCCAATGAACTTTCCCAAGTTCCTTACTAACGATATGAATAACGCCCAACTTAACGTAACGCACTAGGTTGGGCGTTATGTTTTTTAAGCTGCATTCCAGCGGCTAACAAGTTTCCAAATTTCAGTTAAATTAATACCGGTTTCTTCCGCAATTAAAATTAACAGCTCTAGTCCTTCTGTTGATTCAATTGTTTGAACATCACCTTTATGCTCTTGCCATAAGTCCCAAATTAATTTTTCTTCCTCTTCGGTTGCAGCTGGCTTACGTCCCATTGGTTCTTGTTTTCCAAGTAGGCTACGACGAGCAGATACTTTTGAAGTGGTTAAGCCGAAGTAGGAATTGAGCATTTGGATGGATGCACCTAACATTAATGCGCGATCAATAAGGCGACGTTCTTGTGACGACATGCGTACTCGAGCCACTAATCGCCAAAATGCATCGTGATTAATTTCAACTTTGGCAAAGGGAGCTTTGGTGTTAGCCAGTTCATAAACTTCCTCTGTGCTGAGTTTTTCAATTTCTTGCAATTCTTGTTTTGAGAAACCATAGTTCCGGCAAACATTGATATTGCCTTCTTGTAAATTAACCAAAATCTCATTCAATACCACTTGGTTTAAATTGCTGAACATGCTCATTATGCATCTCCTTCTGAACGAATATAGCGAACGAGGCGAATTAAACGGAATAATTTAACTAGCGTGGTATCATCAATTTCTTGAGTATTGAGTAAATATTCCGGTAATAAGGTGAAAGATGTCTGTGGGTGCACATCTGTTTGTAATAAATTTAAGAAGTCATAACACATCTGTGCTACACCGCTCACATCTTTATCTAATGGTTTTACGCGGTAAGTGTAATCAACAGGCTCTTTTACTACATGTTCAATGTAGTCAGTTAATCCAACACTTTCCGCAATGTCGAGTGCTAGTGAATAAGCTTCTACTTTATGCTGACGACCAGGATAAATTTTCCAAATATCATCAACTGGTTGACGGCCTACGCAAGCAAAGCCTAATCCATTTTCTTCTGCACGTTGTTGGCGTTGCTCCTGAATGCTCATGCCTGGAGTAATACCAAATTGTTGAGTTAAATTTTTAGCAAAATCAAAAGAAAGGCCATCTGAACTAGCATTAGTTTCATCAAACTCTTCATCCTCTGTTTTATCATCTGCTTCATTCTCAAATGAAGGAGAAATTTCAACACTTGCTTGCTTTAATACTGGCGCAGGTATTGATTTTTTTTCAGGGGTAGTCATTTTTGGAGTATTGACTACGCTAGGTTGAGATAATGTGTCTAATGCGGTTTCTTGTGGCTGTGGCGTATTAAACGCTTGAACATCTTGGATGCTTTCTTGTACGCTTTGTTGTATTTCGTGTTGTTTTTGCGCCATTTTCTTGAATTTTTGCTCATCGAGATCAATTTCAAGGTAAAGGACTTCATAACTTACACGATCACCTAACATGGATGACATTTCATCAATGAGATGGTCTTGGAATACTTTGATATGAAACGGTTGGTCATCATTACAACGAGCTAGGCTGTGTCCCCAAATTTCATCAAAGGACACTTCCAATTCAAATTGATAATTTTGCCAAATGGCTAAGGCGTTATTACGAATCGCAAGCAATTTATCAATTGGCGCATTACCTAAACCGTTAAAAAGTACATCCGGGATATAAGGATAAAGATACTCAATGCAACGTCCCATCTTCGCAATCATTGAAAATTGAATGATATACCCATCTTTTTCTAACTCACTTGAAAGCTCGCGAGCAGAAAGGGATTTTCCTAACTTTTTCTCGTAGTATTCTTTCGCTTGCTGAATTCCCAACGCTTTCTCAATAAAGGTTAAATCTGCACGTGTATCATTTTCAATTAAATGACCAATAAGCAAATCTAATTCCGCTTCTACACTATCAGCACTTTCACCTTTCCAGGGTTTATATAAGCATTCAATAGACCAAAAACGTTGATCTTGAGTCTCTGTAAACAGTTCTTTTAATGCTTGAATACGAGTATTCCCACCGTCAGCGATGATATAAAAAGGTTCGCCAGGTCGTTGAGTGATATTTGGTTTATGATCAAGACCACGACGACGAATTGACTCTTTAATCATTTCAAAGTTAGGATTACGTGTCTTACGAGGGTTGTGTTCATAAGGGCGTAATTTATCTAACGTAACGGTAATGTATTTAGATTGCGCAGGATAATGTGTTGCTGTTGTTGTTTGATAAGCAGCAGACTGATTATTAATAGGTTGAACATTTAATCCTTTCGCAATCGCGTCTAATTGACTTTGTTGTTTTTTATTTTTAGCAATAAATGGATTATTCATAATATCTATCCTGTGTCGTTAAATTCTCAAAAATGCTGTATTGACCTTGAAACAGTGTTTTTACTGTGGCTAACGGGCCATTACGCTGTTTACCAATGATGATTTCCGCAATGCCTTTATCTTCTGTGTCAGGGTTATAGATTTCATCTCTATAAAGATGAATGATGACATCAGCATCTTGTTCAAGAGAGCCGGAGTCACGTAAGTCGGCATTGATTGGACGCTTATTAGCTCGATTTTCTAAACCTCGGTTTAGTTGAGATAATGCATAAATTGGGCATCCAGTTTCTTTGGCTAATTTCTTTAAATCATTGGATATTTCGGCAAGTTCTAAATTGCGATTTTCAGTTTTATTTCCAGTTCTCATTAGTTGGATATAATCAATGAAAATCGCTTTAGGTTTGCCGTATAGACGAGTGTTTTTACGTACTTTGGCGCGTAAACGATGAGGTGTTAAAGAAGCTTCATCATCAATTAACAAACGATCTTTCCAGTCTTTTTTAATTGTCCCCATTGCATTAGCAAGGCGAGTCCATTCTTCCTCTTCAAGCTCAGTCGCTTGACGAATAGATTGCAAGCTGACGCGAGAGCGCATTGCCATAAAACGTTCTAATAGTTGATCAGCTGGCATTTCTTGACTGTAAAATTGGATAGGGCTGTCAGGAAATTTATCTAACGTACTTGCGGCAATCGTTTGTGCAAAGGTTGTTTTACCCATTGCTGGACGAGCTGCAATAATGATAAGTTCTCCTGGTTGACCGCCTGTTGTTGCTCTATCTAATTCAATAATGCCTGTTGGTGTTCCACTAACTGGATCGGCATTAATAGAGGACGTTTCCATGCGAGAAAGGATTCGCTCGAAACTTGCATTAAGATCAGCAACACCATCCGTCTCTTGTTCGATGACAATATTGGTATATTGCTTATCAACACTTTCCTCAAAAGAAGTTAATTCAATCTCATCTTTTGAAGATTGCATTTCAGTTACAATAAACTGGCCCAGAGTCAAAAAACGACGTTGTTTGCTATAACGAGAAATAATCTCAGCATACGCAGTGATATTAGATGCAGAAGGGGTATTGTGAATAATGTCAGCTAAGTATGCTAATCCCCCTATCTGATCAATCAGTTTTTTATCTTTGAAATACTGCTCCAAAGTTAAAATATCAGCGGGTTTTCCTTGTGTTAATAGATGGCTAACACCTTCAAACAATACTTTATGAGCTGAGACATAAAAATCATCAGAGCGCAGTAAAGTTGCGATCTCATCAAATTTGTCATTATCAATAATGAGAGCACCAATGACCGCACTTTCCGCTTCAATAGAAGCAATAAGTTTATCAGTCATATTAGCCTTCCTTTTTCATTGGTTTATCAAAAAGTGTTTTAAATTGAGGGAGTAACAAGCAACACAGTTCTTTGATAACAGGATATTCAGCTTGGCTATGGCGATAAACTGGCAATGAATAAGTTGCAGCTTCTCTATATGCCACATGCGCAGGGATTGAAAAATCAAGGAAGGTTTTGCTTTCATCAAAATTGGTTTCAAATAGGACATGCAATTGATTGAGTAC
Organism: Haemophilus parainfluenzae; assembly: GCF_014931375.1. NCBI lineage: Bacteria > Pseudomonadati > Pseudomonadota > Gammaproteobacteria > Pasteurellales > Pasteurellaceae > Parahaemophilus > Parahaemophilus parainfluenzae. The sequence continues at coordinate 1,133,877 of NZ_CP063117.1, forward strand.
AAATTTCACGTCATTAGTATTATCAACGCAATTTGCGATAGCTTTGAGAGGTGGTAATTTGAAGCCAAATGATTCAAAGGTTTCTAAATCTTGATACATTCCGATAGTTCCACGGATAAATTCTTTCGCAGAAAGAATGTGTGGAAGAATAGGGCAGAATAGGATGTCAGCTGCTAAGACAGACATATCGACAGTAATGTCTCTAGTACCTCGAGTATCAACCACAATAACATCATAATTATCAATGTTTTTAATTAAGTGACTAAATCGAATTGCACCATCAGGGGCATTACGTAGAGTTTGACTTACATTGTTTGATGGGTCATTTGATTGAATTAAATCCAAATTAGGAATGGATGTTTTTGAAATGATATGGGAAGGTTCAATATCACGACGGGTTAAAAACTCATAAATACCACCGGGAGCTTCTTCAGTTAAAGCATAATAAGAGCTTAAGGTTGGTTGAGTATCAGTATCAATAAGAAGAGTTCTTAAACCGTGGTCAGCGCAGAACGCCCCAATATTGGCAGCATTTGTACTTTTTGCAGAACCGCCTTTAGTACAAGCGACAGTAATAATATAAGGTTTTTTAGAAACAGAAGAGAAGTCCATAATTCCTCACCTAACGATAATTAAAAATTAAAGTTAAGTATTGGACTAGGTACTGATTATTGGTTTGGAATTAGATGGTGCCCGAAGCCAGACTTGAACTGGCACGCCTCGAAAGGCGAGGGATTTTAAATCCCTTGTGTCTACCGATTCCACCACTCGGGCATCGAGTGATTAACTAACTGCGTGGTTATGGAGGCGTGTCCCGGAGTCGAACCGAGCTACATGGATTTGCAATCCAGTGCATAACCGCTTTGCTAACACGCCGTTAGTTTGGAGCGGGAAACGAGGCTCGAACTCGCGACCCCGACCTTGGCAAGGTCGTGCTCTACCAACTGAGCTATTCCCGCATACGCTGTTAGTGCGGTGAATTTTACGGAAATTTTAAATTCTGTCAATCGAAGATCTGAAAAAAAAATTCAAATGTTGAAAAAATCTTCGTTTCGGTTGAAATTACAGCAAAATCTGACACAAGAATATAATTTTAGCTTAGTTTTCAATTTCTACTTTTATCGTGATTGGGTTTGTGACAAAATTGGAGCGTTTTGTTCGCCATTAAATCAAGAAAAGCGCGGTCAAATTTTTGCATGTTTTAGAGGTAAATTATGACACAACAATATTCTATCGATACATTATTAGCCCAAGCGGGAAATCGCAGTGATGAGCGCACTGGTGCAGTTTCTACGCCAATTTATCTTTCAACGGCTTATGGCCACCACGGGATTGGTGAAAGCACCGGGTTCGATTATACGCGTACGAAAAACCCAACGCGTAGTGTTTTGGAAGATACCGTAGCAAAATTAGAGAATGGTGATCGTGGTTTTGCCTTTTCCTCCGGCATGGCGGCAATTCAAGTGCTGATGAACCTATTTAAAGGCCCTGATGAATGGATTGTGTCAAGTGATGTATACGGTGGGACTTATCGTTTATTAGATTTTGCCTATAAAAATAACAACAGTGTAAAACCCGTTTATGTGAACACCGCTTCTTTAGCTGAAATTGAAGCTGCGATTACACCGAATACAAAAGCAATTTTTATTGAAACCCCATCAAATCCATTAATGGAAGAGTGTGATGTGGTAGAAATTTCAAAATTAGCGAAAAAACACAACTTGTTAATGATTGTAGACAATACTTTCTTAACTCCTGTGCTATCTCGTCCATTAGATTTAGGTGCGGATATTGTAATCCATAGTGGCACGAAATATATTGCAGGTCATAATGATAGTTTAGTGGGCTTGATTATTGCAAAAGGACAAGAGCTTTGTGATCGTATCGCCTATATTCAAAATGGTGCAGGTGCCGTACTTTCGCCATTCGATTCTTGGTTAACCGTGCGTGGTATGAAAACCCTTTCATTACGAATGAAACGCCATCAAGATAATGCGAAGGAAATTGCAGAATTTTTACGTGAACAGCCACAAATTGATAGTGTATTATATCCAAATAAAGGCGGTATGCTTTCTTTCCGTTTGAAAGATGAAAATTGGGTGAATACTTTCTTAAAATCAATCAAGTTGATTACCTTTGCAGAAAGTTTAGGCGGAACAGAAAGCTTTATTACCTATCCTGCAACTCAAACTCATATGGATATTCCAGAAGCAGAACGCGTCGCTCGTGGTATTACAAACACATTATTGCGTTTTTCTGTTGGTTTAGAAGATGTGGAAGACATCAAAGCCGATTTATTACAGGCCTTTGCACAACTTAAATAATTAGTTTTTATCAATCAGACTAATCTGTGCAATCCAATATACCTTGTGCTATTATGCATAACATCAATTAACGCTAGGTGTTGATTTGTCAGCATCTTATTAAATAAGGAAACAAAAATGAGCGAAGTATTACATATTAATGATGCAGATTTTGAAACTGCGGTTGTGCAATCAGATATCCCTGTATTAGTGGATTTCTGGGCACCTTGGTGTGGTCCTTGCAAAATGATTGCGCCAATTTTAGATGAAATTGCACCTGAATTTGCAGGTAAAGCAAAAATCGTTAAAATCAACGTAGATGACAACCAATTAGTGGCAGGTCAATTTGGTATACGTAGTATCCCAACTTTACTACTTTTCAAAAATGGCCAACTTGTTGCAACACAAGTCGGTGCGTTACCAAAAAATCAATTAGCGGCGTTTATTAATCAACACCTATAATTGAGTTATTAAACATAAAGAGCGGTCAAAAATAGTGATGTTTTTGACCGCTCTTATTTTTTCTCTCGCCAATAAGTGGCAAAACGAGGTTTTCCTGAATTAGTTAATCCACGATATTTATAGGTGATTGTGGAGCCAATAGGTGGTGGATTTTCGCGCTCACTCAGATTAAATCCTGAACCAATTTTGAATTTTCCACGATGGTTTTCACAGGTGAGCGATCCGAGTATATTCTCAAATTGTCCTTTCCCTTTGTGATGTGCTATCACGGTGCATTCTTCATCATAAGTGTTTTTTAACTTTAAAATTTGTGTACTGCGTTTTCTTTCGTAAGGCGCATTAGGATTACGTAATACAATCCCTTCACCTTTTTTCGCTTCCACTTCATACAAATACTCGAATAAATGTGTTTTATCTCGTATCGGAATTTGCGGAATAATCTTGATATAAGGTGTAGGGTGTTCTTTCAAATAATCTTCTAAGGTTTTGAGACGTTCAAAGAGATTGCCTGATGCATTAGGCACATCGAAAACATAAAGTATCAATTTTGTCCAATTATCATCTTTAAAGGATTTCGTGATAGAGGCAATCTCTTCAAATTGATTACGTTCACTAAATATCTCACCATCAATGGCAAAAGGCGGAAATTGAGCGGTAAAATAGGTCGGTGCGGGCAAGGGCAGTCCTTGACGACTTAATAATGTTTTGCCATCCCAATAACCTCGTATCCCATCTAATTTTTCTGACATTACCCAACCTTGAATATCTTGGTTTTCATAAGTGTCTAATAGCATTAAATCACGCTCATTCGCCCAGGTTATTTGGCTGAATAGGAGGCAAAGTAATAAGTAAATCGCTCTCATGATGTTTCCTTTTTAAATTTATTGAGTTTAAACAGTGCGGTCATTTTTTACAGCGTTTTTAATTGAATCTGTGATTCGTATCGCAAAATAATGAGAAGTAAGCTGAAAAATTGAGAGATAAGAAAGAGCGCTAGATTATTTGAAATGAACGCTATACAATGCCAACGCTATCGCGAATTTTAATTTTTAAGGAGAATAAAATGTATTTTGATCAAATTAAAGCTGAGCTTGTGGAAGCACAAGACGTACTAAATAAGTTTGTTTCAGATGATAACAACATCAAACTTATTGAAAAAGCAGCTAAATTGTTAGCCGAAAGCTTTAAAAATGGCGGGAAAGTATTATCTTGCGGTAATGGTGGTTCTCACTGTGACGCCATGCACTTTGCAGAAGAACTAACTGGTCGTTATCGTGAAAATCGTCCTGGTTATCCTGCAATTGCGATTTCTGATGTGAGTCATTTAAGCTGTGTAAGTAATGACTTTGGTTATGAATATGTCTTCTCTCGCTTTGTTGAAGCCGTCGGTAAAGAAGGCGATGTTTTATTCGGATTATCAACATCAGGCAATTCTAAAAATATCTTAAATGCGATTGAAGCAGCGAAAGCAAAAGGCATGAAAGTGATTGCGATGACAGGCAAAGATGGCGGTAAAATGGCCGGCCTAGCGGATGTTGAAATTCGTGTGCCACACTTTGGTTATGCAGATCGTATTCAAGAAATCCACATCAAAGTGATCCATATTTTAATGATGTTAGTTGAATTTGAAATGGCGAAAGAGGCCTAATTCGCGACAAGTGCGGTTAAAAATTCAATGATTTAAGGATCCCAAAAAGTTTTTTGGGATTTTTTTACAAAAACGCTTGCATAATTAATCATCAAAAAGTAATATTTATTCATTCTTAAGAATCAAGAGAGGATAGCAGTAAACTTAGTATGGCGATTAGTGTTAAAAATTTGAATTTCTTTTATGGTTCATCACAGGCATTGTTTGATATTAATCTTGATGCACAAGAAGGCGATACCGTGGTGTTACTTGGACCAAGTGGTGCAGGAAAAAGTACGTTAATCCGTACGCTAAATTTGTTAGAAGTACCAACCTCTGGCGAATTGCATATTGCGAATAATCATTTTGATTTATCTAAAGCGAATAATAATCCGAAAGCCATTCGTCAACTTCGTCAAGATGTCGGCATGGTATTTCAACAATACAATCTTTGGCCGCATTTGACGGTAATTGAAAACCTGATTGAAGCGCCCCAAAAAGTATTAGGCATTAGCGAAGAAGAAGCGAAAAAAGATGCATTAGAACTTTTAAAACGTTTACGTTTGGAAGAGCATGCCGATCGTTTCCCTCTTCACTTATCAGGTGGTCAGCAACAACGTGTAGCCATTGCTCGAGCATTAATGATGAAACCACAAGTGTTGTTGTTTGATGAACCAACGGCAGCACTGGATCCTGAGATTACAGCTCAAGTGGTTGATATCATTAAAGAACTTCAACAAACGGGTATTACTCAGGTGATTGTGACCCACGAAGTGAACGTGGCACAAAAAGTGGCGACCAAGGTCGTCTATATGGAACAAGGTAAGATTATTGAAATGGGCAGTGCAGATTGCTTTGATAATCCAAAAACTGAACAATTTAAACAATATCTTTCACACTCAGAATAAGGAAACACAACATGAAAAAATTACTTTTAAGCGCAATGTTAATGGGCTCAGCTTTTGCTGCGAATGCACAAGAAATCACTTTTGCGATGGAGCCGAGCTATCCACCATTTGAAACAACAAATGAAAAAGGCGAAATCATTGGTTTTGATGTGGATGTTGCGAATGCAATTTGTAAGGAAATCCAAGCAACTTGTCACTTCAAAAGCCAAGCTTTTGATGCCTTGATTCCAAGCTTAAAATCTAAACGTTTTGATGCAGCGATTTCAGCTATTGATATTACCGAAGCACGTGCAAAACAAGTAGCATTTTCTAATGCATATTATGATAGTTCTGCAAGTTATGTTGCGCTAAAAGGAAAAGCGGATTTAGCTTCAGCAAAAACGGTTGGTGTTCAAAACGGAACAACATTCCAACAATATACCGCAGCAGAAACCAAGCAATATAATGCAAAATCTTATGCAAGCTTACAAGATGCGATCTTAGACTTAAAAAATGGTCGTATTGATATCATCTTCGGTGATACCGCCGTATTGTCTGATATGATTTCTAAAGAGCCTGAAATTCAATTTGTTGGCGAGAAAGTGACTAACAAAAAATATTTCGGTAATGGTTTAGGTATCGCGGTGAATAAATCAAGCAAAGAATTGCTAGAAAGCTTAAATAAAGGTTTAGAAACCGTGAAAGCAAATGGTGAATACCAAAAAATCTATGATAAATGGATGACAAAATAATCTATGTTTTATGATTATCTTACATTAATTGGACATGCAGCCCTAATGACCTTAGGGCTTGCTATTTGCTCGTTAATTGTCGGTTTATTGCTCAGTATTATTTTTACGGCTTTAGAAGCGAATAAATATGTCTTTATTGCTAAACCAGCTTCTGTTGTGATTGCTTTATTGCGTGGTTTACCGGAAATTTTAGTGGTTCTACTGATTTATTTTGGTTCAACCCAAGTCGTAGAAATGCTGACGGGTGAGTATATCGAATTCAGCGCCTTTGGTTGTGGTGTATTTGCATTGTCTTTGATTTTTGCCTCTTATGCTTCACAAACCTTACGTGGTGCGATCCAAGCTATTCCAAAAGGACAGTGGGAATCAGGTGCAGCGTTAGGATTAAGCCGACCTTATACTTTCATTCATTTGATTATGCCGCAAGTATGGCGACACGCTTTACCGGGCTTAAGCAATCAATGGCTCGTGTTATTAAAAGATACGGCATTGGTGTCATTAATTGGTGTTGATGATTTAATGCGTCAGGCTGGGTACATCAATACAAATACTCATGAACCTTTTACTTGGTATGGTATTGCTGCGTTGATTTATTTAGTGATTACGTTGATCAGCCAAGCGGGTATTCGCAAATTAGAATTACGTTTCACTCGATTTGAACGGGGAGTCGAATAATGTTTCAAGAGTATTTAGCAGTGATTGCTCAAGGCATTCCGACTAGCCTGTTGCTTACAGTCGTATCTTTGTTTATTGCCTTTTTCTTAGCATTGGGACTAACCTTCTTGCTTTCTATTGGCAATAAATTGGTGAAAAGTGCGGTCAATTTATTCCTTGTTTTATTTACAGGGACCCCGCTTTTAGTGCAATTTTTCTTAATTTATGCTGGCCCTGGTCAATTCCAATGGTTGGTGGACAGTCCATTATGGGGATTATTCTCCAACGCATGGTTCTGTGCAGCATTAGCTTTAGCTTTGAATAGTGCCGCTTATTCAACCCAATTATTCCACGGGGCAGTAAAAGCAATTTCTAAAGGTCAATGGGAAAGCTGTGCGGCATTAGGTTTAAGTCGTCTGCAGACGTTAAAGATCCTAATTCCCTATGCATTAAAACGTGCGCTCCCATCTTATACCAATGAAATTATCTTGGTATTTAAAGGCACGGCGTTGGCTTCTACCATTACGATCATGGATATCATGGGATATGCACGCCAACTTTACGGCACAGAATATGATGCACTGACTATCTATGGTATCGCAGGCGGTATTTATCTCATTATTACCGGTATTGCTACTTTATTACTCCGTCAGTTAGAAAATAAAGTGTTAGCATTTGAACGTATTGATACCGCCAAAGCATAAAGTGCGGTCAAAAATAGAAACAAATCGGGCAGTTTAAAAATTGCCCGATTTTTTATATGATTAAAGAAAATATTTTTATTTATGAGGCAATTATGTCCGAATCATCTTCCCTAAAATTCCATCTCGAACTATTACGTTTAATTCCGAAAAACTATTCCATTAGCTCATTAGAATTGCGAGAGAAATTGCTCGCATTAGGCATTGAGCGCGATTTGCGCAGTATTCAGCGTGCACTGAATACGTTATGTGAGCAGTTTGAAATTGATTGCAATACCAATGATAAGCCCTATAGCTATCGCTGGAAGCCTGATGCGAAAGGCTTAGATATGCCGATTTTAAATGAACAACAATCGTTAGTGTTGATGCTGGCAAAGCAATATTTAACTGGTATTTTGCCAACCAATATTATGCGGTCAATGGACGGTTTCTTTAAACAGGCGGAATATAATTTAGCTTATGGCAAAAATCAGAAAAAGGAAGCCTCTGAGTGGTTGAATAAAGCTGGGATTGCTCCCACTAGCCAGCCATTATTACCCGCAAAGATTGATCCTGAAGTATTCAATAAAGTAAGTATTGCTCTTTATCATAATAAATACATTAACATGATCTATCGTAAGAATGATGGAAATATACGTGATGCTCAAGTTAAACCCCTTGCATTAGTGCAGCAAGGTCCAAGTACTTATTTGGTGGTTCAATATGAGAGTGGAGCGATTAGACATCTTGCGTTACATCGATTTATTTCGGTTAATGTCAGTACGATGCAATTTGAACGCCCAAAATTTAGTTTAAAAGCGCATATCGAAAGCCAAAACTTTGGTTTTAGCTCAGGTAAGAAAATTCGCCTAACCTTCCGCATTGATAAAGAAACAGGTGGATTTTTGACAGAAACACCATTATCAACCGATCAAACGGTAAAAGATTGTGGCTCTGAATATGAAATTTCCGCTACCGTGATTGAGAGCGCTATGCTGGAGTGGTGGATTGCCCATTTTGGTGAAGATTACCAAGAAATTGACCGCACTTATTTAGACGAAAATGCCTAACGACATAAATTGTCGCTTCATCTTTTATCATTAAGCCATCAACAGAGAGGGCATTAAAATGAAGAAAATTGTTTATATTGATATGGATAATGTGATGGTTGATTTCCCGTCTGGTATTGCAAAATTAGATGAGAAAACTAAGCAAGAGTATGAAGGTCGATATGATGAGGTCGAGGGCATTTTTAGCTTAATGGAGCCGATACCTAACGCCATTTCAGCCGTTCATAAATTGATGAAGAAATATCATATTTATGCACTTTCTACCGCCCCTTGGCATAATCCATCAGCTTGGAGTGATAAAGTAAAATGGATTCAGCGTTATTTCGGCGAAGAAAAAGGCTCGGCATTATACAAACGGTTAATTTTATCTCACCATAAAAACCTGAACAAAGGCGATTATTTAATTGATGATCGCACTAAAAATGGGGCGGATAAATTCGAAGGCAAACACTTACATTTTGGTACTGAACAATTTGCTAACTGGAACTGTGTACTATCTTACTTAGATTGCGGGCCTTTTACACCAAGTGACATTTTGCAAGATTGTTTAAAAAAGCCGGCCGCCCTCGTGCAAGTTGAAAATGAGGAGCAAAGCCGAGTCATTGCTGCTTTTGCAGATCGCTATAAATGGCAAGTGTTTAATTTAGCCTGTATTTATGCGGATGAAACATCAACCGAACACAAAACGGTCTATTTAATTATCAGCCCTTATCTCAGTGATGAATTTAAAATGCGTATTGAAGCAATGTGTGCTCATATTCAAGCCGAATATGACGTGTTATTACGCTCAAAATCACAGCTAAAACAATATTTCCAACGCCTTTCAGATAAGCCATTCTTGTATATTGAAAGCTATAATTATCAACCACTTTATAAAGCAGGGAATATTTTTGGCATGATGGCGAGAGATAGACAGATTGATGAAATTTTAGAAGAAAAAGGAGCCTGAAAAATGACAGAGAAAAATAAACCAATTTGCGTGATATTAACGGGAGCTGGAATTAGTGCTGAAAGTGGTATTCCTACTTTTAGAGCAGAAGATGGCTTATGGGCTGGGCATAAAGTGGAGGAAGTTTGTACGCCTGAAGCCTTAAAGAAAAACCGTGCAAAAGTATTGGCGTTTTATAATGAACGACGTCGTAATGCTCAAGCTGCAGAGCCAAATGCTGCACACTTAGCTTTGGTTGAATTGGAAGAGTTTTATGAAGTTCATATAATCACTCAAAATGTGGATGATTTACATGAGCGAGCGGGAAGTACTAACGTACTCCATTTACATGGTGAATTGAATAAAGCTCGCAGCAGTTTTAATACCGATTACATTGTTCCATGTTTGGGTGATCAACTGTTAGAGGATAAGGATAATCACGGTCATCCAATGCGTCCACATATAGTCTTTTTTGGGGAAAATGTACCCATGTTTCCTAAAGCAGAAAAGTTAGTGAAAAAGGCAGATATTGTGATTGTTATTGGCACTTCATTACAAGTTTATCCAGCTAATGGATTGGTAAATCTCGCTCCATATGGTTCACTTATCTATTTGATCGATCCTAATCCCAACACAGGCTTTGTTCGTAAGCAAGTTATCGCAATAAAAGAAAAAGCAGGCGAGGGTGTGCCGAAAGTGGTGGCCGAGTTATTGGAGAAAATTAAAAAATCATAGAAAATCGACCGCACTTTTTAAACAAATAGCGACTTCGGTCGCTATTTATCATTACTTATCTTGCTTATGTTTAAGCATATGCATAATAAGCCTAATAAGCGTTTCTTTTTGTTTCGGATCAGATTCAGCAACTAATAAAGTGAGTGCTGCAAGCCCCGTATCATTGATAACAGGGTGTCCATCATGATCAAACAAACGCCCATTTCTATGTAAGAAATCCACAAATAAAAATGCGCCACTACGTTTATTACCATCTGAAAAAGGATGGTTCTTGACGACAAAATAAAGTAAATGTGCCGCTTTTGCTTCAATGCTTGGATAAGCAGGTTCACCAAATACACTTTGATCTAAATTACCTAGAATCGCAGATAAGCCATTATCTCGTTCACGTCCAAACAGATCACTTGCTTCACCTTTTGCCATCAGCTGTGATTTTAACTCTGCTAGTGCAGAACAAGCCTCGGCATAAGTCGGTAATGTACCGCCTTGCTGTGTTTGTGGTTCAGTAAGTAAACCTTCATCATATTGTTGTAGCCATAAAAAGGTATGCGTATAACGGCTGACAATATCCACTAGTCCACGACCGCTTTCTAGCGTTAATTCCGATGAATTTGCCGTTTTTTGAATAAGTGCAAGTGCTTGCTCTAATTCGTGAGCATTTTGCTGCAAACGTTTTTGGTTAATGGTATAGCCTTGAGTCAGATATTCTTTTAAACGTGCAGTTGCCCAGATTCTAAATTTAGTACCTAAAATAGAATTAACTCTATAACCCACAGATATAATTACATCAAGATTATAGTATTCGATTGTTCGATTAATTTGTCTTTTGCCTTCAATTTGAACTGTTGCATTTTTTGCAACAGTTGCTTCTCTATTTAACTCGCCATCAGTATAGATATTGCGTAAATGACGTGAAATAACAGACTTATCTCGTCCAAATAAATCAGCCATCTGCTGTAAACTTAGCCAAACGGTATCATTTTCAAATCTCACTTCCACTTGCGTTGTGCCATCTTGAGCTTGGTAAATTTCAATCGGATTTTGATGATTCATATTCTTTTCCTTAATAAGTTATATGTATATATAAACAGATAAATATACATATTGCAATAAGGATAATCTTATTTGTAAAAGATCTTCTAAAAATAACCGCTTGTAACATTCTCCAGCGACACGAAATGTCGCTTCCTTCCATATAATTTTTTCCATAAAAGAGAGTTTTTTACCTCTTACAACACGCTTAAGCCCTTTTATAGAAACAACACAGGAGAAAACTTATGGCAATGAAAGTCACTTTTAAACGAGATCCACTTTTTGAGGATGTAAAAAAATTCGTGCAACAAGAAAAATTTACATCTGGTTCACGGATTCAACGCAAATTTAGTTTAGGCTTTAATCGAGCTGCGAGAATTGTAGAACAACTAGAAGAAGCAGGCGTTATTTCATCAATGAAAAATGGACAGGGAAAAGTATTATGAAAAATGATTTAAATTATGCAGTGGAACTTATCCGAAAGGCCGATGGCATTTTAATTACTGCTGGGGCAGGAATGAGCGTGGATTCAGGTTTGCCGGATTTTAGAAGTGTAGGCGGGTTTTGGAATGCCTACCCAATGTTTAAAGGCCGTAATATCAATTTCCAAGATATTGCGACACCATTGGCTTATGAAACCCATCAAGAGTTAGCTTATTGGTTTTATGGGCATCGTTTGTCGCAATATCGTGCAACAAGCCCGCATGAGGGCTACCAAATTTTAAAACGTTGGGCAGAAAGCAAACCGCATGGTTATTTTGTTTTTACAAGCAATGTGGATGGGCATTTTCAGAAAGCGGGGTTTGAAGAGGGGCGTATTTATGAAGTGCATGGCACACTAGAGCGCTTGCAGTGTGCGCATAATTGCCGTGATTTGAGCTGGTCTGCAAAAGAATTTCAACCAGTGGTGGATAACGAAAACTTGCGCTTATTAAGTGAGCCACCTCGTTGCCCTTATTGTCAGCGTTTGGCAAGACAAAATGTACTCATGTTTGACGATTATTTTTACAGCAGTAATTATCAAAATTTAAAACGAAATAAGCTCGATTTATGGTTGAAAGAAGTGCAAAATCTCGTCGTTATCGAACTGGGAGCGGGGAAAGCCATTCCAACTGTGCGTCGATTTTCTGAACGTACGGCAAAAGCAAAAAAGGGCGGATTTATCCGTATTAACCCACAAGATGCAGGCGTGCCGAAAATGCACTTTTTAAGTCTAGAAATGAAAGCGTTAGATGCGCTAAAAGCGATTGATCGCCTTCTAAATCCTTCTCAACAAGCGGTTGAATAATGGAAAATTTTTGCGAAATTACCTTCTGCCAACAAATTGGCAGCAATAAGCGACACAACCAAGATGCCCTTTTTAATGGCGAGTCGGTGTTTCAATATAAACTCAAAACGGCTGAAAAACGCCTTGAAAACCGACCGCACTTTATTGTGGGCGTGGCAGACGGTATTTCCAATAGCAATCGTTCGGAAAAAGCGAGCAAATTGGCAATGCAATTATTAAGCAAAATGGAAAGCCTAAGTCGCCAAACGATCTACGATTTACAATCCAGTTTATCAGCAGAGTTAGCAGAGGATTATTTTGGTTCGGCGACCACGTTTGTGGCTGCCGAAATTGATCAAATCACTCGTAAAGCCAAAATTCTCAGCGTAGGGGATAGCCGTGCTTATTTAATTGATGCCCAAGATAAATGGCAACAAATCACCCAAGATCATTCTATTCTTTCTGAATTGTTAGCTGATTTCCCCGATAAAAAAGAGGAAGATTTTGCCACGATTTATGGCGGCGTTTCTTCTTGTTTAGTCGCCGATTATTCCGAATTCCAAGATAAAATTTTTTATCAAGAAATTGAAATTCAACAAGGGGAAAGTTTATTACTGTGTTCTGATGGGTTAACAGATGGCCTTTCAGAAGAAATGAGAGAAAAGATTTGGAAACAATATGATAATGACAAATCAAGATTGACGGTGTGTCGTAAATTAATTACGAAACAGAAGTTTTATGATGATTTATCGGTGGTGATTTGTAGAGTATAATTATTAATCAAAATAAGTTAATTAATGGAGTATGTTATGGAATATCTTATTGATGTTTATCTTACTGATGCAGAAAATAATTATCGTTATGCGTTAGGTTATCAGTCAGAAAAAACACTTTTTGTAATTGGGTTAAATCCAAGTACTGCATGTGATAAAACACCTGATAATACAATTAGAAAGGTAATGGGATTAGCTGAGTATAACGGCTACACTAGCTTTATTATGCTAAATTTATATCCTAAACGAGATACGTATCCAGATGATTTACCTGATGAGGCTGATAAAAAAATACTGGAGGAAAATCTTTCTATTATTTATGAGTTAATAAAAAAAGAAAAGCAGGCTAATATCTTATTGGCATGGGGAAATAATATTTTTTCTCGTGCTTATTTACTAGACAGTATTAAAATGATTTATAAAAAACTGGAGAGTTGTAAGCCTAATTGGTTTCAAGTGGGGACATTGACGAAAAGAGGTCAGCCTAGACATCCATTATATCTCTCATATCAAGCATTTACACCAATAGATATGGATGATTATCTAAAAACGTTACATTTAATCTAGACGACACAATCTGTCGCTATCCTTTTTAAACTATGCTCAAACCTATTAGGTTTGAGCATTTTTTATTGGAGTGATGATTATGTCGAAATTCAAACTTAACCCGTCGTTGGTTTCTCCTTATACCGAAAAATTAATGTTGCAACTTTTATTAGAGCATCGAGGATTTTCAGAGGTTTTTCATGAGGATGTTTGGCGATATGACAATATTGCAGCGGCTTTAGGTTTACCGGGTGAAATGGAGCGTTGTGATGATTTCCGTGCGAAAGTGAAAAAATTATTACAAGCACGAAATAAAACATTGCCCAAATTGACTGCACTTTGCGTAAACGAGAATTCAATTATTCAACAAAATATCGATAAATTGACTCAATTATTATCATTGAATACAGCTGAGCAGACAGTTTTTCGCTTAGCTATTCAGTTCCGTTTAGATGAAGCATTGAAAGAATTGAGTGGAGCATTACCAAAATCTAATTTGGCAGAGCTAGGTGAGGTATTATCAAATTTATTTGATTTACCCAAATCGGACATTATTTCTGCCTTAAAAGATAAAGGAAAACTATTAGGCTATGGCTTGCTCGCTCGAAACTATAATCCAGATAGAATCCATGAATATTTGGATTGGGGCAAAATGCTAGATTTTGATGAGTTTATCTCGGAAGCATTAAATGAACAGATGCTATTAAAATCGTGCACTCAGCCTGCGATTGAAACGAGTTTAAGTTTAGACAATTTTTCTTATCTAGGTAAGATGAAAACCATGATGCTGGATTATCTTCAGTCCTCATTTGCTACTCATAGAAAAGGCGTAAATATTTTAATTTATGGTGCACCAGGTACGGGAAAAACAGAGTTGGCAACTTTGTTGGGTAAAGCGTTGTGCGTTTCGGTGCATAACATTACCTATATGGATGGAGATGGGGATGTGATTAGCGCAGAAGATCGTTTGAATAAATGTCGTTTTGCGCAGAAGGTGTTAGAAGGACAATCTTCGCTATTGATTTTTGATGAAATAGAAGATGTTTTTCGCGCTAGTTTCTTTGAGCAATCAGTGGCACAGCAGAATAAAGCTTGGATGAATCAGTTATTGGAAAACAATAACGTGCCGATGATTTGGTCATCTAATTCTGTTTCGGGCATAGATCCTGCTTTTTTACGTCGCTTTGATTTAATTTTAGAAATGCCAGATTTGCCGTTGAAAAATAAGTCAGCACTCATTACGCAACTGACTGAGGGAAAATTAAGTCCGGCTTATGTCCAGCATTTTGCTAAAGTGCGGTTATTAACGCCTGCGATTTTAAGCCGCACAATTCGGGTGGCAAAGGAACTCAATACGTCAAATTTTGCTGAGACTTTGCTCATGATGTTTAATCAAACGTTAAAGTCGCAAAATAAACCGAAAATCGAACCGCTTGTTTTAGGTAAAGCTGACTATAACTTAGATTATGTGGCTTGTAATGACAATATTCATCGTATTAGTGAAGGGTTAAAACGGTCGAAAAAAGGGCGAATTTGTTGCTATGGCCCGCCGGGAACAGGAAAAACTGCTTGGGCAGCATGGCTTGCAGAACAGTTAGATATGCCGCTGTTGCTAAGACAAGGCTCAGATTTACTTAATCCTTATGTAGGCGGGACAGAACGGAATATCGCACAAGCTTTTGAGCAAGCGAAAGCTGATAATGCATTATAGGTGCTAGATGAAGTGGATACGTTCCTGTTTTCACGTGATGGCGCAGAACGTAGTTGGGAACGTTCACAAGTAAATGAAATGCTAACGCAAATTGAACGTTTTGAGGGATTGATGGTGGTATCAACAAATTTAATTGAGGTACTCGATCCTGCTGCTTTACGCCGTTTTGATTTGAAACTGAAGTTTGATTATTTAACGCTGCCACAACGTTTAGATTTCGCTAAACAACAGGCTGAAATCTTAGGGTTGCCATCATTATCGGAAGAGGATTTAAGTCAGATTGAATCGCTTAATCTGCTGACGCCTGGGGATTTTGCTGCGGTGGCTCGTCGTCATCAATTTTCCCCTTTTCAAAAGGTGCAAGATTGGCTGAGCGCATTACAAGGTGAATGTGAAGTGAAACCAGCGTTTTCTGCAACGACAAGACGGATAGGGTTCTAATTAAAGTGCGGTCATAATTTTTATGGTTTTTTGACCGCATTTTTTATTCTCCTGTCAGCCAGCTTGCGAGCAAAATAACGATAGTGAAAATAGCGAACCAGATAAGGTGAAGTTTAGTGCTTTTTCGATTAATTTCGGCATTATGCTGGCGTCGTTCTTCGAGTTTTTGTTTGTAAATTTCAAGATCTTCTTCTTTAAAAGAAAAACCACAATTTGGACAAAATTGAGCAGATTCGCTGATTTTTTTACGACATTCAGGGCAGCGGGTGAGAGCCATTGATGATCCTTTATTAGTTATTTTAATTTATATCCCTATTGTAAGTGAAAAAAACGTAATGATAAACGTGACATGGATCACAAAATTGAAACAATGTAAAAATTAAAATTTTGATTTTGATGATTTTCACTTAGAATACCGCCGACGAAGTCTAGTATATGACTAAATTTCGGTATTCATTTATTCCTGAGGAGTATTTTTTATGTTGTGGTTTTTCTTCTGCGTGGCGTTATTGCTTGCAGGTTATTTCTTTTATAGTCGAGTGATTGAGCGCATTTTTGTGATCAATCCAAATCGTCAAACGCCAGCGTATACCATGAATGATGGCGTTGACTATATGCCAATGTCTAAAACTAAGATTTGGTTAATTCAATTATTAAATATTGCAGGTACAGGCCCAATCTTTGGTCCGATTCTTGGTGCGTTATACGGACCAGTTGCAATGCTTTGGATTGTGGTGGGTTGTATCTTTGCGGGTGCGGTACACGATTATTTCTGTGGAATGTTAAGTGTGCGTAATGGCGGTGCATCTATGCCTAACCTCGCAGGTAAATACTTAGGTCGTCCAGTTAAAGCATTTATTAACATCTTAGCGGTTGTACTTTTATTATTAGTGGGTGTGGTATTCGTTGCAAGTCCAGCTCAATTAATGGGTACGATTACAATGGATGTGTTCGGTGCTGCATCAGGTAGCATTTCTATTAGCAATGCGGAAGAAATCCATCAGGTAGCTGAAGCAGGTGGTATTACCGTTTGGGGTATGGATAAAGCGACTGTTATCAGTGTTTGGACTGGTATCATTTTCATTTACTATATTCTTGCGACATTACTTCCGGTTGATAAAATCATCGGTCGTATCTACCCATTCTTCGGTGCATTATTACTCTTTATGTCTGTAGGTATGGTATATGGTTTAGTAAGTGCAGATCTTAGCTCAGCAGACCCAATTTCTTTCTATCGTTCTGTGGACGGTATGTCTTTTGAGAAATTCTTCCAAAACTTTGAAACCCGTGCAGATTTACCATTATGGCCACTCTTGTTCTTAACAATATCTTGTGGTGCATTATCTGGTTTCCACGCAACACAAAGCCCGTTAATGGCGCGTTGTACTGAAAACGAAAAAGAAGGACGTTTCATTTTCTACGGTGCGATGATCGGTGAAGGTGTGATTGCGTTAGTATGGTGTGCAGTTGGTTTAAGTTTCTATGATTCTTTACCAGATTTATTAGCAGCGATTAAAGCAGGTTCTCCTTCTAAAGTGGTTTATGACTCTTCTATCCACTTCTTAGGTCTTGTTGGTGGTATTTTTGCCGTGTTAGGTGTGGTTGTTCTTCCAATTACATCAGGCGATACAGCATTCCGTGCGGCACGTCTTGTTATTGCAGAATTTTTCCATTTAGAACAAAAAACCTTAGCTAAACGTTTAATTATTGCTGTGCCATTATTCGTGGTTGGTTATATCGTATCAAAAGTGGATTTCTCTATCTTATGGCGTTACTTCACTTGGGCGAACCAAACTACTGCGATGGTTATGTTATGGACTGCAGCTGCGTATTTATATCGCTATAATAAATTCCACTGGATATGTACAATCCCTGCGGCATTTATCAGTACCGTATGTTTTACTTACCTTGCATACAACAAAATTGGTTTCGGTTTAGACTATCAATTATCTGTTTATATCGGCTTAGGTTTAACAGTACTTTGTTTAGTATTATTCTTCACACAGCTTAAACCATTAGGTGAACGTGACGAAGAAGCGTATGTAAATAACTAGTCAAATTGAGTTAAAAATTGAAAAACCGTTTGAGGAAAACCTCAAACGGTTTTTTTGTTTATTTTATTACCAAAATTTACCAATCTTTACGTTTTAATTGCTTGCAAGTTAAGGCTACAACCGATAAACTTACATAAAGTGGTGAAAAGTGGAATTTTGTGGAGAATTCTGCTAATTTTTCTAAAAATAAACGTTTAAAGGTAGAAAAATGTTTCGTGGTGCAGCAGCGGTAAATTTAGATGCGAAGGGTCGTGTAGCGATTCCTACTCGTTATCGTGCTGAAATCATGGAAAAGAACCAAGGCCAAATGGTTTGTACTGTTGATATTCGTCAGCCTTGTTTATTACTTTATCCTTTAGATGAGTGGGAAAAAATCGAACAAAAACTACTTTCACTCTCCAACTTTGACCCAAATCAACGCCGTTTACAACGTGTTATGCTTGGTTATGCCACAGAATGTGAAATGGATGCACAAGGTCGTATCTTATTAAGTGGCCCATTACGTCAACACGCAAAATTAGAAAAAGGCTTAATGTTGGTTGGGCAGTTGAACAAATTTGAAATTTGGAGCGATACAGAATGGTACGCACAAATTGATGAGGACATTGAAATTGGCTCAAGTGCTGAATTCGGTGCTTCTGAAGAACTAAAAATGCTGTCATTATAGAACAGCAGCACTAGCAGGATAAGCGGTGCTTGCGCCGCTCTATCTTCTCTTTATCGATTTTGATTTAACTTTTACTTTTTACTTATGACTACGCAAAATTCCTTTTCTGCACCTGAACATATCACGGTTTTGCTTCACGAAGCGGTGAATGGTTTGGCGTTGAAAGAAAACGGAATTTATATTGATGGTACCTTTGGTCGTGGTGGTCATTCTCGTTTAATTCTTTCCCAACTTTCTGAACATGGTCGTTTAATTGCCGTTGATCGTGATCCACGCGCGATTGCTGAAGCTGAAAAAATTCAAGACCCTCGTTTTCATATTGAACATAATAGCTTTTCACACATTCCAGATATCTGTCAAAAACTCGATTTAGTTGGTAAAATTGACGGTATTTTGCTGGACTTAGGCGTATCATCTCCACAGCTTGATGAAGCCGAACGAGGTTTCAGTTTTATGAAAGATGGCCCATTAGATATGCGCATGGATACCACACAAGGTTTATCTGCGGCAGAGTGGCTAAAACAAGTATCTGTTGATGATTTAACTTGGGTGTTAAAAACCTTCGGTGAAGAGCGTTTTGCAAAACGAATTGCGACTGCCATCGTAGAGTTCAACAAAAGTGCGGTCAAAAATGGCACAGAATGTTTAAGTCGTACTTCTCAACTCGCTGAATTAATTGCTCAAGCCGTACCGTTTAAAGATAAACATAAGCATCCAGCGACGCGTAGTTTCCAAGCCATTCGAATTTATATTAATGCGGAATTAGATGAATTAGAAAGTGTATTAAATTCTGCATTAGATATGTTGGCACCAGAAGGGCGTTTATCGATTATCAGTTTCCATTCACTTGAAGACAGAATGGTAAAACATTTCATGCGTAAGCAAAGCAAAGGTGAGGATATTCCAAGAGGTTTACCATTACGTGAAGATCAAATCCAACGTAATCAAAAATTAAAAATCATTGGTAAGGCAATCCAGCCAAGTGAGGCAGAAATTTCAGCGAATCCACGTTCAAGAAGCGCGGTATTACGTATTGCGGAAAGGGTGAAATAAGATGTTAGAAAATAGCGAACGTTATCCTTTACAACATATTCTCGTTGAAGATATTTTTTCTTCTAATAAATTAATTGTCGTCTTACTTTTATTAATTTTAGCTTCTGCAATGGGCACAATTTGGATGACCCACCAAACAAGAGGCTTGATTTCTGAAAACGGGCAGTTGGTATTACAACACCAAGCCCTTGAAAACGAATATCGCAATTTGCAATTACAAGAAGCAACCGAAAGTGATAATACAAGAGTTGAATCCATTGCAATCGGTACATTAAAAATGCAACGTGTTCAAAGTGAACAAGAAGTGGTTATTTTTGAATAGGGATTTTGAATAAAATGGTTAGATTTAATTCCTCTAAGAAACCAGGAAAGCCAAAGAAAACAATTAGAAAATTGGCTCAACCTGCGTCAGTAAAACCAAACAAACCGAAGATGGTGTTTGAGAAATGCTTCCTTCGTGGTCGTTATCTTATTGCGACAAGTTTTATTTTCTTAGGATTAGGCGCATTAGTGGCTCGTGCTGCTTATGTGCAATCAGTTAATTCTGAAACCCTTTCTGGTGAAGCGGACAAACGTTCATTACGGAAAGATGACGTCCTTTCTGTTCGTGGTTCAATTTTAGATCGTAACGGCCAATTGTTATCGGTGAGTGTACCGATGAGTGCAATTGTGGCTGAACCTCGTTTAATGTTAAAAGAAAATGCATTAGATGATAAAGAACGTATTAAAGCTCTCGCAAATGAATTAAATATGACGCCAGCAGAGTTGGTGAAAAAAGTTGAGAAAAATGCAAAATCAGGTTTCTTGTATTTAGCGCGCCAAGTAGAAGCGAGCAAAGCGAATTATATTCGTGATCTCAAAATTAAAGGTATTTCATTAGAAACTGAACCACGTCGTTTTTATCCTCGTGTAGAAGAGGCGGCCCAATTAATCGGTTTTACTAACATCGATGGTAAAGGGATTGAAGGGGTTGAGGCAAGCTTTAACTCAATGTTAGTGGGCAAAGACGGTGCTCGTGTTGTTCGTAAAGACAAACGTGGTAACGTGGTTGAACATATTGCCGATGAGAAAAAATACGATGCACAAGATGTCACCTTAAGTATTGATGAAAAATTACAATCCATGGTGTATCGTGAAATCAAAAAAGCGGTAACTGAGAACAAAGCTGAATCTGGTACTGCGGTATTGGTAGATGTGCGTACGGGTGAAGTGTTAGCAATGGCAACCGCGCCTTCTTACAACCCAAACAACTTGGCTAATGTTAAAGATGAATTAAAACGTAACCGTGCGATTACGGATACTTTCGAACCAGGTTCAACAGTAAAACCTTTCGTTGTTTTGACCGCACTTCAACGTGGTGCAGCGAGACGTGATGAAGTGATTAATACAGGTTCATTTACCGTAAGTGGTAAAGAAATTGTGGACGTGGCACCTCGCCCACAACAAACCTTAGATGAAATTTTGATTAACTCCAGTAACCGTGGTGTAAGCCGTCTTGCGTTACGTATGCCACCTTCAGCATTAATGGAAACTTACCAAAATGCAGGTTTAGGTAAAGATACTGAGTTAGGCTTAATCGGTGAGCAACGTGGGGTATTAAATGCAAACCGTAAACGTTGGGCAGATATCGAACGTGCAACAGTGGCTTATGGTTATGGTATTACTTCAACACCATTACAAATTGCGCGTGCCTATGCTACTTTAGGTAGCTTTGGGATTTATCGTCCACTTTCTATCACTAAAGTTGATCCGCCGGTTATTGGTCAACGTGTTTTCTCTGAAAAAATCACGAAAGACGTCGTGGGTATGTTAGAGAAAGTGGCAATCAAAAATAAACGTGCGATGGTTGAAGGTTATCGTGTTGGTGCGAAAACAGGTACAGCGCGTAAAATTGAAAATGGTCACTATGTTAAGAAATATGTGGCATTTACAGCGGGTATTGCACCAATTAGCGATCCACGTTATGCACTCGTTATTTTGATCAACGATCCGAAAGCAGGACAGTACTATGGTGGTGCGGTATCTGCGCCAGTATTCTCAAGCATAATGGGCTATGCATTACGTGCGAATGGTATTGCGCCAGATGCAGAACCAACAGAAAAAACAGCAAGACGTACCGTTCGCTTAAGCGATCAAAAACTTGAAAAAATGAATTAAAAAAAGGCAAAACAATGAAAAAATTGACCGCACTTTTTGATCTTCCGGTGCTTTCAGACATTAATGTGAAGGCGATGGTGTTAGATAGCCGCAAAGTGACTCAAGGAGATCTATTTGTGGCAGTAAAAGGGCATCGTTTTGATGCGAGTCAATTTGTTCTTCAAGCTATTTCTTCTGGTGCAAGTGCGGTCGTTTTAGAGACAGATTTAGAAAACGAGCATTTAAACATCGAATGGCAAAATAATGTGCCAGTGATTCACTTCTATCATTTATCTGCCAATCTTTCTGCATTGGCAGGTAAATTCTATGAACATCCTTCGGAAAAACTGACGTTAGTTGGTGTAACTGGAACAAACGGTAAAACCACCGTTTCTCAATTATTAGCCCAATGGGCAACGCTATTCGGCCATAAAGCAGCCGTCATGGGCACCATTGGCAATGGTTTATTAGGTCAAGTCAAAGAAGCCAAAAATACCACAGGTTCAGCCGTTGAAGTTCAAGAAAACCTCGCTGATTTTGTAGAGAATGGGGCAGATTTTGCTTCTATTGAAGTGTCTTCACATGGTTTAGTTCAACACCGTGTTGAAGCCCTTAAATTTAAAGCCGCCATTTTTACCAATTTAAGTCGTGATCATTTGGATTATCACGAGACAATGGAAAAGTATGCAGAAGCTAAAAAACGCTTTTTCATTGATTTAGCCCCCGAATTACAAATTCTCAATGCTGACGATCCAATTGGGGCTGCATGGTTAGGTGAATTACCAAATGGTATTGCAGTCAGCTGTCACCCAGATTTCCATCCAACATCTAAACAATGGCTTTATGCTACGCAAATTCGTTTTACTCATGAAGGTGCAGTCATTGATGTTGCATCAAGTTGGGGAAATGGCACATTACATAGCCCATTAATTGGCGCTTTTAACGTGAGTAATCTGTTGTTAGCCACGGCTGTTTTATTGGCTTTAGGTTATTCTTTCGATGATCTTATCCGTACGGTTTCACAGTTAAAGGGAGTAAATGGAAGAATGGAATTAATTAAAAAAGCAGGAAAACCGACCGTTATCGTTGATTATGCTCATACTCCGGATGCATTAGAAAAAGCCTTAAATGCAGCCCGTGAACATTGCAAAGGTAACCTTTGGTGTATCTTTGGTTGTGGCGGTGATCGTGATGCAGGTAAACGTCCACTCATGGCAAAAGCGGCAGAGCAATTTGCTGATTTAGTCATTGTGACTCAAGATAATCCACGCACAGAAGATCCAAATAAAATTGAAGCGGATATTCTCACTGGTTTTAGCCGAATGGAAGATGTTGGTGTAATTCCAGATCGTAAAGAAGCCATTAAATTTACCATTGAGAACGCCGTTGAAGATGACGTGATCGTGATTGCCGGTAAAGGCCATGAAAACTATCAGATCATTGGGGATAAAACACTTCATTTCTCCGATCAAGAAGTGGCTGAAGCCTATTTAACGAAAAAATAAACATAATGATTAAACTTACTACCCAACAGCTTGCCCAAATTTTAAATGCCAATCTTATTGGTGATGGGCAGGCCGTTGTTGAAAATATCAATACAGATACGCGCAAAGCGGTATTTAACTCGCTTTTCTTTGCATTAAAAGGTGAACATTTTGACGCGCATCAATACTTAGATAAAGCCGTTGAGCAAGGTGCGACAGCCTTAGTTGTGCAAAAAGCTAACACTAACATTTCAACACCACAATTAGTTGTTTCAGATACGCGCTTAGTCCTTGGTCAATTAGCAAAATGGTTACGTGAAAAAATTAATCCTCGTACCGTAGCGATGACGGGATCTTCAGGTAAAACCACAGTAAAAGAGATGACGGCATCGATTTTGCAACAAACAGCAGGCAATCCTGAAGCTGTGTTATTCACTAATGGTAATTTCAACAACGATATTGGTGTACCACTCACATTATTACGTTTAACAGAACAACATAAATTTGCCGTTATTGAATTAGGCGCAAACCATCAAGGTGAAATTGATTACACCACGCATCTTGCGCAGCCAGAAGCTGCATTAGTGAATAACGTGGCAGCCGCACATTTAGAAGGCTTTGGCTCAATTGAGGGTGTAGCGCGTGCGAAAGGTGAAATCTATCGCGGTTTAACCCCAAATGGTATGGCCATTATTAACAGCGAACATAATTATATTGAATTGTGGCAAAAAGAAATTGGCTCTCATGCCATTCAATATTTTAATGGTGGCGATTACAACGCTGAAAACGTAGAACATTCACCTAATGGCTCAACGTTTACGCTAGTTTCACCCAAAGGCAGCATTGAAATTAATTTACCTTATTTAGGTGAGCATAATGTAAAAAATGCCTTGGCAGCGACCGCACTTGCTATGAATGTCGGCGCAAGTCTTGCTGATGTTAAAGAAGGACTTGAACACCGTTCTCAAGTAAAAGGACGCTTATTCCCGATTCAAGTGAATGAAAATCTGCTGTTATTAGATGATACCTACAATGCGAATGTTGATTCTTTACAAGCCGCGATTGATGTTTTAAAAGGTTATGATGCTTTCCGTATTCTACTTGTGGGTGATATGAAAGAATTAGGTGAGGATAGCCTAAAATGTCATCAACAAGTGGGCGAGCACGCAAAACAAGCTAAATTAGATTTAGTGCTTTCTTATGGAACAGAAAGTGCGGTCATTTCTGAGGCTGTTTTAGGAAAACATTTTACAGATAAAGCTGAATTGACAGCTTATGCGTTAGATATCATTAAACAGAAATTACAAGAAAACCAAAAAGTCGTCGTATTAGCGAAAGGCTCGCGCTCAATGAAAATGGAAGAGACGATTTATTCATTAAAGGATAGCTTATGTTAGTTTGGCTTGCTGAATATTTAGTTCGCTATGAAACGGCATTTAATGCCATTTCTTATATTACTGTACGTGCGATTTTGGCATTATTAACCGCACTTTTCATTTCTTTATGGATTGGTCCGAAAGTGATCAAACGCCTTCAAATTTTAAAATTTGGTCAAGAAGTGCGTAATGACGGTCCTGAAAGTCACTTTGCTAAAAAAGGCACCCCAACCATGGGCGGAGTGATGATTTTATTCTCCATCGGTGTGAGTACGTTATTATGGGCTAACTTAACGAATCCTTACGTCTGGATTTGCTTATTTGTATTGTTTGGCTATGGTGCCATTGGCTTTGTGGATGATTTCCGTAAAATCACGCGTAAAAATACCGATGGTTTAATTGCGCGTTGGAAATATTTCTGGATGTCAGTAGTTGCATTAGTAGCAATCATTTGGTTGTATTGGTTAGGTCATGATACCGATGCAACCCGTTTAGTGATTCCATTCTTCAAAGATATCATGCCGCAATTGGGTCTATTCTATATTGTGTTGTCTTACTTTGTAATTGTGGGTACAGGCAATGCGGTAAACTTAACTGACGGTTTAGATGGTCTTGCGATCATGCCAACAGCGTTAGTTGCAGGTGCATTTGCTTTAATCGCATGGGCGACCGGTAACGTTAATTTTGCAGAATATTTACATATCCCTTATATCAAATATAGTTCTGAAGTGGTGGTGTTCTGTACCGCAATCGTAGGCGCAGGCTTAGGATTCTTATGGTTTAATACTTATCCAGCTCAAGTCTTTATGGGCGATGTCGGCTCCCTTGCCCTTGGTGGCGCACTGGGTGTTGTTGCCATCCTTGTTCGTCAAGAATTCTTATTAGTGATTATGGGCGGTGTATTTGTTGTTGAAGCCTTGTCTGTGATTTTGCAAGTGGGTTCTTACAAATTAAGAAAACAACGTATTTTTAGAATGGCGCCAATTCATCACCACTTTGAATTGAAAGGCTGGCCAGAACCAAGAGTGATTATTCGGTTTTGGATTATTTCCTTGATGTTGGTGTTGATGGGGCTTGTAACGCTCAAACTAAGATAATTTTTGTAGGGTGCACTTGTTGCACCCTGCGTGATCCCAGAATACGAGAGAAGAAAAACAACATGACAACTCTATATCAAAATAAAACTATCACCATTATAGGTCTCGGAAAAACAGGCCTTTCTTGCGTTGAATATCTTCAATCTCAACAAGCTAACATCCGAGTGATTGATACACGTCAACATCCAGCAGGTGCGGATAAATTACCTAAAAATGTTCCCTTACATACAGGTAGCCTAAATCAACAATGGTTACTTGAAAGCGATATTATTGTCATTAGCCCAGGACTCGCGGTAAAAACACCTGAAATTCAGGCCGCACTTTCAGCGGGTGTGGAAGTGATTGGGGATATCGAATTATTCTGTCGAGCTGCCACCAAGCCAATTGTCGGGATTACAGGCTCTAACGGTAAAAGCACTGTAACAACATTAGTCTATGAAATGGCGAAAGCTGCGGGAATAAAAGTGGGCATGGGTGGAAACATTGGCATCCCTGCGTTGTCATTATTAAATGAAGATTGCGATCTTTATGTATTAGAACTTTCCAGTTTCCAACTTGAAACCACTTATAGTTTGAAAGCGGCTGCAGCGACTGTGCTTAATGTGACTGAAGATCACATGGATCGCTATGTGGATTTAGAAGATTATCGACAAGCAAAATTACGCATTTACCACAATGCAGAAACACCAGTAGTGAATTTAGAAGATAAACTCACTTTTGGCGAAGGTGAAAATCAGGCTAAGAAGGTGGTGTCTTTTGCTGAAAATCAAGCGGATTACTGGTTGAAAACCGAAAATGGTAAACAGTACTTAATGGCAAAAGAGGAAGTCATTTTACCTTGTGATGAAGCAACCTTGGTTGGTCGTCATAATTACATGAATATTTTAGCAGCGACGGCATTAGCGCAAGCAGTAGGCATAAATTTAGAGGCAATTCGTACCGCACTTCGTCAATTTAAAGGCTTAGATCATCGTTTCCAATTAGCGCATCAAGCGAATGGTGTTCGTTGGATTAATGATTCCAAAGCCACTAATGTAGGCAGCACCGTTGCAGCATTAGCGGGTTTATATGTTGAGGGAACATTACACCTTTTATTAGGTGGTGATGGCAAAGGTGCAGATTTTTCTGAACTCGCTGATTTAATCAATCAACCTCATATTTCAACGTATTGTTTTGGTCGAGATGGCAAACAACTTGCGGCACTTTCAAGCCAAAGTCATTTGTTTGAAACCATGGAACAAGCCATTTCATTTTTACGTCCACATTTAAAATCAGGCGATATGGTGTTATTATCTCCTGCTTGTGCAAGTTTGGATCAGTTTGCCTCTTTTGAAAAACGTGGCGAAGAGTTTACTCGTTTAGCAAAATTAGCTTAAAAAATTAGGGTAGTAATGGAATTTATCAATAAAATTAAACAAAATTATGAACAATGGGCGAGAGTGACGCCGCAAGGGTTGCTCTATGATCGCGCATTGTTTTGGCTTTTTGTCGTGCTATTACTGATTGGTTTAGTAGCGGTAACTTCTGCCTCGATGCCTTACAGTGCACGCGTATTTAATGATACATTCTATTTTGCTAAACGTGATGCCGTGTATGTCTTACTTTCTTTAGCAACTTGTTATTTAACTCTCCAAATTTCTTCCTCTCAATGGGAAAAGTGGCACGCAAAAGTCTTCTTGTTAGCTATTGTTTTATTAATACTAGTTCTTGGTATCGGGACTTCTGTTAATGGTGCTAAACGTTGGATTTCTTTAGGAATTTTAAATTTCCAGCCTGCGGAATTTGCTAAGCTAGCTTTAACTTGTTTCCTGGCGAGCTATTTTACGCGTCGTTATGATGAAGTACGTGGTAAAAAATTCAGTGCGGCTAAGCCTTTCATTGTGATGGGCGTATTAGGGATATTCTTACTAGCTCAGCCTGACTTAGGGAGTACAGTTGTGCTTTTCGTTATTACCTTTGGCATGCTTTTTATTGTCGGTGCGAATTTTTGGCAATTTATTTTGCTAATTGGTACAGGCATACTTCTCTTTGTATGGCTGGTTCTCTCTGCCTCTTATCGTTTAAAACGTTTTACCGGTTTCTTAGAGCCGTTTAAAGATCCTTATGGAACAGGGTTCCAGCTGACTAACTCTTTGATGGCCTTTGGTCGTGGTGAAATTAGTGGGGAAGGACTTGGTAACTCCATTCAAAAACTTGATTATCTCCCTGAAGCACATACTGACTTTATCATGGCGATTATTGGTGAAGAGTTCGGTTTTATTGGTATTTTAGTGGTTGTGATTCTCTTAGGGTTACTGATTTTCCGAGCGATGAAAATCGGACGTGAATCACTCATGTTAGAACAACGTTTCCGTGGCTTTTTTGCTTTAGGTATTAGTTTCTGGATTTTCTTCCAAGGTTTTGTCAATCTAGGCATGGCCTTAGGGATGTTACCAACAAAAGGTTTAACTTTTCCATTAGTGAGTTACGGTGGTTCAAGTATCATTATTATGTCGGCGACCGTAGGGATTTTATTGCGTATTGACCATGAAAATAGATTACAACGAGGTGGTCAAGCGCGTTTGAGAGATGATTAGGAATATTTATGAGTAAAAAATTATTAGTTATGGCGGGTGGTACTGGTGGACATGTTTTCCCCGCCATCGCGGTTGCTCAAACTTTACAAAAAGAAGGTTGGGAAATTTGCTGGTTAGGCACAAAAGATCGAATGGAAGCACAACTTGTACCAAAACATGGTATTTCAATTCGTTTTATTCAAATTTCAGGGTTACGTGGTAAAGGCATTAAAGCCTTACTTGGTGCCCCTTTTGCTATTTTAAGAGCGGTATTGCAAGCTCGTAAAATTATCAAAGGATATCAACCTAATGCGGTATTAGGTATGGGTGGTTATGTATCTGGCCCAGGTGGCATCGCTGCAAAACTTTGTGGCGTGCCGGTTATTTTACATGAACAGAATGCCGTAGCGGGCTTAACCAATGAATGGTTAGCAAAAATTGCGACACGTGTATTACAAGCTTTTCCAACTGCATTCAAAGATGCCGAAGTGGTAGGAAACCCAGTTCGCCAAGATTTATTTGAAATGCCATCACCACAAGCGCGTTTTTCAGAAAGAAGTGGAAAATTGAGAGTGCTTGTCGTGGGGGGAAGTCAAGGTGCTCGCGTACTCAATCAAACGATTCCACAAGTAGTAGCACGTTTGGCAGATAAACTAGAAGTGCGTCATCAAGTGGGTAAAGGTTCAGTTGAGAGTGTGACCGCACTTTATGGTGAACACGCCGGTTCGGTCAAAATTACAGAATTTATTGATGATATGGCGGAAGCCTACGCATGGGCTGATGTGGTGATTTGTCGTTCTGGTGCTTTAACAGTATGTGAATTAGCTGCAGTAGGTACGCCAGCGATTTTCGTGCCATTCCAGCATAAAGATCAACAGCAATATTTAAACGCGAAATATCTTGCCGATGTTGGTGCAGCAAAAATCGTTCAGCAAAATGAATTAAATGCGGATGTGTTAGTTGATTTCTTAGAAAAAACAGATCGTGAAACCTTGTTAGCGATGGCGATTAAAGCAAAAGAAATGTCAGCACCATTAGCGGCTAAACGTGTAGCTGATGTCATTGTAGAGAACGCGAAGTAAGAACAGAGAAGTTAAGGGGAAGTAAATAGACCCTTAATCTAAAAGTGCGGTTAAAAATAAAGGTGAAATAATATGAAACATATTTCGGACGAAATTAGAAAGATTATCCCTGAGATGCGTCGAGTTCAACAAATTCATTTCATTGGTATCGGTGGTGCCGGTATGAGTGGAATTGCCGAAATTTTATTAAATGAAGGTTATGATATCTCTGGTTCCGATATTGCAGATGGTGTTGTGACTCAGCGTCTTGCTCAAGCGGGCGCAAAAATTTTCATTGGTCACCAAGCGGAAAATGTGCAAGGGGCAAGCGTGGTTGTGGTATCAAGCGCGATCCATGAAGATAACCCTGAATTAATCGCCGCAAAACAAAATCGTATTCCCGTGATTCAGCGAGCACAAATGTTGGCCGAAATTATGCGTTTCCGTCATGGCATTGCGGTAGCAGGTACCCATGGTAAAACCACTACTACAGCCATGATTTCGATGATTTATACTCAAGCGAAACTGGATCCAACTTTTGTTAATGGTGGTTTAGTTAAATCAGCTGGTAAAAATGCACATTTAGGTGCAAGCCGTTATTTAATCGCTGAAGCAGATGAAAGTGATGCTTCTTTCTTACACTTACAGCCAATGGTTTCTGTGGTGACGAATATTGAACCGGATCATATGGATACCTATGAAGGTGACTTTGAGAAAATGAAAGCCACCTATGTAAAATTCTTACATAACTTACCGTTCTACGGTTTAGCGGTGATGTGCGCAGATGATTCGGTATTAATGGAACTTGTTCCTCAAGTTGGACGTCAAGTGTTAACGTATGGTTTCAGTGAACATGCTGACTATCGTATCGAAGATTATGAACAAACGGGTTTCCAAGGTCATTACACCGTAGTTTGTCCAAGTGGTGAGCGTATTAATGTATTATTAAATGTACCGGGTAAACACAATGCGTTAAATGCAACCGCAGCACTTGCAGTCGCAAAAGAAGAAGGCATTGGCAATGAAGCAATTTTAGAAGCGCTTGCTGATTTCCAAGGGGCAGGCAGACGTTTCGATCAATTAGGCGAGTTTATTCGTCCAAATGGTAAAGTACGCTTAGTGGATGATTATGGTCATCACCCAACAGAAGTTGGCGTGACCATCAAAGCAGCACGTGAAGGCTGGGGAGATAAACGTATTGTGATGATTTTCCAACCTCACCGTTATTCACGTACTCGTGATTTATTTGATGATTTCGTGCAAGTCTTATCCCAAGTGGATGCATTGATTATGTTAGATGTTTATGCGGCAGGGGAAACGCCAATCGTTGGTGCAGATAGTAAAGCACTTTGTCGTTCTATTCGTAATCTAGGAAAAGTTGATCCAATTTTAGTTTCAGATACGGAACAACTCGGTGATGTGTTAGATCAAATTATTCAAGATGGCGATTTAATTCTTGCCCAAGGTGCGGGAAGTGTAAGCAAAATTTCTCGTGGTTTAGCAGAACGTTGGAAAGCATAAATACATCGAAAAAATAACCGCACTTTTCAATGAAGAATAAAAGGAAAACAGGATAAAACAATGAATTTAAAACAAGAAAAAATTGCCGTGTTGTTAGGCGGCACATCAGCTGAACGTGAAGTTTCTCTTAATTCTGGTGCAGCTGTGTTAAATGCATTAGTGAGTCAAGGCTATAATGCGCACGGTATCGATCCTAAAGAATATAATGTCGCGAATTTAAAAGCAGATGGTTTTGATCGCGTTTTTAACATTTTACATGGTCGCGGTGGTGAAGATGGCACCATGCAAGGTTTATTAGAACAAATCGGTTTACCTTACACCGGTTGTGGTGTGATGGCTTCAGCGTTAACCATGGATAAAATGCGCACTAAAATGTTATGGAAAGCCTTTGGTTTACCTGTTGCCGATATGGAGATTGTGACGAAAGAAAACGCTCACGAACTAAACCCACAAGCTGTGGTCGAAAAATTAGGTTTACCTTTGATGGTTAAGCCATCTCTTGAAGGTTCAAGTGTGGGTTTAACGAAAGTAAAAGCAGTCGAAGAATTAAAAAGTGCGGTCGATTATGCACTCAAATTTGATAACACCATTTTGATTGAAGAATGGTTAGCGGGTGATGAACTAACTGTGCCTGTTTTAGGTGGCGAAGTATTGCCGGCTGTTCGCATTGTGCCAGAAGGTGAGTTTTATGATTACGATGCGAAATATATTTCAGATAACACTCAATATTTTTGCCCTGCGGGCCTTTCAGCTGAACGTGAGCAAGAATTAGCGAAATTAGTTAAACGTGCTTATGACGTTGTGGGTTGTCGTGGCTGGAGCCGTATTGATGTAATGACCGATGCACAAGGCAATTTCCGTTTAGTCGAAGTAAACACAAATCCTGGCATGACAAGTCACAGTTTGTTCCCTAAATCTGCGTCAACAGTCGGCATTTCATTTGAACAACTCGTCGTGAAAATTTTGGAGTTGAGTGCGTAATGAATGTAATTAAGCGCAAAAATACACCGCCAACGCAATTTGGTCGCTCATCTAACGGAGAGGGTAAATTCCGTTTTATGCTGCAGATTAAACTTGCTTTGGTGTTACTTTGTGCGGGGCTAGGGTATTTCGTTTATTCAAACTGGCAAAGTTGGCTCGAAAGCTTAGACGGTGATAGAAAAATTACTGCCTATGCCTTAGTAGGTCAAAATGAATTTACCACTTATCCGGATGTGCAAGACGTATTACTCAAAATGGGTTCACTTAAGGGCTTCTGGGGACAGGACGTTAAGCAAATTCAAGAGCAGCTTGAAACGATTCCTTGGGTAAAAGGTGCGGTGGTTCGTAAAATTTGGCCAAATCGTTTAAGTATCTGGTTATCAGAATATCAGCCAGTCGCCATTTGGAACAAAACAGAGTTTGTTACAAAAGATGGAACAGTTTTCCAATTACCGATGGATAAGTTAAAAGAAAAGGCTTTACCTTATTTAGGTGGTCCGGATTATCAAAGTTTGAAGGTCTTAGAGGCTTGGAATCAAATTTTCGCTGATTTTAAAGCGAAAAATTTGGTGGTTAAAGGTGTGGCAATTGATGATCGTGGTGCGTGGCAAGTTACGCTAGATAATGATATAGTACTGAAACTTGGGCGCGGAGATTGGAAACCAAAATTAGATCGATTTGTAACGATTTATCCACAAATTGAAGTGCCTGAAGGTAAACGAATTGATTATGTAGATTTGCGCTATGCATCTGCATCAGCAGCGGTTGGATTGACAGAGAAATAAAAAATAATTCATTGGGTGTAATAAGAAAATGGCAAAAGAGTTGGAACCGAAAGTAATTGTAGGTCTTGAAGTTGGTACATCAAAAGTTGTTGCTGTCGTTGGGGAAGTCCTTCCTGATGGCGTAGTAAATGTACTTGGCGTGGGCAGTTGTCCATCAAAAGGGATTGATCGTGGCAGTATTACTGATTTAGATGCCGTTGTTAATTCTATCCAACGTGCCATTGAAGCAGCTGAATCAATGGCCGATTGTCAAATTATGAGCGTGACTCTTGCGATTACAGGTGAACATATTCAAAGCCTGAATGAGAGCGGCTTTGTTGCTATTTCTGAAAATGAAGTAACTCAAGATGAAATTGATGATGCTTTACATACAGCGAGCTCAGTAAAATTACCTGAGGGTCTTTCTTTATTACACATCATTCCACAAGAATATGCCGTAGATAAACAAGTTAATATTAAAAACCCATTAGGTTTGCAAGGTGTTCGTTTAAAAGCAAACGTACACTTAATTGCGTGTCATCAAGACTGGCAAAATAACTTGAAAAAAGCAGTAGAGCGTTGCGGATTACAAGTCGATAAAGTCGTGTTCTCCGGCTTTGCAGCAACACATTCTGTTTTAACTGAAGATGAAAAAGATCTTGGTGTTTGCTTAGTTGATTTTGGTGCAGGTACCATGAATATGATGGTTTACACCAATGGCTCGTTGCGTTTCAGCAAGGTTATTCCTTACGCAGGGAACATTGTAACCAATGATATTGCCCATGCATGTACCGTTTCTCGTGCAGAAGCTGAACGCATTAAAGTGAATTATGCGAGTGCATTATATCCGGCACGTTTACATGGCGATAAGAAAATTGAAGTAGCAAGTATTGGTGGTCGAGCGCCACGTGCTTTAACAAAAAGTGATTTATCTTTAATCACTTCAGCAAGATATATTGAACTATTAGGCGTTGTTAAGGACGAATTAGATAAGCTCAAAGCAGATTTAGAAAGCAAACATATTAAATTTGAATTAATTGCTGGTGTCGTTATTACCGGTGGTGGCGCACAAATTGAAGATTTAAAAAATTGTGCTTCAAATGTATTTGGTTGCCAAGTGCGTATTGGTAGTCCATTGAATATTACGGGTTTAACGGATTATGTAAACCGTCCACAATATTCAACTGTAGTTGGATTATTACAATACCATCATCAAAATAGTGATAATGATCCTGTAGATAGTAACTATGGTGATGAAGGTGTTGGCAGAAAATTCTGGAAAGGCCTTAAAAATATTTTCAATAAAGTGAAATCAGAATTTTGATCATTTTGACTTTTTCATTTACAATAAGAAAGATTTAACTTTTATTAATATGCTAGCAGAGTATTAGCAGTAACGGAGAACAGCAAATGTTATACCCAGAGTATGGTGATTTTGAAGAGCAAACAGGTGCACTGATTAAGGTTGTCGGTGTCGGTGGAGGCGGCGGTAACGCAGTTAACCACATGGTTGCTAACATGGTGCAACAAGAATTCAATGGTAATTTCTTGGGCGAAAGTGCAATTGATAGCGAAGAACACGGTAAAATCGTATTCTATGCGGTGAATACCGATGCGCAAGCATTACGCAAAAGCCAAGTTCAACAAACTGTACAAATCGGTGGAGCAACAACGAAAGGTCTTGGAGCGGGGGCAAACCCAAATGTAGGTCGTAAAGCGGCTGAAGATGACCAAGAAGAAATCCGTAAAATGCTTGAAGGTGCAGACATGGTCTTTATCGCTGCCGGTATGGGCGGTGGTACAGGTACTGGTGCCGCACCAATCGTCGCTAAAGTTGCGAAAGAATTAGGTATTTTAACTGTTGCTGTTGTTACTAAGCCATTTAGCTTTGAAGGCAAAAAACGTATGCAATTTGCTGAATTAGGGATTAAAGATCTTTCACAATACGTGGATTCAATGATCATTATTCCTAACCAACAAATCCAAAAAGTTCTCCCGAAAAATGCAACGTTAATTGATGCTTTTGCTGCTGCAAATGACGTATTACGTAACTCTGTTATGGGCATCTCCGATATGATTACCTCTCCTGGTTTAATCAACGTGGACTTTGCAGACGTAAGAACCGTTATGTCGGAAATGGGCCAAGCAATGATTGGTTTCGGTTCAGCTCAAAGTGAACCAGGTGCGGGCCGTGCAGAAGAAGCAGCACGTCTTGCAATTAAAAATGATTTATTAGAGAAAGTCGATCTTTCTAACGCTAAGGGTATCCTTGTTAACATTACATCTGGTATGGATCTCGGCTTTGACGAATTTAACGTGGTGGGTGACACAGTAGGTAGCTTTGCATCAGAAGACGCGACTATCGTTGTGGGTACCAGTTTAGTCCCTGAAATGAGCAATGAAATTCGTGTAACGATCGTTGCAACAGGTTTAGGTGATGTTGTTGCGGCTGAGCCAGTAGTGATTGCTCGTCCTCAAGCAGCAGTACAACAAACGCCAGTTCAACAACCTGTAGCACAAGAAACGATTCAGCCACAACCGCCAGTTGGTTTACATGGTTTAGATGCATTAAGACATAATCCACAGCCAGAACCAGCACAGGAACAAAATCCGCAATACGGTAACTTAAATAAACCGCTTGATCCAAGCCGTTTAGAACAGTTAAGAAATAATCCTAATTTCTTTAATCCGGCATCATTTGGTCGTGATGAGAAATAAGAGTAGAAGTAATCTTGTTGTGAAGCAATAAGGTAAAAGAGATGATTAAACAAAGAACATTAAAACAAAGCATTAAAGTCACAGGTGTAGGCTTACATAGCGGCAAAAAAGTAACGTTAACGTTGCGTCCGGCTATGCCAAATACTGGCGTGATTTACTGCCGTACTGATCTTAATCCGCCGGTGACTTTCCCTGCAAATGCGGATTCAGTACGCGATACAATGCTTTGTACTGCACTTGTGAATGAACAAGGTGTGCGTGTTTCAACCGTAGAACACTTAAACGCAGCATTAGCAGGTTTAGGTATCGATAATATTATTATTGAAGTTGATGCACCTGAAATTCCAATCATGGACGGTAGTGCAAGCCCATTTATTTACCTGCTTTTAGATGCAGGTATTGAAGAACAAAATGCACCGAAGAAATTTATTCGTATTAAGAAAAATGTACGAGTAGAAGACGGTGATAAATGGGCAGAATTTAAACCTTACAATGGTTTCCGTTTAGATTTCACAATCGACTTTAATCATCCTGCGATTAGTAAAAATGTACGTAATTATGTGATGGATTTCTCTGCACAAGCATTCGTACATCAAATTAGTCGTGCAAGAACCTTTGGTTTCATGAAAGATATTGAGTATCTTCAATCTCAAGGTCTTGCGTTGGGTGGTAGCCTAGATAATGCTATCGTATTAGATGATTACCGTATCTTAAATGAAGACGGATTACGCTTCAGAGATGAATTAGTTCGTCACAAGATGCTTGATGCGATTGGCGATCTGTATATGTGTGGCTATAACATCATCGGTGATTTCAAAGCTTATAAATCTGGTCACGGTTTAAATAATAAGTTACTCCGTGCTGTACTTGCCGATCAAGAAGCGTGGGAATTTGTTACCTTTGAAGATAAGAAACAAGTTCCACAAGGTTATGTTGCACCTGCCCAGGTACTCATCTAACAATGTTTTGTTGAAAAGCTATACTTCTTTCGGGAGTATAGCTTTTTTATTTCCCATCTTGCTCTATTATTTTTGTTTTCGGCGAAGGTAAAGAGCGGTCAAAAATAGAGGTATTTTTATTATGAAAAAATTATTTACCGTGCTTCCTCTTGTGCTAGCAACTTCTGCTGCAATGGCATATGAACAGGACAAAACCTATCAATTTACCATATTGCACACAAATGATACGCACGGACATTTTTGGCCGAATGCAAAAGGCGAATATGGCTTTCCAGCACACAAAACAATTGTTAATCGTGTGAAAGCGGAAGTGGAGAAAAAAGGTGGCTCACTCGTTTTATTAAATGCAGGTGATTTTAATACTGGTGTACCTGAGTCAGATATGCAAACGGCAGAACCTGACATTAAAGCAATGAATGCGATGGGATATGAAGCAACTGTATTAGGTAACCACGAGTTTGATAATCCATTACAAATCCTTGACATGCAAGAAAAATGGGCGAACTTCCCATTCTTATCTGCAAACGTGATTAATATGAAAACAGGTAAAACCTTAGTTAAGCCCTATACCATTTTAAATAAACAAGATCTTAAAATTGCCGTGGTGGGTTTAACCACAGAAGATACTGCAAAATTAGGTAACCCAGAATATCTTCACAATGTGAAGTTTGAAGATCCAACAACAGTAGCAAAAGCCACATTAAAAGAGCTAAATGAAAAAGTTAAGCCCGATGTAAAAATCGCTTTAACACATATGGGCTATTACTATGATGCGAAACATGGTTCAAATGCACCAGGCGATGTAAGTCTTGCGCGTAATTTAGATAAAGGCGCATTCGATATGATTATCGGTGGCCACAGCCATGATCCGATTTGTGTGGATGACAAAGGTGTATGGATTAAAGATTATCAACCAACTCAGCCATGTAAACCAGATTTCCAAAATGGTACTTGGATTATGCAGGCGTTTGAATGGGGTAAATATGTTGGTCGTGCAGACTTTGAGTTCAAAAATGGTGAATTAAAATTAGTGAATTATCAATTAATTCCAGTGAACTTGAAGAAAAAAGTGAAAAAAGAAGATGGCAAAACAGAATATGTGAATTATGCCGAAGAGATTCCACAAGATCCAGAAATGGAAAAACTTTTAAAGTCTTACCAAGATAAAGGTGATGCTTTATTAAGCCAAAAAGTGGGTAAACTAAATGGTAAGTTAGAAGGTGATCGTACCATTATTCGTTTTGAACAAACTAACCTTGGTCACTTAATTGCAGAAGCACAACGCCAAAAAGCGAAAGCAGACATTGGTATCATGAACTCAGGTGGTATTCGTGATTCTATCCAAGAAGGTGATGTGACTTATAAAGACATTTTAAAAATCCATCCATTTGGTAACATTGTGAGCTATTTTGAATTAACCGGTAAAGAATTATTGGATTATTTAAATGTGGTGGCATTGAAAGAAGTAGATTCTGGTGCCTATGCACAATATTCAGGTATCAGCATGACAGTGAATCGTGCGGATAAGAAAGTTGAAAATGTGAAAATTCAAGGCAAACCATTGGATTTAAATAAAATTTACCGTATTTCTGTACCAAGTTATAATGCTGCAGGTGGAGATGGTTATCCGGTTATGACCAAAAATCCAACTTTTGTTAATACTGGTTTTATTGATGCGGATGTTTTAAAAGAATTTTTTGAGAAAAATTCACCTATTAATGCGGAGAAATACATCCCTCACAATGAAGTAACCTTTAAATAAGGAATGAAATGGCATTAGATTTATCAGAAATTCGTCAGCAAATTACGCAAATTGATCGCAGCTTGTTAAAGCTGCTTTCAGAGCGTCATCGTCTGGCATATGATGTAGTGAGAAGCAAAGAAGTTACGCAAAAAGCATTGCGCGATTTAGAGCGTGAGCAACAACTCTTACAAGAGCTTGTGCAATTTTCTGAAAGCCAAAATTATCAGCTTGAACCACAGTATATTACGTCAGTCTTCCAAAAGATTATTGAAGATTCTGTGCTAACGCAACAAGTGTATTTGCAGAAAAAGCTCAATGAGCAACGAGAAGAAACGTTACATATTGCTTTCTTAGGTAAGAGAGGTTCTTACTCTAATTTGGCTGCCCGTAACTATGCGGCTCGTTACCATCAACAATTTGCTGAAATCAGTTGCGATTCCTTTGCTCAAATTTTTGAAAAAGTTGAGATCGGAGAAGCTGATTATGGTGTACTTCCTTTAGAAAACACCACATCTGGTGCAATTAATGAAGTTTATGATTTGCTTCAACATACAACCTTATCTTTGGTGGGCGAGTTGGCTTATCCTATCAAGCACTGTGTTTTAGTGAATGAGCAGGATGATTTAAGCAAAATTGATACACTTTATAGCCATCCACAGGTGATCCAGCAGTGTAGTCAATTTATTCAAAGCCTTGAGCGTGTTCATATTGAGTTTTGCGAAAGTAGCTCTCATGCAATGCAGCTTGTATCAAGCTTGAATAAACCGAATATTGCGGCACTGGGCAATGAAGATGGCGGCAAGCTTTACGGCTTACATGTGTTAAAACATAATATTGCGAATCAAGAAAACAATATTACTCGTTTTATTGTAGTGGCAAAACAAGCTCGAGAAGTTTCACCGCAAATTCACACGAAAACTTTATTGTTGATGACAACATCGCAACAAGCGGGTTCTTTGGTGGATGCTTTACTTGTGTTTAAAAAGCACGGTATTAATATGACGAAGCTTGAATCTCGTCCTATTTATGGCAAGCCTTGGGAGGAAATGTTTTATTTGGAGATTGAAGGAAATATTCATCATCCAGATACCCAAATTGCCTTGGAAGAGCTTAAGCAATTCAGTAATTATCTGAAAGTGCTTGGTTGTTATCCAAGTGAAATAGTGAAGCCTGCGAAGGTATAACGAAAATAAAAAAAGAGCGGTCGATTTAAAACAACGTTAAAATCGACCGCTCTTTTTATTGAGAATTCTTAAGCTTTTTTCAAGAACTCTGATTTCAACATGATTTTGCCACAATCGACATTGTGATCTCCGTTAACTAAACGGATATTTTTGAATTTCGTGCCTTTCTTCAACACTTCAGATGAACCTTTTAATTTCAAATCTTTAATCAAAAGTACATCATCACCATCGGCTAATAAATTACCGTTGCTGTCTTTAACAATCAGTTGATCTTCATCGGCTTCAACTGCTTCGTTACCATTCCATTCATTACCGCAATCAGGGCAAACAAAATTCACAGAATCGTGATAAACATATTCACCTTTACATTTTGGGCAAGCTGGCATTTGATCCATTTCTTTTTCCTTCTTTATCTGATTTAAGCAAAGTATAATGCGCACGGAGTATAACAAAAAAGTGACTATTCGCCAAAAAATGGGCATTTCACGGAATTTATGAGGTATTTATGAAAAAAATCATGCTTTTGAGCGCTGTGATGGGGAGTTTAATCTCAGCCAATACATTCGCTCACAATATTCAACCTAATCAACTTTTAGCCAATGTAACGGTTTCGGATAAAGGCGAAATCACTTTAAATGGCAATGATGTAGCGTATAAATCGTGGAGCTCAACGGCATTACCTGGCAAAGTCCGTGTGATTCAGCATATTGCAGGCAGAAGTGCGGCAAAAGAGAAAAATCAAGCGATGATCGAAGCCATCAAAGCAGCTCATTTTAACCAAGCCAAATATCAAACCACGACCATTATTAATGCTGATGATGCCGTTGTGGGCACGGGTATGTTTGTGAAAAGTAGCGCAGAAAAAGGCAAAAAAGAAAATGCCCATAGCCAAGTGATTTTAGATGATAAAAGTGCGGTTAAAAATGCGTGGGGATTACGTGAAAAAGACAGCGTGATTATTTTGCTTGATAAAACCGGCAAGGTGCAATTTGTGAAAGAAGGTAAATTGACGGATGATGAAGTCAAAGAAGTGATTTCACGTGCAACAGCATTAATGGCGAAGTAATAGAGTAATAAGCGGAAGTTCTCTTCCGCTTTTTTATCCTTTGAAATCCTTCATTAATTTTCTCAATGTGCCACAATTTCGTTGAAATTTACGGCAATGTGTACAGATGGCAAGATGCAAATTGAGCCCAATTTTTTCTTTAGTCATTAATGAGCGTTCTTGCGCATCTGAAATGAGTCGAGTCGCTTGGCGACATTTCATAAAATCACTCCTTAAAGTTTATGAGATAAGCAGTTTTGAAGTTGTAAGCGAGCACGATAGAGTGTCGTGTGCAAGTTACTTATGCTTAGTTGATTTTCTTGGCAAATTTCTTCGGAAGATAATTCCAAAAACTCTCTCATCATAAAAATCTTGGCTTGTTTGGCTGGCAGGCAAGTTAAGCAAGTTTCAAAAATCAGCCAGAATTCTTCAGAATAGACCGCACTTTCGCTCAGTTCGAGATCGAGTGGAGAATGTTCAGCTTTCCAGTGGCCCCCTTCATCAAAGAAATGATTAGTTTGTTCTTCATCTTCAATTTCGGTTTCTAGCACTAATTTGCCTTTCTGGCGAAGAAAATCAATGATTTTATTTTTTAAGATAGCAAAGACCCAGGTCTTAAATGCCGATTGTCGTTTAAATTGCTCAAGATGGTTAAATGCACTTAAAAAACTCTCTTGCACTAAATCTTCAGCTAATACAGCATTGCCCACCTGTAATGTGGCAAATTTCAGCATTTGCTCTCTAATTTGTACCAGTTCTTTATCGGAAATTCCGGTTTCCATATTTTTTCCTTGGAAAATGTGTAAGAAATAGGTTTCTCATTCGTCTAATGATAATGAAAGGAAAAGACCTTTCTAAATCACGTTAATTATTCACAAATTTAAGGAAGATTCAAAATGAAAAATATTACTGTAAAAACAACCTTTACTGCTATTGCTGCACTTTTCTTTGCAACCAGTCTTTATGCGACTGATATGAAATCTAATGAAATGTCGATGGCAAAAGATCCCATGCCGATGACAAAAGACGCTATGCCAATGCAAAACGATAAAATGGCATCTGATGGGATGATGAAATCTCATGATATGAAATCTCACGACATGAAAATGGATAATATGAAATCAGAAGGAATGAAATCTGATGATATGAAAACAAAAGAAATGAAAGCAAAAGAAATGAAGAAAAAAGCAAAAACAATGGAAAAACCGAAAATGTAATGCTTTCTTCTTAAAAGAAAAACTGCGGTCAATTTGACCGCAGTTTTTGTATCAAAGTGAGATTATTGTTTACGCCATGTCGTGCCGTTAGGGCCGTCTTCTAACACAATTCCCATTGCAGTGAGTTCATTACGAGCCGCATCTGCAGCAGCCCAATCTTTAGCAGCACGCGCTTCGTTGCGTTGTTTGATGAGCGCTTCAATTTTTGCTACTTCATCATCGTCAGAGCCAGCTTGTAAGAATTTTTCTGGATCTTGTTGAAGTAAACCTAAGATACCCGCTAATTCACGTAAACGCGCAGCAAGACCATTGGCTTTTTCAGTATCTTCAGTTTTCAATTTATTGATTTCACGCGCCATTTCAAATAAGACAGAAAGAGCGTTCGGCGTATTGAAATCATCGTCCATTGCTTCACGGAAGGCTTCCACAAAATTTTCACCGCCAAAAGCAACCGCACTTTGGTTTGTGCCACGTAGAGCGGTGTACAAACGTTCTAATGCACCTTGTGCTAAATTTAGATTTTCTTCACTGTAATTGAGTTGGCTGCGATAGTGTGCCGTTAGTAAGAAATAACGCACCGCTTCTGCATTGTAGTGGTTTAATACATCACGAATAGTGAAGAAATTGCCGAGGGATTTCGACATTTTTTCTTTATCTACCATGATCATGCCTGAATGGATCCAATAATTCACATATTGACCGCCATGAGCACAGCAAGATTGCGCAATTTCATTTTCGTGATGCGGGAACATTAAGTCAGAACCGCCACCGTGAATATCAAAATGTTCGCCAAGTTGTTTGCAGTTCATTGCCGAACATTCAATGTGCCAACCTGGACGACCTGCACCCCATGGGGACGGCCAGCTTGGTTCGTTTTCTTTTGACATTTTCCAAAGCACGAAATCCATTGGATTTTTCTTGATTTCATTAATTTCAATGCGTGCACCCGCTTGTAATTGGTCGAGATCTTGACGTGATAATTTGCCGTATTCCTTAAAGCTTTCTACATCAAACATCACATCGCCATTGTCTGCAACATAAGCATGACCACGTGCAATCAGTTTTTCCACAATTTCAATAATTTCTGGAATATGATGAGTCGCACGAGGTTCGAAATCTGGACGTAATACGTTTAATGCATCAAAATCTTTATACATTTCTTGCACCATACGATCTACAAGTTGATCGCAGGTTTCTTTGTTTTCTAATGCACGTTTAATGATTTTATCGTCCACATCCGTAATATTACGCACATAAGTTAAATCGTAGCCTAGAGAGCGTAAATAGCGGGCAATCACATCAAAACATACAAAGGTACGGCCGTGGCCAATATGGCATAAATCGTAAACGGTCACGCCACACACATACATACCCACTTTTCCTTCATGGATAGGTTTGAACACTTCTTTTTCACGAGTGAGGGTATTAAAAATCTTTAACATATTTTTTCTCTTAAAACTAGTTGGAAAACGACCGCACTTTTTCTGCTCCTTGTGGCACTTTCTCGCCATTTGTGGAATAATGAATGCCTTAATTTTCAAGAGGAAAACAACATGGTTACATTACACACAAATTTTGGCGATATTAAAATTAAACTTGATTTTGATAAAGCGCCAATCACTGCAGAAAACTTTTTAAACTATTGTAAAAACGGTTTCTATGATAACACAATTTTTCATCGTGTTATTGATGGATTTATGATTCAGGGCGGTGGTATGGAAAGCGGAATGCGTGAAAAAGCAACAAACGCACCGATCCAAAATGAAGCTAACAATCGTTTAAGTAACAAACGTGGCACAATCGCCATGGCGCGTACCTCTGATCCACATTCTGCAACGGCACAATTCTTCATTAACGTGGCAGATAATGACTTCTTAAACTACCGTTCAAAAGAGATGTTTGGCCGTGAAGTGGTACAAGAATGGGGCTATGCCGTATTCGGTGAAGTGGTTGAAGGCATGGATGTGGTTGATAAAATCAAAAAAGTAAAAACCAGTAATAAAGGCTTCCACCAAGATGTTCCGACCGAAGATGTGGTGATTACATCCGTTTCTGTTGAATAATTAATTTGGTGTGTGGATGCGCAATCTACACACTTTTTTCTTAAGTGAAATAACGCGATGCCTTTCTTCGATACTCATACCCACCTCGATTATCTTCATCATGACACGGGAGAGCCATTAGCTCAGCTGGTGGATAACGCTAAGCAAGCTGATGTGCAAAAAATTTTGATTGTGGCGGTAAAAGAGTCAGATTTTAAAACGATCCAAAATATGACCGCACTTTTCCCTGAGCATCTTTATTGTGGGCTTGGGTTGCATCCTCTTTATATCAAAGAACACCAAGAGCATGATTTAGAAATTTTGGATACGGCGTTATCTGTACGTGATCAAAATTGTACAGCTGTAGCAGAAATAGGCTTAGAATGTGCGATTCCAGATTTATTAACGGATGAATTATGGCAAAAGCAGCAGCACTTTTTGGAAAGTCAGCTTTATTTAGCGAAGAAATACAATCTGTCGATCAATTTACATAGTCGTAAATCCCACGAGCAATTATTCCGCTTTTTGAAACAGGCTAATTTGACAAAATGTGGTGTGGTGCATGGTTTTTCAGGAAGTTACGATCAAGCAAAACGATTTGTGGATTTAGGCTATAAAATTGGTGTAGGTGGTACCATTACTTATGAACGCGCGAATAAAACGCGCCAAGCGATTGCGAAGTTACCATTAGAGGCGTTGGTGTTAGAAACGGATACGCCTGATATGCCCGTGTTTGGCTTTCAAGGACAACCTAATCGACCAGAGCGGATAGTTCACACCTTTGAGGCATTATGCCGTTTAAGAAGTGAAAATGCTGAAGTCATTAAAGAAACGGCTTGGCAAAATAGCTTAACCTTATTCGGTTAAACCTTAAAACGATAAATCACTTGATTGACTGAACCACGCCAAACTAAGCTTGGGTCAGCCTGTTCTTGTATAAATTTTCCATCAATAAGCACGTCAATATAAGGCAACATTTGACGTTGATAATCATCCAGTTCATCCAGTTTATAACCCGTCCACACCCAAATATCCTTATCGGGACATTCTTTTTTTACACGTTGTACAAAAGGAAGTAAGGCTTCGACATTACGTGGATGCATCGGATCCCCACCAGAAAGTGTGAGCCCTTGACGTTTAATGCGCGTATCTTTTAAATCATTGATGATTTGTTGTTCCATCGTCTGATCAAATAATACGCCATTATCAAAAGACCAGCTCTTTTGATTGTAGCAACCACGGCAACCATGCGTACAACCGCTCACGAAAAGGGTACAACGGGTGCCTTCGCCATTTACAACATCAGTAGGGTAGTATTGGAGATAGTTCATGGTTTTTGCCTTAAAAGTGCGGTTGATTTTCTCGTCAAATTCACCGAATTGATAAATTAACCTTTGCAATACCGAGCCAATTCTTGCATAATAGCCCACCTAATCGCAT
Source organism: Haemophilus parainfluenzae (assembly GCF_014931375.1). NCBI lineage: Bacteria > Pseudomonadati > Pseudomonadota > Gammaproteobacteria > Pasteurellales > Pasteurellaceae > Parahaemophilus > Parahaemophilus parainfluenzae. The sequence continues at coordinate 1,178,843 of NZ_CP063117.1, forward strand.
TGCGATATCAATGGAAATCTTCTCGGTCTCTCGCAACGGTGTCCGGTTTACTCGGTCAGGTTCGGAAGAAAGCAGCCAAAGTCGGAATTTCTGTGTGCCGAGAATAAGCTGGGAAGGTTTCCACCCAACTTATCCTTTCTTATTTTACACTCGCTCTACTAATTGTTTGAAGAACCCTTTTTCTAATTGCAATAATTCTGCATAAGTACCTTTTTCAATTAGCTTCGCTTCATCAATCACACAAAGTTCATCAAATTGCTCAATCGCCGTTAAGCGGTGAGTCACCATAATTAAGGTTTTATTCTCAGCATGGGCAAGAATCAAACGCAGAATTTGGCGTTCCGTTTCGCGATCTAAACCTTCCGTTGGCTCATCTAATAATAAAATTGGTGCATCATTAAGCAAAATACGCGCTAAGCCCAAGCGACGTTGTTCTCCACCTGATAGTGGACGGCCGCCATCACCTAACCAAATATCTAAGCCTTGTTCTTGTTCCAACAATTTGCCTAAACCAACTTGATTTAACACCTCGATCATTTTTTCATCAGGAATATTGACCGCACTTGCGAATTGCAGATTTTGATGAAGTGTATCGCTAAATACATGAACACGTTGCGTTAAAAAGCAGAATTGGCTGCGTAATGTATTTTCTGCATAATCAGCAATTGGCTTGCCAGCAAGGAATAATTCTCCTTGATTGGCATCATAATTACGTACTAAAAGTTGTAATAGCGTAGATTTTCCGCTACCTGTTTTACCTAAAATTGCGACTTTTTTACCTTTTTGAATGGTTAAATTCAAATTTTCTAAAGCACGATTTTGACGTTCAGGATAAGTAAAAGAAAGATCTTTTGCTTCAATTAATGTAGTAGCGTTTTGATCGAACTCCGCTTTGCCATTAAAAGCTACTAATGGTTGTTGTTCGATAATATCTGTCACGCGTTCAGCTGACGCAATTACTTGCCCGATATGTAAGAATGCCGAGCCTAATGGCATTAAGATTTCAAATGAGGCTAAGGCCGCAAAAGTGAATAGCGCAATAAATGCCATACGGTATTCATCGTTACCAAACTCCGCTTGTGAGCTAAACCACAACATTGCGGCAATAATCAAGCCATTTAAGAAGAGTGAAAGTGCGGTTGAAAATCCGCTTAAATTGGCTTCTTTTTGTTGGTCTGCTTGCCAGTTAGTTTCAGTTTTAGCCATGTTATCTTTCAATTTATCTTCAGCATTAAAGAGCAATAATTCCGCTTGCGCTTGGATAAATTCTAGGAATTGTGTGCGATAAAGTGCGCGTGAATACACGAGTTTATCACCGAATTTTTTACCCAGTTGGTAGAAAACGGTTGGAATAACCAATACCAATAAAAGCAGACTCACACCTAGACCTAAGGCTAAAGGTACATTGACGAAACTTAGGCCAATACACATAGCTAGAATCACAAAAATAGCCGTAATAAAAGGCGCAATTAAGCGGAGATAAAGACTATCGAGGGTATCCACATCAGACACTAAGCGGTTTAATAAATCGCTGTTACGGTAGCGATTTAACACCGCAGGGCTTAATGGAATAATCTTCTCAAAAACTTGTACCCGTAATTTAGCCAAGATGCGGAAAGTCGCATCGTGAGTGACCAACTTTTCGAAATAGCGGAAAAGGGTGCGACTGATGGCAAGTCCACGCACAGAGGCAGAAGGGTAGAAGAAATTAAATAACGTGCCAAGACCTGCAATAGCCGTTGCGGCTAAAAACCAACCAGATGTGGTCAGCAAGCCTATGCTAGATGCAAGGCCTGTAATCATCAAAACTAAGCCTAAAAATAAAGGCAACTTGGCGAATTTAAATAAACGTAAAAAGGGAAGTAAAGCATGCATTATTGAATATCCTCTTTTCGTTGAGCCAATAATTCGGCAAAGAAGCCTTGATCTTTTAATTGGTTGAAATGGCCTTGTTGAACAATTTCACCTTCTTGCATCACTAAAATGTTGTCGCATTGTTTTAGATCTTCAATGCGGTGTGTGATCATTAAGGTGGTTTGGTTATGGCTCATTTCTGCAAGGGCAGCAAGTACCAGATTTTCAGACTGAGCATCAAGGCTAGCCGTTGGCTCATCAAGTAATAATAAATTGCCTTTGCGTAGTAAAGCGCGAGCGATAGCTAAGCGTTGCGCTTGGCCTACGGATACCCCTATCCCACCATCTTTAATTTCACTATCTAAGCCTAATTTGTCGGTAAACTCTTTCGCTTGCGCAGAAATCAAGGCTTGTTCAATTTGCTCATCAGTTGCTTGAATATCACCTAAAAGTAGATTTTCTTTGATGCTACCTTGTAGTAGTAATGGGTTTTGACCTACCCACGCAATTTGTTTGCGCCAGTCGCTTAAACGGCTTTGATTAAGTTCTACACCGTTAATTTTTAAGCTACCTTCATAAGGCAAGAAACCGAGTAATACATTGATTAAAGAGGTTTTTCCTGCGCCACTTTGGCCCACAAGTGCAATATGGCTTTCTTTCGGAATATGGAATGAAAGAGGCTTAGTTAATGGTTGACCTTGTGGAGAAAGCGCCACTAAATTTTCAGCCTGAATCTCGACCGCACTTTGTGCTGGAATTTGTTCATTTCCTTGATGTGCAATTAAATAATCCGCTTCTAAGAAATCGACAATGGCATCAGCTGCACCAATACCAGCTGCACGATCGTGATAGTAAGTTCCGAGATCACGCAATGGTTGATAAAACTCTGGTGCAAGAATTAAGCAGAAAAAGCCGGTAAATAAGGTCAGCGTGGTGCCATAAGTACCAAATTCGACTTGACCTAAATAGCTAAAACCAAAATACACCGCCATTAAAGCAATGGAAATGGAGGTGAAAAACTCTAACACGGCAGAAGAGAGAAACGCCATTTTAAGTACTGTCATGGTCGTTTCACGGAAGTCTTCCGTTGTGTTTTCAATATGTTGAGTTTGTTCTGAAGTGCGGTTGAAAAGACGCAAGGTTTCTAAACCGCGTAAGCGATCCAAGAATTGTGCACTCAAGCGAGAAAGGGTAGCCATATTTTTTTGGCTGCTATCTGCTGCGGCAATCCCTACCAGAATCATAAAAATTGGTACAAGCGGTGCAGTGACCATCAAAATCAGTCCAGCCGCCCAGTTGAGCGGGAATACGGCAATTAAAATCACCATTGGTACAATAGCCGATAAACTTTGTTGTGGTAAGAAACGCGCATAGAAGTTATGCAGATTTTCCACTTGTTCAAGCATGATACTTGCCCAGCTTCCGGCTGGTTTGTTATTGATGGTTGCGGGACCAACTTGATGGATTTTATCTAAAATCTTTTGACGCATGTGATTTCGTAGTAATCGACCTGCTTTAAAACCAATTTTTTCGCGTAGCCATAAAATGATCGCACGTAAAGCAAAAGTGATGATTAATGCAATAAAATAGGGAACCAGTTCAGCGTGATCGACATGTTGCATAATGAGCTTGTCGAGCAATGTCGCAAGAAAATAGGTTTGAACCACCAGAATTAAGGAGGAAAGTGTGGCAAGGGCAATATTGGTGCGCATTAATTTTTTAACAGGTTGTTGCTGCGCACGAAGCCATTTTTGTAAATATTTTTGGCGAAGTTTGTCCATTGTTTTTATTTATCCTAGGATAGGATGAGTTGGATGGAGGATTAAAAAATCTACCTTTGAAAAATAATAGGTGCGTGAAACCTTGTTTTACGCACCTTACATGAGAATTTAGCGCACTTATTCTTGTGCATCTAAATAACGTTCAGCATCTAATGCCGCCATACAGCCTGTTCCTGCTGAAGTAATGGCTTGGCGATAGTTATGATCCATTACATCACCCGCAGCAAATACACCTTTTACAGAGGTCGCTGTTGCATTGCCTTCAAGGCCTGATTTAACGACGATATAACCGTTGTTAAGTTCAAGCTGACCTTGGAAAATTTCAGTGTTTGGCGCATGACCGATGGCAATAAATAAACCGTCTAATTTCACGTCTTCTTTTTCGCCAGTTTTCACGTTTTCTAAACGAACACCTGTTACACCCATGTTATCACCTAACACTTCATTTAAAGTGCGGTCAGTATGAAGCACAATTTTGCCTTCTTCGACTTTTTTGTATAAGCGATCGATTAAGATTTTTTCTGCGCGGAAACTATCGCGACGGTGGATTAAATGTACTTCAGAAGCAATATTAGCTAAGTAAAGAGCTTCTTCAACGGCGGTATTTCCGCCACCGACAACCGCAACGGGTTTATTGCGATAGAAGAAACCATCACAGGTTGCACAAGCAGAAACACCACGGCCTTTATAAGCGGTTTCAGATTCTAATCCGATATAACGTGCTGATGCGCCTGTTGCGATGATTAATGCATCACATGTGAAGGTTTGCATATCGCCATAAAGTTTGAATGGACGAGAAGATAAATCGACTTTATTAATGTGATCAAACACGATTTCCGTTTCAAATTTTTCGGCGTGTTGCAACATACGTTGCATTAAACCAGGGCCAGTGGTCATTTCAAAATCACCCGGCCAGTTTTCAATTTCATCTGTAGTGGTAAGTTGACCGCCTTGTTGAAGACCGGTCACTAGAACAGGTTTTAGGTTTGCACGTGCGGCGTAAATAGCGGCGGTATAACCTGCCGGGCCTGAACCTAAAATTAATAATTTGCTGTGTTTAACGTCTGACATAAAGAATCCTTTGTTTATAAAATAAAGCATGAGGCTTTTGGAATCCGTCCATTATAAAGCCTTCATGCATAAAAAAATAGTTGATCGTATTAGTAAAGCAATGAATACAGCAATCGGCGATATTTATTGGTGATAGGATCTGCATTGCCAATGGCTGATAAAATAGATAAAAACTGTTGTTTTACTTCACCATTTTCCGCAGAAAGATCTTGTTTAAGAATGCTAAATGATAAGTCCAATGCTTCTTCGTTTCGATTGGCTTGATGTAGCTGAACTGCCAATTTCAACGCAATCTCAGGCGTTGGATTTTTCGCATAATCCGCTTGTAATTGCTGAATTTCTGGCGTATCAGCTGCTTTAATTAAAAGCTCAATCTGCGCCTGTAATCCATGCCAACGGCTGTCGCGATCCTGAATAGGAATTTGAGCTAAAATATCTGCTGCAGGCTCTGTTTTTTTCATGGCGATATAGGTTTCTGCATAAAGTAATGCCACATCGCTGTTTTTCTTATCTGAAAGCTCCCAGGCATCTTTCAGTAGTGGAAGGGCTGAGTCGTAATCTTCCACTTGTAAAAAATCTAAAGCTTTTTGGAATTTTAAATCTTCTTCTTTTGGCAAAATCGCACTCAAACGTTGCAATAAACTGGCTTCATCTAATGCACCAGGGAATGCATCTATTGCTTGAGCCTCTTTGAAAAGATAGGTCGTAGGCAATGCTTGAATACGAAATTGAGCAGCAATCATTTGCTCTGTTTCACAATTGACTAAGCCGAGGATAAATTGCCCTTGGTGTTGTTCTGCGACACGTTGTAAGACTTTTGCAAAATCTGCCGATTCTTGATGGCTTGGTGCATAAAAGTTAATGACAAGTGGCGTTTCAACAGAACGTTGCAACGTTTCAGTAAGATTTTGTTCGTTGAGCTCAACGAAGAAAGGTAAATCTGCCATTTTTATTCCTTCATAAATGGAAAATGATGCCTGATTTTAACAAAGTGCGGTCAGTTTTAGAAATGTTTTACAGGAAAAGAAAAGGGCAGTGTTAATCTGCCCTTATTCGCTATCTATTTTGATTCTTTTGTTTCTTCCACTTTATCTTCAGGAAGTACGAGGTTAAGAATTAAGGCAAGTAATGAACCTACGGTAATGCCTGAACCGAGCACTTCTTTGAAAAAGTGCGGTAATTTATCAAGCAATTCTGGACGAGTCGTCACGGCTAAGCCACAGCCAATAGAAATGGCAATGATTAAACCATTGCGTTTACTACGTGCGACTTTATCCAACATTTGAATACCCGCAGCGATAATCATCGCGAACATCATTAAGCCTGCACCACCTAATACTGGTAATGGAATTGATACAATTAATGCACCGAATACAGGGAATAAGCCCGCTAGTGCTAGAAGCACACCGGTTAGCGCAACCACGTGACGACTTGCCACGCCAGTTAGAGAAATGACTCCAATGTTTTGTGAGAATGAAGAGAATGGTGTGGTGGACATAATGGCGGCTAAAGCAGAGCCTAAACCATCGGCTAAAACCCCGCCGCGTAAATGTCTGCCGGTGATTTCGGTTTTGGTAGCATTACCTAGGGCTAAGAAGTTACCACTTGATTCAACGATCGTCACTAAATAGGCAATAGACATACCGATAATGCCTGAAATTGGGAAGGCTAAACCAAAGTGTAGTGGTTGTGGAATCGCGAAAGTTTGTGCTTGTTTTACGCCTTCAAAGCTTACCCAGCCCATAGCTAAACAAACGATATAACCAGTCATCATCCCAATAACGATGGCGGCAGCAGAGAAAATCCCTTTACCCCATTGCACGAGAGCGACCACGATCACTAAGACAAAGCTTGCCATCATTAAATTTTCTGGCGTCGCATAATTCGCATCACCACGTTGACCACCTGCAAACCAGTCAACGGCAACTGGAATCAGGCTTAAGCCGATCATCATAACGACAGTTCCCGTCACAAGTGGTGGGAATAATTTACGAATATAGGGCATGAAAAAGCTGCCGATAATCATCACTAATGAACCAATGAGAGAAGAGCCTAATATACCAGCGATGCCATATTCACTGAAACCAATGGCAAGTGCAGCAGCAACGAAAGTAAAACTGGTCCCCATTACACTTGGTAAACGAATACCAATAGGCCCCAAGCCTTTACATTGGATAACGGTCACTACGCCGGAAATGAGCAGGGCCGCATTCACTAGCGTAATGGTATCTTCAGTCGGTAATTTTAAGACGTTACCAATGACTAATGGTACGGCAATAATTCCCCCTAGTGCGGCAAGTAAATGCTGTGCGGCAAGAAGTAAACTCAATCCGAAAGGTGGTTTGTCTTCCACCGTATAAAGCAAGTTGTTATTCATTTGGTTTCCCTAAGTAAAAAAATTGTGCGAATTATACGTTAATTTTTATTTCAGGCAAACGTTTGCGTAAACAAAATAAAAAAAGTGCGGTTAAAAATCATCTTATTTTTAACCGCACTTATTAGGTTTTAAAGGTTACATCCAGAAGAGATAAGCGATTGTCCCGATAATTAGCATACAGGTTAAATCAATAAATTTACCCACGCGGATCATTTCGGATTGTTTAACAAAACCTGTCGAGTACACAATCGCATTTGGTGGTGTCCCGACCGGCATCATAAAGGCACAAGACGCTCCTAGGCCGATAATCATCGCAAAACCAAGCGGTGGCATATTCAGTGCTTGTGCGATGGAAATAAAGATAGGGACAAGTAAGGCCGCACTTGCAGTGTTTGACGTAAACTCAGTTAAGCAGACAATAAAGGCTGCAACAATTAATGCCATCACATAGTAGTGACCGCCTTCAATGATGAAGACAATACCATCTGCCATGATTTTACTTGCACCAGACTGAGTTAATACCGAGCTTAAGGTTAAACCGCCACCGAAGAGGAACAGCACGCCCCATTCTGTATTTTCTTGTACTTGTTTCCAACTTGTGATCCCAGTTACACAAATGACAATTGCTGCGGAGAGTGCAACCATACTGTCAAAACTACCAATTGGTTTTGGTAAGCCTAATAATTGAGAAATAATAGGGTTAAGGTATCCACCAAAAATCCAAAGAATCGCTACGGTGATAAAAATGACCAAGGTTAAAACACGTTGTTTAGTCATGTGAATTTTTTCAAATTCAGCAGCAAAATGAAGGCCTAATTTGGGTTTAAATACAAGATATAACCAACCAATAATAAGCGGGAATAAAATTAACATGACTGGCGTGCCATACATTAACCAGTCAGCAAAGTCTAAATGGAGCTGTGAAGCGGCAATGGCATTAGGCGGGCTTCCCACAAGTGTTCCCATTCCACCGATGGTCGCACTATAAGCGATCCCTAAAAGTACGAAGACATAAGTATTATGTTCTTCTTTTTGATCTAATTGACTCAGAATGGTCATTGAAAGCGGAATCATCATCGCGGCAGTTGCTGTATTACTCATCCACATAGATAAAAATGCTGTAGCTAAGAAAAGGTAAAGCACCGCAACAAAGAGACGACCTTTTGCTAATTGCATGATTTTATTAGAAATCATTTTGTCGATCTTTTGCACATTTAATGCGGTAGCAATCGCAAAACCACCAAAGAATAAGAAAATGGTAGGATCAGCAAAGGCAACAAGCGCCTCACGACTATTTACCAATCCGAGTAATACCGACAAAATAGGAACAAATAGCGCCGTGATAGTCACGTTTACCGCTTCTGTTAACCATAAAATCGCCACGAATGCCAATAATGCTAAGCCTTTATTGGCAGCAGGCTCAAAAGGAAGAATGTTTAATAAAACAAAAAAGAGAATCACATCAGCAAGGAATACCACTGCATTTTTATTCCAAGCTTTAGATTGCGAGTCGGTAATGGGAGTTTGTTGCATATATTTTTTCCTATATATTTTTTTCTATATATTTTAAGAAGTTGGCGATTCTAGCATAAGTGTGTTTAATCAGAAAATAGGGAGGTACTAAAAATTGATTAGTATTAAAGCAAAGAGCGGTCAAAATCAGATATTTTTGACCGCTTTTTATTCGTGGAATATTTGTTTAACGGGATAAAATCGCTTTCACTTGTTTTTGTAATGTTGGTACTATTTCTTGTTCAAACCACGGATTCTTCTTGAGCCAAATTTGGTTGCGTGGAGAAGGGTGAACGAGCGGAAGAAATTGAGGGAGAAAATCACGGAAATGGTGAACAGTCTCAGTGACATTAAGGTTATTTTCTGGCAAATAGTATTTTTGTGCATATTGTCCAATGAGAATCGTCAGCTCAATATTGGGTAAATTAGCAAGAATTGCTGGATGCCATTTTTCCGCGAAACCTTTGCGCGGTGGTAAATCACCCGATTTTCCTTTCCCTGGGTAATAAAAATCCATTGGGATAACTGCAAACATACCTGAATGATAAAAGGTATCGCGATCCACATCTAGCCATTCACGTAGGCGATCACCGCTTTTATCATTCCAATATAAACGACTTTCTTGGGCTTTAATTCCGGGGGCTTGTCCGACAATATTAATACGAGCCGTGGTTGGTGCAGCAAAAAGCGGTTCAATGCCTTGTGACGTAAAAGATTGATTGTCAGGATCTTGCATGATGGATTGAGTGATTTGTGTAAGTGTTGGCATGATTCTTCCTTATTTATTGAAATAAAAATAGCTCATTTTTGATGAGCTATTTTATCATAATAACGAAACGACCATTATAGATGTTTTACACGGCGTTTTACTTCTTCCTGTTTACCCGCATTGAATGGGCGAGCATCAGGACTGCCGAGATAACCGCAAACTCGTCGGGTTACAGACACTTTTGCACTGTCATGGTTGCCACATTTCGGACAAACAAAGCCTTTACTTGTGCAATTAAATTCTCCTGTGAAACCACATTCGTAACATTCATCAATTGGCGTATTAGTGCCATAATAAGGCACGCGATCGTAGCTATAATCCCACACATCTTCGAGTGCCTTCAGATTATGTTGAATATTTGGGTATTCGCCATAACAAATAAAGCCCCCGCTTGCTAATTCAGGATAAGGCATTTCAAAGTCTAATTTATCGTATGGATTCACTTTTTTCTCTACATCTAAGTGATAGCTATTAGTGTAGTAGCCTTTATCGGTAACGCCTTCAATGACTCCAAATTGTTTGGTATCTAAACGACAGAAGCGATCGCACAAGTTTTCACTTGGTGTGGAATAAAGGCTAAATGCATAGCCAGTTTCTTTCTGCCATTGTTTGACTGCTTCACTTAAACGACGCACAATCGCGATGCCTTTTTCGCGTAGTTGTTCATCGTCAAAAATATGCCCTTGTTTATACAGTGCATTGATGGTTTCGTGAATGCCAATATAGCCTAAAGAAATTGATGCTCGGCCATTTTTGAAAATATCCGCAACCTTATCATCAGCTTTTAAGCGAACGCCACAAGCGCCTTCCATGTAGAGAATTGGTGCGACACGGGCTTTGGTATTTTCTAAGCGAGCGATACGTGTAAGCAAGGCTTTTTTCGCAAGGGCTAAGCGTTCATCTAAAGTGCGGTAGAATTTTTCTTCGTTTCCTTGTGCTTCAAGAGCAATACGAGGAAGGTTCAAACTCACCACGCCTAGATTATTGCGACCATCATGCACTTCATGACCGTTTTCTTCATAAGCACCCAAGAAACTACGGCAACCCATTGGGGCTTTGAATGAGCCTGTGACTTTAACCACTTGATCATAGTTTAAAATATCTGGATACATGCGTTTTGAGGCGCATTCTAATGCTAGTTTTTTAATGTCATAGTTTGGATCTTGTTCGTTTTGGTTCACACCTTTTTTAATCGTAAAGACCAGTTTTGGGAAGACTGGCGTTTTGTGATTTTTACCCAAGCCACGAATACGGTTTTTCAAGATTGATTGCTGAATTAAACGTTCTTGCCAACTTGTACCTAAGCCAAAACCAAAGGTGACAAACGGCGTTTGGCCATTGGACGTATGGAGCGTATTAACTTCATATTCAAGGGATTGAAACGCATCAAAACATTCTTTTTCAATTAGCGCTTTGGCATAACCTTCAGCATCCTGAATTTGCCATTGGGCGGCATTTTTCAAATGTTTTTCAAAACTGAGTTGAACATAAGGCGCAAGCACTTCATCAATGCGATTGATGGTTGTACCGCCATAAATATGGCTGGCTACTTGAGCAATAATTTGTGCGGTAACTGCTGTTGCTGTGCCGATAGATTTAGGCGGTTCAATTTCGGCATTACCCATTTTAAAACCATGTGAAAGCATGCCTTTGAGATCAACCAGCATACAGTTAAACATCGGGAAAAATGGCGCGTAATCTAAGTCGTGATAGTGGATTTCGCCTTTTTCGTGAGCTTCCACGACATCTCTTGGCAGAATGTGACGCTTGGCATGATGTTTTGCCACAATACCTGCTAGTAAATCACGTTGGGTAGGGATCACTTTCGCATCTTTATTTGCGTTTTCATTGAGTAATTCCACGTTGCTTTGTTCAATCAGCCCTTCAATTTCTTTGGTTAATTGGCTGCGTTTTTCACGAGCAAGATCACGATCGTGACGATATTCAATATAAGCACGTGCAATTTGTGGATACTTGCTTGTCATTAAGTGATCTTCAACGATTTTTTGAATCTGGTTGATATCAATTTCATGCTGATAGTGACTAAAAATCTCGGTATTAATTCGCTGGCTCAGATCATGGATATAAATTTCATCAACAATATTGACCGCACTTGCCGCTTTTCTGATTGCATTAGTAATACGTTGTAGGTCAAACCCAATTCGTGAACCATCACGCTTAATCACGAAGAAAGCATTCATTTTATGACTCCTATATAGGCTAACTTTAAAAAAACGAAAGCACTATATATAGTTTTATTTAATAGATCAACACACAATATGTAGTGTTATTTTATGTTTTTTGATGCTTAAAATTGTGGAGGAACCTTGCTAAATCTGGAAATCAAGAGAGTTTTTTATTGAGAATTATTCTCAAATTATTTTTTAATAAATTTGATCTATGTCAAGATTTTTGACAATAAAAAAAACGGACGAAGAATCGTCCGCTCTTTAAGTCATAGAAAAGAAATTAAGCTGCAACCATTACCATGGCTGGGCGAATCACTCGACCATTTAAGGTATAACCTTTTTGTAAAACGGTAGTGATTTGATTCGTTGCAAAGCCTTCTGCTGGTTGCATAGAGATAGCTTGGTGAAGATCCGGATTAAAGGTATCACCTACTGCACCAACAGGCTCGATACCAAAGCGAGAAACCGTTGAGAGTAACTCTTTTAAAGTCAGCTCGACACCATCGAATAGTGCTTTGATGTTTTCATCTTCCTTATTGGCTGGTGTAGCAAGCGCACGCTCTAAGTTATCAATGGTATTTAAAATGTCTTTTGAGAATTTTTCGAGCGCAAATTTATGTGCTTTTTCGATGTCTTGTTCACTGCGACGACGCATATTGTCAATTTCAGCACGCGTACGAAGCAATAAATCTTGCTCTTTTTTAGAGGTTTCTTCTACTTGTGCTTTTAATTGTTCTTCAAGTTCTTGTACACGGGCAATCGCTTCTTCTAACGGATCTTCCGTTGAGGTGGTTTCTTGCTGAACTTCTTCAACAAGTTCTTCATTTTCATTTAAGTTTTGTGCTTGTTCTGACATCTTTTTCTCCATTTATCAAAAATTAGTGCTATTTTAGCAAAACTGAATTGCTATGTAATATAATGGCTAAAATTTTAAATTCAAGTGCGGTCAAAAATCAGTAAGTCTGTACTTGGGAGCAATCATAGTTATGGATGAATTAGTCAAATCATTTAAAACCATCGCCTTGATGGGAAAACCACGTCGCGATATTAATTTGCAAATGCATAAAAACTTGTATCAATGGCTGAAAGAGCGAGGATATCAAGTTTTAGTTGAAAAAGAAGTGGGGGAAAAATTCGGTTTACCGGAAGAGGTGTTAGCAACGGTTGAAGAAATTGGAGAGCAAGCTCAACTCGTGATTGTAATCGGTGGTGATGGCAATATGCTAGGGCGTGCTCGCATTTTGGCTAAATATAATATTCCAATGATTGGTATTAACCGAGGCAACTTAGGCTTTTTGACCGATATTGACCCGAAAAATGCTTATGCACAGCTCGAAGCGTGTTTAGAACATGGTGAATTTTTTGTAGAAGAGCGTTTTTTATTGGAAGCTAAAATTGAACGAAACGGAGAAATTATCTCCAGTAGTAATGCCGTAAATGAGGCGGTGATTCACCCAGCTAAAATTGCGCACATGATTGATTTCCATGTTTACATCAATGATAAATTCGCGTTTTCTCAGCGTTCAGATGGCTTGATTGTTTCCACTCCCACAGGTTCAACCGCTTATTCGCTTTCCGCAGGCGGCCCAATTTTAACGCCAAATTTAAATGCGATTGCCCTTGTGCCGATGTTCCCACATACACTTTCTTCTCGACCATTAGTAATTGATGGCGATAGCAAAATTTCAATTCGTTTTGCGGAACATAATACTTCACAGTTGGAATTAGGCTGTGATAGTCAAATTGCGCTAGATTTTTCTCCTGATGATATCGTTCACATTGAAAAAAGCCCGCATAAACTGCGCCTATTACACCTAAAAAATTATAATTATTACAATGTATTAAGCACAAAATTAGGCTGGCTTAAAAATTTCTAATCCCAAAAGTTTAAAAATCTCTTTACTGTATATTGTAACAGTTATAATATATGGATATACAGTTAAGGAGATTTTTTTATGCTAACCCAACTTACCATCAATAATTTTGCAATTGTTCGTCAATTAGAGATTGAATTGGCGAAAGGAATGTCTGTGATCACGGGGGAAACTGGCGCAGGAAAATCCATTGCTATTGATGCATTGGGGTTATGCTTAGGGCAACGTATTGAAACGTCTATGGTTCGAGAAGGGCAGGAAAGAGCCGAAATCTGCGCCACCTTTTTTATTGAACCAACGAACCCCGCTTATCAATGGTTGCAAGAGCAAGAATTGCAAGATCCTGATAATCCCTCTGATTGTATTTTACGCCGTGTCATTAATGCAGATGGGCGTTCTAAAGCCTTTATTAATAGCACGCCTGTATCAGCTTCTCAATTAAAAGAAATTGGTCAATATCTTATTCATATTAATGGGCAGCACGCTTCACAGTTATTATTGAAAAATGATTATCAGCTTCAGTTGATGGATACATTTGCACATCACCATGATTTGCTCGCACAAATGCGAGAAGATTATCGTGCGTGGAAAAATCTTCAAACGCAAGTTAAAACCTTCCAACAAAAAGTTGCTGAAAATGAAGCGAAGAAACAACTTTTACAATATCAGGTAGAAGAGTTGGATGAGTTTGCGCTTCGTCCAAATGAATATTTGGAATTGGAAGAGGATCAACGTCGTCTATCAAATAGCGAACAGCTGACACAGTTATCACAATCAGCCTTACAGCTACTCAGTGAAAATGAGACTGTGAGTATCGATTCTATGCTTTATCGTGCGATGCAGTACATTGATGAATTAAGCGAATTAGATCCTCGCTATGCTTCCGTTCAAACAATGTTGAATGATGCACTTATCCAAGTGCAAGAGGCGACAAGTGAAGTCCAACATCTTGCATCTCATATTGAGCAAGATCCAATCTTGTTACAAGAGATTGAGAAGCGTTTAGGTCAAGCTTTACAACTCGCTCGCAAGCACAATGTGAAACCTGAAGAGTTGGTGGAATGGCATCAAAAATTAAAAGCAGAATTGACCGCACTTTTAGATTTTTCAGAAAGTGAAGAGCGTCTTCTTCTAGAAGAAAAAGCAGCCTTTGAGAAAATGCAACATACGGCAAAACAATTGCATGAAAGCCGTTGCCAAGCTGCAGGAAAATTAGCACAGCAGGTTACACATTCTATCAAAGGGCTTGCAATGGAGAATGCCGAGTTTTTCATTGAAGTGGATTCAGATTTAACTAAAGTGACGGCAAATGGGGCAGATAATATCGTCTTTACTTTACGCAGTAATCTAGGACAGCAGGCACAACCGCTAGCAAAAGTGGCATCTGGTGGTGAGCTTTCTCGTATTTCATTAGCGATTCAAGTCTTAACGTCCGATCAATCGGCGATTCCGACGTTAATTTTTGATGAAGTTGATGTTGGCATTAGCGGAAAAACGGCGAGTGTAGTGGGTAAATTATTACGTCAATTAGGCGATAAATGCCAAGTACTTTGTGTGACCCATTTACCACAAGTCGCATGTCATGGACATCATCAATTTAATGTAGAGAAATTTACCGTTGGTGATAAAACTGAAACCAAAATGACTGCACTTTCTCAAGAAGAGAGAGTTCCAGCTCTTGCAAGATTACTGGGTGGCAGTGAAATTACAGAACTAGCCTTGGCGAATGCGCAAGAAATGTTGGATTTAGTGAAGTAAAATCAGGTAAATAAATGGGCGCTTGTCGCCCATTTAATGCATTAATGAGCTGAATTTTGTCGTAAAGCTTAGATTCTTCTTGTCACATTTTAAAAATACTTGATAGGAATGCTTGCTTATTAGTCAAAAAAGCGTATTATAGACGTCTATACGTCAATACATCCAAAAGAAGAGAACTTATGTCTAGCTATTTATTTACTTCTGAATCGGTTTCAGAAGGACATCCAGATAAGATTGCCGATCAAATTTCTGATGCGGTACTTGATGAAATTTTAAAACAAGATCCTAAAGCACGTGTGGCTTGCGAAACCTATGTAAAAACAGGGATGGCGTTAGTCGGTGGTGAAATTACTACATCAGCATGGGTTGATATTGAAAATCTCACTCGCCAAGTCATCTGTGATATTGGTTACAAACACTCAGAAATGGGGTTTGATGGCAATTCTTGTGCGGTATTAAATGCGATTGGTAAACAATCATCTGATATTAACCAAGGTGTGGATCGTGAGAATCCATTAGATCAAGGTGCGGGTGACCAAGGGATCATGTTTGGTTATGCGACAAATGAAACGGAAGTCTTGATGCCTGCGGCGATTACTTATGCGCATCGTTTAATGGAAAAACAAGCTGAAGTGCGTAAAAGTGGCAAATTAGCATGGTTACGCCCTGATGCGAAAAGCCAAGTGACCTTAAAATACGAAGATAACAAAATCGTGGGTGTAGATGCAGTCGTCCTTTCTACACAACATAGTGAAGAAGTGTCACAAAAAGAAATTTATGAAGGCGTGATGGAAGAAATCATCAAGCCAATTTTGCCAAGTGAATGGTTATCTCAACAAACAAAATATTTCATCAACCCAACTGGTCGTTTTGTGATTGGTGGCCCAATGGGAGACTGTGGCTTAACAGGTCGTAAAATCATTGTCGATACATACGGTGGCGCAGCTCGTCATGGTGGTGGTGCATTTTCTGGTAAAGATCCATCAAAAGTAGACCGTTCAGCGGCTTATGCAGCACGTTATGTGGCAAAAAATATCGTTGCGGCTGGCCTTGCAGATCGTTGTGAAATTCAACTTTCTTATGCAATTGGTGTGGCAGAGCCAACTTCTATCATGGTAGAAACCTTTGGTACAGGAAAAGTATCAAACGAAGTATTGGTTAAGTTAGTGCGTGAATTCTTTGATTTACGCCCTTATGGTTTAATTAAAATGTTAAATTTAATTCAACCAATCTATCGCCAAACTGCGGCGTATGGACACTTTGGTCGTGAACAGTTCCCATGGGAAAAAGTAGATCGCGCTGAAGAATTACGTGCGGTAGCAGGTCTAAAATAAGTAAATTAAATGTATATGATAAAAACCGCTAATTTAGCGGTTTTTGTTTACTTAGCATGATGATGTCATCTCAAACTCAGTTTCGGCATTTAAAAATGCAGGTGCAACGCAAGCTTGCAGAAACATTACAACTGGCTGAACGTCACTTTCAACAGAAATTTCCTATTCCGACAATCAGTTATGACTTGCGAGGTGTAAAGGCCGGCGTTGCATACTTGCAGAAAAATGAGATTAAATTTAACCGCACTTTGCTACTCGAGAACTCAGATGAATTTATTCATCAGGTTGTTCCCCATGAATTAGCCCATCTTATTGTGTATCAAGTATTTGGTCGAGTGAAATCGCATGGACAGGAATGGCAAGCGGTGATGACACAGTTATTTAATCTTCCAGCTGATACTTGCCATCAATTCGATGTGGAAAGTGTACAGGGTAAAATGTTTGCTTATCAATGCGAATGTCAGACCCATTATTTAACGATTCGTCGGCATAATCGCATTCAACGAGATAAAATTGCCTATTTATGTCGAAAATGTCAGGGAAAATTGGTTTTTCATAGTGAAAATTCATAAGCAGTGTGGTATATTTCTAGTGTTTTCAATCAAATAACAGGGGTTATCCAATGAAAAAATCATTATTAGCTATCGTTGTCGGTGCATTAGCGGTTGCTTCAACTGCAAATGCAGGTTTATATGCAGAAGGTGATCTTGGTCTTTCAAGAACTAAATTAACCAATGGTGGTTCAAGCAAAACTAAAATTGAGCCTCGTGTTGCAGTAGGTTACAAATTAGGTAATGTGCGTGTAGCAGGTGATTATACTCATCACGGTAACTTCCAAGGAACTAAAGTTCAAGGTTTAGGTGCGACAGTATTCTATGACTTCGATACCAACTCTCAAATTGAACCTTATGTTGGTGCTCGTCTTGCGGCAAACCGTTTCAAATTTGAAGAACGTGCGGATCAACGCTATAAAAGCTCTTCTGAAACCAAAGTGGGTTATGGTGTGGTCGCGGGTGCTAAATATAAATTAGCAGACAAAGTGTATGCAAATGGCGGTTTAGAATATAACCGTTTAGGTAGCTTTGACGATACTAAAGTGAATAACTATGGCGCTAAAGTGGGCGTAGGTTACGAATTCTAATTTCCCTTTTGAAAAGTGCGGTTGATTTTCACCGCACTTTTTTTGTGGGATGTAAAAGTTTGTATCGTGTTAATCTATTTGTGATTAATTCATGTAGTAGTTAAAATCCTCGTTCTAAATGAAATCGAGGATTTTTTATTTTTAGAGGTGAGAATATGATTATCGTTTATGGCATTAAAAACTGCGATACGGTGAAAAAAGCATTGAAGTGGCTAGCTGAACATAATATTGAACATAAATTGCATGATTACCGTGTAGATGGATTAGATACTCAATTCTTACAACAAGCAGAAGCCCAATTTGGTTGGGAAAATTTAGTCAATAAACGTAGTACGACTTGGCGTAATCTTGATGAAAATGTGAAAAATACACTCTCGAAATCTACCGCACTTTCCGTATTAGCTGAAAATCCAACGTTAATCAAACGCCCGATTATTTTGCAAGATGGTAAGGCATTGATTGGCTTCGACGAAAAAGAATATATTGCAGCATTTGCTTAAAAGAACAGTATTTCTTAGGAGTTTTTATGAAAGAAAAAGTGATTTCTTTAGCACAAGACCTCATTCGTCGCCCCTCTATTAGCCCAAATGATGAGGGCTGCCAGCAAATGATTGCTGAGCGTTTGGAAAAACTTGGCTTTCAAATTGAATGGATGCCTTTCAACGATACGTTAAATTTATGGGCGAAGCATGGTAGTGGTGAGCCTGTTATCGCCTTTGCAGGGCATACTGATGTAGTACCAACGGGCGATGAAACGCAGTGGACTTATCCGCCATTTTCTGCCGAAATTGTAGATGATGTGCTTTATGGTCGTGGTGCGGCAGATATGAAAGGCTCATTAGCAGCAATGATTGTGGCGGCGGAAGAATATGTGAAAGCCAATCCGAATCATAAGGGTACGATTGCTTTGTTGATTACTTCTGACGAAGAGGCTGCCGCGAAAGATGGCACCGTGCGTGTTGTTGAAACCTTAATGGCGCGCGGTGAGAAAATTACTTATTGTATGGTAGGTGAGCCGTCTAGTTCGAAAATATTAGGCGATGTAGTCAAAAATGGTCGTCGAGGTTCGATTACAGGTAACCTCTATATTCAAGGTATTCAAGGTCATGTAGCTTATCCCCATTTAGCGGAAAATCCCATTCACAAAGCAGCGCCGTTCTTACAGGAATTAACCACATATCAATGGGATAACGGTAACGAATTTTTCCCGCCGACCAGTTTGCAAATTGCGAATATTCATGCAGGTACAGGGAGTAATAATGTCATCCCTGGTGAGCTTTATGTGCAATTCAATTTACGTTATTGTACAGAAGTGACTGATGAAAGCATTAAGCAGAAAGTGGCAGAAATGCTCGAAAAGCATGGTTTGAAATACCGTATTGATTGGAATTTATCAGGTAAACCATTTTTAACGAAACCGGGTAAATTATTAGATGCATTAACGACGGCAATTGAGCAAACAACCGGTATTACACCACAAGCAGAAACAGGTGGTGGCACCTCTGATGGGCGTTTTATTGCGTTAATGGGGGCTGAAGTTGTGGAATTTGGGCCACTTAATGCGACGATTCATAAAGTGAATGAATGTGTAAACGTTGATGATCTTGCTAAGTGCGGTCAGATTTATCATCAAATGTTAGTGAATTTATTGGATAAGTAAGATGAAATTAACGCCCGAAATGTTAACCGGCAAATCTCGTGAACATTTGATCAATTTGCCTACACCTCATTCTCCAAATCATTTTTTGCAAGCTGAGACAATGAAAGCGTTTCAAGGATTGCAACAAAGTGCGGTCAAAAATGGCTTTAATTTACAACCCGCGAGTAGCTTTCGTGATTTTGAACGTCAACAACTCATTTGGAACGGTAAATTTAACGGTGAACGCAAGGTTCATGATGATGAGGGAAATCCATTAGATTTAGCGTTATTAGATGATTGGCAAAAAGCACAAGCTATTTTACGTTGGTCAGCGCTTCCGGGGGGTAGTCGTCATCATTGGGGAACAGAAATCGATATTTTTGATCCTGATCTTTTGCCTCAAGGTCAATCTTTACAACTTGAACCTTGGGAATATGAAAAGGGTGGTTATTTCTTTGAACTTAGTGAATTTCTTACTGAAAATCTATCGCACTTTGATTTTGTTTTGCCATTTATCAGTCAGCCAGAAGGTAAAAAAATCGGTCGAGAGCCTTGGCATATTAGCTATTTACCGTTGGCAGAGCTAGCTTCACGATTATTTACGCCAGATGTGCTATTACAAGTTTGGCAGCATGAAACCGTAGCTGGAAAAGAAACGTTAATTACACACTTGCCTGAGATTTTTGAGCAATATGTGGTTTAACAAAAAACGCAGCAAGTCGCTGCGTTTTTTTATGGTTTGGTTAATTCTTTTTATTCTTTTCCAAGGATTTGTGCTGAATTTTCACATCCTTACCTTTAGCTTGGAAATATTCACCAATTTGTTGAGCGATATAAACAGAACGATGTTTACCGCCCGTACAACCAATGGCAATGGTTAAATAGCTTCGATTATTTTTCTCTAACATCGGTAACCACGTTTCAATGTAATTCCGCGTTTGATAGATAAAATTATTTACTTCATCATGCGCAAGTAAAAATTGCGCAACAGGTTCATCAAGCCCCGTCATTGGGCGCAGTTCTGGATTCCAGTGCGGGTTAGGCAGAAAACGCACATCAAAAACATAATCGGCATCAAGCGGAATGCCATATTTAAAGCCAAACGACTCAACCACGATCTTAAGTTCTTTATCTGTATTACCGCGTAAA
Organism: Haemophilus parainfluenzae; assembly: GCF_014931375.1. Classification (NCBI taxonomy): domain Bacteria; kingdom Pseudomonadati; phylum Pseudomonadota; class Gammaproteobacteria; order Pasteurellales; family Pasteurellaceae; genus Parahaemophilus; species Parahaemophilus parainfluenzae. Next base: position 1,199,291 of record NZ_CP063117.1, read on the forward strand.
ACATCTCTTAAACGTTCAGATAACGCATGAGTGGAAAGTGGCGCAGTATCAATAATAAAATTAGCATGTTGAATTAAAGGCTCAAGTTGCTGATATTCTAAATCAATCGCTGATTCAAGCGGGAGATCTTGTGCTGAAAGTGGATGAAGACGACGTGAATCGCTGTAACGACGAATAAGTGTACTACGATCGCTGTCCAGAAAGATGATTTTGACGGAATAAGTAGCTTGAATATCTGTCAGGATTTTGTCTAAGTCAGCACTTGAATGAGGAAGATTTCGAATATCGAGGCTAATGGCGACAGCCGTTTGAGTTTTGGCGAGAATATTGGTGAGTTGAGGAAGTAAATCGAGAGGAAGATTATCCACGCAATAATAGCCCATATCTTCCAAAGCTCGTAATGCGACAGATTTTCCTGCGCCTGAGCGACCGCTGATAATAATAATTTCCATCTGCGTGATTCCTTATGGTTGGTAGGTTAGGTTATACCTCTTGAGGTTCAATATTATCTAAATTTGTGTCATCCTCAGATTCCTCTGAATGATCGGCACATTCAAAAATTTGCCAAATTTCATCCGCACTTTGTGCTGAACGAAGTTGTTTAATTAAGTTTTTATCAGTTAATTTTTCGTTGAGTTCTGCCAGAACAGGAATATATTCTTGGCGGTGATTTTCGGGTACGAGCACTGCAAAAACGATATCCACGGGTTTATTATCAGCCGCATCATATTCGATAGGCGTTTCTAATTGCATAAATACCGTTAGGATCTTATCTGAGACCGTAGCAGATAACTTGGCTTTAGGCATAGCAACACCATTGCCTAATCCTGAATTACCTAATTTTTCTCGTTCAAATAAACATTCAAAACAAGCCTGTTCACCATTTTCGCAGTGAAGTTTTTCCACAACGAACGCGGCAATAGATTCAAATAATCGTTTCTTGCTAGAAAAAGCAACCCCCTGACGAATATCATCAGGGGAGAGTAATGTCGTAAATTTCATAGGTTATAGTTTAAATTGTTCGCCTAAATAGACACGTTTAACGTGCTCATCATTCATGACTTCTTCCGGTGTGCCGGTCGCGATAATTTTCCCTTCACCAACAATGTAAGCGCGTTCACAAACATCAAGGGTTTCGCGTACGTTATGGTCAGTAATTAACACGCCTAAGCCACGATTACGGAGATCCGTGATGATTTTCTTAATATCTGTGACCGAAATAGGATCCACACCCGCAAAAGGTTCATCTAATAAAATAAATTTTGGATTTGCAGCTAAGGCGCGCGCAATTTCTACTCGACGACGTTCACCACCAGAAAGAGATTGTCCCAGGCTATCACGAATATGACTAATATTGAACTCATCAATTAACTCATCCGCTCTCTCTCTGCGTTGTTCTGCTGTGAGATCTTTACGAATTTCTAATACTGCCATAAGATTTTCATATACGGTTAAACGACGGAAAATAGAGGCTTCTTGTGGTAAATAGCCAATTCCTCGACGTGCACGTTCATGCATAGGTAATACGCTAATATCATCGCCATCAATGGTGATTTTTCCCTGATCGTGACGCACTAAACCGACGACCATGTAGAAAGTAGTGGTTTTACCTGCACCATTTGGACCAAGTAAGCCAACAATTTCATTGGAGTTTACGGTTAAACTCACATCAGAAACCACTTTTCGGTTTTTATAGCTTTTTGCGAGGAATTCAGCTTGTAATACAGACATCTGTTATTTTTTACCTTTTTGTTGTAATTGGGTTGGAATTAAGACGGTTTGTACTCGTGATTTTCCATTACCATTGGCTTTTAACTGTTGTTTTTTCACATCATAAGTGATGCGTTCACCGTTAATTTTGCTATCTAATTGTTTTAATTCAGCATTACCGGTTAATGTTAAGAATTCTGTGCCTAAATCGTAGTGAACTTTATTGGCTTTACCATCAACAGGCTTACCATCATCAAGTTGTTGGTGGAAAGTAACAGGGCTACCAAATGCTTCAACAGTTTCTTTTTTACCTGAATTTTCTGGTGGACGAGTAATAACCACTTTATTGGCTTTAATCAAAATGGAGCCTTGTGTAATCACAACGTTATCCGTAAAGGTTACCACGCTGTTTTCCATATCTAGAGATTGATTATCTGAGACAATATTAATCGGTTTATTGGTATCGTCTTTTAACGCAAAAGCAGATAAGGAAGTCATCATTAACGCTGTTAAAAGCAGAATTTTATTGTTTGTTGATTTCATAATATGTTTTTACCTGTTCCTTTAGAGTTGCAACTTGCTGACGTAAATTTCCGACGAGCTTCAATCCACTTGAGTTAAAGTTTAATCCGTTAATTTTTACTTGTGTATCGGAAGTAATGTCTTGTGTTTTTAAATTAATCACTGCCGCTTCGGTCTCAACACGTTGCAGGCGAGATAAAGGGTCAAGGCTCTCGGCAACCACGCCGCCTTCAAGATAGAGCATTTGATCTTTTGTTAATTTTGCCTTTTGTGCGCTAAGTTTCCAATTTTGTTTTTCTAATTGAATTTTATCGGTTTTATCTTCTTTCTCTTTATTATCTAAAGAGACATCAAAAAGATAGACTAACGGCGAAATAAAATCCGTATGACCGTCTTGTGTGTAATATTCCACTTTATCGGAAATCGCGAGATATTGCTTTTTACCTTCTGGCGAGAATACGGTAGTTTCCATTTTATTGCCGACGTATTCTGGGCTATCAGGCTTTTTAATGAGGCTTTGTAAATCGCTATGATCTTGATTAAGCGAATAATACCAGCCTAATAAAGCCAGGGCGATGAGACCTAAAATAATATTCCAACGAATATTCATAAATAACGTTCTTTCCTTCTTAAAAGGGTAACCAATCATAGCACTTTTTTGACACAAAGTGCGGTCAAAAATAGCCGTATTTTAGTCTTCTAAAATGAGAGTTTTTAAGATCTGATAAATCTCGCGATAAGCTTTTGACGGCTTATTTTGTTCCTTTTCTTTTTGTGCTGCACGAATCAAATTACGTAATTGTTGGCGATCTGCAGAAGGATGCTCATTTAACAAATCAGTCAGTGCCACATCACCTTTCGCAACCAACTCATCACGTAAGATTTCCAATTTATGTAACATCGCTTGCTGCTGATTATGTTTGTTTTCAATTTTTTCTAACGCTTCACGAATAGGCTCTGCATCAATTGAGCGTAAGAGCTTACCAATATATTGCAATTGGCGACGACGCGCCTCTTTTTGCAGGCGTTGTGCTAATTTAATGGCATCTTTCAAGCTATCGTCTAGTGGAACCTTAGTCAGATTTGCTTTGGTTAAGTTCACCAATTTCTCGCCGAGCTGTTTTAAATCCTCAGCGTCGCGTTTGATTTCACTTTTACTTACCCAAATAATCTCTTCTTGGTCTTCATCTTCCCAATCAAAGGCTTCTTTTTTCTTACGTTTTGCCATTCTATTACCTTATGAAAAATTTGGTGCATTTTAGCATAAACTTTCAAAATAAGATAAAATGGCGCAAATTTTTAATAGGATTGTCATCATGAAAACAGCAGAAAATTTAACCGCACTTTTAAAATCTCAAGAGCAAACATTGCGTGATGCAGTCAGTTTTGCGATTGAAACTGCACAGAAAGCGGGGGCAACCGCTGAAGTCGGTGTGACAAAAGTGAGTGGTTTATCGGTTTCAACCCGTCTGCAAGAGATTGAAAATGTTGAATTTACTAATGATGGGGCATTAGGTATTTCTGTTTATTTAGGCCAACAAAAAGGCAATGCGTCTACCTCAGACTTAAGCGAAGAAGCCATTAAAAATACCGTTGAAGCAGCGCTTGCTATTGCAAAATATACCTCGCCAGATGATTGTACAGGGCTAGCGGATAAAGAACTAATGGCTTTTGAAGCACCTGACTTAGCGCTTTATCATGGGGCAAGTGTTGATGTCGAACAGGCTACGAAATTAGCTTTAGAAGCTGAAAAAGCGGCTTTGGAATACGATGATAAAATTGTGAATAGTAACGGTGCTAGTTTTAATTCGCATACCGGTGTGCGTGTTTATGGTAATACACATGGCATGTTACAAAGTTACTTATCTAGCCGCTATTCTTTATCTTGTTCGGTGATTGGTGGTGAACTAGATCAACTTGAAAATGACTACGAATATACAGTTTCACGTGAGTTTGATGCCCTTTCTTCAGCGGATTGGGTAGGGCAGAATTGTGCGAAAAAAGTGATTGCGCGTTTAAATCCACAAAAATTAACGACACGTGAAGTGCCGGTGATTTTCTTAAATGATGTAGCAACTGGATTAATTTCTCATTTAACGGGCGCGATTAGTGGTGGCAGCTTATATCGTAAATCCAGTTTCTTGCTCGATCATCTTGGAAAACAAGTGTTGCCAGATTGGTTCCAAATTAGCGAGCGTCCGCATTTGTTAAAACGTTTAGCCTCCACGCCTTTTGATAGCGAAGGGGTACGAACACAGGATCTTGAAATTATTCAAGATGGCATATTGCAAACCTATTTGCTCACCAGTTACAGCGGTCGAAAAATGGGCATGCAGAGTACTGGGCATGCTGGCGGTATTCACAACTGGCTCGTGAAACCAAATTTAACGGGTGGATTGACCGCACTTTTGCGCCAAATGGGCACCGGTTTATTGGTGACAGATGTCATGGGGCAAGGCGTAAATATTGTGACGGGGGATTATTCCCGTGGCGCAGCAGGCTTCTGGGTGGAGAATGGCGAGATCCAATATCCAGTTGCTGAAATTACCATTGCTGGTCAATTGCAGGATATGTTAAAAAATATTGTGGCAGTAGCAGATGATGTTGAACATCGTTCCAATATTCAAACAGGTTCAATCTTGTTAGATAAGATGAAAATTTCAGGAAATTAATAAATTTCTTAAAAATGATAATAATTCTTATTGACATGTAATTTCTTTCTGCTACTATACGCACATCTGTTTAGCAGCGATTGCAGATTGCTCCAACAGGTAGAGTAGAAAGTAAATTCGTTAGGGTTAAAAAGGCTGAAGGTTTAAACTTCAGCCTTTTTTATTGTAGAATACGCAAACGATTAAATTAAAAGGAAAGACCATGAAAAAACACCACGTCGATATTTTAATTTCAGAAGTGGACGTTCGTCGCCGCATTACTGAACTTGGCGCAGAAATTACGCATTTTTATCAACAACAAGCCATTGATAAACTGATTGTTGTTGGGCTTTTACGTGGTTCATTTATGTTCATGGCCGATCTCGTGCGTGAATTAAAATTACCGGTAGAAGTGGAGTTTATGACCACATCAAGTTATGGCGCTGGGATGACAAGTAATCACGATGTTAAAATTTCGAAAGATCTCGAGGGCGATATTCGTAATGAACATGTGCTGATTGTTGAGGACATCATTGATACAGGTTATACCCTCGAAAAAGTACGTGGCATTTTAAATTTACGCGATCCTGCAAGCTTGGCGATTTGTACCTTGTTAGATAAACCTTCTCGCCGAGAAGTTGAAGTGCCTGTTGAATGGATTGGTTTTTCTATTCCGGATGAATTTGTTGTCGGCTATGGTATTGATTATGCTCAACGTTATCGTAATCTAGGCTATATTGGTAAAGTTGTTATAGACGAATAATTTATTTTTCAATAAAAAGAGCGGTCAAAATTCACAGTGATTTTTGACCGCTCTTTGTTTGTTAAGATTAGCGTTTTGCTTTTTTGATAAACTTCATCAAGCGTTTACGTTTACGTAATTGGTTTGGTGTGAGTTTATTTTTCCTACCTGCGAATGGGTTTGAACCTTCTTGGAATAGCAAACGAATTGGCGAACCAATAATTTTCAAACTCTTACGATAATAATTAGATAAATAACGTTTGTATGAATCCGGTAATTTATCCATTTGGTTTCCATGCACCACGATAATTGGTGGATTATAGCCACCTGGGTGAGCATATTTTAATTTAATGCGACGTCCGCCAATCATTGGTGGTTGATGCTCATCCGTTGCCATTTGTAAAATACGGGTGAGAAGAGACGTCGTCATTTTTTGTGTCGCGCAAGCATAAGCTTCTTTAATCGAATCAAAAAGATTACCCACGCCACTGCCGTGTAAAGCAGAAATAAAATGCACACGAGCAAAATCAATGAAATCTAAACGGCGATCTAATTCGGATTTGACGCGATCTTTCACATCTTGATCTAAGCCATCCCATTTATTCACGACGATCACGAGCGAGCGACCTGCATTTAAGATAAAGCCAAGTAGAGAGAGATCTTGATCTGAAATGTTTTCACGCGCATCAATTGTGAGCAATACCACGTTTGCATCTTGAATTGCTTGTAATGTTTTGATGACAGAGAATTTCTCAACGGCTAAATGCACTTTACCACGTTTACGCACACCTGCTGTATCAATCAAGGTGTATTGCTGACCATCACGTTCCATTGGAATGTAGATACTGTCACGTGTTGTGCCTGGCATGTCGTAAACGACCACGCGATCTTCACCTAAAATACGATTGGTTAATGTCGATTTACCAACGTTTGGACGGCCTACAATCGCAATTTTGATATTTTTATCTTGTTCTTCTTCAAGCTCTTCGTCTAATGCTTCATCAATTAATGAAGTATCTTCTTCTGAATCGAAGTCAAATTCGTTATCCCATTCATCTTTTTCTTCTTCATCAGAAGTGCGGTCATTTTCTGCTTCGTTTTCTTGTAATTTTTCCGCTAAAGGCGCAAGTACTTGCTCCATTAATTGCGTCACGCCACGGCCTTGTGATGCGGCGATTTGTTCAATTTCACCTAAGCCTAATTGATAAAATTCCGCACAGTGTGAGTCTGCATCAATACCGTCAGTTTTATTTGCTACAACCACGGTTGTTTTATTAGTACGTTGGCGTAAGTAATTGGCAATGCCGATGTCTGCAGCCGTTAAACCTGCGCGCGCATCCACTAAGAAAAGCACTACATCGGCTTCTTCAATCGCTAATAGGGATTGTTCTGCCATTTTTTCTTCAACGCCTTCTTCAGTGCCATCAATACCGCCGGTATCAATCACAATGAAATTATAGCCAGAAATATTGGCATGACCGTATTTACGATCTCGGGTTAAACCAGGGAAGTCAGCGACAAGCGCATCGCGGGTACGGGTTAAACGGTTGAATAGGGTGGATTTACCTACGTTTGGGCGACCCACTAAGGCAACGACAGGAGTTGTCATAAAAATATCTCTGTAAAGTGTAAATTTGGTTAATTATAGCGAATGTTGGCTGGTAGGTAAAATTCGGGCATAAAAAAAAGCACCTTCTGGTGCTTCATTATCTCGGCTTAATTGGCGGAATGGACGGGACTCGAACCCGCGACCCCCTGCGTGACAGGCAGGTATTCTAACCAGCTGAACTACCACTCCGTGAGTATATTAAGACAAGTTTTAAATTGGCGGAATGGACGGGACTCGAACCCGCGACCCCCTGCGTGACAGGCAGGTATTCTAACCAGCTGAACTACCACTCCGCTAAGTGCTGGGTATAATAATGATGAACGTTAAAAGCGTCAATCTTTTTTTTCTTTTTTATGTTTATCTGATTAATAGATAACCGATTAATGTGAGGTTTCGTCACCCGCACGAATAGACCAAAAACATTTGCCATCGCTTTTTTTATTGACCAATTTAATGAAATCTAAATGGGCTTGGAGTTCATCATCAGTGGGTTGTAACACTTTTAAATTTTGCGAAAAATTGACCGCACTTTGAAGATCTTGCATATTGGCACCAGCCTGGATAATTGAACTATCCGCATGATCTTCATCAAATAGACTAGTTTGCCCGCCCGTCATGGACAAATAAACGTCGGCTAAAATCTCCGCATCCAGTAACGCGCCGTGGAGTGTTCGTTTGCTGTTATCAATACCTAAACGATCACACAACGCATCTAAGCTATTACGTTTGCCGGGATACATTTGGCGCGCCATTTGCAATGTATCGGTAACCAGACAAATGTCGGTCGTTTTGATATCTAACCCAAGTTTACGGAATTCATAGTCCATAAAGCCCACGTCGAAGGGTGCGTTGTGAATAAGTAGTTCCGCACCACGAATGTATTCAATAAAGTCTTGTGCAATCGTTTTGAAATCCGGTTTATCCGCTAGCATTTCATCTGTAATACCGTGAACTTTAATGGCATCGGGATCAACCAAACGATCCGGCTTAATATAAATGTGAAAATTATTGCCCGTATATTTACGGTTGATCATTTCCACGGCACCAATTTCAATAATGCAATGTCCTTCGTAATGCGCACCAATTTGGTTCATACCGGTGGTTTCAGTATCCAGTACAATCTGGCGATCCGGATTTATCATTGTTCTACCTATTTGTTTCCTTTAAAATACCGTCTATTTTACACAAGCTCGAATTAGTTATGCAAAAACAGATTGAAATTTTTACGGATGGATCTTGCCTCGGCAATCCGGGAGCCGGTGGCATAGGGATTGTCCTGCGCTATAAACAGCATGAAAAACATATTTCAAAAGGGTATTTCAAAACCACCAATAATCGCATGGAATTACGAGCAGTGATTGAGGCTTTAAATAGCTTAAAAGAGCCTTGCCATGTGAAGCTTTATAGCGATAGCCAATATATGAAAAATGGCATCACACAATGGATTTACAATTGGAAGAAAAACAATTGGAAAGCCAGCACGGGCAAAGCAGTAAAAAATCAAGATTTATGGATTGCGTTAGATCAGGCGATTCAAACCCATAACATTGATTGGCAGTGGGTGAAAGGCCATTCTGGCCATCGTGAAAATGAAATTTGTGATGAATTAGCCAAACAAGGCGCAGAAAACCCAACTTTAGAAGATATTGGTTACGAAGGCTAGTCTGCACCTGGTTTTAAAGTGCCGTTATTCTTGATAACGAATTAAACCTTCCTGCTGTGTGGTGGCAATTAGTGTGCCATCTGCAGCAAAAATTTGTCCTCTCGCTAAACCACGTCCTGCAAAAGCATTGTTACTTTCAATGGCATGTAAGTGCCAATTATTTAAATTGAAAGGGCGGTGGAACCAAATACTGTGGTCGATCGTGGCTACTTTCATCCCTTTCTGTAAAAAGCCTTTCCCATGTGGGTGAAGTGCGGTCAAAATACAGTGGAAATCAGAAAAATAGGCCAAGAGACATTGTTGAGTTTGCAAATCTAATGGTGCCTCTCCATTGGTTTTAAACCAAGCATATTGTTCGGGGGGGAGTTCTCGACCATCAAATGGATTGTTCAAATATCGGCTATGAATTTGAAATGGTCGTTCTTGGGCAAATTTTTCACTCAAGCTTTCAGGCAAAGTTTGCGCCACTTTTAACATCATTTCGTGCTCATCAATACATTGCTCAGGGCCTGGTACTTGTGGCATGGCGGATTGATGATCGAAACCTTCTTCAGGTACTTGAAATGAGGCGGTGACGTGGCAAATCACATTTTTATGCTGAATCGCTTTTACGCGTAATGCAGAGAAGTTGCGACCTTCACGTAAGGTTTCCACATCGTAAATAATCGGGTATTGGCTGTCGCCTGGTGCTAAAAAGTAAGCATGGCAAGAATGGAGTACGCGCTCAGGCGGGGCAACTTGCATCGCGGCAGAAAGCGATTGTGCCACGACTTGACCGCCAAACACTTGACGAAAACCTAAGTCTTCACAGGCTCCGCGAAAGATAAGATCATCAATTTTTTCTAATTTTAACAATTCGATAAGTTGATTTAATTTATCCGACATTATTTTTTCCTTTTATAAATACAAAAAGACCGCATAGTTATGCGGTCTGAAGTGTTTTTATACGTTAAAGCGGAAGTGCATAACATCACCATCTTGGACGATGTAGTCTTTACCTTCTAAGCGCCATTTACCCGCTTCTTTTGCACCGTTTTCACCTTTGAATTGGATGAAGTCATCGTAAGCAATCACTTCTGCACGGATGAAGCCTTTTTCAAAGTCAGTATGGATTACAGCGGCTGCTCTAGGGGCGGTTGCACCAACTGAAACCGTCCATGCGCGCACTTCTTTCACGCCCGCAGTGAAGTAGGTTTGAAGATTTAATAAAGCATAACCTGCACGAATTACACGGTTTAAGCCAGGTTCTTCAATGCCAAGATCTTGTAAGAATTCGATTTTTTCGTCGTCATCAAGTTCCGCAATTTCAGCTTCAATCGCTGCACATACAGGCACCACAACAGAGCCTTCTTTTTCTGCAAACTCACGTACTTTGTCTAAATACGGGTTATTTTCAAAACCGTCTTCATTTACGTTCGCAATGTACATGGTTGGTTTTAATGTGAGGAAGTTATAGCTTTTAATCGCCAATAATTCATCTTTATCTAAAGGAACAGAACGAATCATGCCTGCTTCAGAAAGTACAGGAAGGATTTTCTCCATTACAGAAAGCTCAAATTTTGCGTCTTTATCGCCGCCTTTTGCACGTTTTTGTAAACGTTGGATTGCACGTTCGCAGCTGTCTAAGTCAGCAAGGGCTAATTCGGTATTGATGGTTTCGATATCGCTTAATGGGTCGATTTTACCCGCAACGTGCACGATGTCATCATTTTCAAAACAACGAACAACATGACCAATTGCATCAGTTTCACGGATGTTAGCTAAGAATTTATTACCTAAGCCTTCACCTTTACTTGCACCCGCAACCAAACCTGCGATATCCACAAACTCCATGGTGGTGGGTAATACTCGTTCAGGTTTAACAATTTCCGCTAACGCATCTAAACGCGGATCCGGCATTGGTACCACGCCAGTATTGGGTTCGATGGTACAGAACGGATAGTTTGCCGCTTCGATACCTGCTTTGGTTAATGCATTAAAAAGGGTAGATTTACCGACGTTTGGCAAACCAACGATACCACATTTAAATCCCATGATGTTTTCCTTATTGTGAGCGTAAGTGCGGTTAAAATTTATGGTGTTTTTTCACCGCACTTTTGAGTTAAATTTTAAAACTGTTTAAGCGATTGGTGGCTTTCACCATGCCTTCTTTGAAAAGCAATTCAATGCAATCGGTGGCTTCGTCTAACGCTTTATCGAGTGCTTCTCTTTCTGCAGGCGCAGGTTTGTTAAGCACAAAGCCTGAAACTAAATCACGGTGTCCAGGATGGCCAATACCAATGCGTAAACGATAAAAATTGTTGCTATTACCAAGCTGAGCCACAATATCTTTTAAACCATTGTGTCCGCCATGTCCGCCACCTTGTTTTAATTTTACGGTGCCTGGCGGTAAATCTAATTCATCGTGTAGCACTAAAATTTCTTCTGGTTTGATGCGATAAAAATTAGCAAGTGCACCCACTGCTTTTCCGCTTAAATTCATAAACGTCGTTGGCACTAAAAAACGGACTTCTTTGCCGTTAATCAGTGTTTTTCCTACATAACCGAAGAATTTATTTTCTGCATTAAGCGAAACATTAAAGCGACGAGCCAAACGCTCAATCAACCATTCACCTGCATTGTGGCGGGTTTCCGCATATTTATCGCCAGGGTTTCCCAGCCCCACGATGAGTTTAATTTCAGACATAGTTTTCTGCTTGAATAAAAATAGTGGCGTATTGTAGCGAAAAAGGGCTAATTTCTCAATCTATAAGGCTAAGACTAAAACGCCTGAGAGAATTAATAGACTTCCTATCACTAATTTCATACTTAAAGGTTCGCCTAACAATACCACGCCTAAAATAATGGCAATCACGACACTGAGTTTATCTATAGGGGCAACCCAAGAGGCGGGCGCCATTTGCAACGCACGATAATAACAAAGCCAAGATAGACCTGTAGCAATACCGGAAAGAATTAAAAAGGTGAGAGGTTTTGCCGCAATATGTTGTGGCAGTTGCCATTCGTTACGTGCGCTAATGATACCCGCTGTAACGAGTAACACCACAATTGTGCGGATAAAGGTCGCGAGATTGCTGTTAATGCCTTCAACCCCTAATTTTCCTAAAATAGCGGTAAGCCCAGCGAAAAAGGCTGAACCAATGGCAAAAAATACCCAATTCATGATGAACTCCTGATTTTATCGTTAATATTGACCGCACTTTTCCGCTATAATAACGGAAAACTCATCAAGACAGAATAAGACATGAACCAAATTAATATTGAAATCGCCTATGCCTTACCGGATCGTTATTATTTGAAATCCTTCAAAGTGGATGAAGGCACGATGATCCAAACGGCTATTTTACAATCAGGCATTTTGCAACAGTTTACCGAGATCGATTTACGTGAAAATAAAGTGGGGATTTATTCCCGTCCAGCCAAATTAACGGATCAGTTAAAAGATGGTGATCGTATTGAAATTTATCGTCCATTGTTAGCGGATCCTAAAGAAATTCGTCGTAAACGTGCAGCAGAACAAGCCAAAGCTGCACAAGAAAAAGCCCAACAAGAAAAAAAGGAAAAGGAGTAAAAAAATGACCGCACTTTCCAACCAATATTGTCTGCCTGATGGCATTACCCCTGAAATTTTCCTGCGTGATTATTGGCAGAAAAAACCATTGATTATTCGTAATGGTTTACCTGAAATTGTTGGCCAATTCGAGCCTGAGGATATTATCGAATTAGCACAAGGCGAAGAGGTGACCGCGCGTTTAGTGAAAACCTTTTCAGAGGATAATTGGAAAGTGTTTTTCAGTCCGCTATCCGAAGAAGATTTTGCAGATGTACCCGAAAAATGGTCGGTGCTCGTACAAAATCTAGAACAATGGAGTACAGAATTAGGTCAGCTTTGGAATAAATTTGGCTTTATCCCACAATGGCAACGCGACGATATTATGGTGTCCTATGCACCTAAGGGTGGTTCCGTAGGTAAGCATTATGACGAATATGATGTGTTCTTAGTGCAAGGCTATGGCCATCGCCGTTGGCAGTTAGGCAAATGGTGCGATTCTTCCACTGAATTCAAACCGAATCAGCCGATTCGTATTTTCGATGATATGGGCGATTTGGTGATTGATGAAGTGATGAATCCAGGCGATATTCTTTATATTCCGGCTCGTATGTCACATTATGGTGTGGCAGAAGATGATTGTTTGACCTTTTCTTTTGGCTTGCGTTACCCGAATTTAGCTGACATTTTTGATAACGTGAATAAAGCGTTTTGTCATCAAGATCCTGAATTGAATTTAAGCGAATTCCAATTACCGTTACGCTTAACGCAATCAGAGCAAAGTACGGGCAAATTGGCGGATGAAAATATTCAAGCAATGAAAAAGCAATTCTTAGCGAAATTGGCAGAGTCAGAAGCCTTTGATGCCTTGTTCAAACAAGCAGTAGCAGGCACAGTGAGTTCACGTCGTTATGAAATGTTGGTATCCGATGAAATGTCCGATCCTGACGACGTGCGGTCAATTTTAGAAGAGGAACAAGGTGTATTAATGCAGGACAATAACTGCAAATTGCTTTACACCGAAAATCCGCTCCGCATTTATGCGAATGGCGAATGGTTGGATGAAGTAAATGTCATTGAAGCAGAAGTGTTGAAACGTCTTTCCGATGGTGAAGCGCTAGATTGGGCATTCTTAAATAATTTAGTGAATGATACGGAAGATCCTGAAAGTACAATGGAATTATTGCTCGATTCGATTTGTAACTGGCTGGATGACGGTTGGGTGTTGATTGAATAATGTCTGAAAACATTTACTCCGTTTCCCAGCTTAACAGCGCCGCTCGCCAAATGTTGGAAGGGAATTTTTCACAGATTTGGCTTACAGGGGAGATTTCTAATTTCACTCAACCGGTGTCAGGGCATTGGTACTTAACGTTGAAAGATGAAAATGCCCAAGTCCGCGGTGCGATGTTCCGCATGAAAAATTTGCGGGTGGGATTTCGTCCGCAAAATGGTATGCAGGTCTTGGTGCGGGCAAATGTCAGTTTATATGAGCCTCGTGGTGATTATCAGCTGATTATTGAATCCATGCACCCTGCTGGCGAAGGATTATTGCAACAGCAATTTGAAGCACTAAAAATGAAATTGGCGGCTGAAGGGTTGTTTGCACAAAACTTAAAGAAAAGCTTACCGGAATTTGCTAAAGCAGTAGGTATTGTGACCTCTTCGACTGGTGCCGCGTTGCAAGATATTCTGCATATTTTGGCTCGCCGAGATCCAAGTTTAAAAGTGGTGATTTACCCAACGGCAGTGCAAGGAAAAGAAGCAACGGCTGAAATCGTCCAAATGATTGAACTCGCTAATGCGCGTCAAGAAGTGGATGTATTGATCGTCGGTCGAGGTGGTGGTTCCTTAGAAGATCTTTGGTGCTTTAATGAAGAAGAAGTGGCACGTGCGATTTTCCGTTCTAATTTACCGATTATCAGTGCAGTCGGTCATGAAACGGATGTTACCATTGCAGATTTTGTAGCTGATTTACGAGCGCCGACGCCGTCTGCAGCGGCAGAGTTAGTGAGTCGCAATCAGCAGGAATTACTTCAACAGTTAGCCTATAAACAACAGCGTTTGGAGATGGCGTTAGATCGTATTTTTAGTCATCAACAACAACGTTTACAACAGTTACGTTTACGTCTGCAAAATCAACATCCGCAAAATCAATTATTGATGCAGAAAGCCAGAACAGAACAATTACATCATCGTTTAGTTTTGGCAATGCAACGCCAAATGGATAAAACGCAACAAAAATTGACCGCACTTTCAGCGCGCTTAAAACAAAATCCGTTGCCTTATCGCTTGCAAAAACAATCTCAATATTTAGCCCAGTTACAAGTGCGGTTAAACTTAGGGGCGAATCGTCAAGTCACGGAACGTCAAAATAAATTAGCAACATTGTGTGGTAAGTTAGATGGATTAAGCCCATTAAAAGTATTAGCACGAGGGTATTCCATCGCAGAAGATGCCAAAGGACATGCCATTGTGAGTGTGAAGCAAGTCAAAACAGGCGATACCATTAAAACGAAAGTGGCCGATGGGGTAATTACCAGCCGCGTTTGTTAATTCAATAGATTCTTAATGTAAACCTATGATGAATAAGAAATCATCATAGGTTTTCTTTTTTTGTGACCGGCTTCAAAGTTTCGACAAAAAAATAGAGGGTTCAGTTTTTTTTATTTTTTTAGGGGAGTATTATGCGACCTCGATACTAGGAGAGTAATGATGTCAGAAATTCAACAGTTTAGTCAGCATGATATAGAAGTTCTTAATGAAGAAACTGTTTATAAAGGTTTTTTTACACTTAAGAAAGTACAGTTTAAACATAAGCTTTTTGCCGGTGGTGAAAGTGGTGTCGTGACAAGGGAGTTGTTGGTCAAAGGTGCCGCTTCTGCAGTGATTGCTTACGATCCGGAAGAAGATGCCGTGGTTTTAGTTGAGCAAGTACGTATTGGTGCATATCAACCTGAATCAGCTCGTTCCCCTTGGTTATTAGAATTGATCGCCGGCATGGTAGAAGAGGGTGAACAACCTGAAGAAGTCGCTTTGCGTGAAAGTGAAGAGGAAGCAGGCGTATCCGTTCAAGATCTCACACATTGTTTAAGCGTGTGGGATAGCCCAGGTGGTGTCGTCGAGCGTATTCATTTGTTTGTCGGTCGAGTAGATAGCTCGCAAGCTAAGGGACTTCATGGTTTAGCTGAAGAGAATGAAGACATTCGTGTTCATGTGGTGAAACGTGAGCAAGCCTATCAATGGATGTGTGATGGCAAAATTGATAATGGCATTGCAGTAATGGGCTTGCAATGGCTTCAATTAAATTACGCCCAATTGCAGCAATGCTGGCAATAGGAGTCCCATGAACAATAGATTTGAATACGAACCCGCGAGTGAAGTTGTCAAATTATTACAAATCACCGATCCTCATTTATTTAAGGATACAAGCAAAGACTTATTAGGTATCAACACGCACGAAAGTTTTTCTCAGGTGTTAAAAGAAATTCAGTTGGAGCCTTTTGAGTACGATGTCGTGCTTGCAACAGGGGATTTGGTACAAGATAGTAGCGACGAGGGCTATCTGCGATTTGTTGAAATGGTTAAACCGTTAAATAAGTCAGTATTTTGGCTTCCGGGTAACCATGATTTTCAACCCAAAATGGTCGAGCATTTAAGCCAATCGCCGATTAATGCATCAAAACATTTACTTCTAGGCAAACATTGGCAAGTGATTTTGTTAGATAGCCAAGTATCCGGTGTGCCTCATGGTGAATTGAGCGCTTATCAGTTAGATTGGTTAAAAACAAAATTAGCTGAAAATCCAGCACGTCATAGCTTAGTCGTATTGCATCATCATTTATTACCAACGAATTCAGCATGGCTTGATCAGCATAACTTACGTAATGCGCATGACTTTTCAGCCGTTCTTGCTCAATTCAACAATGTAAAAGGGATCTTATACGGGCATATTCATCAACAGGTTGATGGCTATTGGCAGGGGTATCAAACCATGGCAACGCCAGCGACTTGTATTCAATTTAAGTCAGATAGCAATCATTTTGCGTTAGATACCTTACAACCAGGTTGGCGTGAAATTGAACTACACCCAGATGGACGAATTGAAACGAGAGTAAAACGAATCAAACAAAAAACATTCCTACCCAATATGGAAGAAGAAGGATACTAAACAAAGTGCGGTTAAAATTTAGATGATTTTAATCGCACTTTTTCTATACCGAAATAGGTAAAAGTCCATTTTACACTAGCCAGAATTGCCACAAATCTGTACAATAGCCGACCGATTTTATCTTTTTACTAATCTTTATTTTTAAGCAATATGACGCAAAAATTACATATTAAAACATGGGGCTGTCAGATGAATGAGTATGATTCATCAAAAATGGCCGATCTTCTCTTAAATACACATGGTTTGGAATTAACTGATATTCCAGAAGAAGCAGATGTGTTACTTCTTAACACCTGTTCTATCCGTGAAAAAGCACAAGAAAAAGTGTTCCATCAGCTAGGTCGTTGGAAAGAATTAAAAAAACAAAATCCAAAATTAGTGATTGGTGTGGGCGGTTGTGTGGCTTCTCAAGAAGGTGAACATATTCGCCATCGTGCGCCTTATGTGGATATCGTATTTGGTCCGCAAACTTTACATCGTTTGCCTGAAATGATTAACCAAATTCGTGGCGGTAAAAGTTCGGTGGTGGATGTGAGTTTCCCTGAAATTGAGAAATTTGACCGTTTACCGGAACCTCGTGCAGAAGGCCCAACCGCGTTTGTATCTATTATGGAAGGCTGTAATAAATATTGTACTTACTGCGTAGTGCCTTATACTCGTGGTGAAGAAGTCAGCCGTCCTGTTGATGATGTATTATTTGAAATTGCGCAGTTGGCCGATCAAGGTGTACGTGAAATCAATTTATTAGGCCAAAACGTAAATGCGTATCGTGGCCCTACATTTGATGGCGGTATCTGTACATTTGCGGAATTATTGCGCTTAGTGGCATCTATTGACGGTATCGACCGTTTACGTTTTACCACGAGCCACCCCATCGAATTTACTGACGATATTATTGACGTGTATCGCGACACGCCTGAGTTGGTAGACTTCGTACACTTACCAGTACAAGCAGGTTCTGACCGTATTTTAACCATGATGAAACGTGGTCATACGGCGTTAGAATATAAATCGATCATTCGTAAATTACGTGCAGTGCGTCCAAATATTCAAATCAGCTCAGATTTCATTGTGGGCTTCCCAGGTGAAACTAAGGAAGAGTTTGAACAAACCATGAATCTCATCGCACAAGTGAACTTTGATATGAGCTTCAGCTTTATCTATTCCGCACGTCCAGGCACACCTGCAGCAGATATGCCAGATGATGTTACTGAAGAAGAGAAAAAACAACGTCTTTATCTTTTACAAGAGCGTATCAACCAACAAGCGGCACAATATAGTCGCCGTATGCTTGGTACAGAGCAACGTGTATTGGTAGAAGGTCCATCTAAGAAAGATATTATGGAATTAACAGGACGTACTGAAAACAATCGTATTGTGAATTTCCAAGGCTCACCAGATATGATTGGTAAGTTTGTCGATATCAAGATTACGGATGTTTATACTAACTCTCTACGTGGTGAAGTAGTGCGTACAGAAGATCAAATGGGATTACGTATTGCACAATCTCCACAAGAAGTGATGAATCGTACTCGTAAAGAAGATGAATTAGGTGTAGGACGTTATCACGGATAATCGTTTAAAGTGAATATGAATAAGTAACCGTACGAAAGTGCGGTTATTTTTTTTATGTGTTTTTTTAGAAAAGAGAGTGGGAAAGTCTTTATCTTAAATTTTAGGTATAAAAAAACACCCGTTAAGGTGCTGATTTAAAGTGGTGGGTCGTGAAGGATTCGAACCTTCGACCAACGGATTAAAAGTCCGCTGCTCTACCGACTGAGCTAACGACCCACTGGTATGATTTTAAAATGGTGCCCGAAGCCAGACTTGAACTGGCACGCCTCGAAAGGCGAGGGATTTTAAATCCCTTGTGTCTACCGATTCCACCACTCGGGCAAATTGGAGCGGGAAACGAGGCTCGAACTCGCGACCCCGACCTTGGCAAGGTCGTGCTCTACCAACTGAGCTATTCCCGCATTTGCTTGTTGCCAAACAACGGGGCGTATTTTACGGATTTATCTTATTGTGTCAAATAAAATTCGTAAAAAATTTTTTTGATTGGTTAAAAATAATTCAAAAACAAAAGGTGCGATTAAAATAACCGCACCTTTTATTTAAAATTTAGTCAATTCTATAATTCAATGTTATCTAACAAGCTACCTTTCGCTGCTTTCAAGTATTGGAGCATTGACCAAACCGTTAAAATGGCCGCTAAATAAAGCAGTACAATTGCCAGCGTTTCCATATAAACGTTATATCGCCAGAGTAATCCACCTAAAGCGAGCATTTGGGAGGTAGTTTTTACTTTTCCAAGCCATGAAACTGCTACTTTATTTCGTTCGCCTAATTCCGCCATCCATTCACGCAAAGCTGAAACAATAATTTCACGTGAAATTACAATAATAGCTGGAATGGTAATCCAGAAAGAATGTTGATATTCCACAATTAATACAAGCGCAGTAATAACCATCACTTTATCGGCAACAGGATCAAGGAAAGCACCGAAACGGGTTGTTTGTTTTAATTTTCGAGCGAGATAGCCATCAAACCAGTCGGTGACACCAGCAATAAAGAAAATAAGCGTTGTAATAAAAGGTGCTGAAGGGATGGGCAAATAAAATGCCACGACGAAGAATGGAATTAAAATCACTCGGAGAATCGTCAGGAAAATAGGAATATTATATTTCATAAAAATAACCGCACTTTGGTTAAAGATACGTTCATTCTAAAGGATCTACAAAAATAAAAAAAGCCACTTAATGTGGCTTTTTCTTAAAAATTAAAGTTTGTCAGCGTTTTGTTTCAAGTATTTAGCAACACCTTCAGGGCTGTCTTTCATACCTTCTTTGCCTTTTTCCCATTGAGCAGGGCAAACTTCACCGTGTTCTTCGTGGAATTGTAATGCATCTACCATGCGTAACATTTCATCGATGTTACGACCTAATGGTAAGTCATTAACCACTTGGTGACGAACAATGCCGTTTTTGTCAATTAAGAAAGAACCACGTAGTGCAACACCTTCTTCAGGGTGTTCGATACCGTATGCTTTAGCAATCTCGTGTTTAACGTCTGCAGCTAATGCATATTTAACTGCACCGATACCACCATTTTCAGTTGGGGTATTACGCCATGCATTGTGAGTGAATTCTGAGTCGATAGATACACCAACAACTTCAACACCACGTTTTTTGAACTCTTCGTAACGGTGGTCGAATGCGATTAACTCAGATGGGCAAACGAAAGTAAAGTCTAATGGATAGAAGAATAATACTGCCGCTTTACCATTGATGTGTTTCTTGAAATTGAAGTTATTAACGATTTCCCCGTTGCCTAAAACTGCAGCGCAAGTAAAATCTGGAGCTTGACGAGTTACTAATACCATAGTCATAATTCCTATATGAAAGTGAATAAAAATTTTGCGGATGCAAAAAGTCGCCGATTATTCTAAGAAAATTAATCGCACTTTAACAGCTGTTTTTATCTATTGAATTAATTAATATTGTCTAAGTTACAGGTGAAATATATGTCAGAACATCATACTTTATCGACCACACTGGTTCATGCAGGGCGTAAAAAACGTTTTACTCAAGGCTCAGTTAACCCCGTGGTTCAACGCGCATCTTCTTTAGTATTTGAGACCATTGCGGATAAAAAACATTGCACAAAAAATCGTTACAAAGGAGAACTTTTTTACGGTCGTCGTGGCACGTTAACGCACTTTGCTCTTCAAGATTTAATGTGTGAAATGGAAGGCGGGACAGGTTGTTATCTTTATCCTTGTGGGGCCGCAGCCGTAACAAATGCTATTTTATCCTTTGTGGAAACAGGCGATCATGTCTTAATGACAGGTGCGGCGTATGAGCCGACACAAGATTTTTGCAATGTGATTTTGAAAAAAATGCATATTGATACGACCTATTATGATCCCATGATAGGCGCAGATGTTGCTAAACTCGTGCAGCCAAATACAAAAGTTTTATTTTTAGAGTCACCAAGTTCTTTAACGATGGAAGTACCAGATATTCCAGCGATTGTTAAAGCGGTTCGAGAAGTAAGCCCTGAAATCGTCATTATGATCGATAATACATGGGCTGCAGGGGTATTATTTAAAGCGTTAGAGCACGGTATTGATATTTCTATTCAAGCAGGAACGAAATATTTAGTAGGGCATTCTGATATTATGATTGGTACAGCCGTGGCTAATGCACGTACTTGGGATAAATTGCGTGAGCATTCTTATTTAATGGGACAAATGGTTGACGCCGATTCTGCTTATACGACAGCACGCGGTATTCGTACCTTAGGTGTGCGATTAAAACAACATCATGAAAGTAGTTTAAAAGTGGCCAAATGGTTAAGTGAACAACCACAAGTTAAAGCAGTGTATCATCCTGCGCTACCAAGCTGTCCAGGCCATGAAAACTTTAAACGTGACTTTACCGGCGCAAGCGGTTTATTCTCTTTTGAATTACATAAACGTTTAAACGATGAAGAGCTTTCCGCCTTTATGGATCATTTTGAGCTTTTCACAATGGCTTATTCTTGGGGCGGGTTTGAATCTCTCATTTTATGCAATCAACCAGAAGAAATTGCAAAAATTCGCCCAGGTATTGAGCGTAAATTAACAGGTTCATTAATTCGTGTGCATATTGGATTTGAAGACACGGATGAATTAATTGCTGATCTTCAAGCAGGCTTTGACCGAATCAAATAAGAAAGGGGCTGTTTATGTAAACAGCCCTTATTTACTCAATCTTTGAGTTGATTTATCATAGTCAGCATTTTTAGTCACTAGAGAAGAACAATGAAACATATTCATATTTTAGGCATCTGCGGTACCTTTATGGGCGGCGTTGCGATGATTGCCAAACAAATGGGCTATAAAGTAACGGGTTCCGATACCAATGTTTACCCACCGATGAGCACTTTTTTACAAGAACAGGGCATTGAAATTATTCCTAATTATGATGTAGCTCAACTTCAGCCTGCGCCAGATATGGTGATTGTCGGAAATGCCATGAAACGCGGTAATCCTTGCGTGGAATATGTTTTGGATAATGCCTTGCCTTACACATCAGGACCTCAATGGTTACACGACCATTTATTGCGTAACCGTTGGGTGTTAGCGGTTTCAGGTACACATGGTAAAACCACAACAACGGGTATGTTGACTTGGATTTTAGAACAAAATGGGTTAAAACCAGGTTTCTTAATCGGTGGGATTGCGGGGAATTTTGGCACCTCTGCTCGTTTAGGGGAAAGTGAATTCTTTGTAATTGAAGCGGATGAGTATGATACGGCGTTCTTTGACAAGCGTTCTAAATTTGTACATTACAATCCGAAAACATTGATTATTAACAATATTAGCTTCGATCATGCTGATATCTTCGATGATCTTCATGCGATCCAGCGTCAATTCCATCATATGATCCGAACCATTCCTTCCACAGGACGCGTTCTTTCTTTTGCAGATGAACAGAGCGTGAAAGAAACCCTCAATATGGGTTGTTGGTCAGAACAGCAATTTATCGGTAAAGATAAAGAATGGTTTGCGGAACGTATTACCAATGATTGTTCAGAATTTGCTGTATTCCATCATGGTAAAAAAGTTGCTGAAGTGAAATGGAATATTGTCGGACAACACAATATGCACAATGCTTTAATGGCGATTGCGGCGGCTTACCATGCGGGTGTCAAAATTGAAGATGCATGTCATGCATTAGGTAGCTTTATCAATGCAAAACGTCGTTTAGAAGTGAAGGGGGAAGTAAACGATATTACGGTTTATGATGACTTCGCTCACCATCCAGAAGCCATTCTGGCGACACTTACTGCGTTGCGTGACAAAGTAGGTGGTGGCGTACGTATTCTTGCTGTATTAGAGCCTCGTTCAAACACCATGAAAATGGGTGTGCATAAAGATGAAATTGCACCAGCACTTGGGCGAGCTGATGCGGTGTTTATGCTACAACCAGATAATATTCCATGGGATGTAGCTGAAATTGCGGGAGCATGTGTTCAACCAGCACATTACACAGGAAATATTGATAAATTAGTGGATATGATTGTGGCTGAAGCGAAACCAACGGATCAGATTCTTGTGATGTCAAACGGTAGCTTTGGTGGCATTCATCAAAAGATTTTAGATCGATTAAAATAATCTCAATGCAAAGTGCGGTCAAAAATGAGAGTGTTTTTGACCGCACTTTTTATCATCAAAAATAAGGAAATAGCATGGCTGATCCACATATTGAATCTCCAATGGATGTTTGGGATAAACTCACCGTCATTATTTATCGCACAGGCTTTGTGATTGCGGCATTTAGCATCTTGGCTTTAACTTGGTATCCTCAACAGGCTCAAATTGGCGTATTGATTGCAGCAACTTGTTGTGCATCATCGCTTCATATTTATTTAAAGCATTTCCGCTTAACATTTCAATTTGCCACGTGGCTTGCACTCTTATGTGCGCTTTTAGGTTGGCATGAATTAGCGTTAGGTGGTGCATTAGTCACACTGGGCGGTTTATGTTTTAAAGAATACTTCTGTTTTAGAGTACCGCTATTAAATTTACAACCTGCATTTGTCGCCGCACTTTGGTTTGCTTGGGTATTTGAGAGTGGTTGGATTGCTCGAATTTTATCGTTGATTGTCGGCGGATTATTATTAATTCTTGCTGTTCAAAAATGGCGAATGCCATTGCATTTTGATATCGGTGATAAGACAAAGTATCAAATCTAATAAGATTGATAGATAAAGGCATAATGTTTCAGGAGGTTGTGCCTTTTTATTTCGATTCAATTTTATCTTTATCTAAAAACGAAAAAAGCACCGAAATTTCGGTGCTTTGTAATTTGGTTGCGGGGGCCGGATTTGAACCGACGGCCTTCGGGTTATGAGCCCGACGAGCTACCAAGCTGCTCCACCCCGCGTCTGATGGCGCGTAATATACTCGTTTCAAAAATTATTGCAAGATTTAAACTGAATTTGACTTTCCGTTTGTTAAGAAAATAAACAATGTGAATATTAATTAATCATTTTATGAAATAGTGCTAGTCCTAAAAGGGAATTTTTGATAGCGTATGCAACTTTGTATTAGTTAGTTTAATTTAGGAAAATGAGAATGAAATTTCGTCAAAATCTCGCCGTAAAAATACTCTCTGTAATGGCGGCAGTTTCGGTGCTTGCGTCATGTGGTTCAGCACCAAGTAAAGTCTCTTCAAAAAATAATTCTAGCTTGCCGCGTACTGCGACAGGCGATGATCCACAAAAATTTGGGGCAAAGTATAGTGGACGTAATTATCAACAAGCTATTTTAAGCCCAGTGGCATCCGTGGAGAACAAAGGTGCGGTTGTAAACCAAGGTGATTTTTTAACGCAGTTGACGAATGTTCGTGATTATTCAAGTTCATTAACAAATCGCTTTGCTGCTAATTATGGCAAAATCACTAACTGGGTACTTGCAGGAGCCAATGTGAATGAATTAGCACAATACGGCATTAACCCACAGATTATGAAAGGTTTTGATGGTTATCAAAACGTGTTAATGACAGGTTATTATTCACCTGTGATTCATGCACGCCGTACTGCACAAGGTCAATATCAACACCCAATTTATGCGATGCCAAGCTATAAACGTTATAGCCGAGCAGAAATTTATAATGGTGCATTGGCAGGACAAGGCTTAGAGCTCGCTTACAGTGATTCAATGATGGATAACTTCTTATTAGGCGTGCAGGGTAGTGGCTATGTTGATTACGGTGATGGCAATTTAAATTATTTAGCCTATGCTGGCCAAAATGGCTATAAATATCAAGCTGTTGGGCGTTTGTTGGTAGAAGATGGTGAAATTCCAAAAGAAAAAATGTCTATCCAAGCGATTCGTGAATGGGGGAAAGCAAACCCATCTCGAGTACGAGAATTGTTAGAACGTAATCCATCTTATGTTTTCTTTAAAAACGATCCAACAGGTGAAGTGAAAGGTTCTGCAGGCGTGCCTTTAGTACCTATGGCAGCAGTTGCTTCTGATCGCAATGTCATTCCTTCTGGTACCGTATTATTGGTTGAAGTGCCAGATATTGATAATGATGGTAACTGGATGGGCACGCACAAATTACACTTAATGGTGGCACTTGATGTGGGCGGCGCGGTAAATGGTCACCACTTTGACTTATATCGTGGTATTGGTGATCAAGCAGGCCATATCGCGGGTTTATCAAAACACTATGGACGCGTTTGGGTACTACAATAATGGCTCGTGTCGATAACTACGAACAACGTTTTGGCGGCATTGGTCGCCTTTATACCCCAGAAGGCTTGGCGCGTTTGCGTCAGACTCATGTGTGCGTTATTGGTATTGGCGGCGTAGGTTCGTGGGTAGTGGAAGCGCTTGCGCGAAGTGGCGTAGGGCAGATCACCATGATTGATATGGATGATATTTGTGTCACCAATATTAATCGTCAGCTTCCTGCATTAAGCGGCAATATTGGCAAGCTTAAAACGGAAGTAATGGCAGAGCGCGTTAAGCTGATTAACCCAGAATGTGCGGTGAATATTATCGATGATTTCATTTCACCGGATAATCAAGCAGAGTATTTAAATCGCGGTTATGATTATGTCATTGATGCCATTGATAATGTGAAAATCAAAGCGGCGATGATTGCCTATTGCAAACGTAATAAAATCAAGATTATCACTATTGGTGGCGCAGGTGGTCAGACAGATCCATCCAAAATCCAAATTGCTGATTTAAGCAAAACGATCCAAGATCCATTATTGGCGAAAGTGCGGTCAGTTTTACGTAAGGATTTTAATTTTAGCCAAAATCCACAACGTAAGTTCGCAGTTGATGCTGTGTTTTCCAGTCAGCCTCTGATTTTCCCTAAAATGGGCGAGGGCTGTGAAGTATCAGCCACCATGAATTGTGCAAATGGCTTTGGTGCAGCAACCATGATAACTGCAACTTTTGGATTTTTTGCCGTTTCCAGGGTAATAGACAAGTTATTAAAATAAAGAAATGAAGCAACGTGAAAACGTTGCTTTTTCTTTATGAATAAAAGTATTCAATAAGATGAAGAAATATCACTTCATTTTTTTAATTTGAAATGTTGCAATTTTATCAAAAAGGCGTAGTCTATGTTGGCTTTGAGAATAATTCCCAATAAAAGTAAGGAAACAAAAATGAAACAAGTATTAAAAATGAGTGCAATTTCTACCGCACTTTTAACGCTTCCAATGATGGCAAATGCAGATGTATTGGCATCCGTGAAACCCCTCGGTTTTATTACATCGTCTATTGCTAATGGTGTAACAGATACGCAAATTTTAGTGCCAGCAGGTGCTTCTCCACATGATTACAGCTTAAAGCTTTCAGATGTGCAAAAAGTGAAATCGGCGGATTTAGTGGTTTGGGTTGGTGAAGATATTGATGCTTTCTTAGCAAAACCAATTAGCCAAATTGATAGCAAAAAAATCATCAATATTTCTGAGATTCCAGAAATTAAACCGCTTTTAAGCAAGGTCCATCATGAACATTATCATGAAGGCGATGAAGATGAGCACGGGCATGATCATAAGCATGGACACGATCATAAGCACGAGCATGGCCATGACCATGAGCATCACCACCACGATGTAGATGAAAATGGGTTAAGCGTGAACTGGCACTTATGGTATTCACCAGCCATCAGCCAAATTGTGGCACAAAAAGTGGCGGATAAATTAACGGAACA
This sequence comes from Haemophilus parainfluenzae, assembly GCF_014931375.1. NCBI lineage: Bacteria > Pseudomonadati > Pseudomonadota > Gammaproteobacteria > Pasteurellales > Pasteurellaceae > Parahaemophilus > Parahaemophilus parainfluenzae. The sequence goes on from NZ_CP063117.1 coordinate 1,225,640, forward strand.
ATATCCGGATAAAAAAGAGCTCATCGCGAAAAACTTAGCCGATTTTAACCGCACTTTGACCGAGCAAAGCGATAAGATCAAAGCGCAATTAGCCCCACTCAAAGATAAAGGCTTCTTTGTATTCCATGATGCTTATAGCTATTTCAACGATGCTTATGGTTTAAATCAAACCGGTTATTTCACCATTAATCCATTAGTGGCACCTGGTGCAAAAACCATTGCTCACATCAAAGAAGAAATTGAAGAACATCGTGTAAATTGTCTTTTTGCGGAGCCTCAATTCACACCAAAAGTGATTGATACGCTTGCGCAAAGTACAAAAGTTAATGTTGGTCGTTTAGATCCTATTGGTGATAACGTACAGCTTGGTCCAAATTCCTATGCGAATTTCCTTCAAGCCACCGCTGATAGCTATGCTCAATGTTTAAGTAAATAATCAAAAATCTCCCCCTTACCCCCTCTTTATAAAAGAGGGGGAATATTCTTGAAATATCCCCAAATTTAACCGCACTTTCGTGCTATAATTCGCCCAATTTTTCCCTATCGAGAAAACACATGAAACAACTATTTGCCACAACTGCCCGTGGTTTTGAAGAACTATTAAAAGTCGAACTCACAGAGCTTGGTGCAACGGAATGTAAAATTGCACAAGGCGGCGTACATTTTCAGGCTGATGATGAAACACTTTATCGCAGCTTATTATGGTCACGTTTGTCTTCGCGTATTTTGTTACCGATTGTAAATGGAAAGGTATATAGTGATTTAGACTTGTATTCAATTGTGACAGGGCAGGATTGGTTAAGTTATTTTGATGAGAAAGCCACATTTTTTGTTGATTTCAATGGGACAAACCAAGAAATTCGTCACACCCAATTTGGTGCGATGCGAGTGAAAGATGCCATTGTGGATTATTTTGAACGCCAAGGGAAAGCGCGTCCAAATGTGGATAAAGACTATCCAGATGTGCGAATTCATGCTTATTTAAATAAAGAAGAACTCGTCGTTTCACTCGATTTAAGTGGCGAAGCATTGCATTTACGTGGCTATCGTGAAGATACAGGCCAAGCGCCTTTACGTGAAACCTTAGCCGCTGCGATAGTGCTTCGTTCAGGTTGGAAAAAAGGGACACCATTAGTGGATCCAATGTGCGGTTCGGGTACTTTGTTAATCGAAGCTGCACAAATGGAAGCACAAATTGCACCGCAATTACATCGTTTACATTGGGGCTTTGATTGCTGGAAAGGGCATAATCAAGATGCTTGGGATGAGGTGAAAGCAGAAGCGGTACAGCAAGCTGAAGCTTATTTTAATCAAAATCTAAAACCGCATTTTTATGGCTTCGATCTCGATCATCGCGTTCTGAAAAAAGCGCAAAAGAACGCACAAAATGCAGGCGTAGCACACTTAATTCACTGGAAACAAGGTGATGTCGCCGCATTAAAAAATCCAAGTCCAGATGAAGTGGGAACAGTGATTTGTAACCCACCTTACGGTGAGCGTTTAGGTACAACTCCTGCTTTGATTGCACTATATTCAGTCTTTGGGCAACGTCTTAAAAATGAATTTGGTGGTTGGAATGCGTCGATTTTCAGTAGTGAATCTACGTTGCTTGATTGTTTGCGTATGCGTTCACATCGTCAATTTAAAGCAAAAAACGGTCCGTTAGATTGTGTTCAGAAGAATTATCAAATTTCAGAACGTAAAGAAAGTGTGGCTGAAAATCCGCTTGAATTTGACCGCACTTCAACGGTAGCGGTGGATTTTGCGAATCGTTTGCAGAAAAATATCAAGAAAATTGAAAAATGGGCGAAGCAGCAAGGTCTTGATGCGTATCGTTTATATGATGCCGATTTACCGGAATATAACGTGGCAGTGGATCGTTATGGTGATCATATTGTGGTGCAAGAGTATGCCGCACCCAAAAATATTGATGAAAATAAAGCGCGTCAACGTTTATTAGATGCAGTGACTGCAACCTTGCAAGTCACTGGTATTGAAACCAATAAACTGATTTTGAAAGTGCGTCAAAAACAAAAAGGTACGAATCAATATGAAAAATTGGCCAATAAAGGCGAATATTTCTATGTGAATGAATACGGCGCTCAGCTTTGGGTGAATTTGACGGATTACTTGGATACAGGATTATTTTTAGATCATCGCTTAACCCGTAAAATGCTTGGCGAAATGGCAAAAGGCAAAGATTTCCTCAATCTTTTTGCTTATACCGGTTCCGCAACAGTGCATACGGCATTAGGCGGGGCAAAATCGACGACGACCGTGGATATGTCTAACACCTATTTAAACTGGGCAGAACAAAACCTGATTTTAAATGATATTGAAGGCAAGCAGCACAAGCTCATACAAGCAGATTGTTTGCAGTGGTTAGAGAAATGTGATCGCCAGTTTGATTTAATTTTCGTGGATCCGCCAACATTCTCGAATTCTAAACGTATGGAAGATAGTTGGGATGTACAACGTGATCACATCAAATTGATGCGTAATCTTAAACGTATTTTACGCTCTAACGGCACCATCGTGTTCTCGAACAATAAACGTGGTTTTAAAATGGATTTTGAGGCGTTAGATGAATTGGGATTAAGTGCGGTCGAAATTTCAGCTAAAACCTTACCGCTTGATTTTGAGCGTAATAAACAAATCCATAATTGCTGGTTTGTGACAATGAAAGCTTAAAAAAAAGCCCGATAATGATTTATCGGGCTTTTTTATTATTCAACTTCTTTTTGTTTCTCTGTTTCTGAATCATCATGAAGAAGGATTTCAACCACTGCTTCGTCATTGGTGTCATCTTCTTTTTCTAAGATCTCAGCCGTTTCTTCATTGAGTGCTTCAGCATCAGAATGTGGTTTAACGAAAGGTTTTGGCATCCAATATTTTCGAATGATGTCTGTAGAAAAACCATGTAAAACTTCTTCATTCAATCGTTCTTGATCTAAGTAACGAACTTCAGCAATGACCTCATCAGCTTCAATTTTATTGATACCTAATTGCATTAGTGTTGCACGACTGAGCGTCAATGCAGATTCAAAGGTTTCACGCACGATAAAGTCTACATCTTGCTTAATAAGACTCACGGTTGTTTGGCGGTCATAAGTTCGCGCCAAAATTGGGAGTTTCGGATAAGCATCTTTCAAATTCTGAACGATGTTTTCAATACGTTGTGTATCGTTAATCCCGATGACAACACATTTGGCTTTTTCGATACCCGCTGCACGTAAAACATCAAGGCGAACACCGTCACCGTAATAAACTTTAAAACCGAATTTCGCTGCCGCACGGATGTTTTCGATGTTACGGTCAATCACCGAGACGTTAATGCCACGAACCAGAAGCGATTGACACACGATTTGGCTGAAACGACCAAAACCAATCACGAGCACGCTATCTTCTAAATCCACAATTGGATCAAGATCGCTAGTATCGACTTTTTCCTCTTGATTCGCTGATTTGCGTTGGTTAATTTTACGCATCAATAAACCAATCAATGGGGAGAATAGCATCGAAATAATGACAGCTGCAGTAAAAGTCGCATTTTGATCTTTTGTCATCACGCCTGCAGTCGTCGCAGCAGAGAAGAGTACGAATGCAAATTCACCACCGTGCGCCATAATGGTCATTCGCCCAACTGATTCGGTGCGGTCTAGTTTTGTAATACGTGCCACGGTATAAACGGCTAAGGCTTTGCCGACGATGTAAAGGCATACAATACCTAACAACCAAACCGCATCATTGAAGACTAAACTGAGGTCAAGCGACATTCCCACGCCCATAAAGAAGAGACCAAGCAATAAACCACGGAATGGTTCAATATCGGCTTCTAATTGGTGGCGGAATGCGGATTCTGAAAGCATTACACCCGCAACGAATGCGCCCATCGCCATTGAAAGGCCACTCGCTTCCATGGCTAATGCAGCACCTAACACCACAAGTAAGGCGGCAGCTGTCATCATTTCGCGAATATGAGCTTTGGAAATCAAACGGAAAATTGGGTTCATTAACCATTTACCCGCAACCACTAAACCGACAACGGCACCGAGTGCAATAGCAATAGATGTCCAGTTTGTGTGATGTTCAATATGTTTGGTTTCAGGCGTTAAAAAGGCAATAGAAGCCAATAATGGCACAATGGATAAATCTTCAAAAATTAAGGTAGAAATAACGCGTTGGCCTTTTGGTGTATTCGTAATCCCGCGTTCTTCTAATACCTGCATAACAATAGCGGTGGAAGAAAGGGTAAAGCCCATACCCGCAATAAATGCGACCTCTTTAGGAAGATTTAAAATATAGATACCAGCAAAGGTAAGCAGAACACCACATAGCCCGACTTGTAAAAGACCTCGCCCGAAAATAGCTTTTCGCATTGCCCATAATCGTTCGGGGTGCATTTCTAAGCCGATAATAAATAAGAACATGACTACGCCGAGTTCTGCCATATGTAGCACTGATTCCGCATCTTTAATAAAACTAAATACGGAAGGTCCAATTAAACAGCCTGCCACTAAATAACCCAACACGCTACCTAAGCCAATACGCTTAAAAAGTGGCACGATAGTGACACTGGTAGCAAGCAGGACAACAGTTTTAATTAATTCAGGGCTGACGACATTCGACATAGGGCAAAAAACCTTAGTAAAAACAGGGAGTATGAGAAGAAAGTTGAGTTGTATTCTAGCCTTTTTTCACTAAATAAAAAACACAGAAAAGCAAGAAATTGGTATAATTTACAAAAACTTTACACGCATAAAAATGGTCAGTTTTTTATTCACAAGCTCACTCGTTCGCTTGTTCACCCCTTGTGGGGCCGTTGGCAAAGCCAACGTTGAAAAACCTACGTTTTTTTTGACCGCACTTTAGAGGTATTATGACATTACAATTCAATATGGTCGCGTTGCTATTGGTTTTCTTAATTGTTTTAGGTTTAATTAGCCAAAATAGCGCGATTACCATCTCAGCCGCTGTGCTGTTAATTATGCAGCAAACCTTATTATCCAAATACATTCCTATACTCGAACAATACGGTGTCAAAATTGGGATCATCATTTTAACGATTGGTGTTCTTGCACCGTTAGTGTCGGGAAAAATTCAGTTTCCAGATTTAAGTTCATTTTTAAACTGGAAAATGGGGGTGTCGATTGCAACGGGAATATTAGTCGCATGGCTCGCGGGGAAAGGCGTGCCATTAATGAGTGAACAACCTGTTTTAGTCACAGGGTTATTAATTGGTACGATTATTGGTGTATCTTTCTTAGGCGGTATTCCGGTGGGACCTCTCATCGCTGCAGGGATTTTATCGGTATTAATAGGAAAATTTTAAATGAAAAACAAATGGTTATTTATCGCGGGATTAAGCGGTTTTTTGTGTGTGGCGATTGGTGCTTTTGCGGCACATGGATTAAGCAAGGTTTTAGAACCTAAAGAATTAGCCTGGATTGAAACGGGTGTGAAATATCAAATGTTCCACACCATTGCGATTTTAGCGATTGGCATTTTGCAATTATGCCGTGAATCATTGGTTGTAAATAAAATGGCTAATTTCGCTGCAGGGGCTTGGGCGTACGGCATTCTTCTTTTTAGTGGCAGCCTTTATGCACTTGCACTTGGTGCAGGCAAATTCCTCGTTTGGGTGACACCGATTGGAGGCACGCTCTTTTTAATTGGTTGGCTTTGCTTGGCTTACGGTGGTTTTAAAAGTAAATCAGTATGAAGAACAAATCAGTCAAACGTGAATTAAATCCGATACAACAATCTCTCTTTTCGAAACTAAACGATATTATGCTGGTGGATCAACGTCGTTTATCTGCCCGCATTCATGGTATTGGAAAAATTAAAAGCCCAGAGGCACAACAAGCCGTTGCCGCAGAAATCCAGCTGCAGATTGAACAGGCTCAATTACGTGTAGAAAATCGTAAAAGTGCGGTGCAAAATCCCATCATTTTTCCAGAGAGTTTGCCCGTTAGCCAACGCAAAGCAGAAATTCAAAAACTGCTTTCTGAACATCAGGTTATTGTGGTGGCAGGGGAAACGGGGTCGGGTAAAACCACCCAATTGCCGAAAATGTGTTTGGAATTAGGTTTCGGCAATTTGGGCATGATTGGTCATACCCAGCCACGCCGTATTGCTGCTCGTTCGGTGGCGGCACGTATTGCGGAAGAGCTGGAAACGGAACTTGGCGGTTTAGTCGGTTATAAGGTTCGTTTTAACGATCAAATCAGTGATGATACACAAATCAAATTGATGACCGACGGGATCCTGCTAGCAGAAATTCAAAACGATCGTTTTCTCAATCAATATTCTTGTTTGATTATCGATGAAGCCCACGAACGTAGCCTAAATAACGATTTTATTCTCGGTTATCTGAAACAGCTTTTACCACGTCGTCGTGATTTAAAACTTATCATCACATCCGCGACTATTGATGTGGAACGTTTTTCTAAACACTTTAACAATGCCCCGATTATTGAAGTCTCGGGCAGAACCTACCCTGTTGAAGTACGTTATCGACCCGTAGTGGAAGAAGACGATCAAGATCAGCTACAAGGCATTCTTAACGCGGTGGATGAACTGCAAGCAGAAGGTCGGGGCGATATCTTGATCTTTATGAACGGTGAGCGTGAAATTCGCGATACCGCCGAAGCTTTACAAAAACAAAATCTAAAACACACGGAAATTCTACCGCTCTTTGCACGCTTGTCTGCGCAAGAACAAAATAAAATCTTCCATCCGAGCGGATTAAATCGCATCGTGTTGGCGACCAACGTCGCAGAAACCTCATTGACCGTGCCGGGCATTAAATATGTGATTGACCCAGGTACTGCACGAATTTCCCGTTATAGTTATCGCACCAAAGTACAACGTTTACCGATTGAACCTATTTCACAGGCATCTGCTAATCAGCGTAAAGGTCGTTGTGGTCGTGTGAGCGAAGGGATTTGTATTCGTTTATATTCGGAAGAGGATTTTAATTCTCGTCCAGAGTTTACCGATCCTGAAATTTTACGTACCAATTTAGCCTCCGTTATTTTACAAATGACAGCGTTGGGTTTGGATGATATTGAAGCGTTCCCATTTGTTGATGCACCGGATAAACGCCATATTCAAGATGGTATAAAACTGTTGGAAGAATTAGGTGCGTTTGAACTGGTTCGCACCAAAGCGGGCGAGAAACGTCAATTAACGGCTGCAGGTCGTCAATTATCTCAACTCCCTGTGGATCCACGTTTAGCGAAAATGTTGCTGAGCGCAGTCTCACAAGGTGCGTTACATGAAGTGATGATTATTGTTGCCGCGTTATCCATTCAAGATCCGCGCGAGCGTCCACAAGAAAAACAGCAAGCTTCCGATGAAAAACATCGTCGTTTTGCGGATAAAAAATCAGATTTCTTGGCTTTCCTCAATCTTTGGCGTTATCTACAAGAACAACAAAAAGAATTGAGTAAAAACCAATTCCGTCGCCAATGCCAAAAGGATTTCTTAAATTATTTACGTATTCGTGAATGGCAGGATATTTATCATCAAATTCGTTTAACTGTGCGTGAAATGGGCTTGCCGATTAATTCCGAAAAAGCAGAATATCAGCAAATTCATACCGCACTTTTAAGTGGTTTGCTTTCTCATATCGGTTTAAAAGAAGCGGAGAAACAACAATATCTTGGCGCACGTAATGCCCATTTTGCAATTTTCCCCAATTCTGTGCTTTTCAAAAAACAACCGAAATGGGTGATGGCGGCAGAGTTAGTGGAAACCTCCAAACTTTGGGGGCGTATGGTGGCGGAAATCGAGCCAGAATGGATTGAGCCACTTGCCGAGCATTTAATAAAAAAATCCTATTCAGAACCGCGTTGGTCAAAATCTCGTGGCACTGTGATTGCTGATGAAAAAGTCACGCTTTACGGTGTGCCGATTGTGGCAGCACGACCAGTGAATTACGGTGCTATTGATCCAACGGTAAGCCGTGAGATCTTTATTCAATCTGCCTTAGTGGAAGGGGATTGGAATACCAAACATAAATTCTTCAAAGAAAATCAACGACTCGTTCGAGAAGTAGAAGAGTTAGAACATAAAAGCCGCCGCCGCGATATTTTGGTGGATGATCGCACGCTTTTTGAATTTTACGATCAGCGTATTGGTACGGAAGTGGTTTCCCAAAAACATTTTGATACCTGGTGGAAAAAGGCGCAGCAAAAAGATCCGGAATTGCTTAATTTTGAACGTTCATTCTTGATTAATGATGATGCGGAACAAGTGAGCAAGCTGGATTTCCCGAATTTCTGGCATCAAGGCAATTTGAAACTCAAACTGACGTATCAATTTGAACCGGGTACCGATGCAGATGGTGTGACCGTGCATATTCCATTGCCATTGCTCAACCAAGTGGAAATGACAGGCTTTGACTGGCAAATTCCAGGTTTGCGTGAAGAATTGGTGATTGCGCTGATTAAATCTCTGCCGAAATCTTATCGCCGTAATTTTGTGCCGGCACCTAATTATGCCCAAGCTTTTTTAAGTCGCGCCGTGCCGTTGGAAAAACCGTTATTAGATACGCTGATTTATGAATTACGTCGTATGACGGGCGTTACCGTAGAAGCGGAACATTGGAATTGGGAACAAATTCCAAGCCATTTGAAAATGACTTTCCGTGTGGTGGATGAGAACGGCAAGAAAATTGCCGAATCCATGAATTTGGATGAGCTAAAATTCAACTTAAAAGATCGAGTGCAGGAAAGTATTTCTGCTGTGGCAGATGATGGCATTGAGCAAAGCGGGCTGCATATTTGGAGCTTTGCAGATTTACCACAATGCTACGAACAAAAACAACGTGGTTTCAGCGTCAAAGCGTTCCCAGCCATCGTAGATGAAAAAGATGCGGTAGGCATTAAACTGTTTGAAACAGAATTTGAGCAAGCGGTGGCGATGCAACAAGGTTTACGCCGTTTGTTATTGCTCAATGTTCCGTCACCAATTAAATATCTGCATGAAAAATTGCCGAATAAGGCTAAATTAGGTCTGTATTTTACCCCGTTCGGTCGTGTGTTGGATTTGATTGATGACTGTATCGCTTGTGCGGTGGATAAACTGATTGCCGATTTTGGCGGGTTTGTTTGGGATGAAGCAGGCTTTGAAAAACTACGTGATTTCGTGCGAGAAAACCTTAATGAAGTGACCGTGGATATCGCACAGAAAGTGGAGCAAATCCTCTCTCTCAATCATGCCTTAAACCAACGTTTAAAAGGTAAAATGGATTTCACCATGGCCTTTGCGTTTTCTGATATTAAGGCGCAATTAAGCGGGCTGATTTACCCAGGTTTTGTGCAAAAGAGCGGTTATGATCGCCTACCAGATTTACAGCGCTATCTGCAAGCCGTTGATAAACGTATTGATAAACTGGCTCAAGATATAAATCGAGACCGTGCGGCTATGCTACGCGTAGAACAAGTACAACAAGCTTACCAACAATTGCTGGCTAAACTGCCGAAATCTAAACCAATTTCCGATGAAGTCGCGGAAATTCGCTATATGATTGAGGAATTGCGTGTGAGTTTATTTGCGCAGCAATTAGGCACAAAGTATCAGGTGTCGGATAAGCGGATTTTGAATTTGATTGAACAGTTCAAATAGAATAACGCCATAGTGATGATAGCGTAAAGTTGTACTTACGCTATCATTTTTCTTTTGAAAGCATTACTATTTTTCAGATTTAAAACATTTCCAAAACCAACCGCACTTTCTCCCAAAAATCTTTTTGTGATCTACCTCAAATTTTCGTATTGAACTGATTTACAACTGCCAATTCAATCGCTATCTTGCTGATATTATTATTTTAATAAAGAGGTAAATTATGGATCTGATTATAGGTTTGATTGCCATTGTCTTGGTGGCATATTATATCGTGAAAGGCTATTCAGCGACCGGCGTATTGATGTTCGGTGGCTTGGTATTGTTATTCATTTCAGTGCTGATGGGACATTCGATTTTACCGGAAGGCGTGAAAAGCACCGGTTCCACCTATTTTGATATTTTAGAATATGTGAAATATCTACTCGGTAATCGTGGCGGCGGCTTAGGCTTGATGATTATGGTGTTATGTGGTTTCTCCGTGTACATGACTCATCTTGGCGCGAACGATGTGGTGGTGAAATTGGTGTCAAAACCACTGAAAAATATCCGTTCACCTTATATTTTAATGGTGTTTGCTTACTTTCTTGCATGTTTGATGTCTTTTGCCGTGTCATCTGCAACAGGTTTAGGCGTGTTATTAATGGCGACATTATTCCCTGTGATGGTCAACGTGGGGATTTCTCGTGGGGCTGCGGCAGCAATCTGTGCGTCACCAATTTCCATTATTCTTTCCCCAACATCAGGCGACGTGGTGCTTTCGGCTGAAATTTCCAAAATTCCTTTAGGTGAATTTGCATTTGGCACCGCATTGCCGGTTTCGATTTTTGCGATTTTAGGGATTGCTGTAGCACACTTCTTCTGGCAGCGTTATTTAGATAAAAAAGAAGGTGTGCAAGTAGAACGCATTAATGCAGATGACATTAAAACTACAGCACCAAACTACTACGCGATTTTGCCATTATTACCCATTATTGGCGTGTTGATTTTTGACGGTAAATGGGGTTTACCAAATTTACACATTGTTACCGTGATGGTGCTTTGTTTTATCATTACTGCTACGGTAGATTTTTTACGTAGCTTTAACGCAAAACAAACCTTCGATAATCTCATTGTGGCATATCGCGGTATGGCAGATGCCTTTGCGGGCGTGGTAATGCTTTTAGTGGCGGCTGGCGTATTTGCGCAAAGTTTAAGTACTATCGGCTTTATCACTAATTTAATCGCCTCTGCACAATCATTCGGTGGTTCAGCGTTCTTTATGATGTTAGTGCTTGCGGTGATTACCATTTTAGCCACTATGGCGACAGGTTCTGGTAACGCGGCGTTCTATGCTTTTGCAGAATTAATTCCAAAATTAGCCACTCAAATGGGCGTCAACCCAGCGTTCTTAACCATTCCAATGTTACAAGCTTCTAACTTAGGTCGTGGTTTATCACCGGTTTCTGGTGTGGTTGTAGCGGTATCCGGTATGGGAAAAATCTCACCATTTGAAATCGTAAAACGTATGTCTGTCCCAATGTTGGTTGGTTTTATTTGTGTGATTATCGGCACTGAAATCTTTGTTTCCGTTGCCGCCTAATTTGATAGGTAAAAAAGAAGGGCTGATAGTGAATATCAGCCCTTTTGTTTTGAGTTAAGTGCGGTCAATTTTCTCGCTGTTTTTGATTTTATGCATATGATGATGTTCAAAGGCTTTCACCAAATCTGCGACTTTTTCGCCTTCCGGTAAAACCAAATCTTGTGCGATATCATTAAGCGGCACAATCACGAATTCGCGATTTTTCATATCGTAATGAGGCACGGTTAAGCGTTCATTTTGAATGATTTGATCACCATAAAGCAGAATATCCAAATCCAGTGTACGCTCACCCCAACGACGTAAACGCACGCGACCTTGTTCATTTTCGATACGTTGCAATTCATCGAGCAAAGCTAAAGGTGGGCGAGTGGTTTCGATCATCGCCACCGCATTCACATAATCCGGTTGATCTTGCGGGCCTAATGGTTTACTTTGATAAAATCCGCTGACCGATTTTAATTCGGTATTAGACAGCGAAGAAATTGCCTCTAATGCGGAATTTAATTGTTCTGTCGGCGTATTTAAATTGCTGCCAAGGGCGATATATACTTGAACCATTAGTTAGCCGCCTTAGGTTTACGTCTGCGGTAATATTTTTTCTTTGGCGCTGGATGCAATTTTTGTTGCTCTTGAACCAATTGGCGACGTTGTTCTTGATTGCTGAGTTGGTACTCATGCCACCATTTTGCGAGTTCAACGGTTTCGCCACCTTCCACTTCAGCACGCATCGCCAATAAATCAAAGGCTGCACGGAATTTTTGATGTTCCATCGTGCGAGCAGGGTGAGAACCGGTACGTTTAAGCAGTTGTAATTGCAACATCCAAATATCACGAATGACGGATGTATGACGACGAGGTGCGGCTAATGATCGGCATAATTGGTCAAGCACTTCATTTCCCGCAAGGGCATAAGCATCGTGATTGTTTAAGCCACCTTCATTTTTCAACACATCCACTTTTTCGCGTAATGGATACCAGAAGAAGGCCGCAAATAAAAAGGCTGGATTAATGCGTAATTTATCGGCAATACGTTCATCCGTTGAATTTAATGAAGTTAAAATCATGCGTTCCGCAAGGCTGTCTTCTTTTTCGGTGAAATAAGGCGTTAAGCTTGGGAAAAGCTGTTCAAATAAGCCATATTGGCGAAGTAATTTGTAGGTTTTTACGCCATTGCCAGACTGCAATAATTTTAAGCTTTCATCGAATAAACGCGCTGGTGGAATATTTTTAAGCAATGGCGCAAGCTCACGAATTGGCTGTTCACTTGGTTTTTCCAAGAACATATCCAATTTCGCCATAAAGCGCACAGAGCGTAGCATACGCACAGGATCTTCTTGATAACGGGTTACAGGATCGCCAATCAGACGTAATTTTCCGTTTTTCAGGTCATCAATTCCGTTGAAGTAATCACGCAACGTATTATCTTGCGGGTTGTAGTAAAGGGCGTTTACGGTAAAGTCACGACGCTCCGCATCTTGTTCAATGGTGCCATACACGTTATCACGTAATAACATCCCTTCATCACTTTGTTTCGCTTGATTTTCGCTGCGCGCATCCGAATGGCTAGCACGGAATGTGGCTACTTCGATCACATCGCGTCCAAACATAATATGAGCAAGACGGAAACGACGACCAACTAAACGGCATTGACGTTGGAATACCGCTTGAATTTGGTCGGGACGTGCATTGGTTGCCACATCAAAATCTTTTGGGTGTTTACCTAACAATAAATCACGCAAACAACCACCAACGATATAAGCATCATAACCTTGACGTTGCAATTTTTCTACCACGGTAATGGCATTACGGCTAAACATGCGTGGGTTAATACCAAAATGAGAGGCTTTAACGATATGTTTGTCGTGACGATGCACTTGGGTGTGCGTTTTTTTGTGGTGAGAAGAGGACGGGGCGATCTTGGGTTGTGAACGCTCTGCTTTTGAAACCTTTGGTTTTTCAGTTTTTGGCGCCGTTTTTGGGACAGGCGAATTTATATTGGTTTCAGTTTCTTTTTTAGTTTTTTTACCAAATAAATTTTTTATATAAGTAAGAATAATTTACTCCATTCTCTGTGTTAAATGCACATTTGATAAAAACACGAAAAGTGCGGTTGTTTTTGACCGCACTTTTTCATTGGGTTATTTGAATCAATTAACCTGCGACTTGTTTTTCACGAATTTCAGCAAGGGTTTTGCAATCGATACAAAGATCAGCAGTAGGGCGAGCTTCTAAACGACGAATGCCAATTTCTTCCCCACAAGAATCGCAATAACCGAAATCATCGGTGTCCAATTTTTTCAATGTGTATTCAATCTTTTTCATTAATTTACGCTCGCGATCGCGGTTACGTAATTCAAGACTGAATTCTTCTTCTTGGGTCGCACGGTCAGCTGGATCCGGGAAGTTTGACGCTTCATCTTGCATATGAGCAACAGTTCTTGATGCTTCTTCCACAATTTGCTCGTGCCATGCAGTTAAAATTTTTCTGAAATGAAGAATTTGATCTTCATTCATGTATTCTTCACCTTTCTTTGGTTGATAAGGTGTAACACCGGCTAAATCCAGCAAACTTAGAGATGCCTTAGACATTGATAACTCCTAATGTAGTAAAGATTTTAACGACTTCCTGTCTTGTTGTTTTGATTGATTCTTATCGGCTAAAAAATAGCTGACATAAGAACCCTGTTTTTTAAGGGCGATATAAATAGCAGAACTTCACCTATTTAGCAAATAAATTTAGCTTAGAAATTTCAAATTTGCGATCGTGATCGCAAAAAACAGTATGTTTATTTGCTTATCTGTGAGGTTAAGGCTAGTTTGCCTTACTTTCTCGCTATAAATCATACTTAACATGAAAATCACGCTATTTCAGCTGTGCATGATGCTCATTGTCTCAGCCTTATCCTTGCTTGTTGTGCCAGATTTTTTACTGGTCACTTGGCAACAGGCAGGGTTGAGCATTTTAATGTTGGTTATGACCGCACTTTGTTTCCATTGGTTCAATTATTTTAAAGCCAGAAATTTTTGCATGAGCACTATCTTGTTTGTGATTACTTTGGCTTATGCGCATTCACCAGCTTTATCGTTATTGGGACAAGCAGAGAGAATTTCAAGTTTACCGAATAAAATCACTTTAGATCTTCACATTTCAGAAATTCTTCATCAGCAAGATTATCAAACATTGGTTGCAATAACGTCTTTATTTGATGGAAAAGCACAACAAATTTTTATTAATTGGAAAGCGCTAGAAAAGCCACAACTAGGCGAAGTTTGGCGAGCAGATGTAAAGCTTCGTCCTATTTCGGCGAGATTAAATCATGGAGGATTTGATCGACAGCAATGGTATTTTTCCAAAAGAATTATTGCCGTAGGGAATGTGAAAAGTGCGGTCAAAATTGGAGACGATTTTTCTTTCCGCACACATTTTTTACAGAATAGCCTCAAGCAGACGGAAGGTCTTTCTTTACAAGGTTTACTTATCGCATTGGCATTTGGCGAGCGGGCTTGGCTGGATAATAAAACGTGGCTGATTTACCAACAAACGAATACAGCACATTTAATTGCTATTTCAGGGTTACATATCGGTTTAGCAATGGGGATAGGCTTTTTCTTTGCTCGATTATTGCAAATACTCTTACCAACACGCTTTATTTCGCCATGGTTTCCGCTTTGCTTTGGCGTGTTGATTGCCTTAGGTTACGCCTATTTAGCCGGATTTAGTTTACCGACATTTCGTGCAATGATGGCATTGCTTTTTATTGCCATCCTTCAATGTTCTCGACGATACTACGCGCCTTCGCAAATGCTGTGTTTGGTAGTGGCATTTTTGTTGTTTTGCGATCCGCTTATGCCACTTTCGGTGAGCTTTTGGCTTTCAGTTGGTGCTGTTACCTGTTTGATTGTATGGTACCGATATGTTCCCTTATCAATAATAGAGTGGCAACATAAAAAATTATCCAGCAAAGTGCGGTGGATTTTTGGCTTGTTTCATTTGCAGCTTGGGCTGCTGGTTTTATTTACGCCCATTCAGCTTTTCTTTTTTAATGGTTTGGCATTAAATGGGTTCTTAGCAAATTTAATTGCTGTGCCCTTGTATAGTTTCTTACTTGTGCCATTGATTCTCTTTGCTGTATTAACCCATGGTGCATTTTCTTCTTGGCATCTTGCAAATGTGATTGCTCAAGGTATTACACAATGCCTCAGTTTTTTCCAAGGCTCGTATGTTCCGATTTCGATTAATTTATCTCTTATTCTGACCGCACTTTTAAGCCTTGTTTTTGGCGGAGTGTTATATGGATTGTATTTTGCATCTCAAGGGAAAACAAAAAATACACTGTTAAAATCGAGTCGATTTTTCACGTTAAACAGCACAAAAATCTTATCACCAGAAGAGTATAAACAAGCGCTTCGTAGTGTCATTTTTATTTTTTGTTTTTGTATTGGCACGCTTGGGTATCGATATATCACGAAACCCAAATGGCAGTTAGATACGTTAGATGTGGGACAAGGTTTAGCAACATTAATTGTGAAAGAGAGGAAAGGTGTGTTGTATGACACTGGCCCCGCTTGGCAGAGTGGAATAGGTAGCTCTTCTATGGCGGAATTAGAAATATTGCCTTATCTTCAACGAGAAGGTATTGAACTTGAAACCTTGATTTTAAGCCATGATGATAACGATCATTCAGGCGGCGCTAAAGCGATTTTAGCCGCCTATCCAGAGATTGAACTGATTACACCTTCTCGTAAAAACTATGGCGAAATGCACCGCACTTTTTGTCTTCAGGGGAAACAATGGCAGTGGCGAGGGCTTGATTTTAAAGTTCTTTCACCAACGCAAATAACAGATAGGGCGGAGAATCCCCAATCTTGCGTGATTTTATTCACGGATGGACAGTATCAGATTCTGTTAACCGGTGATGCGGATGTGGCAACAGAAAGATCTTTTGCTGAAAACCTCGGCAAAATTAACGTGTTACAGGTAGGACATCATGGTAGTAAAACTTCAACTGGAGAAATTTTACTAGCACAGACAAAACCGGATATAGCCTTAATTTCAAGTGGACGATGGAATGCGTGGAATTTTCCTCATCCAACCGTGATTGAACGATTAAATCGTTATCAAAGTGCGGTCGAAAATACGGCTATTTCAGGTCATATAAGGTTAAATTTTACTGAAAAGGGCATTGAAATTGAAAAGGCGAGAGGAGATTTTTTACCTTGGTTTGTCCGTGTAATTGGATTATCCACAAAATAACAGGTACAATGCAGCCAATTTTTTTAAGATAACATGATGTAAGACAAGCTATGCAAGATAAAGATTTTTCAACTACACAAACTTTTAAGCGTTTATGGCCGATGATTTCACCTTTTAAATCAGGTTTGTTAGTCGCTGCCTTTGCTTTAATTTTTAATGCTTTGGCTGATTCAGGTTTGATTTATCTGCTTAAGCCTTTGCTCGATGACGGTTTTGGTAAAGCCGATCATTCTTTCTTGAAAATGATGGCGTTTGTTGTAGTTGGCATGATTATATTGCGTGGTGTGACTAACTTTATTTCTAGCTATTGCTTGGCGTGGGTATCCGGTAAAGTAGTGATGATTATGCGCCGCCGTTTGTTTAAACATTTAATGTTTATGCCAGTGAGCTTTTTTGATCGTAATTCAACAGGCAAATTGCTTTCTCGTATTACCTATGATTCAGAAATGATAGCGAACTCTTCATCTAGCTCATTAGTGACGATTGTTCGCGAAGGAGCCTATTTAATTTCGTTGCTTGTTGTGATGCTCTATACCAGTTGGGAATTAACACTTGTACTTTTCGTGATTGGCCCGATTATTGCAGTGCTGATTCGCATGGTGTCTAAGATTTTTCGTAAGCTCAGTAAAAATATGCAAGACTCTATGGGGGAATTAACCTCTGCAACGGAACAAATGCTGAAAGGGCATAAAGTGGTACTTTCTTTTGGTGGGCAATTAGTGGAAGAAGAGCGTTTCGATAAAGTCAGTAACGATATGCGTCGTAAAGGTATGAAGATGGTGACTGCCGATGCGATTTCAGATCCTGTTGTGCAAGTGATTGCCTCTTTAGCGTTAGCTGCGGTACTTTATTTGGCGACCACGCCTTTAATTGCTGATCATAATTTAACAGCGGGTTCTTTTACGGTGGTTTTTTCTTCCATGTTAGCGATGATGCGTCCGTTAAAATCTTTGACGAATGTGAACTCACAATTCCAACGCGGTATGGCGGCTTGTCAGACATTATTTGCGATCTTAGATTTGGAAACAGAGAAAGATAATGGCACGTATAAAGCCGAACCCGCAAAAGGTGATTTAGAATTTAAAAATGTGAGTTTTGCTTATGATGGTAAGGAAGAAAAAGCCTTAAATAATATCTCTTTCTATGTGCCCGCAGGCAAAACTGTGGCATTAGTGGGGCGCTCAGGTTCGGGGAAATCAACGATTGCCAATTTGGTGACGCGTTTCTACGATATTGACGAAGGCGAGATTTTATTAGATGGCGTGAGAATTCAAGATTATCGTTTATCTAATTTACGTGAGAATTGCTCTGTTGTTTCTCAACAAGTGCATTTATTTAACGATACGATTGCCAATAATATTGCTTACGCAGCAGAAAATAAATACACGCGTGAAGAAATTATCGAAGCAGCAAAAGCAGCTTATGCCCTAGAGTTTATCGAGAAACTTCCACAAGGTTTTGATACCGTTATTGGTGAGAATGGTGCAACTCTTTCAGGTGGTCAACGTCAGCGTTTAGCGATTGCTCGTGCATTACTACGTAATTCACCAGTTTTAATTTTAGATGAAGCCACATCGGCATTAGATACAGAATCTGAACGAGCGATTCAGTCTGCATTAGAAGAGCTGAAAAAAGATCGTACAGTATTGGTGATTGCCCATCGTTTATCAACCATTGAAAATGCCGATGAAATCTTAGTCATTGAACACGGTGAAATTAAAGAGCGTGGTACACATCAAGATTTATTAGCGCTTGATGGTGCGTATAAACAATTACACAGTATGCAGTTTAGCGGCTAAAATAATAAGGGCGAACCAATGTGTTCGCCCAAAATCAATATAGGATAAATGAAATGCCTTTTTGGTACTCTAATTCAAAGCTTGCTTGGTTGCTTCTTCCTTTTTCACTGCTATTTTGGTTGATTAGCCAAATTCGCCGAGCACTATTTTCTCTGAATATCTTATCCTCTTATAAATCCCCGAAACCAGTCATTATTGTCGGCAATCTTTCTGTTGGTGGAAATGGTAAAACCCCTGTTGTTGTCTGGTTAGTTGAAGAGTTGCAAAAACAAGGATTGCGTGTAGGCGTGATTTCTCGTGGCTATGGTAGCCAATCTAAAACCTATCCTTTACTTGTTACACCAGAAACAGATCCCGTTCAAGGTGGCGATGAACCTGTTTTAATTGCCAAAAGAACAGGTGTGCCTGTTGTGATCTCACCGAATCGTCAACAAGCTATTGAATTACTTTTGAAAACACAGGATTGCGATCTGATTATTTCGGATGATGGATTACAACATTATAAGTTGCAACGTGACATTGAAATTGTTGTGATGGACGCAGAACGCGCTTTAGGGAACGGATTTGTGCTACCAGCAGGGCCTTTGCGTGAATTGCCAAGTCGTTTAAAAAATGTGGACTTTGTGATTACTAATGGCGGAAAAAATGCTTATTCTGATGCCATAATGCAATTGGTTCCTCATTACGCAATTAATTTAGTGACGGCAGAAAAACGCTTGTTAAGTGAATTTACTCAAGGTTCAGCCATCGCAGGAATTGGCAATCCTCAACGTTTTTTTACGATGTTGGAAAATTTAAATATTCGTTTAGAAAATACGAAAGCTTTTCAAGATCATCAACATTTTGAGCCGCAATTATTAGAAAAACTCGCTGAAAACCAACCGCTCTTTATGACCGAAAAGGACGCAGTAAAATGCCAAGCTTTTGCTAAAGAGAATTGGTGGTATGTTCCAGTTGATGCGGAGATTGTTGAGGCTGAAAACCAAGGTCAAAAACTTCCACAATTGTGGGAAAAAATCCGTCATTTAGTTTAACTCTATTCGAGTGAAATATGCGTGAGAAACTTAATCCTCGATTATTAGAAGTGATCGCTTGCCCGCGGTGTTTGGCAAGATTGAAATACGATCAAGAAAATCAACGGTTCATTTGCCCTTTTGAGCAAGTGGCGTATCCTATTGAACACGGCGTGCCGATTTTGTTGGCAGAAAAAGCCGAAACATTGAAAGAATAAGGAATACTTATGTCATTTACAGTTATTATCCCTGCTCGTTTTGCATCGAGTCGCTTACCTGGTAAACCTTTAGCGGATATTGCCGGTAAACCCATGATTCAACATGTTTTTGAGAAAGCTCAACAATCAGGTGCGAGCCGAGTAATTATTGCCACAGATAACGAACAAGTTGAAAAGGCAGCAAAAGCTTTTGGGGCAGAAGTGTGTATGACATCAGAAGCGCATAATTCTGGTACAGAGCGTTTAGCAGAAGTGGTAACTAAGCTTGGTATTGCTGATGATGAAATTATTGTAAACATTCAAGGGGATGAGCCGTTAATTCCGCCTGTTATTGTGAGTCAAGTGGCAGAGAATTTAGCAAAATTTAACGTGAATATGGCAACGCTTGCGGTAAAAATTCATGAAGCGGAAGAGTTATTTAATCCAAATGCCGTGAAAGTCGTTACGGATAAAGATGGCTATGTGTTGTATTTTTCCCGTTCAGTAATCCCTTACGATCGTGATCAATTTATGCAATTAGAGGATATCTCAAAGGCACAACTTGCAGATGTGTATCTTCGCCATATTGGTATTTATGCTTACCGTGCGGGCTTTATTAAACAATATGTGCAATGGGCACCAACGCAGTTAGAAAACTTAGAGAAGTTAGAGCAACTCCGTGTATTGTGGTATGGTGAGCGTATTCACGTGGAATTGGCTAAAGAAGTCCCTGCTGTTGGTGTGGATACAGCAGAAGATTTAGAAAAAGTGCGGTCAATTTTGGCATAGTTTTTACTGATGTTTGATTCCAAGAAGTTTCTCTCAGACGTTTCTCATGAACCTGGTGTTTATCGTATGTATGACGATAAAGATCAGGTTATTTATGTGGGCAAAGCGAAAGATCTCAAAAAGCGACTTTCCAGCTATTTCCGCAAAAACTTAAGCAGCAAAAAAACAGAAGCCTTAGTGTCGTCAATTCATCATATCGACACAACCATTACGTCTTCTGAAACAGAAGCGTTATTGCTTGAGCATAACTTTATTAAACTTTATCAGCCTCGTTATAACGTATTATTGCGAGATGATAAATCCTATCCTTTTATTTTACTGACGAAAGAACGTCATCCTCGTATTACTTCTTATCGCGGAACGAAAAAAATTGCAGGCGAATATTTCGGCCCTTATCCTCATGCGGGGGCAGTGCGTGAAACCTTGTCGTTAATGCAAAAATTATTCCCTGTTCGTCAATGTGAAAATTCGGTTTATAACAATCGTTCCCGTCCTTGTTTGCAATATCAAATCGGACGTTGCTCAGCACCTTGTGTGCCAGGTTATGTGACAGATGAAGAATATAACCAACAAGTGGAATTAGCGCGATTATTTTTGCAAGGAAAAGATCAGCAAGTATTAGATTACCTCATTGGCAAAATGGAACAGGCGAGCCGAGACTTGGATTTTGAAGGGGCGGCACGCTATCGTGATCAAATTCAAGCCGTTCGTGCAGTTATCGAAAAACAATTCGTATCCAATGAACGTTTGGACGATATGGATATTATGTCTATTGCGTATCAGCATGGTTTAGCTTGTGTTCAGGTGATGTTTATTCGTCAAGGTAAAGTATTAGGCAATCGTAGTTATTTTCCAAAAGTGCCTGCTAATACTGATTTATCTGAATTAACGGCGACGTTTGTTGGGCAGTTTTATTTGCAAGGTCATCAGGGCAGAAGTATTCCTAATAGTATTATTGTGGATCATAAATTAGATGAAAAAGCTGAGCTTGAGTCCTTATTAACTGAACAAGCCGGTCGAAAAGTAGTGATACAAGAATCCGCTAAAGGCGATAAAGGTAAATATCTACAACTAGCACAGATTAATGCTAAAGCGGCTTTAGCGACTCAACTTAAACAATCTTCCCGAATGCACGAACGTTATCAAGCCCTTTGCGAATTGCTCGATATGCCTGAAATTAAACGTATGGAATGTTTTGATATTAGCCATACGATGGGAAATCAAACCGTGGCATCTTGCGTGGTATTTAATCAAGAAGGCCCACTGAAATCAGATTATCGCCGTTTTAATATTGAAGGCATTACAGGTGGTGATGACTATGCAGCGATGGAGCAAGCCTTAAAGAAACGTTACGATCGTGATCTTGATGAAGATAAAATTCCCGATATTATTTTTATTGATGGTGGTAAAGGGCAGCTTAATCGTGCCTTAGAGGTTTTTCATCACCTCAACGTAAAATGGGATAAAAATCGACCGCACTTAATTGGTGTAGCAAAAGGAGTGGATCGTCGAGCAGGACAAGAGGTGTTGATTATCAGCAAACAAGATCGTGAAATCCATTTGCCGGATGATAGCCTTGCACTGCATTTAATCCAACATATTCGAGATGAAAGCCATAATCATGCAATTAGCGGCCATCGTCAAAAACGCCAAAAAGCCTTTACCCAAAGTGGATTGGAAACCATTGAAGGGGTAGGCGCTAAACGACGCCAAGCCTTGTTGAAATATTTAGGTGGATTACAAGGTGTCAAAAATGCCACATTGGATGAAATCGCCTCTGTACCCGGTATTTCTAAAGCGTTAGCGGAAAAGATTTTCGAGACCTTAAAAAGTTAGGAAAAATCTTGATTTTCTACGCGAACTGTCTATTATTTCAACCTTTCGGATTTTATATAGGAATATATTATGTTTGAATGGCTTGTTGATCCCGAAGCATGGATTTCATTGCTTACTTTGACCGCACTTGAAATCGTCTTGGGTATCGATAACATTATTTTTATTAGTATTTTAGTGGGACGTTTACCCGCAAATCAACGTCAATCTGGTCGTATTATCGGCCTTGGATTAGCGATGATTACCCGTATTTTACTTCTAGTTTCCCTTTCTTGGATGATGAAATTAACGGAGCCGTTGTTCACGTTAGTCGGTCAGGAAATTTCGGGTCGAGATTTGATTTTATTCCTTGGAGGCTTATTCCTAATAGTGAAAAGTACAGGCGAAATTAAAGAAGCGATGCATCCTGAAGCACATCATGAAGAAGAGAATAACAAGAAGAAAGTCAGCTATTTGGGCGTGTTAATCCAAATTGCAATTTTAGATATTGTATTTTCTTTAGATTCAGTGATCACCGCGGTAGGGATGGCAAATCACCTTCCTGTGATGATCTTGGCAATTATGATTGCAGTTGGTGTGATGATGTTTGCCGCGAAACCAATTGGTGATTTTGTAGATACTCATCCAACATTGAAGATTTTAGCCTTAGCCTTCTTAATTTTAGTGGGCGTAAGTTTAATTGCAGAAAGCTTAGATATTCATATTCCGAAAGGCTACATTTACTTTGCTATGGGCTTCTCTGCAGTGGTGGAAATGCTCAACATCAAGATGCGAAAATCACTTGGACATTAATTATATAAAAAGGGCGGAACAATGTGTTCCGCCTTTTTTAATCATTATAGAACACGCCTTTTCCATATAAATACAGGGTGACTTGTTCTCCAATTTGGTAATGATTAATGAGATCTTCATTAAGATTAAATTCATAACCGCCGACATCAATACAAAGATTAATAGCGCGTCCTCTCGATTCAATCCGTTTAATCTCACCTTTAAAAGACGCAGTCGGATCTTGGATTTTTTTTGCAAGAGAGAATTGCTCAGGGCGGAATAAAACCTTCCCTTGCGTATGACCATTTCCTTTATTTTCGACAGCGACCTCACCTAATTGACAGGTCGCGATAGCATCATTTTTTAATGTTGTAGGGAAAATAATACTTTCTCCGATAAATGTGGCGATGGATAAATGCTGCGGTGACCAATACAGTGTTTTAGGTGTCGCAATTTGGAGGATTCTTCCTTCTTGAATCACCGCAATTTTATCTGCATAACAGAGCGCTTCATCACGATCATGGGTCACAAATATAGCGGATGAGCCACTTTCTCTTAATACTTGTAACATATCGTAACGAATTTGATTTCTTAGATGCTCATCTAATGCACTGAATGGCTCATCAAACAGGATGAGTTCAGGGCTTGGTGCGAGGGCTCGAGCAAGTGCAACACGCTGTTGTTGCCCGCCTGAAAGCTGATGAGGAAAACGATCAGCTAAGCTGCTAATGCCGGTTAGTTTCATTACTTCCTGTATGCGTTGTTTTTCCGCCTCTGTTTTTCCTTTGCCATCTCCTAAGCCATAAGCAATGTTGCGGTAAACATTTAAATGGGGGAATAACACACCTTCTTGTACCACATAACCTAATTTGCGCTGTTGGGTTGGCACATTGATATTGTCGTTAAAAATAGGTTGATTTTTTAACCAAATCTCACCGCTTGTTGGTTGTTCAAAACCAGCAATGCTACGCAATAAGGTGGTTTTCCCACAACCAGATGCACCAAGAAGAAACAAAATTTCACCTTTCTCTAATTGTAGCGAGATATTGTGTAAAACCTGTTGTCCATTAAAGGATTTATTCAAATTTTTAATATCGAGTAATGTTGTCATTTTATCTTTTCGTTATTTAAAACCGTATCGTTTCAGTAAAAATACAGGAATCCCGGAAAATAGCACTAACATAATGGCATAAGGCGTGGCTGCCGCATATTGTGCATCGGATGTATATTCCCACACTGCGGTTGAAAGCGTTTTAATATCATTCGGTGTGAGTAATAGGGTTGCGGTGAGCTCTTTCATTAAGTTTAAAAAAACTAAAGCAAATGCGGCAGCAATTCCAGGTAACATAGCGGGGATGACTAAGGTACGGAAAATATAAAAGTTGCTACGGCCTAAACTTTGTCCCACCTTTTCGATGTTATCAGACATCTGTTCAAGCGATCCTCGTAAGGTCGTTTGTGCCATTGGAAGATAAAGCATAAAGTAGGCGACCACAACCATAGCAAAGGTTTGATAAAGGGAATACGCATAGTTGATGGTAAAGAAAACTAACGATAATGCGATCACGAGCCCTGGTACTGCATGAAGTAGATAAGGGATGCGATCAAGCCAAATCGTCAATTTACTGCGATAGCGTACTGCCGCCCATACTAATGGTAAGGCACAAATAACGGTAAGCGCAGCACCCAGTGTTGATATGGTGAGTGAGTTTGTGAAAGCGGTAAAAAATTCCCCAAAATCGACCGCACTTTCAATGGAATTTCCTACTTTTAGCCAATAAATCAGCATGGTAATCGGCACTCCAATACTGAGCACAAAAATGGTTGTAAAGAAACTCACGACTAAAATTTGTTTTCCAACAGAGAGCGTTTTTAATGGATAGGGGCGTATTACGCCTTTGCCGCTTTGATAGAGTGTTTGTGTGCCTCTAAAACGAATTTCGCCCATCACCACAAGGATACAAATGACCATTAACACACCAGAAAGTAAGGCAGCGGTATTGTTATTAAAGGCCATTTCATATTCTTGGAAAATGGCGGTGGTGAAAGTTTGGTAATTTAAAATGGATACCGCACCGAACTCCACTAACATATGAAGGGCAATTAATAATACGCTACTGCCGATAGCGGGTTTGAGTTGCGGGAAAATCGCATGCCAAAATGTGTAAGCCTGGCTTTTCGCCAGTGAAAGACTCACTTCTTCTAAAGATCGGTCGAGTCTTTTTAAAGTTGCTGCCACAGGAAGATAAGCGAGTGGGAAAGAACTCAGCGTCATAATGCCGATAGTTCCCCATAAGCCCTCTACTCTAAAGGTGAGACTGATCCAGGTAAAACAGCTGACAAAGGCAGGAATACAAAGCGGAAGCGTCATGGCAACTTGGAAAAAGCCTTTTCCACAAAAGCGATAACGTTCTAATAAAAACGCACATAGTGTGCCGAGAATAATGGCAAAAAGCGTGACAAATACCATTAAAAGTAGGGTATTACTGAGCAGTTCCCACATTCTTGGGCGCCAAAGTAATTCAATGCTGCGAGCTAATCCAACATCTGCAGCTCGTTCAATAACATACAAAAAAGGGAGTAATAATGGCAAACTAATCAGCACGATTAAGGCAACAAGCCAGCGAGGAGGGCGATTAGACACAAAAAATCCTTTGAAAGTATTAGTGTAGAGTAAATAACAGAAGGGCGTGTATTACACGCCCTATATTGCATAGCATAGCAAATTAAACTTATTTCAAACCAGCTTCTTCAATAAGTTTGTTTGCATTGTCTTTGTCTTCAGAAGTGGTTGCCGAAACAACAGGCGCTTCTAATTTTGCATAAGGTTCCATGTTAAATGGAGAAACCACATCGGTACGAAGTGGGTATTCTGCACGTACTGAAACAAACGCTTCTTGTCCTTCTTTACTTGCTAAGAAATCAACGAATTTTTTCGCTTCTTCTTTATTTTTAGAACCTTTTAATACAGCTGCACCAGAATAGGTCACTAATGCACCTGGATCTTGATGACGAATGAAGTAAAGACGTGTTTTGAGGTTATCAGCACCTTTTTCTTTTGCAAGTGCATACCAGTAATAGTTGTTAATTAACGCTGCTGGTACTTCGCCATTTTCAACGGCTTGAAGGGCAACGCTGTTTTTTGCATAAAGTTTACCGTTTTCTTTCAAACCTTTTAACCATTTAAGTGCCGCATCTTTACCTTTTAATTTAGTAATCGCAACAACTTGCTCTAAGAATGCACCTGAAGTCGGAACATAACCAATTTTGTCTTTCCATTTTGGTGTTGCATAATCTAACACGGATTTTTCCATGTCTTTTTCAGATAATTTGGTGTGATCATAAACCACAACACGAGAACGGCCGCTTAATGCGATCCAGTCTTTTTTCGGTGCAACAGGCACACCTTTGTGTGCAGTTTGTTTAATGGTGTCTGCTGAAAGCGGTTCTAACAAACCCGCATCAGAGAGTGCTGCGAAAGGTGCAGTTTGTTCGGAATAGAATACATCTGCAGGGGTTTTATCTCCCTCTTCTTTCAATTGGCCCGCAAGTTGATCGCTTTTCGCACTGTTTAAGGTCACTTTAATGCCCGTTGCTTTTGTAAACGCATCGGCAACGGCTTTTGCACCTTCTTTATGTTGTCCGTTGTAAACGGTAATATCTGCAGAAGCGAAGCCTGCAAATGCCATTAAGCCGGTAAGGGCTGCAATTTGGAAATGCTTAATTTTCATGAAAACTCCTTTATGTGATTGGACAAATTGTCCATTTTTCTAAAAATAAGAATCGTCCCATTCTAATAATCTATAATAGATAATGCAAATAATTCTCAGATATTTTTCTCTTATATCAAAATTTCATATTCCATTCTATTTTCTTACTTCGCTCTACGTTGTTTTTTCTCCATAATGTCAGGTGGAAATTTCTAATAAGGACGGATATGAATATTCAGCAAATCATTAAACAACATCACCTAGAGCTCTTATTTCAGCAAGGGTCATTTGGGATTGAAAAGGAAAGTCAACGGGTGCATGCAGATGGTTCAATAGTGACATCATTGCACCCCAAAGCTTTTGGTAATCGTCGTTTCCACCCTTACATTCAAACAGATTTTGCAGAAAGTCAGTTGGAATTGGTGACTCCTCCGATGAAAAAATTAGAAGATACATTGCGTTGGCTTTCAGCTATTCATGAAGTAACTTTACGTACTTTACCAGAGGATGAATTTATTTTTCCTTTTAGTATGCCTGCAGGGTTACCGCCAGAAGAGCAAATTAAGGTTGCACAATTAGATAATCTGGAAGATGTGGCTTATCGTGAGCATTTAGTTCAGTCTTACGGTAAATATAAGCAAATGGTCAGTGGTATTCATTACAATTTTCAAATTGACCCTAAGTTTATTGATGCCTTATTTCATGCGCAAAATGAAACACAAAGTGCGGTTGATTTTCAAAATAATTTTTACCTAAAAATAGCGAAGAACTTCTTACGCTACCAATGGATTTTACTTTACTTGTTTTCTGCAACACCGACGGTAGAGGAAAAATATTTCAGAGACAATTCCCCTCTTAAACTGCATCAATATGTGCGGAGTTTACGTTCAGGGAAATATGGTTATGTGAATGATCCGAAGATCCACGTCTCTTATGACAGTTTGCAAGAGTATGTTGAGACGTTAGAATACTGGGTTAAATCGGGTGATTTGATTGCGGAAAAAGAGTTTTACTCAAGCGTACGTTTACGTGGTGCTAAAAAAGCGCGAGATTTACTTGAAAAAGGAATTCAATATTTAGAATTTCGTTTGTTTGATCTCAATCCGTTTGCACCTTATGGAATGGAACTTGCTGATGCGAAATTCATTCATTATTTTATTTTGTTAATGGCATGGCTTGATGATACCGCTGATCAAGAAGGCATAAAATTAGGCAAAGCACGTCTTGCTGAAGTGGCATGGGAAGATCCAAGAGAGCAAAGTGTTTATGCGGTAGAAGGGGAATTAGTCCTCCTTGAAATGCTCAAAATGCTTGAGCAACTCAATGTAAGTGATGAGATTAAAACAATTGTTAAAGACAAATTAGGACAATTTGCGGATCCAAGCCAAACGCTTTGTGCAAAAGTCGTCGCGGCAATTGAACAGGTCGGTAGTTACCAACAATTAGGGGCAGATATCGCGCAATCCAATAAAGCAAAAGCCTTTGAACGTTTTTATGCATTAAGTGCGTTTGATAATATGGAGCTGTCTACACAGGCGTTATTATTTGATGCAATTCAAAAAGGATTAAAGATTGAGATTTTAGATGAACGCGATCAATTTATCAGTCTTCAATTTGGCGACCATTTGGAATATGTGAAAAACGGTAATATGACTTCTCACGATAGCTATATTTCCCCACTCATCATGGAAAATAAAGTAGTGACGAAGAAAGTGTTAGCGAAAGCAGGCTTTAACGTACCGCAAAGCCTTGAGTTTACCGATGTGAAAAGTGCGGTCGAAAATGTCCCACTTTTTGAAAATCGAGCTGTCGTGATTAAGCCAAAATCAACGAATTTTGGTTTGGGGATCAGTATTTTCCAACAAGGTGTAACGAATAGAGAGGATTTTGCAAAAGCAGTAGAAATTGCTTTCCGTGAAGATAAAGAGATCATGGTTGAAGATTATCTACTTGGCACCGAATACCGTTTCTTTGTGCTAGGCGATCAAACGTTAGCTGTCTTATTACGTGTTCCAGCAAATGTCATTGGAGATGGTGTACATACTGTTGCTGAATTAGTTGCGGCTAAAAATGATCATCCTTTACGGGGCGATGGTAGTCGAACACCATTGAAAAAAATTGCATTAGGGGATATTGAGCAGTTGCAGCTTAAGGAACAAGGCTTAACTGTAGATTCTATTCCAGCGAAAGATCAACTTGTCCAATTACGTGCGAATTCCAATATTAGTACAGGCGGCGATTCTATTGATATGACGGATGAAATGCATGCCAGTTACAAAGAAATTGCGGTCGGGATTAGCAAAGCAATGGGGGCGGCAGTATGTGGCGTAGATTTGATTATTCCTGATTTGAAAAAGCCGGCAGAACCGAGCCTACGTTCGTGGGGCGTAATTGAAGCAAACTTTAACCCTATGATGATGATGCATATTTTCCCATTTAGTGGACAATCTCGACGATTGACAATGAATGTGATTAAGATGCTTTTCCCTGAATTGCCTTAATTTTGTTATGGGGCTTCATCAGTTGGTGAAGCCCGTTTTACATTCATCGTAATTAGGCTAAAATGGAGACAGTATTCACAATTCTAAAATGAAATTTAATGACAACTTTTACCTTAGAACCTCAAGAAAATGATCGTCTGCAATCCCTTTGCGGTGCATTCGATGAAAATATCAAACTGATTGAAAAAGAATTTAACCTCAATATTTCCCGCAATAATTTCACTTTCACCGTGAAATCAAATGATGAAAATCCAAAATCTCACCATGAACAATTAATTGAGCGTGCGGCTAAATTAATCCAAGCATTATATGTGGATACAGCACCAATTAAAGGGAAAGTGAACGAACTTGATTTGGAAGATGTGCATATTGCCTTACAAGAGAGCAGAATGTTATTGCAAGAAGGAAGTGAGTCACGCAGTGAAAATCACGTCTATAGCACCACAATTAAAACTAAGCGAGGTTTGATTAAACCACGTGGTGAAAACCAAATTCAATATTTACACAATATTCTTACGCACGATATCAGTTTTGGGATTGGACCCGCTGGAACAGGGAAAACCTTTTTAGCCGTAGCGGCTGCCGTTGAGGCTCTAGAGCGTCAAGAAATTCGTCGCATTTTGCTGACTCGTCCTGCGGTGGAAGCGGGCGAAAAATTAGGTTTCTTGCCGGGTGATTTAGGCCAGAAAATTGAGCCTTATTTACGCCCACTTTATGATGCATTATTTGAAATGTTAGGCTTTGAACGGGTACAAAAATTGATGGAGCGTAATGTGATTGAAATCGCGCCATTGGCTTATATGCGTGGGCGTACACTTAATGACAGCTTTATTATTTTAGATGAAAGCCAAAATACGACGGTTGAACAAATGAAAATGTTTTTGACCCGTATTGGTTTTAATTCCAAAGCCGTGATTACAGGGGATGTGACTCAAATCGATTTACCACGCAGCACAAAATCAGGTTTACGCCACGCCATGGAAGTATTAAGCAAAGTATCGGAATTAAGCTTTAACTACTTTGAAAGTAAAGATATTGTGCGACATCCTGTGGTGGCAAAAGTAGTGCAAGCTTACGAAGAATGGGAAGCCCAAGATGAAATTCGCCGTCAAGAAATCGCTGCGCAGCGTCGAGCTGAACGTGAGCAAAAAGTGCGGTCAGAAAATGAAACGAATTTAGGAGAATAACATGGGCAATATGATTATTGATTTGCAACTGGCAAGTGAAAATACAGAAGGCTTGCCATCAGAAGAACAAATTCTGCAATGGGCAACTGCCGCAGTTCAACCAGAAAGTGATAATGTGGAAATGACGGTGCGTATTGTGGATGAAGCGGAAAGTCATGAGTTAAATTTAACTTATCGTGGTAAAGATCGTCCAACCAATGTATTGTCTTTCCCTTTTGAATGTCCCGATGAAGTGGAATTACCACTGTTGGGCGATTTGGTGATTTGTCGTCAGGTGGTGGAACGTGAAGCTATCGAGCAAGAAAAGCCTTTAATGGCACATTGGGCGCATATGATTGTGCATGGTAGCTTACATTTACTGGGTTATGATCATATTGAAGATGATGAAGCCGAAGAAATGGAAAGTTTAGAAACTGAAATTATGCAGGGTTTAGGCTTTGCCGATCCTTACCTTTCCGAAAAATAATGACGATTTGGAGCAATTATGTATAAAGCCGTATTCAGCGATTTTGATGGTACTTTATTAACTTCCGATCATCGAATTTCGCCTAAAACCTTAGATGCAATTCAACGTATTACAAACCAAGGTATTCCATTTACACCAATCTCTGCGCGTTCGCCGCTTGGTATTTGGCCTTATGCGAAACTCATTGAAAATTACAATATCATTGTGGCATTCAGTGGCGCCTTGATTTTAGATAAAAACTCAACGCCTATTTACTCGGTTCAAATTGATCCAGCTGATATCCAAGCCATTAACCAAGTATTGGCAGACCATCCTGCGCTGGGTGTCAATTATTATACCTATGATGATTGCGTCGCTCGCGATGTGGATAATAAATGGGTGATTTACGAACGTAGCGTAACAGGCATTCAGATTGATCCTTATGATGAAAGTGCGGTCTATTCTCCGCATAAAATTCAAATCATCGGTGAAACAGATGAAGTGATTGGTATTGAGCAAATTTTGAAAGAGAAATTCCCGCATTTAAGTATTTGCCGTTCTCATGCGAATTTCCTTGAAGTGATGCATAAATCGGCAACAAAAGGTAATGCGGTACGCTTTCTCGAAGATTTCTTTCATGTGAAGATGGAAGAATGTGTCGCTTTTGGTGATAACTTTAACGATTTAGATATGCTAGAAAGTGTGGGATTAGGCGTTGCAATGGGCAATGCGCCGGATGAGATTAAACAGGCCGCCAATCGAGTCACTGCTTCGCATAATGATGATGGGATTGCATTGATATTGAATGAGATTTTCCCTGAATAAATAAAAAGGCGCTTTTTATGAAAAAGCGCCTTATTCATTATAGTGTGGCTAGCGCAGCTTCATAATTTGGCTCATTTTTAATTTCAGACACCAGTTCACTATGTAACACGTTGTTGTTTTCATCTAAAACAATCACTGAACGTGCGGTTAAACCTGCGATTGGACCTGTTGTGATGTTTACCCCCAAGTTTTCATGGGCTTCTTTATGGCGGAAAGTAGAAAGTGTTTCTACGTTCTCAATACCTTCCGCACCACAGAATCGTGCTTGAGCAAAAGGTAAATCAGCGGAAATACAAAGCACCACGGCATTCTTTAAATTAGCCGCTTGTTGATTGAATTTACGGACAGAAGTTGCGCATACACCTGTATCAATACTCGGGAAAATATTTAAGACCTTGCGTTTTCCTGCATAAGTATCAAGGGTTACGTCAGCAAGTTCTTTATTGGTGAGCGTAAGTGCGGTTACTTTTTCCCCTTTTTGGGGAAAGTTGCCGCTTACTTCAATGGGATTACCCATCATTGTTACTTGGGTCATAAAAGCTCCTATTTTTTATTTCCTAACTTCAGCACTTTTTTAAGTGCAGTAAAAAATTTGTCATTTTCTTGTGGTAAGCCAATGCTGATGCGCAAGTGATTTGGCATGCCATAACCCGCAATTGGGCGTACAATCACGCCTTCACGCAATAATGCATCATAAATTGGTGCGGCAGGCTGTTTAAAATCAATGGTAATAAAGTTACCTTTAGACGGAATAAAGTCTAAGCCATATTGTTGACAGAAGGCTTCATAACGTTTCATTTCTTGGCGATTATTCTCAGCCACTTTTTCTACAAAAGCATCATCATTCATCACTGCAATCGCGCTGGTTAAAGCAAGACTATTACAGTTAAATGGCTGACGAACACGGTTTAATAAGTCTGCGATTTCAGGATTAGAGACCGCGTAGCCAATACGTAAACCCGCAAGTCCATAAGCTTTTGATAGGGAGCGAGAAACGATAAGGTTCGGGTATTTTTCCAGTAATGCAAAAGAATTAACGCGTTCGCTAGGATGAGTAAATTCAGTATAAGCTTCATCTAATACCATAATCACGTTTTCAGGGACTTTTGCTAAGAAAGCATCCAATTCTGCTTCCGTTAAGAAATTCCCCGTTGGATTGTTTGGATTGGCAATAAAAATCAGTTTGGTTTTATCTGAAAGTGCGGTCAAAAATCCGTTTAAATCATGTCCCCAATTCTTAGCGGGGATTTCTTTTGCGACAGCATTAATAGCTTTCGTCACTAAAGGGTAAACAATAAAAGCATATTGTGAATAAATCACTTCATCGTATTCACCCGCAAAGGTATGGGCAAAAAGTTCTAATAAATCGTTCGAACCATTCCCAAGGGTAATTTGGTTTGGTTGCACACCAAATTTTTTCGCAATAGCCGCTTTAAGTTCAAAACCGTTAGCATCAGGATAGCGAGTTAGGTGATCCAGTTGGGCTTGAATGGCTTTTTTCGCACTTTCAGGAAAACCGAAAGGGTTTTCATTCGAGGCAAGTTTAACGATATCAGTAATGCCTAACTCGCGTTCGAGTTCTTCGATGGGTTTTCCGGCTTGGTAAGGTGAAAGAGATTTTACGCCTTGATTGGCAACGTTGATGTATTGCATATGCTTTCCTTATAAAGACGAGCGGGCCTTTCAGCCCGCACGTTGAGTTTAATTAACCAGATAATTAGCTGTTTTCAGCTTCAAATTTTTTCATGAATTCAATGAGCGCTTGTACACCTTCTAATGGCATCGCGTTATAGATAGATGCACGCATACCACCTAACACTTTGTGACCTTTTAAGGCTTGAAGACCGGCTGCTGTAGATTCTGCAACAAATTTAGCATCAAGTTCAGGATTGCCTGTCACAAATGTGACATTCATGGTTGAACGGTTTTCTTTAGCTACTACGTTACGATAGAGTTTGCTGCTATCAATATAATCGTAAAGAGTTTGTGCTTTCACTGCGTTACGTTTTGCAATTTCTTTTAAGCCGCCAATCGCTTGAATGTGTTTGAAAACTAATGAACAGAGATACCACGCAAAGGTGGGCGGGGTATTGATCATGGAGTCAGCATCACGCTGTGTGGCGTAATTCCAAATTGATGGGGTTGCTTGGCGAGCATGACCAATTAAATCATCGCGAATAATCACGAGCGTAATCCCTGCTGGACCAAGATTTTTTTGTGCACCGGCGTAAATGACACCAAATTTGCTAATATCAATTTCGCGAGAGAGAACATTAGATGACATATCCGCTACAAGCACCGCATTGCCCACATTTGGTACATCAAAAATTTCAACACCGCTGATGGTTTCATTTGGGCAATAGTGAACGTAATCGTATTGTTCCGCAATATCGCTGAAATCAAGGTTGGTAATGCGTGTGTGATCACCATTTTCCACAATGGTAATTTCATCAATTTCAGCAAAGTTACGCGCTTCTTTCGCTGCGGTTGCAGACCAGTGACCGCTATTTAAGTAAAGTGCTTTACCTTTCTCACCAATTAGGTTCATCGGTAATGCCGCAAATTGACCACGAGCCCCACCTTGTAGGAATAACACGCGATAATTATCTGGAATGTTATACACTTCACGCAGATCTTTTTCGGCTTGAGTAATCAATTCCATAAAATATTTGCCACGGTGGCTGACTTCCATCACTGACACACCTTGACCAAGCCAGTTAGTTAGCTCAGCTTGTGCTTTGTGTAGTACCTCAGGGAAAATCATGGCTGGACCAGCACTAAAATTAAAGACTTTTGACATTGTGTTTCCTTATTTTATTTTGAATAGATTCTTCATTTTTACCACTACCGAATAGGATAATCAACTAAATCAAACAGTTTTTTGATCTAATCCATTAATTTAAATTTAAGCTTTTGACGGGGACGAAAAAAAAGGCTACATTACCCGAAGTTTATTTTTAACTTTGAGAGAGTCGATCATGGGAAATGTAAATAAATCCTTCCAAGAAGTATTAGAGTATGTGCGTTTATATCGTTTAAAAAATAAACTTAAGCGCGACATTGAAGACAACAACCGTAAAATTCGTGATAACCAAAAACGTGTCTTATTATTAGATAACTTAAATCAATATATCCGTGACGATATGAGCATTGAAGATGTTCGTGCAATTATTGAAAATATGCGTGACGACTATGAAGGTCGTGTAGATGATTACAACATTCGCAATGCGGAACTTTCTACTCAACGCCGTGAAACGAGCAATAAGATGAAAGAACAGAAAAAAGCACATGCGAAATTAGTGCAAGACGCGAATAAAATCACGTTATAAAATTCTAAAAGAAATGACCGCACTTTGTTGAAGTGCGGTCATTTTTTATGGTATTTTTAGGGTGAACTATTAATGATTAAACATCATAAGTGCCCATCACCACAGCTTGATCTAGAATATGCCCTTGCATCGCAAAATGTAGATCATTAAAACGGAATCCCGGTTTGAGGTTTAGTTTGGTATCAAGTGCATACACAATAAGCTCGTAACGATGTAAGCAGTTTGGTGGGGCCATACCACCATAGAATGAGGCTTCTTCGATATCAAATTGACCTAATTTACTTGCCCAAGTATTTGCACCTTGTACATAATCTGTTGCGGTTTGGCTTTCATTTTCGTGGATAACCGTACGTTCAAGATCTGCAATGAGCCAATGAATCCACACAAAACCACTCGCCGTAATCGCATCTTTATCCTCTAAGACAACGGCAAAGGATTTAGTGCCTTGAGGTGCATCGTGAATTTCAAATGGAATAGAGTAGGTTGGCATACCATTTGGGCTAAATTGTGTGCCGCGTTTGCCATATTTATCTTCAAAGGCACCATTTTGAATGGCAGAACTGGTTACAAACATTGTTTTCTCCTTAATTTCTCACAGAATACACTTTAAATTTGGTGGTTTGAGCAAGGACTTCGAATTTCCCGAAATGTTGCGCTAATAAATCGGGATAGGGGAGAAATGCATTAGCAACGATACGCAGTTCTCCGCCTGCCGTTAAATGCCATTTTGCTTGTTGAATAAGTTCTTTCACCGCACGATAAGCGGTATCAACTCCATCGTGGAAAGGCGGGTTTGAAATGATTAGATCAAATTTTCCCTCAATGTGGGAAAACACATCGCTTGCGATAACCTGACCTTCAAGTTGATTTTCAGCAAGCGTTTGGCGAGCGGATTGAATTGCCATTGCATGAATATCAGTCATTGTGACATCCGCTTTAGGGTGATGTTTTTTGATCATGGAACCAATGACACCCGCACCGCAACCAACATCTAATACTTTGCCTTGAATTGGCGATGTTAGGGTGGAAAGTAGAAGTGATGTTCCGCTATCAAGTTCATTGGCACTGAATACACCCGGCAAGCTGTAAATACGGAGATCGCCTAATGCATCATTTTGGTAGCATTTCCAATAAGATTGAAGATCGAAGAGCGGTTGTTTTTGTAAGGAAAAATGGTATAAACCGCAACGACGAGCAGAGTCGATTTTGCCGATTTCACCGTAAGGTTCAAGCAGTTTTTCAGCTGAACGGACGCCGCAACGATTTTCACCGATAATTAACACTTCTTGACCAATTTTACTTTTGGCGAGTAGTTGCATCAGCTGAAAATTCACTTCTTGTTTATTCTTCGTCCAATAATAAATAATCAAATCGGCTTGTGGCTGAAATTCAACCTCAAAATTGACCGCACTTTGGGTTTTGGCATAATCAAAATACCAACTCCAAACCTGCACGGATTGGCAATGTTTTTGCAATGTTTGAGGAAAATCATCATTAATGCCGCCGGCAAGAAGAATTGATTTACCGCTAAAAAGGGGAAGATGGCGTTGTAAAACTTCGCTTTCGAGAGAAATCACGCTTTAAATCCTGTGGTTTATTGGTTAAAATTACATGTTATTCTAACAAAAGAAAACGATTTAAACGTATTTATTAAGGAATTATTTATGAAAAAAATCATCACCGCAGTCGCAATGGCAAGTTTATTGTCTGGCTGTCAATTAATCGAACAACTTCAAGGTAGTAGCAAACAAAAAACTTCAACCTTACCAACAAGCTCAAAAGTTGAATTACCTGCTGCACAAGCGCAAAGCTTAGATGCGCAGTTTGAGCGCATCAAAAAAGGTAACCAAGAAGTCACATTCAACGGTGAGAAATTCTATAAACAAACAAAAGCCTTTGATAAATCAGAAGATCCGCGTTTCTTAAGTGGAGCGGCGAATGTAGATCGTAGCAATCGTAAATTCATTATGAGCGAAACCTATTATTTAAAAGATGTTTCTCATGTTCCTGAATTAACGACAAAATATCTTGATGCAAACAAAAAAGTATGTGAGTTAAAAACAATTGGTAACGCTTCAGATGTTTACTATGCTTGTGATGGCAAAGATTTCCAACGTTTTATTGCCGTGGTTTATCAAGCGAAAAACATTCTTTCTTTCCGTAGTTTAAGAGCGTATCAAGAAAAACCAACCGAAGCGCAAGAACAAGCGATTGTTAATGGTTTAAGAGATTATCCGCTAGATACTATCGCTCGTTAATCTATGGATAGACGCAATCTTCTTTTAAATGAAATGGGAATAACCCGTTGGCAGCTCCATCGCCCAGAAGTATTGCAAGGGGCGGTAGGTGTGAGTGTTTCAGAACAAGTGAAATTTATTGTGGTGGCTAATGATAATCTCTCGAGTTCACCGCTTTTTGCAGATATTCGACTTGCGCTAGAGCTCAAAAAAGAAGATTGCCTTTGCTTGAATTTTGATCAAATTCAACATATCACGTTACAACATTCTGTACGGTATTGGTTATTAGCTGAAAATACTGATGAAATCGACCGCACTTTGCCTTATTGCTTAAATGCAGAGCGAGTATATCGTTCTGTTGATTGGCAACAATTCCAGCAAGATAGTCAAGCTAAGCGTGAGCTTTGGCAACAAATCCAACAAATTTAATCATGATGCCTTCTCTTTTTCCTATTAAAGAATGCGATATGGATCGCTTATATGAAATTGAACAAGCAGCACATCTTGTGCCTTGGTCATTGGGAACATTGAAAAATAATGTCGGCGAGCGTTATCTCAATTTGAAATTAGTGGAAAAGGAGCAAGTACTGGGATTTGCTATTTGCCAAACGGTATTAGATGAAGCCACATTATTTAATATTGCGATTGACCCTGCTCAACAAGGAAAGGGCTACGGTTCGTTTTTATTGCAAGGTTTAATGGATAAGCTTAAAGAGAAAGGTATTCAAACGCTTTGGCTTGAAGTGCGTGAATCGAATCCTGCTCGATTCCTTTATGAAAAGTTGGGATTTAATGAGGTTGATATTCGTAAGAATTATTATCCCAAACCAGATGGTGGACGAGAAAATGCCGTTGTGATGGCATGTTATCTCTAGAATGAAAAAGTGCGGTCAATTTTGACCGCACTTTGTTTATCTGAAAAATAAGACATTACACTTCTTCTGCAGGGAAGACAAATGGATTTAATCCACTGCGTGCGAAGCCTTTTTCTTCCATTTCAATATCTAAGAAAATTGATGCTAAATCATCCGCTACTGCTTCAACATTCGGATCTTTTTCTTGGAACATGATTTTTAAATAGCTTTGGCAATCGCCACAGGTTTCAGCACGAACAAGAGCAAGCTCTTCATTTAATGACCACATTTCAAGATTTTTGTGTTCATTGCAGTTTGTGCATTGTGCGCGCACTAAATTCCACTCACTTTCACAGAGATTGCAGTGCAAATAGCGTAAACCTTGTGAAGTACCGATATGGACAACACTCGCAACAGGGGCAGAACCACAAACAGGGCAGTAATGCAAATTATCGATACCTTCTTGGCGGCTGTTATGAGGAATTTGTTGAGCCAGTTGTAACCAATAAAGAGAAAGCGCAGCCCAAATAAAGACGGCTTTATCGGTGCTTACTAAGTTATATTCTTGGCTTAAAAGATGGGTAGCCATTTCCTCAAGCTCTTTCTCTGAAGCTTTTTCTAGATTTTCAATGGTAGCAACAACCTGTTCATTCGCTTTGGGTTTAATGCTATGTAAAATTTCTTTCAGGTATTCAATCCAGATGCCAGAACGTTTAAATGTTTTAGCATTTAACGGTTCGATCTCACTTAAGTTATCGAATGACTGTTTTTCTAATGGATTTTTTTCAAATACGCTTAATTGGCTTTCCACAACATCTGCAGCAAAGAGTAAATAATCAGCCAATGGATGATCTTTCGCTAATTCTCTTAAACGTTTTGCACGACGTTGATAAAGATTTTTAGGGTTAGCAAACAAAACAGGTGGAATATCATATGAATTCTTTTTTTGTTTGATTTCGTCTGCAGATAAGATTTTGATACTCATAATAGTCTCTTAAGTATTGATAAGAAAAAGTGCGGTCAATTTTAACCGCACTTTTTGATTTTAGCCATTGATACCTTTGAACAATGCTTTGGTTTTTACTTTTTTACCTTCAGCTTCATTTTCAAGGTCTTCTTCTAGCTTAGGAAGTACTTCATCACGATACCATTTCGGGTGGTGTTTTTTCGCCCAGCGAACGGTTACCCAACCCTCAACGATTCCGCGGATTGAACCTTTAATCCAGAATGCCATATACATGTGTACCAAAATACCGGTGAACAACATGAATGCACTTAAAGAGTGAAGGAAAATCGCAAAACGTAATACCGGAATAGAGAAGTAGTGCGAGAAATACTGACGCCACATAATGATACCGGTTACAAGTAAAGTGACCATCGCCAAGTTCAATGTCCAGAATAACATTTTTTGACCAAGGTTATACTTGCCGTTATCTGCAACAGCGTGCTCATTCCCTTTTAATACTTCAACAATACCTTTTAACCAACGAATATCGTTTTTCTCTGGAATGTTGTGATCCCAGTAAAGATAGCCGAGGAAAATAAAGGCAACGAACATAATGATACCGGTGAACGGGTGAATTGCTCGAGCCAGTTGCGGAGTACCTAAAATTTCAGTTAACCACGCAAAATCTGGGAAGAAGAATGCCACACCAGTGAACATCGTCATAAAGAAGCAGATTACGAGTAACCAGTGGCTAAAACGAGCAGGCGTTCTATGACGAATGATTCGAGTATCATTGCTAATCTCAATCTTACTCATCTTTGCCCCCTTTTTTATCTTCTTCTTCAAATTCATGGTGATGATCTTCTACGTCTTCTTCAACGTTTGGACCCACAGCTAAGTAGTGAGCGATTTCAGCAAGTGCTAGACCACCCATTGCTACAGCCGCTACTGGTTTCAATACATCTTTCCAAAGGGTGACGGTGAGGTCAACTTTTGGATCTTTTGGAAGACCAGAATAAAGCTCAGGTTTATCCGCATGGTGTAATACATACATTACGTGAGTACCACCTACGCCTTCAGGGTCGTAGATACCTGCGTTTTCGTAACCACGTGATTTTAAGTCAGCAACACGTTGTTCTGCGTAGAGTTTCATCTCTTCTTTAGAACCGAAACGAATTGCACCGGTTGGACAGGTTTTCACGCAAGCCGGTTCTTGGCCCACAGAAACACGATCTACACAAAGGGTACATTTGTACACGCGGTTGTCTTCTGGGTTCATACGTGGAATGTTGAACGGACAACCTGCGATACAGTAACCACAACCGATACATTTATCAGATTGGAAATCCACGATACCGTTCGCATATTGGATAATTGCGCCTGGTGCAGGACAAGCTTTTAAACAGCCTGGTTCTGAACAGTGCATACAACCATCTTTACGGATTAACCATTCTAAACGATCATTTTCTTCAACTTCGTTAAAGCGCATTACCGTCCATGCTTTTGCATTAAGATCTACTGGGTTATCGTAGATCCCCACACATTGAGCATTAACATCAGAACGGATGTCATTCCACTCTGAACAGCCCACCTGACAGGCTTTACAACCGATACAGGTGGATACATCGATTAATTTTGCTACTTCAACTTTATGATCACGCGCTTGAGGTGCTGGTGTTAAACCAGACGTAGCGGAGACCTTGATAATGTCTTGCGATTGAACGCCTTGACCACTTCCTGCCATATTATGCCTCCGCTTTCTCAATGTTTACCAAGAATGTTTTATATTCTGGTGTTTGAGTGACTGCTTCACCCCAAGATGGTGTTAAGGTGTTGGTGGAGAAACCACGATTACCTTTACCATTTAAGGCTTTCATATTCCAGTGAATTGGAATACCCACGTGATGTACGGTACGTCCGTCGACTTCTAAATCTTTCAAACGTTTTGTTACCACTGCAACGGCTTTAATGTAGCCACGGCGAGAAGTAATTTTCACCATATCACCTTTTTGGATGCCTTTTTCTGCTGCTAATTTCTCACCAATTTCCACGAATTGTTGTGGTTGAGCGATGATATTTAACGCAGATTGAGCTGTCCAACTGTGGAAGTGCTCGGTCAAACGATAAGTCGTTGCCACATAAGGGAAGTCTTTGTTTGAACCGATAAATTCACGGTCTTCTTTGTAAATACGAACAGTCGGATCAGAGACGACACTTGGATGTAGTGGGTTAGTGTCAATCGGACTTTCAATTGGTTCATAGTGCTCAGGCATAGGACCATTCGCAATTTTATCTACAGCGAATAGACGGCCCACACCTTCCGCAGACATAATAAATGGACCTGCGTCAGAACCTGGTGGCTGTGTACCATAGTCAGCGACATCTAACCAGTTCCAGTTTTTACCGTTCCATTTGATTAATTGACGGTGTTTATCCCAAGGGTTACCGTTAATATCAAGTGAAGCACGGCTATAAAGGATACGACGGTTTGCTGGCCATGCGAAGCCCCAACCTAATGTACAACCTAAACCTGATGGGTCAGAGTTGTCACGGTTTGCGGTTTGGTTACCTTTTTCAGTCCATTGACCCACATAGATCCAGTTACCTGCAGAGGTTGTACCATCATCACGTAAGTGAGCGAATCCGTTAAGTAATTGACCTTTTTTATACATGACGTTGCCATCAGCATCGAGAAGATCAGCAAGCGCGTAGCCGTTTAATTCTTTCGCTAATTCTACTGAGCTTGGTGAATGTGGTTGTGCATAGTTCCAAGTCATTGCTTCGAAAGATTCGATACCACGACCACCTTCTTTTTGGTAAAGACGGTGCATCTCTTCACGAATCATAGAAAGAATTTCAACATCCGGTAACGCTTCACCTGGTTGGTCACAGCCTTTCCAGTGCCATTGAGCCCAACGACCAGAGTTAGCAATCGAACCATCTTCTTCAGCGAAACAGGTGGTTGGTAAACGGAATACTTCAGTTTGAATATCTGCTGGAGTTACATTGTTTGATTCACCAAAGTTTTTCCAGAATTCAGAAGATTCAGTTTGAAGCGGATCCATTACGATTAAGTATTTCAATTTGCTCATACCCGCAACAGTTTTGTTTTTATTCGGTAATGAGTTTAATACGTTGAAACCTTGTAAAATCCAACCGTTCAATTTGCCATCATTCATTAACTTAACATGAGTGATAGGGTCGTATAAGCGGTCTGCTTTTGGTAAGAAATCGAAACCCCAACCATTTTCTTTGGTGGCTTTATCACCATAGAACGTTTTCATCATACTCACGAAGAATTTCGATGTATTACGATAGTAGTTCACCTGGTTTGGTACGATATCTTTTGGCGTAATCGCATTAATGTATTGTTCGTAGGACGTATCTTTATCATTCGGCAAACGCATATAACCCGGTAAAGACATCGGCAATAAGCCCATATCTGTTGTACCTTGTACGTTTGAGTGTCCACGTAATGCATTAATACCGCCACCTGGCATCCCCATATTACCTAAGAGTAATTGGATCATTGCCATTGAGCGAATGTTTTGTGTACCGATTGTGTGCTCAGTAAAGCCTAACGCATATAAGTGCGTCATGGTTTTATTCGGTGCAGAGGTTTTACCAATTTCTTCACAGATTTGTAAGAAGAGTTTTTGTTTAACGCCGGTAATACGTTCAACCATTTCTGGGGTATAGCGAGAAACGTGATCTTTCAAGATATTAATCACACAACGTGGATCTTGTAAGGTCATATCACGTTTAGCATTACCATTTTCATCAAATTGGTAATTCCATTTAGATTTATCGTAAGTGTGTTTTTCTTCATCAAAACCTACGAATAAACCATCTTCAAATTTGAAGCCTTCATCAACTAAGAATGAAGCATTGGTATAGTATTTAACGTATT
This sequence comes from Haemophilus parainfluenzae, assembly GCF_014931375.1. NCBI lineage: Bacteria > Pseudomonadati > Pseudomonadota > Gammaproteobacteria > Pasteurellales > Pasteurellaceae > Parahaemophilus > Parahaemophilus parainfluenzae. Next base: position 1,268,452 of record NZ_CP063117.1, read on the forward strand.
CGTGTTGAATTTGATTTGTTTCCAATAGGTAACGGATCACACCCATTAAGAATGCGATATCAGAACCGGAACGAATTGGTGCGTGAAGGTCAGCGACAGAAGCTGTACGGTTAAAGCGAGGGTCAACCACGATGATTTTCGCACCGTTTTTCTTCGCTTCGATCGCCCAACGGAAGCCAACAGGGTGAGCTTCAGCAGGGTTACCACCTTGAACAAGAATAAGATTGGCGTTTTTGATGTCAACCCAGTTGTTTGTCATGGCACCGCGACCAAATGATGGAGCAAGACTTGCTACCGTTGGTCCGTGTCAAGTATTCGCTTGGTTACACATCGGCACCATGCCCAACATCCGCACCCATTTATGAGTAAGAAGTGCGGCCTCGTTGCTCATGGCGGAGGCGGTCATAATACCTGTGGTTGTCCAACGGTTAACTGTTTTGCCACTTGCGTCTTTTTCAACAAAGTTAGCATCACGGTCATCTTTTAATAAACGAGAAACGCGTTTGATCGCTTCTTCCCAAGAAAGACGAACCCATTTGTCCGAACCCGGTGCACGATATTCAGGGTATAAAGCACGGCTTTCACTATTCACATAGTCTAATGCGCCCGCACCTTTAGGACATAATGCCCCACGGCTTACCGGATGATCAGGGTCACCTTCAAGGTGGAATAATTTAGAACGGGTATTGGTGCCTGTATGGCTACTTAAAGCATCGTAAGGTTTGCCTGTGCTATATAACAACATACCACAGCTCACTGCACAATATGTACAGGTGTTACGGGATTCAAACGCCCGTAATAATTTGTATTCACGTGGTGCCGCTAAAACAGATGATGGTGCAAAGCCCAACATTGCCGCAGACGTCCCCGCCATACCACCTGCACAGATCTTAAAGAACTTACGTCTAGAGACCTGCATAATCACTCCTTCATAACGGCGAACCGTTAAGATATTTCGATAGTATAAATTCGTGTAGATAATTTATTTGATTTCGTTAAAATAACGTATCAACCATTAAATTGATTATAATAATGACCAATTTAAACGGATCCGATTTTAACTATTTTTTAACCGAAAATCTATAATCAAAACTTGTTATAATCGCTTTAAAACTTGAGCTAGATCACAAAACAAACATTTTTTGTTAAAAAAAAGTAACATTTTTACAACAGTCATTTTATTGGGAAAAAATAATGCACTGGATAATTCAAAAAACAATTAATTTTTTTAAAAAAACATCTGAAAATTCGACCGCACTTTTAGTGGAAAAACAAGATAGTTTGGCTGCGGAAGTCCCTGTTTCACTTGTCTATAATGGTATTGCACATACCGTCATGATGTGCTCGCCCCAAGATTTAGAGGATTTTGCTTTAGGCTTTTCATTAGCGGAAGGGATTATTGAGAAAAAAGCGGATATTTATGGCATTGATGTGGTGGAAGTATGCAATGGTATTGAAGTGCAAATTGAATTATCTAGCCGTCAATTTGTGGCATTAAAAGATCATCGTCGAACATTAACAGGCAGAACAGGATGTGGCATTTGCGGCACAGAACAAATCTCACAAGTTTATAAAAAATTGCCAAAATTAGACCGCACTTTTCAATTTAATTTAAATTTATTAGATGGCTGTTTAGAACAATTACAAGCCAATCAAGAACTCGGAAAAGAAACAGGAGCAACACACGCAGCTGCCTTTTTTGATTTGTCTGGTAATTTACTGGCGATTCGAGAGGATGTCGGGCGGCATGTAGCGCTAGATAAATTAATCGGCTGGCATGCTAAACAGAATCAACCGCAAGGATTCGTACTTGTTTCAAGTCGAGCCAGTTATGAAATGGTTCAAAAATCGGTAGCTTGTGGTATCGAATTACTTGTTGCGATTTCTGCAGCAACAGATCTTGCTGTCAATATGGCAGAACAACACAATCTTTCCCTTATCGGCTTTGCTCGCCCAGGAAAAGCCAATATCTATGCGGGTAAAGAGCGGTTGGTTTTAGCTTAGTTTTATCTATATAAAAACGAGTGCGGTCAAAAACATTCTTATTTTGACCGCACTTTTTGTTTATTCCTTTTATTCTTTTGGCGATTTACTCTCTAAGAGCACTTCAGAAACCCAACGTTGGGTGAGGCGTTTACCTTCTTGATCTGTACCAAATTTCATAAAATCAATATTCACCAGTTTTAATTTACCAGCCGGTAGGAAACCTGGTGCAGGTTCTGCATGGATATTGGTTGGAAGTTGGTAAGAGTCTGATTCTTTCCATGGAATTTCTTGTGCTTCTTTGCTTAGCACGAAATCCATAAATAGCTTGGCATTATCAAGGTTTCTAGCTCCTTTAATAATGCTTGCCCCGCCTAAAGAATAGCCTACGCCTTCGCATGGTAAAATGCCTTCAACTGGCGCACCATTTTTCTTCTCACGCGGATAAACCAACATAAAACCTAAATCAATCGCTACAGTACCGTTAGCCAAATAGTTGCTCGCAAGGCCTGTTTTGGTATGTTGCATGAGATTTGGCTCTAATTTTTTTAAATAATCAAAAGCTTTTTCTTCTCCCCATAATGTGGAAAAAGTGCTGATAAGGGAATAACCCGTACCAGAAACACGTGGATCGGGATATTGAATTTGCCCTTGATATTCTGGTTTTATTAGATCTGCATAACATTTTGGCGCTGGAATATTCAATTCTTTTAATTTTTTAGTATTGACCCCAATGCCAAGTTCCATTAAGTAAATCACAGAGGTGAAATTGCCACGTTGATCCATTAAAGATTTAAACTGCGGCATGATATCTTTTTGTAATGGGGAACGATAGGATTCAAGTAAGCCTAATTCAGCCGCTTGGAGATGAGGTTCAATCGTGCCACCAAACCAGAAATCAGCTTGTGGGTTTTCTTTTTCAGCTTTAATTTTGCCTAATACAACGCCTGTACTATTACGTACAAATTGTGCATCTACGTTGTATTTTTTACTAAAGGCTTGAGTAACTTTTTCGCATACTACATTTTGTACGCTACAATAGACGGTAAGTTTTCCTTCAGCCTGTGCGTGAGAAGTGTATGCGAGGGCGGTTAGGGCTGAAAGTGCGGTTAATTTTAGCGTTGTTTTAATTGACATTGTGTCTCCTTTAACTTCGTCAATATTTAGTAATTATTTGATATTGCTAATATAAAGGGGCGGAGTAAATTTGTAAATATCAGGTTGTTTAAAAATATAATTCCCACTATAATCCCTGTAAATTTAACCAGATTAAAATAAGAGCAATGGATATTTCAGAATTACTTGATGGCTTGAATGATAAACAACGTGAAGCAGTGGCAGCACCACTTGGCAATTATCTTGTGCTTGCTGGTGCAGGAAGTGGTAAAACTCGTGTATTGACTCATCGTATTGCTTGGTTGATTGCCGTAGAAAATATTTCTGAAGGTAGCATTATGGCGGTAACTTTTACTAATAAAGCCGCTGCTGAAATGCGTCATCGTATTCAAGATACCTTATCCAAACATGCTCAATCGAATCTATTTGGCATGTGGATTGGCACATTCCATAGCATTGCCCATCGATTATTACGCGCTCACCATTTAGATGTGAACTTGCCACAAGATTTCCAAATTTTGGATTCTGAAGACCAACTTCGTTTAGTAAAACGCTTGATGAAATTGCACAATTATGACGATAAAGCATTTCCACCGAAACAAGCGTGCTGGTATATCAATAATAAAAAAGATGAAGGTTTAAGACCGCAAGATATTAATGATTTTGGTGATCGCCAGGAAAAAGAGTGGATTAAGATTTATCAAATTTATCAAGATACTTGTGATCGTGCGGGTTTGGTGGATTTTGCTGAGTTGTTAATTCGTGCGTATGAATTATTTGCTAAAAAGCCTGTGATTTTGCAACGCTATCAGCAACGTTTTCAGCATATTTTGGTGGATGAGTTTCAAGATACCAATAAAATCCAATATGCCTGGATCAAAATTCTTGCCGGTAATACGGGCAAAGTGATGATTGTGGGCGATGATGACCAATCCATTTATGGTTGGCGTGGTGCACAGGTCGAAAATATTCAAAAATTCCTAAAAGATTTCAACGCTGAAACTATTCGTTTGGAGCAAAATTATCGTTCTACCGGCAATATTCTGAAAAGTGCCAACCAACTTATTTCGAATAATAGTGATCGCCTCGGTAAGAATTTATGGACTGACGGTGAAATGGGCGAGCCAGTGGGTATTTATGCAGCATTTAATGAGTTAGATGAAGCAAAATTTGTGGCGTCTCAAATTCAAAACTGGGTAGATGACGGTGGGAAATTAGATGATTGTGCTGTTTTATATCGTAGTAATAGCCAATCTCGCGTCATTGAAGAAGCCTTGATTCGTTGTCAAATTCCTTATCGAATTTATGGAGGGATGCGATTCTTCGAGCGCCAAGAAATTAAAGATGCGTTGGCATATTTACGCTTAATTAATAATCGTCAAGATGATGCCGCGTTTGAACGTGTGATTAATACGCCTACGCGTGGTATTGGCGATCGTACTTTAGATGTGTTACGAAATTTAACCCGTGAACGTCAAATTACCTTATGGCAAGCTGTTCAAGTAGCCACACAAGAAAATATGCTAACGGGACGTGCTTCAACCGCATTACTTCGTTTCCAAGAGTTGATTAATTCTTTGCAGGTTGATACAGCCGAAATGCCATTGTTTGCACAGACTGATTTCGTGATTAAACATTCAGGCTTATACGATATGTATAAACAGGAAAAAGGCGAGAAAGGTGAAGTGCGTATTGAAAACTTAGAAGAATTGGTGACGGCAACCCGAGAATTTATCAAACCTGATGACGCAGAGGATATGACCGATCTTACCGCCTTTTTAACTCATGCTTCTTTAGAGGCGGGAGAAGAGCAGGCTTCGCCGCATCAATCTTGTGTGGAAATGATGACTTTACACTCTGCAAAAGGCTTGGAATTCCCGCGCGTATTTATGGTGGGGGTAGAAGAGGGTGTATTCCCAAGTTTCCGTTCATTTGAAGAGCCTGGTCGTTTGGAGGAAGAACGCCGTCTTGCTTATGTGGGCATTACTCGAGCTAAGCAAAAACTGACGATTTGTTATGCAGAAAGCCGTCGTGTTTATACGAAAGAAGAACGCCATTTGCCTTCGCGATTTATCACAGAATTGCCATCAGAGTGTATTCAAGAAATCCGTTTGCGCGGAACGGTGACTCGAGCATTAAACCAAGCGAAAGTAGGAAGTTTAAGCACGAGTTTGCCAGAAAATGAATGGAAAATGGGGCAAAAAGTGAAACATGAAAAGTTTGGTTTTGGCACAGTGATAAACGTTGAAGGCTCAGATAATAACACCCGTTTACAAATTGCTTTCCAAGCTCAAGGCATTAAGTGGCTGATTGCGCATTTGGCAAAATTAGAAAAAGTGCGGTAGAATCGGGAAGATTTTATTGCAACGAGTATGAATATTGATGTTTATGCTCAAGGTGCCAAGTGCGAAAGCATTCGAAGAAACGACCGCACTTTTATCATGTGGGAAGTAGATGTTTAAATTTATTTTAAAACGTATTTTAATGGTGATTCCTACCTTTATCGCCATTACTTTTGTGACTTTTGCGCTCATTCATTTTATTCCGGGGGATCCCGTGGAGATCATGATGGGAGAGCGAGGTTTAACGCCAGAAGTTCATCAACAAATGATGAAACAACTTGGTCTCGATTTACCGTTGTATCAGCAATATTTCAATTATATTGGCAATGTAATACAAGGTGATTTTGGTGAATCATTCCGCACCCAACAACCTGTTCTGAGGGAGTTTTTCACACTTTTCCCTGCCACGTTTGAATTGGCTTTTTTTGCGCTATTTTGGTCGTTAATTGCGGGTATTACGCTAGGAACGATTGCGGCCGTCAAGAAAGATAGCTGGATTTCTCATACCGTGACAGCCATGTCATTAACGGGTTATTCCATGCCAATTTTCTGGTGGGGATTAATTTTGATCTTATATGTTTCACCTTGGTTAGATTTACCACAAGGGGGACGTTTAGAAGATAGTTTCTGGATCGATACACCAACCGGTTTTATGTTAATCGATACTTGGCTTTCAGGCGAGCCAGGTGCCTTTGGAAATGCCATTAAGTCATTGATTCTACCGTCTATTGTGCTAGGTACCATTCCACTTGCGGTGATTACCCGAATGACACGTTCTTCGATGTTGGAAGTGTTAGGTGAAGATTATATTCGTACAGCAAAAGCCAAAGGCTTAAGTTATACCCGAATTGTGATTGTTCATGCGCTACGTAATGCACTGATCCCTGTTGTGACCGTGGTGGGATTGATTGTAGGACAGTTATTATCCGGTGCAGTTTTAACCGAAACAATTTTCTCATGGCCGGGTATTGGTAAATGGATTATTGATGCGATTTCTAATCGTGATTATCCCGTCTTACAAGGCGCCGTGTTGATTATTGCTACAATTATTATTGTAGTGAATTTGACGATCGATTTACTTTATGGCGTGGTAAACCCACGTATTCGCCATCAATAAGGAGCCTTATTAATGACGGAACAAACTTTATCTATTGAAACGATTGCGCCTCGCACACCGTTGCAGGAGTTTTGGTTTTATTTTAAACAAAATAAAGGGGCGGTGATTGGGCTCATTTTTATTCTTGTCGTAGCATTAATCAGTATTTTTGCCCCTTGGATTGCACCTTTTGATCCTATAGAACAAAATCGTTCAGCGCTATTGTTACCGCCTGCGTGGTATGAAGGCGGCAATTCAACTTATTTACTGGGTACGGATGACATTGGTCGAGATATTCTTTCTCGCATTATTTATGGTACGCGCATTTCTGTTTTTGCAGGTTTCATTATTGTCATTTTATCTTGCATTTTAGGAACGAGTCTTGGCTTGCTCGCAGGCTATTATGGTGGAGCATTAGATACATTAATTGTTCGTTTCATTGACATCATGTTGGCTATCCCAAACTTGCTTTTAACCATTGTGGTGGTGTCAATTTTAGAGCCCTCTTTAACGAATGCGACGTTGGCGATTGCTGTGGTATCCATTCCAAGTTATGTGCGTTTAACACGTGCGGCGGTATTGAATGAGAAAAACAGAGATTATGTTACCTCTTCACGAGTGGCGGGAGCAAGCGTATTACGTTTAATGTTTATTGTGATTTTACCGAATTGCCTTGCGCCTCTCATCGTACAAATGACGATGGGGATTTCTAATGCGATTTTAGAATTAGCGACTTTAGGTTTCTTAGGTATCGGCGCAAAACCACCAACACCGGAATTGGGCACTATGTTATCTGAATCACGTAGCTTTATGCAGGCGGCAAACTGGTTGGTTACCATTCCAGGTTTAGTAATTTTATCGCTTGTTTTAGCATTTAACTTAATGGGTGATGGGTTGCGTGATGCACTCGATCCAAAATTAAAACAATAGGGGGCAGAATGGCATTATTAGATGTAAAAGAGCTTTCTGTTCACTTTGGTGATGAAAAAGCACCTTTTAAAGCGGTGGATCGTATTAGCTACCAAGTTAATCAAGGCGAAGTATTAGGCATTGTTGGAGAGTCTGGCTCGGGGAAATCAGTGAGTTCCCTTGCAGTGATGGGCTTGATTGATTTTCCCGGGCGTGTTTCAGCGAAAGGCCTAGAATTTGAAGGAAAAGATCTCTTAAGCTTACCGGCAAAAGAAAAGCGGGAATTAGTTGGGGCTGATATAGCTATGATCTTCCAAGACCCAATGACAAGCTTAAATCCTGCTTATACAGTAGGTTTCCAAATTATGGAAGCCATCAAAGCGCATCAAGGCGGCAGCAAAAAAGAACGCCGTGAACGCACCTTAGAGCTATTACGCTTAGTGGGTATTCCTGATCCTGAATCGCGAATTGATGTTTATCCGCACCAGCTTTCTGGCGGGATGAGCCAACGCGTTATGATTGCTATGGCGATAGCGTGTAAACCGAGATTGCTCATTGCAGATGAACCAACCACAGCACTGGATGTGACTATTCAAGCACAAATTGTAGATTTGCTACTTGAGTTACAGCAAAAAGAATGTATGTCGTTGATTCTGATCACGCATGATCTTGCGTTAGTCGCAGAAGCGGCACATCGTATTATTGTGATGTATGCAGGACAAGTAGTGGAAGAAGGGCGGGCGGAAGATATTTTCCGTGAGCCAAAACATCCTTACACTCAAGCGTTATTGCGTTCTTTACCGGAGTTTGCAGAGGGTAAATCTCGTTTACAATCTTTACCCGGAGTGGTGCCAGGTAAATACGATCGCCCACAAGGTTGTTTGTTAAATCCACGCTGTCCGTATGCGACCGATCTTTGTCGAAGTGTTGAACCTGAATTGCGTCAAATAGGAAATCGACAAGTAAAATGTCACACCCCATTAAATGCCCAAGGAGAACCAAGCAATGTCTAATGTCGCACAAAAAAATGCACCATTGCTTAATGCTATTGGGCTGAAGAAATATTATCCTGTCAAAAAAGGGATGTTTGCTAAAACACAGCAAGTGAAAGCATTAGATGGTGTGTCTTTTTCCTTAGAACGTGGTAAAACCCTTGCGGTGGTAGGCGAGTCTGGTTGTGGTAAATCGACACTAGGCCGTCTTTTGACGATGATAGAAGAACCGACAGAAGGTGAGTTGTACTACAACGGGCAAAATTTCTTAGAGAATGATCACGAAACGAAAGCATTGCGCCGTCAGAAAATCCAAATCGTGTTTCAAAACCCTTATGCATCACTAAATCCGCGTAAGAAAATCGGCACAATTTTGGAAGAGCCTTTAGTCATCAATACTAATCTATCGGCAAAAGAACGTAAAGAAAAAGTATTGTCCATGATGGCGAAAGTGGGATTGCGTGCAGAGTTTTATGATCGCTATCCACATATGTTTTCGGGCGGACAACGTCAGCGTATCGCGATTGCTCGTGGTTTAATGCTTGATCCTGACGTGGTTGTAGCGGATGAACCTGTTTCAGCGTTAGACGTATCTGTTCGTGCGCAAGTGCTGAATTTGATGATGGATTTACAAGCTGAGCTTGGTTTATCTTATGTGTTTATTTCCCATGATCTTTCAGTGGTTGAGCATATTGCTGATGAGGTGATGGTGATGTATTTAGGCCGCTGTGTTGAAATGGGCTCAAAAGAGCAGATCTTTGCTAATCCTCAGCATCCTTATACACAAGCGTTACTTTCAGCAACACCAAGATTGTCACCTGAATTACGTCGCCAGCGGATTAAATTAACCGGAGAATTACCAAGTCCGATTAATCCGCCAAAAGGTTGTGCTTTTAATCCGCGTTGTTGGAAAGCGATCGATAAATGTCGAAATGAGCAACCGAAATTGGAAAAATATCCTGATGGTAAGCTAATCGCTTGTTTCCATCTCGATTAGAAAAGAGAAAAGAAAATGACCGCACTTATTGAGTAAGTGCGGTCATTTTTTTAGACATTTTGAGCGCGATAGCGGAAATTGAAGAAGACAAAGATGCCGAGTGCAATCATCGCTAATGCTGCACCGCTAAATCCAATATATTCAAGACCAACATGGCGAGCGATTTGGTTACCAAACAGTGCACCTGCACCAATACCTGCATTGAAAATACCGGAATAAATGGCACTTGCTACGTCCGTTGCATCAGGAGCAAGTTGTAGTACGCGCATTTGTAATGCCAGTCCGATACAAGAGATGCCAATCCCCCAAATAAAAGCAAGGGTAAACATCGTGGCGGTATAACTCGCAGAGGCAAGCATAAATGTTAAAGATATAGCCAGTAAAATCATAGCCCCACTGATAAATTGAGTTGGACCGAAACGGTATAAGCGGTTAAAGATCACACTTGCGGTAATGCCAGAAACCCCAAAAACTAACAAAATTATCGTTGCAAGATTTGGATCGAGTTCGCCGATTTGAACCATAAAGGGTTCAATGTAGGTATAAGCGGTAAAGTGTGCTGAAACAATGATTGCCGTTGTAGCATAAAGTCCAATCAGTAATGGACGTTTTGCTAAAATCGGCAGACTAGATAACGAGCCTGCATTTTTACTTGGTAGATTTGGTAATAAACGCATAATAAATACCATCACAACCAAAGCTAATACGGCAATGATTGCAAAAGTAATACGCCAGCCAACTAATTGACCGACTAAACGGCCTAATGGTAAGCCTAAAATAGTCGCAAGGGATGTACCGATAGCGAGCATACCAATTGCTTGTGTTTTCTTATTCTTCGGTGCCACACGCATCACTAATGATGCGGTAATTGCCCAGAAGAGTGAATGCGCTACCGCAATACACATACGAGCAATGAGAAGAATCCAATAATTCCACGCAATGACTGAGATAATATGGCCGATGATAAAAATAACGAAAAGTTTCAGCAATAAGCCTTTACGTTCCATATCACCTGTCGCGAGCATGGCGGGTAAAGACATAATCATAACCGTCCAAGCATAAACGGTCATCATTAAACCTACATCGGAGCTTTGCATATCAAAACTTTGTCCGATGTCAGTGAGTAACGCAACTGGCACAAATTCCGTGGTATTAAAAATAAAAGCGGCGCAAGCCATGATGACTACGCGCCAATATTGGGTTCTTTCTGCTTTCTGATAAAATGACATTATTTTAATTTCTCTTTAATTAATTCTTTCAATTGATGACGAAAGTTTTGGTCAATATTCACCTTATACTGTGGTGAGTAGCAACTATCGAAAAAGCGAATAGGCAATGCCAGCTTTTTGTATTTTTCGTTAGTGGATCTTAAGGTTAAATTGACATCACATTGTACATTATCTAAATCAATGGCTCCAGAACCATCCGCCAAAAGTGCGGTTGTTTTTAAGTTTATTTTATCGACTTTGAGTAAATGATTTTCGAATGAAAGACTTGATTCAAAACGCTCATAAGGAGTGTTCATATTTCTACTTGCGGTTAAATCGCTGTTGTAATTAATTGGTAAATACTGCGCTGCCATATCTAGTAGATTAAGTCCTAAAAGTTCACCATCACGTGCATTAAAATCAAATTTCCCTTGAGCTAATTCTGAATTTGCAAAAGCTAATTGAACATTAAAATCACTTGTGCCCGTCATGGTTTGAGGAAAATTAAGTAGCGCTAACAACTGTGTTAACGGAAAATTTTTACCAGAAAAATTGACCGCACTTTTTTGCAGATAGCTACTAAATTTGAGTACGGCAAGACAATTCGTGGTGCATGTCGGTCGAATGTAACCAATGGCAAGTTTCTGTGGTTTCGTTAAATCAGCATGAATTTCAATATAGCCTAATTTTTGCTGATTGAATTGAACGTCATCAAATTGAATAAGCGATTCACCTTCCTGGCGAAGGGCGATATTTCCTTTGTTAAAAAGAAAATCAAAGGTTGCGGTGTTGCCATAAATAGGTTTTTCAAGGTTCACCCAAATATGGTTGCTACCATTAAAAGTAAGATCTTTTGTTAAAAATTGTTTGAGTGCAAAATCTGAAAATGCCATGCGGATATTGGCTGAATTCAATGCATTTTCAGTAAAGCGGGCTTGCTGGATTTGAATTTCGTCAATCGTTGGATTCCCAAAAACGAGTGAAATAAAAGGTAATTTTCCTTCAATTTTTTGTGCAGAAATCGCGTGATATTTAACCTTTTCTAAGGAAATAACAGGCTGTGGAAAGAGGCTAATACTTACCGTTTCAAGTTGAATATCTCGTTTCGTCAGTTGTTCGGTCAAAAGACTCTTAGCTTGTTGAAGTTGAACATAAAAAAAAGCAAAGATCGCAAACAGCACGATCAACAGGCTAATTGCGATCTTTTTCATAGATTAATCCTCATTAATTCGGCTCGCTACCGCATTTTGCTGATGTTTATATTTGGCATCTTTACGGCTGGTGTACGGACGTGCAGCTGGGCCACTTAATACTTCAAAACTTAAAGCACCAATCACCATATTGGGACGTAATGCTAAAGGTAATTTGCCGGAGTTATAGAATTCCAACACAATTTTGCCTTCCCAACCTGGATCGATACGATGTGCGGTTACATGTACCATTAAACCTAAACGAGCAAGTGAAGAACGCCCATCTAGCCAACCGATAATATTGGCAGGGAGTTTCACAGACTCTAATGTAGTTGCTAATGCCAACATACCTGGATGTAAGAAGAAGGCTTCATCATCACCGATAATAATTTCGTCACTCATCACTGATTCAAGTTGAGCAGAGACTTCTTCTTTCGGGCCACTTAAATCAATATAAGGTGCGGAATGTTCACGAAATACTCGAAATGAATTGCCTAAACGCACATCAATGGTTGCCCCATTGATTTTGTCATTTTCAGGACGAGGCGTTAAAGAAATAATGCCATCATCTAGATAGCGTTCGATATCGGTATCGCAAAGACGCATGATTTTTCCTATTTTTGGTTTAATAAATGAAGAATTTGAGCTTTCAACATATTAATCGCAATACGATTTTTACCACCGCGAGGAATCACGATGTCTGCATATTGCTTTGATGGCTCAATAAATTGTAAGAACATAGGTCGAACAGTTGCACGATATTGGTCAATGACAGATTGTAATGAACGACCACGCTCTTCCATATCACGTTGTAAACGACGGATAAAACAAATATCTAATGGTGTATCCACGAACACAGAAATATCGGCTAATTGGCGAACTCGCTCATCAGTAAGCAATAAGATCCCTTCTAAAATCACAATTTTTTTCGGGGTGAAGTGCTTGGTTTCGCCTGTTCGGGTGTGATCAACATAGCTATAGACGGGAATATCAACGGCAGTTCCGTTTTTTAAATCTTTTAAGTGTTGAATGAGTAAATCTCTGTCCATTGAACTCGGGTGGTCATAGTTGGTTTTTACTCGCTCACTCATCTCTAAATGACTTTGATCTTTATAGTAGCTATCTTCAGCAATAATCCCAATTTCTTCACAACCTAAGTCGTTGCAAAGTTCTTTATGAACGGTGGAAGCAATGGAGCTTTTGCCTGAAGCGGATGCCCCCGTGATAGCGATGATAATACAAGATGAGTCTGACATAGAACGTCCTCAAAAACGGAAGGTAAAAATTACAAAGATTATAAAGAAAAATCAGTTTAAATTCATCTTTCTTTTTTATTTAAATTTTTTAAATTTGTGAAGTAGTTCACGGAATTTTTTTTCGTTTTCGCTTACGATGTGCTCGTTTTTATTATTTCATCAGTGTTATTTATGAGGAGTGTACGATGAAAATGAATAAAATTTCTCTCTCCATTTCAACCGCACTTTTAGCTGCAGGCTTCATGACATCATCAGCTGTTAATGCTCAAGGGCGTTTAGTGGTGTATTGTAGTGCGACCAATATTCTTTGTGAAACGACAACAAAAGCCTTTGGCGAAAAATATGATGTGAAAACCTCATTTATTCGCAATGGTTCAGGCAGTACGTTTGCAAAAGTTGAAGCGGAAAAAAATAACCCACAAGCAGACGTTTGGTTTGGTGGTACATTCGACCCTCAAGCTCAAGCGGCAGAGTTGGGCTTAATCGAACCTTATAAATCTAAACACATTGATGAAATTGTTGAACGTTTCCGTGATCCAGCAAAAACCAAAGGACATTATGTATCCGCTATTTACATGGGTATCTTAGGTTTTGGTGTGAATACCGAGCGTTTAGCAAAATTAGGTATTAAAGAAGTACCAAAATGCTGGAAAGATTTAACGGATCCTCGCTTAAAAGGCGAAGTGCAAATTGCTGACCCACAAAGTGCTGGTACAGCATACACTGCGTTGGCTACTTTCGTTCAACTTTGGGGCGAAGAAAAAGCCTTTGATTTCTTAAAAGCATTACATCCAAACGTATCTCAATACACCAAATCAGGTGTCACTCCGTCTCGTAATGCGGCACGTGGTGAAACTGCGGTAGGCATCGGTTTCTTACACGATTACGCACTTGAAAAACGTCAAGGTGCGCCGTTGGAATTAGTGGTGCCTTGTGAAGGTACTGGTTACGAGTTAGGTGGCGTAAGTATCTTAAAAGGTGCGCGTAACATTGATAACGCAAAATTATTCGTGGATTGGGCATTATCTAAAGAAGGTCAAGAGTTAGCGTGGAAACAAGGTGATTCTTTACAAATCTTAACCAACACCACAGCGGAACAATCGCCAACTGCGTTTGATCCAAATAAACTTAACCTGATCAATTATGACTTTGAAAAATACGGTGCAACTGAACAACGCAAAGCCTTAATTGAAAAATGGGTTCAAGACGTTAAATTAGCGAAATAATGTTTAAAGTGCGGTTGAAAAACATGAGATTTTTTGACCGCACTTTTACCATTTTAGCCCCACTAGATAGATTTTTACGTGGGTTTCTACGATGAGCGTATTAGCTCATCTTATTTTATAAACACAGGAGTGGACCAATGAAAATGTCTAACGTTGCTTTAGCACTTTCTGGTGTTGTATTTGGTGGCGTGTTGCTAAGTGCTCACGCATCTGCTGCAGAAGGTCGTTTAGTGGTTTATTGTAGTGCACAAAATACGATGTGCGAGCAAGAAACCATGGCTTTTGAGAAAAAATACGGAATCAAAACTAGTTTTATCCGTGGTGGTACAGGCACAATTTTAGCCAAAATTGATGCTGAGAAAGACAACCCTCAAGGGGATGTGTGGTATGGCGGTACGCTTGATCCGCATTCTCAAGCGGGTGAAATGGGCTTACTTGAAGCGTATAAGTCACCAAATCTTGCACAAATTCCTGAACAGTTTAGAGACCCAGCTAAAATTAAAGGCAACTATTCCTCCGCGATTTATCTCGGTGTATTAGGCTTCGGTATTAATCCAGAACGTTTGAAAAAACTCAATTTGCCGACACCAAAATGTTGGAAAGATCTAGCCGATCCTGCGTACCGTAATGAGATCCAAGCAGCTGATCCACAAAGTTCTGGAACAGGTTATACACAATTAGCCACCTATATCCAACTTTGGGGCGAGGATGAAGCATTCAAATATCTCAAAGAACTCAATAAAAACGTTTCCCAATATACCAAATCCGGTAACACAGCAACCCGTAATACGGCACGTGGTGAAACTGCAATTGGGATTGGTTTTTTACATGAATATTCTTTAGAGAAAGCCAAAGGTGCACCAGTAGAATTAGTTGTACCTTGCGAAGGTACAGGCTATGAAATTGGTGGCGTGAGCATTATTAAAGGTGCAAGAAACCTTGAAAATGCAAAATTATTTGTGGATTGGGCGTTATCAAAAGAAGCGCAAGAGCTAACCTGGAAAAAAGGAGAAGCGTATTCTATTTTAACCAATAGCACTGCTGAGCAATCGCCTTATGCGCTCGATTTTAAATCCATCAATTTAATTAATTATGATTTTGACAAATACGGCTCAAGTGATTTACGTAAACGTTTGATCACAAAATGGGTTGATGATGTTAAATTAGCAAAATAATGATGTATACATAGCGAAATAATAGCTATTATATTATTTCGCTTTTTTCTTTTATGCGAGGTTGTATGAACGCAAATAAACTTCCTATTATCCAATCCGCTAACTTTTGGATAATTCTTGCAGTGATTGCATTTCTTCTTCTGCCTTCCCACGCTTTAGATTATGGCTTGTTTGAAAGCACAAGCGATGAATACCTAGGTGCAATGGGTTGGTCTTCGTTAAATATTACGGCATTATGGTTTTTACCGGTTATTTTATACGGATTGATGCCACTTCTTAAATTACCGAAGGATACGCAAGCGAAAGCTGAGCTGTATCTTATTGCAGCAGCGACATTATTTATCTTTGTCAGTGCGACAATTTATAAAGTCAGTATGGGTTATTCTGTGATTGTATTAATCGCGAGTTTAACCGCATTGGCGACATTTTCCTTCGCGAAATTAAAAGTGATGCAAGGGGATAAATTTATTATTGCCTCTTTACTTTGCATTATCTTATTAATTTTCTTCTTCATCGTTTATCCAACATTGGCGATCTTTGTATCCATGTTTTATGACGGTGATACCTTTGCACCACAACAAGTGATGCGAATTTTGACTCAAAGCTATATTGTTCGAGTTATTAGCAACTCGTTATTCTTATCTGGCTTTGTAGGTATCGTATCAACAATTTTCGGTTTAGCTTTTGCACTTTATACCACCCGTATTGCTCGTAGAACGGCATTTATTGGTAAAATTTTCTCTATTTTACCAATCGTCACACCGCCATTCGTTGTGGGTTTAGGGGTAACATTAATGCTTGGCCGTTCTGGTTATGTGACTGAGTTCTTAGCTTCAACATTTGGATTTGAGAACCATAACTGGTTATACGGCTTTAACGGGATTGCCATTGCACAGATTCTTGCTTTTGCGCCGATTTCATTCATGATTTTAGATGGGGCATTAAAATCGGTTCACCCATCAATTGAAGAAGCGTCTTACACCTTACGTGCAAATCGTTACCAAACATTCTTCAATATCATTTTCCCATTATTGCGTCCGGCATTGGCAAACTCATTTTTAATCGTGTTTATCCAATCCTTAGCGGACTTTAGTAACCCGTTAGTATTGGGCGGTAGCTTTGACGTAATTGCAACGCAAATCTACTTCTATATTGCTGGTTCACAATTGGATTATGCGTCAGCAAGTACGTTAGGTTCGATGCTTTTAATCTTCTCATTAGCCGTATTTATCATCCAATATATTTGGATTGGTAACCGCTCTTATGTGACTGTTTCAGGCAAATCCTATCGTGGTGATGTACAAGATTTACCAACCGGCTTGAAATATACCATTATTGGTATGCTTGGTTTCTGGGTACTCTTTAACTTAGCGTTATACGGCAGTATTTTCTACGGTAGTTTCACCGTAAACTGGGGGGTGGATTACACCTTAACCTTGAAAAACTATGCGATGTTATTCGGACAAGGCTTAAGCGATGGGGCATGGCCATCATTGATTAATACCTTAATTTACGCAGGAATTGCCGCACCATTGACCGCACTTTTCGGTTTATTAATTGCGTATATTGTGGTGCGTAAAGATTTCCAAGGTAAAAAATCTCTTGAATTCTTAACCATGCTTTGCTTCGCGGTACCAGGAACCGTTGCAGGGGTATCTTATATTTTAGCCTTTAACAATGCGCCACTTTATATTACGGGTACCAGCATTATCGTGATCATCTCAATGGTCATGCGTGATTTACCAATCGGTATGCGTGCAGCGATTGCAGGTCTTGGTCAATTAGATAAATCACTCGATGAAGCGTCTCTTTCTTTAAAAGGTAGCTCATGGAAAACCTTGTGGTTTATCGTTTTACCATTATTAAAACCAGCGTTACTTTCTGCATTGGTCACCAGCTTCGTTCGTGCGATGACTACCGTGAGTGCGATCATCTTCTTAGTCACCGCTGATACACGTGTGGCAACAGCTTATATTTTAAACCGTGTAGAAGATGGTGAATATGGTGTTGCTATCGCATACGGTTCGATTTTAATCATCGTGATGATGGCCATTATTTTATTCTTTGACTGGATTGTGGGTGATACCCGAATTTCCCGTTCTAAAGCGAAAAAAATGAATTAACTCGTTAAGTTGTAGGTAAATATTATGAGTAATAATGATTTCTTAGTATTAAAAAATATCACTAAATCTTTTGGTAAATCCACAGTCATTGATAATTTAGATTTAACCATTAAACGTGGCACTATGGTGACCTTATTAGGGCCATCTGGTTGTGGTAAAACCACGGTGTTACGTTTAGTGGCAGGCTTAGAAAACCCAACTTCAGGTCAAATTTTTATTGATGGTGAAGATGTAACCAAATCATCCATTCAAAATCGTGATATTTGTATCGTATTCCAGTCTTACGCATTGTTCCCACATATGAGTATCGGTGATAACGTGGGTTATGGTTTACGTATGCAAGGCGTGGGTAAAGAAGAACGCGCTAAACGTGTAAAAGAAGCGTTAGAGTTGGTTGACTTAGCAGGGTTTGAAGATCGTTTCGTGGATCAAATTTCAGGTGGTCAACAACAACGTGTCGCTTTAGCGCGTGCGTTAGTGTTAAAACCAAAAGTATTACTTTTTGATGAACCATTAAGTAACTTGGATGCAAACTTACGTCGTTCTATGCGTGAAAAAATCCGTGAACTACAACAAAGTTTAGGCATTACCTCACTTTATGTGACTCACGACCAAACCGAAGCATTTGCGGTATCTGATGAAGTTATCGTCATGAATAAAGGTAAAATCATGCAAAAAGCGCCAGCAAAAGAGCTTTATTTGCGTCCAAATTCTTTATTCCTTGCAAACTTCATGGGCGAATCAAGCATCTTTGAAGGTAAATTAGAAAATAACACCATTGACGTGAATGGCTACAAATTGCCATTAAGCAATGCGGCGCAATTCAATTTACCGGATGGCGAGTGCTTAGTGGGCGTTCGTCCTGAAGCGATTTACTTAAAAGCAGAAGGTGAGGCAGCACAACAGTGTGAAATCAAGAGTGCAGTCTATATGGGTAACCACTGGGAAGTGGTGGCAATTTGGGCTGGCAAAGAATTACTCATTAACACCAAACCAGAAGACTTCAATGCCGAGCTTAAACAAGCTTATGTGAATTTCTCTGAACAAGGTATTTTCTTGCTGAAGAAAGAGAAATA
The DNA here is from genome assembly GCF_014931375.1 of Haemophilus parainfluenzae. Taxonomy (NCBI): domain Bacteria; kingdom Pseudomonadati; phylum Pseudomonadota; class Gammaproteobacteria; order Pasteurellales; family Pasteurellaceae; genus Parahaemophilus; species Parahaemophilus parainfluenzae. The sequence goes on from NZ_CP063117.1 coordinate 1,287,141, forward strand.
ATATCAATTTAAGGGCGTATGGAAGCATACGCCTTTTCTTTTAAAATCCTTTCAAAATTGACCGCACTTTTCCGCTCATTTTACTTTATCTAACAGAGCTGTATAATGTCTCGCTTTTGAATATAAACGATAGAAGGGGGAAAGCTCATGATTAAAACCGATACCTTACCGCAATTTTTGCGTAACAAAGTGGCGGAAAACGATGCCTTTGGTCTCGTAGAGGGCTTGTGCCAATTATTACGTAGCAGCCCCACAGAAAAAATTTCTCCGACCTTGCATTTATTTAAGTTTATCTTAAAGAACGATAAAGAATTAGGTTATTCTGTTTCGAAATTATTATGTGATTGGTTATGTGGTTTACGCCTTTATCCGTTGTTTATTAGTAGTGGCATTCTTACGCGTGGCGGTTTTGGGCAAGAAATGAAAACGCGTATTTATGAGCGTTTTAACCCCTCTTTTAAAGATATTAATGATTTACGTGATATTTTTTATTTATTGTTTAGCGATAAAAATGATGCACGCTGGATTGATGCCGTTCCTTTAAAAACGTGGCGAGGCGTATTTGGCGTTTTAACCCGTTATACAGAACAAAAAGATCGGGAACGTTTAAAAAATCATATTGAAAGTGAAGGGTTATTTGCCATTGAGATGCTTTCAATTTGGATTGCAGCTGAAGATATGGATCCTGAGTTGATGCGAATGGAGCCCTCTCTGTTGAATGCTGATTCCCCTTTTGTCGCATTGCACCATGAAGTGGTGAATTGGTTACAGGCGCGCCGCCAATCAACCGTTTTTGATGATAGTCATTTGCAGGTAATGTTTAGCCAATGTAAAAATTTGGTTGAGCGTTTGCAAAAACGTGGAGCAGTGGTGGGCTCTTCTTTAAATACGGCTTATTTATTGGAGCGTCTTTCTCAGACCTTGGAACGATTAGAAACCTTGATGGCGATTTTTGTTTCAAATCGCTATTTACCACGCCGAATATTGTTATTAACCGGCTGTTTTGCCCGCGCAGCAGCAGAAAAACATAGCATCACCCGATTATGGAAACAAAGCTCAAGATTAATTTCACGTAGCATTACCCAAAATGCGGGTGATCATGGCGAGCACTACATTACGCGAGATAAAAAAGAGTTCTGGGCAATGTTTTATTCTGCGGCAGGTGGTGGTGTATTAATTGCACTGATGGCGCTATTTAAAATCTATCTAGGTAGCATTATTGATGACAAAGTCTGGAAAGGGGTTGCCGAAGGCTTAAATTACGGCTTAGGTTTTATGGTGATCTTTATGTTGCATTTTACGGTAGCGACGAAACAGCCCGCCATGACTGCAGCCCGTTTTGCTGAGGCTGTTGAGAAAACGCCTCAAGGTAAAAGCGTCAATATGAAATTAGCCCAATTATTAGTGGATGTATTTCGCTCTCAAAGTATTGCGGTGCTAGGCAATGTACTTATTGCGATGGGATTGGCTGCATTGATTGCGTTTGGTTACCAATATAAAACAGGTGAACCATTGATGAATGCTGATCAAATCGCGTATCAATTACATAGTATTGATCCTTTTGCGGGAACCTTATGGTTTGCCGCCATTGCGGGGGTATGGTTATTCTGTTCAGGGATTATTTCGGGCTATTTTGATAACCGTAGCAATTATTTGAATATGCGTATGCGTTTAACTCAGCATCCGTTATTGAAAAAACTAATGTCTGAGAAGACTCGCGTTAAATTTGCTAATTATATGCATGAGAATTATGGCTCGCTAATTGGTAACCTTTGCTTTGGTATGCTGCTTGGGATTACCGGTGTGGTGGGGTACTTAACGCATCTTCCGTTAGATATTCGTCATGTGGCATTTTCATCTGCAAATGTGGGCTATATTGCCGTGAGCGGACATTTTACCTATTCATTGCTTTTACAATGCATTGCTTTTGTATTGTTGATTGGTTTAGTGAATTTAATTGTCAGTTTTTCATTAACGCTTTGGGTTGCATTGCGTTCTTTGAATGCGGAAATTGATAGCTGGTGGCCAATTTGGCATGAAGTTTGCCAAATTGTGAAAAAACGACCATTGAGCTTATTTCTTCCTGTTCAATTAGATAAATAATCGACTTAAGTGCGGTCAAAAATATCAACGTTTTTGACCGCACTTTCTTTTCGCACAATTTAATTTGCGTTATCATGTTGCTCATCTAATGCGATAACTTTATGAATTATTCTAATGAAACCAACATTTCTTGAACTTCGTCACCTAAGAACCTTGCTTGCTTTGAAGGAAACAGGCAGCGTTTCGATGGCGGCAAAACGTGTTTATTTAACACAATCGGCACTTTCTCATCAAATTAAGTTAATGGAAGAGCAATTCGGCTTACCTTTGTTTGAGCGTAAAAGTAATCCATTGCGTTTTACCGCAGCTGGCGATCGTTTGATTCGTCTTGCCAATGAAATTCTTCCGAAAGTGGTAGATGCAGAACGTGAACTTGCACGTGTAAAACACGGTGATGCAGGGCAGTTGCGAATTGCAGTGGAGTGTCATACCTGTTTCGACTGGTTAATGCCTGCGATGGATGAATTTCGTCAGCATTGGAGCTTGGTAGAATTGGATATTGTGTCTGGTTTCCACACTGATCCGGTTGGATTGTTATTATCTCATCGTGCAGATTGGGCTATCGTGTCTGAAGTTGAACAAAATGATGATGTTTTATTTAAGCCGTTATTTTCTTATGAAATGGTGGGAATCTGTTCTAAAGATCATCCATTAGCCAATAAAGAGGTTTGGCAGGCGGAAGATTTCGCTGAAGAAACTTGGGTAACCTATCCTGTTCCTGATGATATGTTAGATTTATATCGTCAAGTGTTGAAACCAAAAGGTATTAATCCGCCACGTCGTACAACGGAGCTAACGATCGCCTTGATCCAATTAGTAGCGAGTCGTCGAGGCATTGCTACCGTACCTTATTGGGCGGCATTACCTTATTTAGAAAAAGGGTATGTGGTGGCGCGTAAAATTACAGAAGAAGGGTTGTACAGTAATCTCTATGCCGCGATTCGTAAAGAAGATGCTAATTTAGCTTATATCGAAGATTTCCATCAAACAGTAAAAGCACAAAGTTTTTCGACCTTACCTGGTTTGTCTGTTTTAGAGTTGTAGTAGGTCAATATGTCAGAAGTAGTGACAGAAAATCCCATCAAAGCCGCAGCAAAAGCGGCATTTCCTTACAGCATGCCAATGCTTGCCGGCTTTTTATTTTTAGGCATAGCATACGGCATTTACATGAAAGCACTTGGATTCGGTGTTTGGTTCCCTGTGGCAATGGCAGCACTCATTTATGCGGGCTCCGTGGAATTTATTGCCGCTGCCGCCTTAGTTATGCCTTTTTCGCCTTTAAGTGTTGCGTTGGTTACGCTGATGGTAAGTGGTCGCCAAATTTTTTATGGTATTTCTATGTTAGAAAAATATGGTGCTCAACTCGGGAAAAAACGTTGGTATTTAATTAGTACCCTAGTCGATGAAAGTTTTTCCCTGAACTATATGGCGAAGATTCCCGATCATTTAGATAAAGGCTGGTATATGTTCTTTGTCAGTTTTTATCTCCATCTTTATTGGGTTGTAGGAGCCGGATTAGGTAATCTATTTGGTTCAATCATTCCTTTTGATTTAAAAGGGGTAGAGTTTGGTATGACTGCACTTTTCCTGGTGATTTTTGCTGAAAACTGGCTCAAAGAGAAATCTCATGAAAGCTCATTATTAGGTTTAGGTGTGGCTTTTGCATCGCTATTAATTGTTGGGAAAGAACACTTTTTAGTGCCAACTCTAATCAGTATCTGGATTCTATTAACGGTACGACGTCCTAAACTTTCATCTAAATTAGAGGCACTAAAATGACATTGATGGAACAAATTATCACCATTGTGATTTGTATTCTGTGCGTGCAATTTACTCGATTATTGCCATTCTGGATCTTTCCCGCCAATCGCCCGATTCCAGACTATATTCGTTACCTTGGCAAAGTATTGCCTGCGGCGATGTTTGGGATGTTAGTGGTGTATTGCTATAAAAATGTGGATGTATTGAGTGGTTATCACGGCTTACCCGATTTCATTGCGGGGGCTTTGGTATTGGTGTTACATTTCTGGAAAAAGAACATGTTTCTTTCTATCTCGGCAGGCACAATTTTTTATATGTTTTTAGTGCAAAAAGTCTTTATCTAAACGAATGTTGAGCGAAATAAAAATTTCTTGATATTGCAATCGGTTGCCTTTATTTCGCCTCTTTTCCTCAATTCCAAAATCTTTTATGATGCCGCCTAAATCATTGTTGACGGAGAGATTTATGGAATTTAATTTCATCGAATTATTAGGTTATTTGGCAACATTCTTTGTGGCTGCGTCTTTTTTATTTAAATCGATTGTTCACTTGAGAGTTGTTAATGCAATTGGAGCGGTACTTTTTGTCGTTTACAGTTTGATCATCAAATCTTATCCAGTTGCGCTTCTAAACGCATTCTTAGTTTTCGTTAACTTATATCAACTTTATCGTTTGAAAAAAGAGCAGCCGGCATCAAAAGTACTAAAATAATTGACCGCACTTTTCCACGATTTACCCCCATATTTGATATAAGGCAATCACTAGTGGCATAGTAAACATACAAAGTAGCGTCGTTACACCATAAATGGCGCTGGCTTTCTGTGGATTGTTGTTATAAATCACTGCCATTTGTGTCACTGTCGAAGCTGAAGGGCTAGTGGTAGCCAAAAAGCTAATCAACACAATAATTTCCCCTTTTTCAGCCCAATGCACAAACCCAATCAGTTTTATTAATACCAATAATGCAATCGGAATAAGTAACAAGCGCAAGAGTGTGACTAAATAAATGCGTTTGGATGCTACGATGCTTCGTAAAGGAATTGCCGCAATCAGCATACCCGCAACAAGCATGGCATTCGGACCAATAAATAAGCCAATCGAAGAGAGTGTACCATTGATAATACTTGGTAATTTTATTTGAAAAGCAAATAAAAATGCTCCGACGAGAATTGACCAAATATTGATGTTTTTGGCAATCATCTTCAAGGATAAATTTCCTTTTCCTACAATAATCAAACGGCAATGCGTCCAAAATAGAAAGGTTTGAACCACAATAAAACAGCTGGCGTAAATGACCCATTCTTTGCCAAATAACGACATCACAATCGGAATAATTAAGTTACCAGAATTGGAATAAATGGAAGTGGCATGTTCAATAGGATCAAGGTTTAATAGGCGCTTTAACAGACTGCCAATAATAATCAGAATAACCTGAAGAAACACCGCCATAAGCAGTGAAAGTTGTAAACCTTGTAGAATTTCAGGTGTGTAATCAATTTGAAAGGCTTCAATCATCACAGCTGGACTGATGACATAAAGCCCAATAACGGAAAGCGTCTTGCTATCTTCAGATTTTAATAATTTTGATTTAACCAACCCATAACCAATAAGCACAATAAGTGTCAGTTCAATAATTTTAGTGCCGAGTAAAAATGCAATGTCCATAGTGAATATTGATGAGAGAAATTAGTGCTATGAAAGAAGAAAAGGGCAAATAATTTGCCCTTTAAATTGATTTAGGTTACTCCCACTCGATAGTTGCTGGAGGTTTTCCGCTGATGTCATATACTACGCGAGAAATGCCATTCACTTCGTTGATGATGCGGTTAGACACTTTGCCTAATAAATCATAAGGCAAATGTGCCCAATGTGCGGTCATAAAGTCGATGGTTTCTACTGCACGTAGCGAGATTACCCAGTCATATTTACGGCCATCACCCATTACGCCTACAGATTTCACAGGTAAGAACACGCTGAAGGCTTGACTGGTTTTTTCATACCAACCGCTGTTGCGTAATTCTTCGATAAAGATTGCATCCGCACGGCGTAGTAAATCGCAGTATTCTTTTTTCACTTCACCCAATACACGCACACCTAAACCCGGACCAGGGAATGGGTGACGGTTGATCATTTCAGCTGGTAAGCCTAATGCTAAACCGATTTTACGTACCTCGTCTTTGAATAATTCACGTAAAGGTTCAACTAAGCCAAGTTTCATATAGTCAGGTAAGCCACCTACGTTGTGGTGTGATTTAATCACATGCGCTTTACCAGTTTTGCTTGCTGCGGATTCGATGACATCAGGGTAGATCGTACCTTGTGCTAACCATTTTACATTAGTAAGTTTTTTCGATTCATCATCGAACACATCGACAAACACTTTACCGATAATTTTACGTTTTGCTTCAGGATCCGATACGCCTGCAAGTTCGCCTAAGAAACGGCTTTCAGCATCAACACGGGTAATATTTAAGCCGAATTTATCACCGAACATTTCCATGACTTGATCGCCTTCGTGTAAGCGGAGTAAGCCGTTATCTACGAATACGCAGTGTAAGTTTTTGCCGATAGCACGATGTAAAAGTAATGCAACCACAGAAGAGTCCACACCACCAGATAAACCTAAAATCACTTCATCATCGCCCACTTGCTCTTTAATGCGAGCAACGGCATCTTCGATAATGTTTTCTGCTGTCCATTTTGTTTCGCAACCACAAATATTCACCACGAAATTCATTAATAATTCCAACCCTTTTGTAGTATGGGTCACTTCTGGGTGGAATTGTACGCCGTAGAAACGACGGCTTTCATCAGACATCGCGGCAATTGGGCAGGTTGGAGTCGTACCAGTAACTTGGAAGTTTTCAGGTAAGCGAGTTACTTTATCACCATGGCTCATCCATACATCTAATTTGCTGTCACCATCATTTAAATGAGCGAAAAGTGCGGTTGGATTATCCATTAAAACAGAGGCATAGCCGAATTCACGATGATCAGAGGTTTCAGTTAAACCGCCAAGTTGCATCGCCATGGTTTGCATACCGTAACAAATACCCAATACAGGCACGCCGGCATTAAATACATATTCAGGTGCACGCGGGCTGTTTGCTTCAGTCGTACTTTCTGGACCACCAGAAAGAATGATACCGTCTGGATTAAATTCACGGATTTGTTCTTCAGTTACATCCCACGCCCAAAGTTCGCAGTACACGCCAATTTCACGCACACGACGTGCAATCAGCTGAGTATATTGTGAACCGAAGTCGAGGATCAGAATTTTATGGTTGTGGATATTTGTCATGATTATCTCTATTTATACGTCCCATATTTTTTTAAATATACTGTACAATAAGCTTCGTCTACTTGAGATGCTATATCCTCTTTTTTATAACGTTCATAGCTATCTTTTTGAAATTCTGCGATGCTTACATTATCAATTAATCCCACTACAGTAACGTCATCAGATTTATTGACTGAAATAAGACTATTTATATCGACAGGGTCATTTGCAATAATGGCCATAGCTTTATTATTATCAATTTTTATAAATTTAGAGTTACTATAAGTGCTACCTATCTTAGCAACTTTAGCAGGAATAGCTACAGGTTTGTCTTTCCAAACCGTTTCTGCTCTTAGTTGATTCTTTTCAACATCATAACATAGTGCCGGAAGTGAAATTTTTTGGATTTCTACTTTAGGTTGTTCCTGTGGTACCTGTTGGACTGTAGAAGTTGAACAAGATATTAATAAAAAAGAAATAGGTATTAAAAGTTTTTTCATTTTGATTCCTAACTATAAGTATTTCAAATAACCTTTTTGTTGAGAACTCTAATTTATAGAATATCTTATAAATTAGAGTTACTATTCATTATTAGCCCATACGATAGTTTGGTGCTTCTTTAGTAATAGTTACATCGTGAACGTGGCTTTCTTTAATACCTGCACCACTAATGCGAACGAATTCTGCTTTCGTGCGTAATTCTTCGATGGTTGCGCAGCCAGTTAAGCCCATGCAAGAGCGTAAGCCACCCATTTGTTGGTGGATGATTTCTTTTAAGTAACCTTTGTATGGAATACGGCCTTCAATACCTTCTGGTACGAGTTTGTCTGCAGCGTTATCAGATTGGAAGTAACGGTCAGATGAGCCTTTCGCCATCGCACCTAATGAACCCATACCTCGGTAAGATTTAAATGCACGACCTTGATAAAGTTCGATTTCACCTGGTGCTTCTTCAGTACCGGCAAACATCGAGCCAACCATTACAGAGCTTGCGCCTGCAGCGATAGCTTTTGCAATATCACCAGAGAAACGGATACCACCGTCAGCTATAACTGGAATGCCACGATCTTTTAATGCCGCCGCTGCATCTGCGATAGCGGTGATTTGTGGAACACCTACACCGGTTACGATACGAGTAGTACAAATTGAACCTGGTCCGATACCTACTTTCACTGCGCTTGCACCCGCATCAGCTAATGCGATAGCACCTTCAGCCGTTGCTACGTTACCCGCAACGATAGGTAAGTTTGGATATTTTGCACGAGTTTCACGAACGCGTTGTAATACGCCTTCTGAGTGACCATGAGAAGAGTCGATTAACAACACATCAACACCGGCTTTCACTAATGCATCAATACGTTCTTCATTACCTGGACCCGCGCCTACAGCTGCACCTACGCGTAAACGACCAAATTCATCTTTGCATGCGTTCGGTTTTTGTTCCGCTTTTTGGAAGTCTTTAACGGTGATCATACCTTTTAATTTGAAAGCATCATCTACAACAAGCACTTTCTCTACGCGGTTTTTGTGCATTAATTCTAAAATCGTTTCACGACTTGCACCTTCTTTTACGGTGACCAAGTCTTCTTTTTTCGTCATTAATTGTGAAACGGTTTTACTTAAATCTTTTACGAAACGCGTGTCGCGGCCAGTGATGATACCAATCAAGTTATTTTCAGCATCGACAACAGGGTAGCCTGCGAAGCCGTTTTTCTTCACCATTTCAGCAAGTGCTGCAAGGGTTAAATCTGGTGAAACAGTCACCGGTTCAGAAACAATACCACTTTCGAATTTTTTCACTTTACGAACACGATCCGCTTGGCGTTCGATCGTCATATTTTTGTGAATAAAGCCGATGCCACCTTCTTGTGCTAAAGAGATCGCTAATTTGGTTTCTGTGACAGTATCCATCGCAGCAGAAAGCATAGGAATATTTAAGCGAATTTCTTTGGTGAGTTGAGTTGAGAGGTTAGCTGTGTTCGGAAGAACAGTTGAATGAGCTGGGACGAGTAGAACGTCGTCAAAAGTAAGCGCTTCTTGTTTGATTCTAAGCATGGCAATATCTCGCTGTTAAAAGTGTGTCAAAAAATATTGCGCCGGGATTATACAGATTTTTCATGTGGTTGAAAATGAAATTTTTCTCTTTTATGGTAAGATTTGCCAAGGTTTTTATAAGAAGGAATGAATATGCCATCGTTATTGGAGTGTTTATCGGATTGCCAACCTAAAGTGCGGTCAGATTTGATGTCGTTTTTAAATATTACGTCAAGTGAATTGGCGCAAGAAATGGCATTATTGCGAGAAGCAGGATTGAATATTCGAGAAGAAAGTGAGGTTTATCTGTTTGTGCCAGAAATGCCCTTGTTAAATCCGCAAGCAATTTCGACCGCACTTTTCCCTTATTCCGTGCATTATCATCGAACTATTTCTTCAACAAATGAATTTATAACGAATCAAATTAATCAATTAAAAAAAGGTGATTTGTGCTTGGCAGAATATCAAACGGCAGGACGGGGACGTCGTGGTCGCCAATGGCTTTCACCGTTTGCAGGGCAGTTAATTTTCAGTTTTTATTGGACGATAGATCCTAAAAAAGCATTGGATGGATTAAGTTTAGTGATTGGTTTGGCTATTGCAGAAGCGTTAAATGTGAAAGTGAAATGGCCAAATGATATTTTGCTTTCAGGGCGAAAACTAGGTGGCATATTAGTAGAAATTATTAATAATAAGAATGGTTTATTAAACTTAGTGATTGGTATTGGAATTAATGTGAAGTTACCCCAATCAACCGAAATTAGTCAGCCGTATGCGCAGCTAACCGAACAGGATCCAAATATAGATCGTGAGACGATCCTTATTAAAGTAATTCAGCGCATTTATTCTCGATTAGCTAAATTTGAAGAAAAGGGCATTGATGAGGAATTCATGCAACAATGGATAAACTATAATGAATTTTTTGGTGATGAAGTGAATGTCTTTACTGAACAAGGTGCGATTTCAGGTATAGAGCAGGGAATTGATAAACTAGGTTACTTAAAAGTCATAACAGATGAAGGCGAGCGGTATTTTAATGCCGGAGAAGTTTCTTTAAGAAGGAAGTAAACAAAAAGTGCGGTCAAAAATTAACCGCACTTTTTATATGTATGTTAAACCACTTTCTGAATAAGTGCTGAAATGTCATCTGCAAATTTTTCATCTCTTGCCATTTTCTCAATT